>NZ_QLYY01000024.1 GCF_003350295.1 Vibrio tetraodonis
GAAGAAGGGGGCTGCTCCTAGTACGAGAGGACCGGAGTGGACGAACCTCTGGTGTTCGGGTTGTGTCGCCAGACGCATTGCCCGGTAGCTAAGTTCGGAATCGATAACCGCTGAAAGCATCTAAGCGGGAAGCGAGCCCTAAGATGAGTCTTCCCTGACCCCTTGAGGGTCCTAAAGGGTTGTTCGAGACTAGAACGTTGATAGGCAGGGTGTGTAAGCGTTGTGAGGCGTTGAGCTAACCTGTACTAATTGCCCGTGAGGCTTAACCATACAACACCCAAAGGGTTTTGTTGTGGACTCAAATAGAACATTGAATGTGTAAGAACGCAGCTTTCCGAATTAACAAATTTGCTTGGCGACCATAGCATTGTGGACCCACCTGATTCCATGCCGAACTCAGTAGTGAAACGCAATAGCGCCGATGGTAGTGTGGGGCTTCCCCATGTGAGAGTAGGACATCGCCAGGCTTTACATTTAGACTCAAGAGTCTAACCAGTGCGGAGCGGTAGTTCAGTTGGTTAGAATACCGGCCTGTCACGCCGGGGGTCGCGGGTTCGAGTCCCGTCCGCTCCGCCAATTATTTAGAAACCTCGCTAATGCGAGGTTTTGTCAGATATCCACAGGGGTGTAGCTCCAATTGGCAGAGCAGCGGATTCCAAATCCGCGTGTTGGGAGTTCGAATCTCTCCACCCCTGCCATATAGAAGGCTCTAGTCGAAAGACTGGAGCTTTTTTGTTTTTGTAGCGATAAGCAGCGGATTCAGCTTATACCTAAAGAATACGCGTGTTGGGAGTTCGAATCTCTTCACCCCTGTCAAATATAGAAGATCTAGTTGTCAAACTGCAGGCTTTTCTCAACTCAACTTTTTATGATTCATGGATAGTCGATAATTTTTGTTATACATCGATGAGAAGTATTCTTATTTATCTGTTAAATTTATCGCCTTGTTGAATTCACATTCTATTATCTATGAATATCTCTCGTCGCCAATTTGTAAAATCTGGTCTAGCGCTTTCCGCACTCAGCGTTCTTCCAGCTTGTAGTTTAACTCGAACTTCTACTAATCCAGATGAATGGATATACGATCTTACGGCAGAGCCGGCTTCAGCGGAGCTTGTTCCCGGTTATACGACCAATGTGCTAGGTTTCAATGGCGAGATACCTGCTCCGACTATTCGGTGTCGTCAGGGGCAAGAGGTAACGATTCGATTTACTAACAAACTTGATGAGCCTACAACCATTCATTGGCATGGGTTGCGAATACCTATAGAAATGGATGGTGTCCCATTTCTTAGTCAGCCCCCTATTATGCCCGGTGAAACCTTTGTATATAAATTTACCCCACCAGATGCTGGCACATTTTGGTATCACCCTCACATGAACAGCGTTAAGCAATTAGGCATGGGCTTGGTTGGCTTGATCATTGTCGAAGAGTCAGTTCCTGTTCAGTTTGACCAAGAATACGACCTGATGCTCAAGCATTGGCATCTTGATAAACAGGGGCAGTGGAAAGATCTCATGATCCCTCGACTAAGTGCAAGAATGGGCACGCCGGGTGAATGGAGTAGTGTCAATGGTGTCCATGAACCGGTTTATCAATTAAAAGAAAACGCAGCGACACGGATACGTATAGCTAATGTGGACAATACCTTGACCTACCCAATCGCTATCGAAGGCGCGCGCGCATGGGTCATAGCGATAGATGGTAATCCAATAGAATCCCCTTATGAGCTTTCTCAGCATAAAATTGGCCCCGGTATGAGACTTGACCTTGCTTTGATTGCACCTGAGCAAGGAGAGCGTATTTATGTGCGTTATATGAAGGGGCGATTCCCTTTCCCATTATGTGAGTTTGATATTGTTCATTCAGATCTGCCTGATCAGCGATACATTCCAAAGTTGCCCCTTAACCCTGTTCCCGAGCTGGACCTTGATAATGCGCAAAAACTTGATTTTGTATTCGAGTGGGAGGGGGCTGTATCACCAGTTGGCAAGAATGGTAAGTCAATGCCTAAGTTCTGGTTAACTAATAAACGAGCATGGGAGGGGATGTCAAAAGATAATATACCTGAGCCACTTGCTTCACTTGAACTGGGTAAAACATACATTTTCTATCTAAAGAATGTTACTCAATACCATCATCCAATCCACTTGCACGGGCATACATTCACAGTATTGGAGCTGAATGGCAAAAAAGTAGAAGAACCTTTTCATACCGACACCGTGTTGCTTGGTAAGAATGGGACGGCTAAAGCGGCGTTTGTTGCCGACAATCCCGGCCGCTGGATGTATCATTGCCATGTGATTGAGCATATGAAAACGGGCTTAATGGGTTATATTGAAATAAAGTGACTCCTGTAACTTTTTAAATCTCATATTATTTTGCAGTGATATTACTCGATAATTTGTTACTATTGATCGTTAACTATCCAAAGGTAACAGGCATTCTCTGGGGGAGATAATGGGACAGCTTTCGATTCTTGGGTTTATTGCACTAGGTGGGGCCTTGGGGGCATGTTCTCGTTATCTTGTGACTGAGTTTTTTGTTGCCTTACTTGGACGAGGTTTCCCATACGGAACCTTGACGGTCAATGTGGCTGGCTCTTTCGTTATGGGGCTTCTCATTGCTGCATTTGAAAATGAAATGTTAGCCAGTGAGCCATGGCGTCAAATTATTGGTTTGGGCTTTCTTGGAGCTTTGACCACCTTCTCGACCTTTTCCATGGATAATGTTTTGCTGATGCAGCAGGGCGAGTTTTTTAAGATGGGCCTCAATGTATTAGCGAATGTCATTTTGAGTATTTCTGCCGCTTGGGTGGGTTTTCAATTGATAGCCAGGCTCTAGTGACTGTCAATATTTCGCTAATTACTGTTTAACTTGGCTTGGTTTAACCAAGTCTCTTCTATATACTTTGTTTACTTGTCGGAGTGCCATAAGGCTGAGACCGTTTATTCGGGATCCGTTGAACCTGATCAGATTAGTATCTGCGAAGGGAACAAGAGAAGATATCTATACCAGCTTCAGTTCTGGTTTATCTATCAACTTGTCGAATACAGCTGTATCGTTATTGTTACTTGAAGTAACCCGATTTAGCTCTCGTTTGACACCTCTTGTCGCATCTTTCCGCCAAGCATTTTTATGACTTTTTATCTAAGAATAACAAAGCAAGGAAAAATGCTATGTCGAATCGCAAACAAGCTCGACTGGAAGCAAAACAGTTTATAGACACGCTTTCAGCTGCACCATATCCTAACTCTAGTAAAGTTTATGTTGAAGGATCTCGGCCCGATATCCGTGTTCCCATGCGTGAAATTAGACTTTCAGATAGTTTGATTGGCGGAAGCAAAGAGAGCCCCGTTTTTGAGCCCAATGAAGCTGTTAGAGTCTATGATACCTCTGGACCATATACAGACCCAAACTATAACATCGACCTTTATAATGGTTTGCCCAAGCTCAGAGAGGGGTGGATCATAGAGCGCAGTGATACTGAGCTACTAGACGATGTAAGTTCAGTCTATTCTAAGCAGCGCTTAGCGGATGAAACACTTGATGATCTTAGGTATGGAAACCTTCCTCGTGTTCGCCGTGCCAAGAAAGGTCAATGCGTTACTCAGCTCCATTATGCTCGCAAGGGTATCGTAACTCCAGAGATGGAATATATTGCACTGCGCGAAAATATGGGGCGTGCAGTCTATCGAGATAAGACTTTAAACCAACAGCACCCGGGTGAAAGCTTTGGCGCCCATTTACCCAAGGATATTACCCCTGAGTTTGTGCGTCAGGAGGTTGCGCAGGGCCGTGCAATTATACCCTCCAACATCAACCATCCCGAGTCTGAGCCTATGATAATTGGTCGCAACTTTCTTGTTAAAGTGAACGCTAACATTGGTAATTCATCGGTTACATCGTCAATTGAAGAGGAAGTTGAAAAGCTGGTTTGGTCAACTCGATGGGGAGGCGACACGGTTATGGATCTTTCCACTGGCCGCAATATTCATGAAACGCGAGAGTGGATTTTACGTAATAGCCCAGTGCCAATAGGCACGGTTCCTATGTATCAGGCGCTGGAAAAGGTCAATGGTGTTGCTGAAAACCTGAACTGGGAAGTTATGCGTGACACACTGATAGAGCAAGCGGAGCAGGGTGTTGATTACTTTACCATTCATGCTGGCCTTCTTTTACGTTATGTCCCTATGACGGCTAAACGCGTGACTGGAATCGTTTCTCGCGGAGGGTCGATTATTGCCAAGTGGTGCTTGGCGCATCACGAAGAGAGCTTTCTTTACACACACTTTAGAGAGATTTGCGAAATTTGTGCCCAGTACGATGTTGCCCTCTCCTTAGGTGATGGATTAAGACCAGGGTCTGTTGCTGATGCTAATGACGAAGCACAATTTGCCGAGCTGAGGACTCTTGGTGAGCTCACCAAGATAGCTTGGGAATACGATGTACAAGTTATCATAGAAGGTCCAGGTCATGTACCTATGCATATGATTAAAGAGAATATGGAAGAGCAATTGCACCATTGCCATGAAGCACCTTTCTATACTCTTGGACCATTGACTACCGATATTGCACCAGGCTATGACCACATTACGTCGGGTATTGGGGCGGCGATGATTGGTTGGTACGGATGTGCCATGCTTTGTTATGTAACACCTAAAGAGCATCTAGGGTTACCTAATAAAGAAGATGTCAAAACTGGGCTAATTACCTACAAAATAGCTGCACATGCGGCAGATTTAGCTAAGGGGCATCCCGGAGCACAAGTGCGAGATAATGCCTTATCCAAAGCGCGCTTTGAGTTTCGCTGGGAAGACCAATTCAACTTAGCTCTAGACCCAGATACTGCCCGCTCTTTTCATGATGAAACACTACCTCAAGAGTCAGGAAAAGTAGCGCACTTCTGCTCTATGTGTGGTCCTAAGTTTTGCTCGATGAAAATCTCCCAAGAGGTTCGAGAGTACGCCAAAGACAAACAGCAGGTCGCTGCAGACCAGGCTATTAGCATACAAATGCTGGATGATCCGCTGGAAGGGATGCGTAAAAAGTCACAGGAGTTTCTAGCGACAGGGTCTGAGCTTTATCATCCTGCGGCTCATGCTGAGGCCAACGAATAATGACAAAAATCCTTATTCCCAAGCCGCTGATTGAGCTTACATGCCTTATTCAACACTATTTACTAAGCGCTAAAAAGCAAGGGTTTGATATTAATGAAATAGAGCTGGGTGTGAATTCAACTGCATCATTTAAAGTGATTACAGATCATCAGGTGACTGATTTTAATACGGATATTATTGATGAAGCGTTTGAGGTGACTGAAAACACTCATCATGTCTACTATCACTCCAAGCTGTCCGCTCTAGATTATAAAAGTTACTCTTGTAGCTCTTTCTATATGGGTATTGATGATGGTGAAAAAAACAAAGAAAATCATATGGATATATGGTTTAACCCTGCAACTGGTCAGACTCTGGCGTTATCTTGTGGTCGCAAATGTGGTAGTGATAATTTCAGGCCAAAGGAACATTTTTGTTGGTTCATTATGCTCTTCGCATTGGACTTTTCTATAGAAGACTCGTTGGTTTTGGCTCGAGCGATGACCAATAGAAAAGATAATGTTTCACGTGAAACATATGGAGATAACGACCTAAATCCAAGTTTATTCACTTGGCCGCATAGGATTTCTGAGTTTCCGACACCTGTTCTGAACGATTCACGCTTTGGTATTAGATCGGCTTGGTCATTAAATACGCCTGATTCACCATTTGCACCTCTTGCGAAAGATGGCTTAGGTATATACCCGATTGTCAGCAGCAGCGAATGGGTGGAAAAGCTACTAGAGTTAGGCGTAAAAACAATTCAGTTGCGCTTGAAGGGCCTAAGTCCAACTGAGTTGGAGAGGGAAATTGTTCGGTCGATTGAACTAGGATGCCGATACGGTGGCCAAGTCTTTATCAATGATTACTGGGAACTCGCGATTCAACATGGTGCTTTTGGCGTTCACTTAGGCCAAGAAGATTTAGAAGAATCAAACTTGTTACGTATTAAGCAGGCCAATCTTAGATTAGGTATATCAACTCATGGTTATTATGAGCTTTTATGTGGTTTGAGTCTTTGTCCTAGTTATATTGCTATCGGACCTATTTTTCATACTAACTCCAAACAGTTAGTGTCCAAACCACAGGGGTTGGCACGTTTGGCATTATACCAACAGCTAATCGACAGTCTTGGTTCTTGCGATATACCAAGCGCTCGCGTTAAAGCAAGTCCTTGTCCTACGGTAGCAATAGGTGGAATTAACCAAGCGAATGCTGAGCAGGTTTTGCAATCTGGTGTATCCAGTATTGCCTTGATAGGCGCTATTTGTTCTTCAGATAACTTAGGCGCTACCGTTAGCTTTTTTACCAATCTATTCCATAGCTACGTCGACAGAAACAAGGACCAAGAAGGACGTGGTCTGCAGGAATCTGGGAGGGCTTATGTTAACTGATGAGCAGTTTAACCGTTATCAGCGGCAAATCGCTCTTCCGGAGATTGGCGAACAGGGGCAAGTTAAGTTAAGTCAGTCACATGTGCTCATGATTGGCTGCGGTGGTCTAGGTAGCGCCGCAAGTTTATATTTAGCTGGCTCAGGTGTGGGTAAGTTGGTCATCGTTGATGATGATGACGTTGACTTTAGCAACCTCCATCGACAGGTTGTTTATCGCGATAAAGACATCTCTTCATCTAAAACTGAGGCGATGACGAACCAGTTATTAGCTTTAAACCCAGCCGTAAAGATACGCAGTTTGGATAAAAGGCTGAGCAAATCTCAACTCGAGCTAGAGGTAATGTTAGCTGACATCGTATTAGACTGCTCAGATAACATGCATACTCGGCAACTGATTAACCAAGTTTGTCTAGAGCAGAATACAGATTTGATATCTGCTGCTGCTATTGGTTGGCTTGGACAGTTCTGTGTTTTTGACTTTAGTTCGAAGGGGGAAAGTAATGCTTGTTATCGTTGCCTATACCCATTTGATGAAGTTGAGCAGGTACACAATTGCGCTGAGCTTGGTGTGATTGGGCCGGTTGTTGGCATTTTAGGAACCTATCAAGCACTTGCCGCCATTCAAAAGCTTGCTACTGGTCGGTTTCAATTCAAGGCACCTATGCTGCATAGGTTTGATGGCCTACAAATGCAATGGCAGTACTTATCGATCACGAAAGATAAACAGTGCAAAGTCTGTAGCTAAAGTAGGATTGAAACCTAGATTACATACGATGCCTGGAACATAAATTTTATCGGATATTTAAGGACAGGAAGGCTGTGACAACTTCTGAACAAAAAGTATTTCATCGTTCACAAGCGAACCATGATCTAATGACTATCGTAATTAACGATATTTCAAAGCAGGTGGCTAAAGACTCAAATCTTGAGCAGATAGTAAATCAGTTAGGTTTGTCTGAGAAAGGCTACGTATTCTCGATTAATAATCAAGTGGTCCCTGGTAGCGAGTGGACTGAGACTGTACTGGTAGAAGGGGATCGCATTAGTTTGTTTCAAGCGATCGCTGGAGGGTGAGTGAGATGCTAACAATTGGAGAGAGACAGTTTCAATCGAGATTGATTACTGGCACTGGAAAATTCTCTAACAGTAGATTGATGGTCGAGGCAATTACGGCTGCTGGTTCTGAGCTCGCCACTATGGCGCTTAAGCGGGTTAACATTAACGACAGCAAAGACGACATTATTGCGCCGCTTATAGAAAAAGGCATAGGATTATTGCCCAACACGTCTGGTGCGAAGAACGCCGAAGATGCGGTTTTTGCGGCGAACTTAGCCCGAGAGGCACTAAAGACCAACTGGGTAAAACTGGAAATTCACCCTGACCCCAAATACCTATTGCCCGATCCTATCGAGACTCTCAAAGCTGCAGAGAGGCTTGTGAATCTTGGTTTTATCGTATTGCCCTATTGCCACGCTGATCCAGTGTTATGTAAACGGTTGGAAGAAGTTGGCTGCTCAGCTGTAATGCCTCTTGGTTCACCGATAGGATCAAATAGGGGGCTAGTCACCAAAGATTTCTTGGAAATTATTATCGAACAAGCCAAGGTGCCGGTTATTGTTGATGCTGGAATTGGAACACCTTCTCATGCCGCCCACGCGATGGAGATGGGTGCTGACGCTGTAATTGTCAATACAGCGATCGCAGCTTCTAGGGACCCTGTTTATATGGGCGAGGCGTTTAAATTGGCGGTGAACGCTGGTCGTATAGCCTATGAAGCGGGGTTAGCGAGTCAAGCTTCTCATGCGGTTTCGTCAAGTCCATTAACTTCATTTCTTGATGAAATCTAGCACTAAATGGAGGGGCTGATGAGTTTCAGCAAAGAGTTTAATCATTTTGTTTGGGACGACATATCAATGTCGATTTATGCCAAAACCGCAAGAGATGTTGAGAGGGCACTTAATAAAGAAAAACTCGACTTAGAGGATTTTAAGGCACTTGTTTCACCAGCAGCAGAGCCATATCTCGAATTGATGGCTCAAAAGTCGTATGCCATTACCCGTAAGCGTTTTGGTAATACCATATCCTTATTCATCCCTTTGTATCTGTCTAACTTATGTGCCAATGACTGTACTTATTGTGGCTTCTCAATGCAGAACCGCATAAAACGCCGTACTTTAAGTAAAGGCGAAGTTATGGCTGAAGTTAGAGCAATTAAACAGATGAAGTTTGATAGCATACTCCTGGTGACCGGAGAGCATGAATCAAAAGTAGGAATGGATTATTTTCGCGAGATGGTGCCAATTATAAAACGCAGCTTCAATTATCTTGCAATGGAGGTTCAACCTCTTAAACAGCAACAATATGCTGAATTGAAAACGCTTGGTTTAGATGCAGTGATGGTTTATCAAGAAACGTATAAACCTTCTACTTACGCAAAACATCACTTGCGCGGCAACAAAACTGATTTTGAATTCCGACTGGATACGCCAGACCGTCTCGCTCAAGCGGGTATAGACAAGATAGGGCTCGGAGCTTTAATTGGTCTAGAAGACTGGAGAACTGACTGTTTTTTTGTTGCCGCACATCTCAATTATTTAGAGCGCAACTATTGGCAAACTCGCTATTCAATATCATTTCCACGACTGCGTCCGTGCGAGGGCTCGAGCTCGTCGAATTATGTCCAACCTAAGTCTGTGATGACGGATAAACAATTGGTCCAGCTTATATGCGCTTATCGGTTGTTTAATAATCAGGTTGAACTTTCAATGTCAACTCGTGAATCTGCAACATTCAGAGACAACGTACTCCCCTTGGGAGTGACCACTATCTCTGCAGCGTCGAAAACTCAGCCTGGTGGCTATTCATTGGAGCAGGAAGAGCTGGAACAGTTTGAAATTAGTGATGAGAGAAGTGCAATGGAAGTGGAAAGTGCAATCATAGCTAAAGGGTTTGAACCTGTTTGGCGTGATTGGCATTCTGCTTATTCGGGAGTTCGCCAAGTACAATGAATGTTTCACGTGAAACACTATTGTTGATAGAACTATGGGTTAAATCATAAAAGCTCCTGAGTTGGAGCTTTTTTATCTATGGGTTATTTAGTGGCCGAGCTTATCGAATGACAGTATCCGTTGCTTCACGCAGCCACTGCCTCACTTTACCTTCAACATGTTGGCTAACATCGTGCCACACCTTTTGGTGGTACTCGTTCAGCCAGTCTAACTCGGTGTCCGTCAACATATCAAAATTGATATTACGCTTGTCGATAGGACAGCGAGTTAGAGATTCAAAGCCAAGCACAGAAAAGTCGCCGTTGGTTTTTGATTCGACGACAAGCTCGAGGTTTTCAATTCGAATTCCAAATGCGTCAGCTCGGTAATACCCAGGCTCATTGGAGAGCACCATGCCAGTAGTTAGTGGAACGTCAATTTGTCGTTTGGAAATACTTGCTGGTCCCTCATGAACATTTAGGAAATGTCCGACACCATGGCCGGTACCATGATCGTAATCATAACCCTCTGCCCAAAGGTGCTGACGAGCGAGAGTGTCGATCTGATAGCCGCGAGTACTTTTGGGAAATTTCGCACGGGCAACATTAATATGGCCTTTAAGGACTAAAGTAAATTGCTTGATCATCTCGTCGCTGGGTTGACCAATGGCAATTGTGCGGGTGATATCCGTTGTGCCATCAATGTATTGACCTCCAGAATCAACAAGATAAAGAGAGTCCATCTCAAGTTGTCCAGGCGTGGGCTGATTTTCATGATTGTAGTGACACATGGCTGCATTCGGTCCAGCCGCAGAAATAGTATCAAAACTCAAGTCCTGTATTGTCGGATCTTGATAACGAAATGACTCAAGTTTATCCGCTAGTATTGCTTCATTATGTAGATGCCCCGAGCTTACTTGCTCATCTAACCAAGACAAAAACTTGGCCATGGCTACACCATCGCGTATGTGACACGCCCTCATGCCCGCAACCTCTGTTGCGTTTTTTGCGGCCTTTGGCATTAGACATGGGTCTGCACAATGAACAACATTCGCCCCCGCATTTTGTAACACTAGTTTGAACCAAGCATTGCTGGTGGCTGGATCCAACATAACCTGCTTGCCAGTTAGAGCTTCTATTCTAGATTGAAGTGATTCTGGGTGGTGGACAGTGACATTCTGGCCAACATGAGAATGAAAGTTCTGTGGTAAGCGAGTTGGGTCAAGGAAATACTCAAGACTTGAATCTGAATGTAAGATCACGTGGGAAAGCAGGACGGGTAATCGGGAGACATCAAGCCCGCGAATGTTAAGCAGCCAGCATATGGAATCTAGAGCGGTAATGACAACGCTGTCCGCTCCTTGTTTTTTGATAAGTTCTGCGATTTGTAGACGTTTGCTTTCGCAGGTTTGACCAACAGCATCCGTTGGCATCAGGCGAACGTCAGAAACAACAGGCTCTGGACGATTATGCCAAAGCTCATCAATAGGGTTGGTGTCTAATATTTTTAGCTCTAAGGTATCTGCGAGTTGTTCTTGCGCCATTCCTAACCAAGAGGCGTTATGCATTCTTGGGTCAATGGCTACACGAGAGCCTTTGTGTAGATGAGATTTAACCCACTCAAGTGCTGGTTCCTCAACTAGGTGTCGATACTCAAAGTGGTCGGCAGACACTTGCTTAGTCACTTGTACAGTATAACGACCGTCGACAAAAATGGCTGCCTGGTCTTTTGTGATGACAGCGGCACCAGCAGAGCCAGTAAAACCAGTTAGCCAGTACAAGCGCTCGTTATGCGCGGGTACGTATTCACCTAAATATTCGTCTTCATGCGGTACAACCAGTGCGTCAATATCTTTGTCATTTAGCCACTGACGTATTGCAGTTAGGCGTTGCTCAGTAGTCTTAAGCATTTATCGTAATCCTTCATTTGTTGTGCGTCCTTGCTGACTAAACGACTGACAGCGGACGATATGAATAAGCTACTCTTTTTGTCGTAAGCCTGCAAATCATCTAAGAGAAGTGGTTTTCTCTTCAATAATTTGTCTAAGCCATGAGATAGCAGGATCTTTTTCTCTATCTCTGTGCCAAAACATGGTGTAAGCCATAGGAGGAAACTCAAGCGGCAAAGGAAGGGTCGTCAAACCAAGCTGTCTCGATGAGAGTTTGATGAAATGACTTGGGGCTGTGAAAATAAAATCGGTATAAGAACAGAGGATTGCCGCACTATTGAAGTCGGGAACTGTGATAGCAATGTCTCGCTCTTTGCCGATATCTGCGAGGCGATAGTCAAGTAACCAGCGATCGTTGCCATCACACCTTACCTGAACGTGTCTTTGTGATAAATAGCTATCGAGATCCCAAGGTTTAGACAGTGCAGGGTGATTTTGACGCAACAAGCACATTTGGTTATCGCGGTAGATTTCTTTTTCACAAATATCGCTAGGCGGCAGCATGGTCAGTTTGGCATCATTAATGTCGATGTCTTTACCAGTAATACCTAAATCCATATCACCACGTAAGATTTGATTAAACGTATTTTCTGTCCATCCATGGGTACTAATAGTAACACTAGGTGCACGTTTGAAAATCTCGGGAAGAAAGTGGGGAAGTATTAGAGGGTAGACACTCTCTACCGCAGAAATTTGGAAGCGATAGTCGCTAGAGTCAGGTGAAAACTCTTCTGGTTGAGTAATTTGTTCTAAGTGATTAATTAAGTTATCGAGCTTTGGTTTCAAAAACAAAATTTTAGGTGTTGGCTTTAGTCCGTGGGCATGGCGCACGAAAAGTGGGTCTCCAAATTGAGTCCTGAGTTTTGCTAGGTTTTTGCTCACGGCAGATTGGCTCAAACATAGCCGATGTGCAGCTCGGGTTACATTCAGCTCTTCTGCGAGCACATTAAGGCAAACAAGAAGGTTGAGATCGATACGTGCCAGCTTTTCTATATTCATAGGAAATTCCCTTCAGGAATATCTTTGATGACTATGCGTCATTGGATGTAATAACTCGATTCAAATACACTGTCAACAATTTCATCAACGCCTGTCAGAGTCAGAATCTATGTCAAATGCTGACACAAATAATGGTAACCAAATGCAAATTGTTCTTTTGGTGTTATTGGTGCTTTTTAGCCCACTAGCTATTGATATTTATTTGCCAGCACTGCCGCAGATGGCTGAGTCTTTCAGTGTCGAGCATGCTTTGATTCAAGATACAATTACATGGTTCTTGTTTGCTATGGGGCTTGGTCAACTATTTGCTGGTCCTTTAGCAGACAAACTAGGACGTCGAACTGTTGCATTGGGAGGAGTAAGTATCTACGCATTGAGCGCCTTATTGGCGTGGGGAGCTCAGACGATAGAGTGGATGCTATTGGCTCGACTGCTACAAGGCTTGGGTGCATGTGCTACATCGGTAGCAGCCTTTGCAACAGTTCGCGATATCTTTGGACCAAACAAAAGCGGTAAAGTCATCAGTTACCTAAATGGTGCGATTTGTTTTATTCCTGCCTTGGCGCCCATTCTAGGCAGCTGGTTGACGCAAGAGTTTGGATGGCGAACCAACTTTTCATTTATGGTTTTATTTGGTGTGCTTGTATATTTAGTCTTGGCTGTAGCTATGAAAGAGACAAACCCTAAATCAAGTTGCGAGCCTGTTTTTCGAGCCAGTCGCTATATGGCAGTATTAAATACCCCGTCCTTTTTGTTTCATGCCTGCTTGTGTATGTTTTCAATGGCTGTGATATTAGCCTATGTTACCTCAGCTCCAGTCGTTTTAATTGAAGGCTTGGGGCTTAGTATGAATGATTTTACGCTCTGGTTTGGTATTAATGCTGTGGTAAATATTGCCGCTTGTTTAAGCGCGCCTAAATTTATGGACAAATATGGTACCTATAATGCGTTGATTACTGCGATACTTTTATTGGGTTTAGGCGGAATACTGATGCTATTTTTAGCGCAATACCAAACCCCATTGGCCTTTATGCTGCCTATTTTCTTATCTTCCGTCAGCTTCGCCTTTATCCTCGGTGGTGCGGCTGGTAAAGCTTTGGCACCGTTTGGAGATAAAGCAGGTACGGCAGCAGCATTGTTAGGGCTATTTCAAATGAGTGGTTCCGGCCTAGTTGTTGCCCTAATGCAGAGGCTAGATATGCAACCTCATATGATGATCGCTCTGCAAATGTTTATTGTGGTACCAAGTGTTTTTATTTTGTTAAGTAAAACGGGAAGAAAATGGCATACAACCTTGGCTTAACTTGATCTAATTGCTTTGAACAACAAAAAAAACATTGTATATTTAAACTTCACTTCTAATAACAATGTGGACGCTTAACTTCGATGTCGATGACAACTTATGAAATGGCTCGTGTGCTGGAGCAACTTGAAGATTCTCCAGAAAAAGTCATGTTTGGTAAATTACTCAATGAATTAGGCAATCAAAGCGGTGAGCGCATCCGTAGCGCTGCTAAACAAGTTCCTTTGCATATGTTGCGCGATATTATCTTCCAGTTTCAACAAGTCATTGAAGATAGAAAAGGTGAAGAAGTTGCCTCCATCGCAAAATCTATTGCTGAGCAAGGCATTTCAGTTGATGAATTAAAGCAATATTTAGAATCTAATTAATTTATTGCCCACAGCAAACGGGCAATTATTATGGATTTACGTTCCTGTTTATTGGGTTTTGCAGCGAGATCAATGTTTCCGTTGACTGAACTTCGTCGATTGCCTGTAACTTGTCAATGAGTACAAACTGCAACTCCTCGATAGAGCGGCACATCAATTTAACAAAAATATTGTAGGCGCCTGTGGTGTAGTAAGCCTCAACCACCTCCTCTAATGCGTTTAATTTTTCTAAGGCGGAATGATAATCACGAGCTGCATTTAAGTTGATACCGATGAAGCAGCAGACATCGTAGCCGAGCTTTTTAGTATCAACTATAACCTCTGTGCCTTGTATCACCTCAGCCGCTTTCATTTTTTCAATTCGAACATGAATGGTGGCCGGGCTGACACCAAATTGCTTAGCCATTTCCGCATAGGGTGTTCGAGCATCCTCCATTAAAGTTTTTAAAATAGTTCTATCTAAATCATCCATCTTAGCGCTCTGAGCTTGCATTCGGTTCTCAACTTAATATTGGTCTCTAGTTCAAATTATCACCAATAGTGATACTATTAGATTAATTGCCACCTTAATATGAGAGCTATTTTAGTGCGCTTTTGTCTCATTCTTCTAGCGATATTTTATGCAGGGCTCTCGCATTCTCATGCTGCAAATAAAGACGTCCTCGTGGTGCATTCATATCACCAAGGTTTTTTTTGGACCGATGCTTTCCAGCTAGGGTTGGAAGATGTGTTACAAGATGATCACCTAGTTTTGAGAGTTGAATACCTCGATTCAAAGCGGATACAAGATCCCACCTATTTAGAACAGCTCTACCAGTTATATAAAACTAAGTTAAGCCAAGAAGCCTTTTCTGCAATTGTTGTCAGTGATAATAACGCGCTTAATCTGATGCAACGTTTAGCATCAGAAGTCGGTGAAACACCAGTAATATTTGGTGGGATAAATCACTACAGCCCCAATATGCACTCTCAATTAAGGGCGACGGGAGTGATCGAAGATATCGATATTTACAGCAATATCGCTCTGATAGAGCGTATTCAACCCGAAGTTAAGAAAATCTATGTGATCAGTGATTATTCTGTTTCTGGAGAGCTTGTTCGCCTGCAAGTGACCGAATTTTTAACCGTCAACCCCGAATATAAGCGTATCGTTGAGCAAATTACTCCCGAAAGCTATCAAGAGTTAATAGACCTGTCTAAAACCTTGGATAAATCGAGCAGCATCTTATTTTGTATGTACCACAGAGATAAAAATGGCTGGATCACTGAAGAGGCACAATGGCAAGAGCTTAATCGCAATTCTGGGGCACCTATCTATCTTGTCCACGATTTGGGTCTAGGAAAGGGTGCGGTGGGCGGATTTATTCAAAGCGGAAGAACCCACGGCCAACAAACGGCCAACCAGCTCCTTAAGGTATTGCACTTTAATTCCAAGAAAATGCCTAATGTTGAAATGGGCACGCCAGAAATAAAACTAGACTACCAAGCGGTTAAGAAATGGGATTTGGGGATTGATGGTGAAGTGTCGACCATTTTATTTAATAAGCCTATACCTTTTACCGTTCGCTATCAGCGAGAGCTGAAGATATTTGTCAGTGTCGTAGTATTTTTGACCTTGATTATCATGGCGTTGGTGTACTATTTGAGCCGGTTAAAACGAAGTGAGTCGATAGCAAGAGAAAGTCAGATGCTTATTGAAATGGTATTTGACCAAAGCTATCACTTTATTGGCCTTTTGGACGGTTACGGGCGAGCGGTTTCCTGCAACAGTAAACTTCAAGAGCTGCTGTATCATCAAGACTACAGCGTTGATCGGCCAATTTGGCAACACCAGCACTGGGAAACGAACTCAGCTAAGCTTTTAAAGCATTACTTTGACAATGAAGATACCAAACAAAGCGCTCAATTTGAAGCTGAGATTTGGCATTCAGAGCAAGGTGCAATGGTGCTTGAAATAGCGCTTAAACCCTTACCTGATAATGGCCAAGGCGTTAACTATCTTTTTGAAGCGCGAGACATTACGTCGCGAAAAATTACTGAGACGAAGTTATTTCAGCGCGAAGCAAACCTAAGTCATTACTATGACCAACAACCAGTGATGATGATTACTTTGGATGAACATAATTGTGTTCAGCAAGTGAATCATTTTTCTGAACTCTTACTTGGCTATGAACCTGAGCGCTTGCTTGGTCATAGGTTAGTTGAGTTCTATTTGCATTCAGATGCGGTCACACCAAGACAGGTTTTACTTCAGCCCAAACAGGCAATGTGTGGTGTTTGGCGACGCGAGATTGAATATCGTCATGCCGATGGTCATGCAATATGGATTCGTGAAAATATACGGCCATTGGTGGAAACTGGGCATTTATTGATTGTTGGTGAGGACATTACCGAAACTAAACATTTGGCGGAGCAACTAGAATATCAGGCGCGCTATGACTTACTCACGGGTACCTATAACAGAAATCAGTTTGAAGCTGAGTTAGAAAAAGCATTGATTGAAGTGGAAAGTTATACGCGAACCCATGCCATGCTCTATCTGGATCTCGATCAATTGAAGGTGTTAAATGATACCGCGGGTCACGAGGCAGGAGATATGGCGATTCAATTTTGTGCCAGTATGCTCCAAGAGGTATTGCCTTATAACGCGATCCTTGCCCGAATGGGTGGAGATGAGTTTGCGGTATTACTTAAAGACTGCACTGAGCGAGATGCAACAAGCGTTGCCAGCTCGATTATTTGGGCGCTCAGTGATCAACACTTTGTTTGGGATGATATTCGATTAAATTTGACCTGCTCAATTGGTATTCGCTTGATAGACCATACTGCTGAGTCTCCCCAAATGGTGCATGCGCAAGCCGACACAGCATGCCACGCTGCCAAAGAGGAAGGGCGTAACAGGTTTAATCTTTACTGTCAGGACGATGAAGATCTTCGTCGCAGAGAACAGGAAATGGAATGCGTGAGCTTTGTTCATGACGCTCTTGCTAACAATCGAATCGAGTTATTCGCCCAACAAATTTTGTCTTTGGATGACGATGAGCCTCTGATGCATTTTGAAATACTGATCCGTATTCGTGATGCTGAGGGTGAATATATCGCACCGGGTATATTTATGCCTGCGTCTGAACGCTACAACATGGCACAGTTACTCGATAAACAAGTGGTGACGAAAACTCTTGATTGGTTTGAAGAGAATCCAGAGGCACTGGATCACCTCGGGATGTGCTCGATTAATCTGTCAGGACACTCAATGGGCAACCAAGAGTTTATCAGCTTTTTACTCAACAAACTGCAATTTAGCCGAGTACCCTGTAGTAAGATTTGCCTAGAAATTACAGAGACTGCGGCAATGAGTAACATGAAGCAGGCGATTGCATTATTCACTCGGTTCAAGGAGCTTGGCTGTAAGATAGCTCTCGATGACTTTGGCTCAGGGCTATCCTCGTTTGGCTATCTTAAAAAGTTGCCGGTTGATATTGTCAAGATTGATGGTCTGTTCGTACGCGAGATTGATGTCAATGATGGGGATCGCCTCATGGTTCGATCTATCAATGATTTGGCTAAGCAGATGGGTAAGAAAACGGTGGCCGAGTTTGTCGAAAACAACAGAATTCTCGATATGCTTATTGATCTTGGAGTTGATTATGCCCAAGGATACTTAATTGGCATTCCCAAACCTTTGCCCACTCTGGTTGACGAACTGCTTGCGTCACGCAATCAAAAATAGTCACCCAAGACGAAATCTATTACACTTGCCCGCCTGTTTTTCGAACTCAACTTTGGAGCCAACACTTGCAGCTACAACTTATCAGCGAAGACTTCAGCCTCAATGAACAATTGAAAGATTTGTCATTTCGATGGGGGCTTACGCATGATGAGCAAAGTCCTTTTGCTTTGGTTTTAACTTCTGAGCGGTTGGAGTTAAGAAAAACGGATGAACCTAAGCTTGGTGCTATTTATGTTGATCTTGCTGGTGGTGCAGCTGCCCACAGGCGAAGATTTGGTGGTGGTAAAGGGCAGGCGATTGCCAAAGCGATAGGCATGAACAAGGGGGTTATACCAAGTGTTCTGGATGCAACCGCTGGGCTTGGGCGAGATGCCTTTGTGCTCGCTTCACTTGGTTGTAAAGTCCAGATGCTCGAACGTAATCCCGTCGTGGCAGCCTTGCTTGATGATGGATTAATGCGTGCCAAGCGTGATCCTGAAATAGGTGGTTGGGTCAGTGAGCGTCTTTCGTTGAATCATACTTCCAGCCATAGTGCACTCGAATCACTTGTGAATGATTCCAATCTTGATAGGCCTGATGTGGTTTATTTAGACCCCATGTATCCACACCCAGAAGGGAAAAAGAAATCAGCATTGGTTAAAAAAGAAATGCGCGTCTTTCAGTCTCTTGTTGGTGCCGATCTCGATGCCGATGACTTGTTGTCTCCAGCTTTAGCCATGGCGAAAAAAAGAGTCGTGGTTAAGCGTCCTGACTATGCTAAGTGGTTAGGAGAGCACAAGCCGACTATGGCAATTGAAACCAAAAAAAATCGCTTTGATGTCTATGTCAACGCTTCAATGAGCTAACTGAGACTCGCGGCCTCAAGTTTTACTTTTATGCTTGCCATTAGACTCTGATATGGGTATATCATAGTAAGAATTATTCGTATTCTTGTCTGGAGTGTTTGCATGACCAAAAGCTTGTGTAAGATGAACCGCAAGCAAATTGCCGATGGATTGAGTGACATTCATCGTTTGGTGGCTGAGCCTAAGTTCGTTTGTCGCTCGTGTGCGCGTTGCTCAGCAGACAAGGCGGCACTTTGTAAGCCCACACTTATTTCGACGCTATCTCCCCATAATGCGGCAGATAAACAGCCCGCTTCTGCGGCGCAAGATAAATCCCAACTGGTGAAAAAGGTTATTGAGCAGGCTAAACAAAAGGCCAATGACAAGCCTAATATCTCACCAGAACGTTTGCTTGAATATACCAGTACTAAAGAGATTAAAAGGGCTCAAAAGGCACTGAAAAAGCAATATAAGCAGCAAAAGCAACTACTTAAGCTAGCGAAGAAAAAGAGAAAGTTATTAAAACGGGAAGCTAAGTTGATAGCTTGTCTTGATGTGACTCAGTTTTCTGATCTCAAAAAGACCAGCTTACAAGCGAGTAACATGCATTAAAAAGCTCTCCATAGGGAGAGCTAATATCGTTGCTGCTAAGATTGGTAACTGAGTGCTACTTTGCGTTTTACCCAAGTTTCGTTAAACCATAGTGACAGCATGATAACAGCGCCGCCCAGGGCTAAACGAGTTAAATCGACGTCTCTATTCCAAATGACTATGTTGACAATCAGTCCTGCTGGAACCAAGGCGTTATTCATCGCTGCCAGCGCACCAGCGTTGACTAACGTAGCCCCTTTATTCCAGCCAAAATAGCCCAACCCAGAAGCCATAATCCCTAGATAAATGAGTACACCCCATTGTGTGTTGGTGGTTGGCATACGTTCTAAGTTGCCAAGCAAACTGAATGCGACCACTGCGACACATAAAGCTCCGAGGTAGAAATAGCCAAAGATCGTATGCTGAGAGAGGTTTACAGGCTGATCTTCCAAGATGTATTTATAACCGACTTGACCAATAGCAAAGCAAAGGTTTGCTCCCTGAACTACCAGAAAGCCAAGTAGAAAGTTTTCATTAATTCCAGCAAACTTAATCAACGCGGCTCCAGCAACGGCGATAATCGCGGTAACTAGATACCAAGGTGAAAAACGCCCTTTGAGTAAGTCGTAGATCAGGGTGACATAAATTGGGGTAAACACAGTAAACAGCAGTACTTCTGGTACAGAGAGTAAAAGAAAAGATTGATAGTAGAAGCAATACATTAAACCGAGTTGGGTGCCACCCACAGTCATAAGCTTGGCAATCAGCTTTTTATTTACTCCCCTAAATTTTAAGAATGGAAGAAACATCAAGCTTGCTAAAGCAACACGCATTAGCACAGAGAACCAAGAATCTACCTGACCAGCGAGATATACACCGATCAGGCTAAATGAGAATGCCCACAGAAGTGTGACGGCAGACAGGTAAGCCATAATCAATACTCATTATCAATAAATGGCCAGCAGTCTATACCAAAAACTAGGCAGGGTCAGTCATTAAGTGGCACGACCAACATATCGACAGGAGAGCAGTTAATGAGCTGTCTGGTTGAAGATAATAACTTGCTCCAAAAGTCCTGATGGTGGCCACAAACTACGATATCAACATTAAACTCTCTTATGGTGTCGCACAGTTCATTGCCTAAGTCACCACTGCCCACTAGGGTATGTTTAATCGGGTAGTTGGCATGCTTGGCAAATTTTTGTAACTGCTGCTGCGAGGCTTCAATAGCCTGATGCTGGGTTTCTGCGAGGTTGATATCAATAAGTCCTGTATAGAGCTCGGCATAATTGACATCAATGTGGATAAAAGACACTTCAGCACCGAGTGGTTTGGCTAGGGAAACGGCTTTATCGACGAGTGTTTTACTGTCTTCTGACAGGTCTACGGCAACTAATATATGCTGATAACTCATGATGAACTCTCCATTTAAGTGTCTGTTGATAGGTTAGCATTATGGTGTAAATGTTTTTGTTGAGGTGATCTCAGATCCACATTCACTCGTCAAAGTGTTAAGGTGTGGTAGTGATAAGATTCATTGAAGTAAATCAAGTTAATTAGGAGTAAGAAATGCTTTCACAGGCGATGGTTGATCAACTGAATGAGCAAATTAATCTCGAATTTTTCTCATCCAATCTATACTTACAAATGAGTGCTTGGTGTGAAGACAAAGGATTTGAAGGTGCCGCCGAGTTTCTTCGTGCACACGCGGTTGAAGAAATGGGGCACATGCAGCGACTTTTTACTTACGTAAGTGAAACAGGCGCCATGCCAATTTTGGGTGCAATTGAAGCCCCTAAGCATGAGTTTGCCAGTTTAGGTGACGTATTCCGTGAGACTTATGAACACGAGCAAATGATAACTCAGAACATCAATAAGCTTGCCCACGTCGCTTTTACGTCCCAAGACTACTCAACTTTCAACTTCCTGCAGTGGTATGTCGCAGAACAACACGAAGAAGAGAAGTTGTTTAAAGGGATCATAGACAAGCTTGATCTTGTTGGTGAAGACGGTAAAGCCCTGTTCTTTATCGACAAAGATTTAGCAGCTTTGGCGAAAGAAGGTTCATCTTCTATCATGGATGCCCCCGCTGAATAAGCTTCAGCATAAGACTTTCTAGGCAGATCGTCTTTTCTTTCTGGGCTTCTGATGAAGATGTAGGGAGGAAAAGATGATCACAGCTGACACGATTTTATTCACGCTAATGTTAATCACCTTGGTCAACATGGCCAGATACTTAACCGCCTTACGTTCTCTCATATACATCATGCGCGAAGCACACCCCTTGCTTTATCAGCAAGTTGATGGTGGCGGATTCTTCACCGCTCATGGTAACGTGACTAAGCAGGTTAGGCTTTATCATTATTTGAAGAGTAAAGAGTACCACCATCATCATGATGAAATCTTTACCGGCAAGTGTGAAAGAGTAAGGGAGCTATTTATTCTATCGAGTTCTCTTCTCGGCGTAACCCTCTTTGCAGCTATGATTCTGTAGCTGGATAATTTGGCAAGGCCTCTAATTGGGGGTAGAATAGCGCCAATTGGCTAAGGATGTGCTAGAAGCACATCCTTTTTTATTGGGTTTAAGTTGAGAAAGGTTATGACAGAGAAGTTTGATGTTGTCATTATCGGAGCGGGCGCTGCGGGTTTAATGTGCGCGGCAGAGGCAGGTAAGCGTGGCCGTAATGTATTGGTGCTAGATCATGCTAAAAAGCCCGGCCGAAAAATTCTCATCGCAGGTGGTGGTCGTTGTAACTTCACTAACTATGACGTGTCGGCGAGCAACTTTTTATGCCAAAACCCGCATTTTGTTAAATCTGCGCTATCTCAATATACCAACTGGGACTTTATTGCCATGGTCAGCAAGCATGGTATTGAGTTTGAAGAACGCGACCATGGCCAGCTGTTTTGTGTGGGTGATTACACGTCAAAAGATATCGTTAAAATGCTCTTAGCCGAGTGCGATTTGCCCACTGTTACTCAGCGCTACCAACAAGATGTCCATCATATCGAAAAGATCCAATCTGGCTTTTTGCTTGATGTGAACACCCATTCCATTGAGTGTGATTCGCTTGTTATCGCGACTGGTGGACTGTCAATGCCAAAGCTTGGCGCAACGCCATTTGGCTATAAAGTGGCCGAGCAGTTTGGCTTAAATATCGAACCAACCACTGCAGGCCTTGTGCCTTTTACTCTTCATAAAGAGGATAAAGAAGCGTTTGCTGAGTTGTCAGGCATTGCTGTCGATGCTGAGATTACTGCTCAAGATGGCACAATTTTTAAAGAAGCTTTGCTGTTTACCCACAGAGGTTTATCTGGGCCTTCTGTGCTGCAAATATCCTCGTACTGGAGGGCAGGACAAGCGGTTACGATTAACTTGGTTCCTGATGTGGATGTCGATGCTTTGCTGGCGAGTAATCTTGAAAAGCACCCCAACCAGAGTTTGAAAAATACCTTAGCTAAAGTGCTGCCTAAGCGCTTAGTAGAGGTTTTGATAGAGCGTAAAGCTCTCACAGATAAGCCACTTAAGCAGTTCACATCTAAACAGTTAATAGAAGTCACTGAGAAACTTGAGAATTGGCGAATCATGCCCAATGGTACAGAAGGCTATCGCACCGCAGAAGTTACCTTGGGCGGTGTGAGTACCGAACATATTTCATCCAAAACGATGCAATGTAAAGACATAGCAGGCCTCTATTTTATTGGCGAAGTAGTGGATGTGACAGGTTGGCTCGGTGGCTATAACTTCCAATGGTGCTGGAGCTCAGGCTTTGCGGCTGGGCAGTGGGTGTAAAATTGTGTAGGTAAAATAAAGTTTGCCAATTTCAAATAAAGATTGCCAAAATCAACGGTCATGTAAAATATAGTTTGCCAGAATGTGCTTGTGGGTCTAGGCTCTCAGTAAGGATGAGAACTGGAGTAGATTATGACTCGCAGCTTTGAAAGTTATGAGGATTACAGGCGTCACCTTCGAAACAAGTGGGGTCAAGGAGAAGGGAGTAAATACAAGCCTTGGTTCACTGTAAGAGACGTTAAAGGCTCTAATGCTTTTCGGGCTGAAGTTTTTGGTCTGAAAACAGGAAGGACCCACCACTTTCTTTCGTCTAAAGAATCTCAACTCTTCTATATTCTTGAGCATCGTGATGATGTCATTGATATTCGGGAACAGTTTCCGCTACTTCCTTTGGAGTTGAGCCAAAAGGTAGCAAGAACACTTGGTGTTAAACACCCAACAGTGACGAAAACTGGCATCCCATTCATCATGACTACTGACATTTTAGCAACCGTGGATTGTGGTACTGGTAGATCCTATCTTGCCTTTTGTGTAAAGCCAGAAGAAGAATTGGATAACCCTAGGGTTCTTGAAAAGATTGAAATTGAAAGAATCTGGTGGGAATTGCTAGGTGTTCCTTTTCAGGTCTTTACTGGTAGCAAGAAAACGGAGATTTTAAGCCGAAATTTGTCATGGGCAACTGATCCTTTACGCTCAGGTACGCAATACGAGATTGATAAGTTTGTTGATCCAGCATTAAGCCTTCTATCGGTTGGGAAGCACTTAAAATTAGACCTTTGTGATACATTTATGAGTACTTTTAATATTGATAGCGTAAGTGCTTTAAATATTCTAAGGATGTTGATAGCTAAAAAATTTATCACTGTTGATTTGTCAACTTTACTCGAAACATCTCCAATTATCACTATTGTTAGTATTTCTTATAATGTGAGGATTGTTGCCGGTGAAGATTGAAATTAATAGTACTTGGAAGTTTATAGATGTTGAAGGTTTGGAAGACGGTACATATAGAGTTCTCAAAATTGAAGACAGTATATCATCATTAATTGTTTTTAACCTTGAATATACAAAAATAATCGTTCGGCCAGTTTTGCTTCATCTTGAACATTTTTACTTGTTATTTAAGGAAAAAAAGATCAAAAAAGTACCTTATGAACAGTATCCTTACTTGTTAAATGATGAAGATAAAATTCCTGAAAAATACAAACTAATAAGGGAAGATAGATATAGGAAAATTAAAAATATAGTTCAAGATCAATCTCTTCTTTTTCAATTTGCAACAAAGAAAAAAATTCCAGCAGTTTCTAATCAAGCCAAAGAGTTAGGAACTGATAGTAAGACAATATATCGGTTACTAAATTTATATTGGAAGCTTGGACAAACAAAAAATGCTTTGTTGCCTGCTTATAGCTTGAGCGGTGGGAAAGGAAAAATAAGAGAAAATGTAAAAAATAGTCTTGGAACTAAGCTTGTTTCACGCACCGGGAAATTCGATTCACCTCGGTCATATATTGTAAAAGAAAACGATAGAAAATTATTTGAAAAAGCTTTGAAAAAATACCATTTAAAAAATAATGGTCTCAACTTAAAAGAAACATATAAGAATTTACTAAGACAAAGTTATCAATTTGAAATTTTAGATGCTCACTATTTAGATCGAATTCCTGGTGTACCGAGTTACAGACAGTTTGTAAACTGGTCGAAAAAGATTTTCAACCAAGATGAGGTTGTAAAATTTAGGACAAGCAAGAGTGACTACTTAAGAAATAAAAGAGCGGTAGAAGCTAGCATCACCGATAAAACTCCAGTGCCAGGTAGTTGCTTTGAGATTGATGCAACGGTCGCTGACGTTCATATCGTTTCTGAATTACGTCGAAACCATGTAATAGGTCGGCCAACAATTTACTCAATAATAGACCGCGCCAGCCGAATGATCGTTGGATTTCATGTTTCTCTGTACCACGCTTCATGGAAGGCTGCTCGACAGGCATTAGTAAATGCATTCTCTCCAAAAATTGAATATTGTCAGAAATTTGGAATTGAGATCAGCGAAGAAGAGTGGCCATGTTCGCATATTCCCCAGAGATTGATTTGTGACAATGGGGAAATGATAGGGTTAAAACCACAGGATCTCGTAGTTCCTCTAACGGAATTACAAATAGCCCCACCATACCGACCTGACTGTAAAAGCTTAGTTGAAAGGCGATTTGGCTACTTGAATGATAAATCCCTTCATCGCCTTCTAGGAAGTAGCCGTGGTGGCAAAATCGTTAGAGGAAGTCCTGACCCGAGAAAAGGTGCAATTTATACACTACGAGAGGTTACATCACTCTTGATTAGAGATGTGTTAGAACACAACAAAGAAATATTTGACGATCTAGCCTTGACGAGTCGTCTACTAATTGAAAATGATCTATCCCCTACACCAATAAATCACTGGAATGTACACCTATTAAACCATCGACATGCACTTAAAATGGCTAGCTTAGATGAAATAAATGCTCGCTTGCTACCTCGAGAAGACGTTTCAATGACACGGAGCGGGATTTTGTTCAATGAAATATATTACTCCTGTCAACGTATTCGTGACGAAAATTTAGCTGCTATTGCACGAAATTACGGACGATTCAAGCTAGAAGCCAGAGTTAATTATGATGACACCTCATATATCTATGTAAGGCTGAAAGATAATGAAGGCTTTACTCGATGCGATATTTTGGAAAGAAGCAAGGAACTTAAGGGAATGCCACTTGCTGAGGTTTATTATCTGCGTGACTGGCTTGATGAAAAGAAGCGTAAACAACTAATCACGGTCTCTTCAATTGATAACTTAAGCCATAAAGAAAATATTCAAAAAAGTGCATTTAAATCTGTAAAACAGACCCCAAAATTGAAAACCAAGGGGGAGCGAACAAAAAATGTTAAGCAAAGACGGCGAGAAGAAATTGAGTGGATAGAATCTAAGGAACAACAAGAGTCTCTACCTGAAGAACAAGTTAAAGATGGTGTTAAAACCGAAGATCGTAGTTACTCTAATCAATTGGTAAAACTACCAAGAAGAAAAAAATAATGGAGTCGATGTGAAGAACATTATGCGATGGGAACAAGCTAACTACAGCAAAGCCATTTTGCCTGAATATCAAGGAAATCCTTTAATTGAAGCTCTTCCTAAAAAGGCAAGTGATAGCGATGTAATTGAAAAATTCTGTAACTATCCCGATCTATCTTCACACATTCGAACTTCTTTAGATTATCTAGAAAGGGAGGAATATCTTGCTCGAATTGATGAGTTGCGACAACCACTCCCCCAATATATTGAATGTTTCAGAGCGATAGAAAGAGCAATTAAGTCGGGTTATTTGGCTAAGAATCCACTCACACCTACCACAATGCAGTATTTACACTATCCTGTTGATGCGCGCCCTAATGTTGAACCAGCAACTGGCTATTTTGTGCCCAAAGGAAAGGGGATAACATTAATCGGTGATAGTGGTGTTGGTAAAACTTGTATGCTGGAACAAGTTCTTAGTTATTTTCCGCATGTGATTGAGCATGGTAACTACAATGGTAAACCTCTGGATTTTAAGTATCAGGTTGTTTGGGTAAAAGTCGATTGCCCAAGAAATTCAAGTGTTCGGGAGCTTTGTGAGGAGATATTGTTTAGTTTGGATTCAGCAATGCGGAATGAACGAACCACACCTGGATCGACAATCCCTAAACTACTCACTCAGATTGAACAAAAGATCAAGTCGAGCCACTTAGGAATATTGGTGATTGATGAGATGCAAAACCTTCAGTTCAAGAGAACTGGTGGTGAAAATAATCTTCTCAAGTTTTTGCATCACATAGTAAATAAGCTTGGTGTCCCATTATTTTTCTGTGCGAACCCGCCTTTTGATGATTCACTTGCTTTAACTCTTAAAAATGCACGACGAGCAGAAAGTGGCAGGACAATCTTTATGAAGCCACTTCTACGCCACGACATAGGCTGGGAATCGTTTATCGCTGAGTTATGGGACTTACAGTGGACTAATGTAGAAACGCGGCTCAGTGAGGGCCTGAATGATAAGATGTATGAGCTTTCACTAGGGAATATTGATATGGCGTGTCGTATTTACTGTGAAGCTCAACGATTAGTTATTGGTACTGGTGATGAGAACATAACAAGTGCAGTACTTGAGTATGCTTACCCTGTAGCGTGTTCTTTATCGTCGAGAACTAATGAAGTAATAGAAGCTAGGCAAAATCTAATCTTGCCAAGAAGAACGGCCAAGCAGAATACTGTTCCTAAGATTCTTAAGACAAAGCTTGGTAAGCCAAGGATTATTGGTGATTATAATAGACCACACCATCCTGAATTTGAGGTGAGGCTTCGTGAGTTGCACTTGACGGATAAACTCCTTCACATGATTGGAGACCCTGACTTGATTCAACGTGGAATAGCTACAGGAAATGTGCCTAATTATATGCGGGATGTAGGTATGCTATGTGATGAGCACTTTATATTTAGTGAATTTGGAGAGATGTAGTCGCTTTGTACAATGGTGCTGAATAACGTTGAAAGATGTTATTGTAAAGTTCTTGGCTATTAAGCAGAAACACTACTCTAATGTGCTCAATGTCAGAAGTGGTGAGAACGGAACGCAACCAGCCTGCGAAAGACATATCCAATAGAGCCTCGCAATTAGTAAACCAAATCCAATAGGCTTGATTGCTATTTCGGATGATGTTCAAGAGCTGATGTTCATTTTGGTAGTCTTGGCCTAAAGAAAGAAGATCAACGTAAATTGTTTGGACGCCTATCCCCTGATTTATATGATTATATGTATCTTGAAGTTTTTCTTGACACTCGTGTGAGAAGGCATGAAGCCTCATCAACCTCAACTGCCAGCACCCATGTATGAAGCGTTCATATGAGCCGACAGGCAAACTATCAAAATTAGGGCTCAAAGGTTGTGAAGCTAAGTTGAATTTCAAAGGTATCACCTGTTTTTGACAATTATTACCTAGAGAGTAGCAAAAATATGGTCTAAAAATTCAAATGGAATACTTTTTTGGGAAAGTGACCTAGCTCCGGTCTTTGTTACAGTTATTGGAGTCGGACTGCGTTTATGGTGAATATATGTATTGTCTGCCAAATGCACTACCAGATGAATTGCTTTTTAGTCGAATTGTCAGATTCCTATCTGTATCAGGTCTGTCTACTTCAAAATTTCTATTAACTGTTTATGACAACCCAAAGGCAAGTATTCATCCCTATTTAACTGCGGGTCTAAACAACTTGGCAGAGTTATCCAATGAAGAGTTAGATAACTTACTGTATCAACAGACATTAGCTCCAGTTTTCATGAGTTGCTTACCTTTACATGCTAATGAAATTTATTTGGGGCTTGTTTCAAGCAATAACTATACAGCGACAAGAGCTAGTCAACTATCTTGTGTGAGGGAAAGAGAGCCGCTATCCCTAAAATGCTGTCCACAGTGTATAAAGTCTGATATTGGTAATCATGGTGTTGCTTACTGGCACCGTAGTCACCAGATACCAGGTATCGAGTCATGCTCAAAGCATCCTATATGGTTGGAGCATGTTTCACTTCCCGGGCGGATCAGAACAAATATAGGCTTACCAGCGATTCATGACCTTTGTCGAAAAAGCTCGCAATCAAGCTTCGAGTTAGCACGCTATGCAAATAAGTTTTTGAGCACAAAAGAGGATCGCTGCCCCAAAATAAGCTTGGATTTTTACAGGGAAAGATTACGTGAATTAGGGTATGTGACGAAACACAACAGAATTAGAAGACGCTTGTTGTCTTCTGAGTTTTATCGATTCGTTTTGCAACTGGAATATCCATCTGACAATTTGCTTCCTAAAACATCGGTAGATTATAAATATTTGTCATACTTGCTTCATGAAAATACTTCGCAGCAGCCTTTTAAGAGCATTTTATTTAGTTACTGGCTAAATTGTACTGAGCCAATAGGTTGCGACAGTGCTGCTCATACTTTTTGTCCGGTAGATGATAGTCATCAGAAAAAAGTTGAGTGCTTAACACTCTTAAGGAAAGGTAGGTCAATTTCCTACGTTAGCCGGGAAACAGGTAAAAGCCGCTGTTTTGTTAAATCGATTGCCCTTCTTGCAAACTTAAATACACGACTGAAACCCACAAAGTTATTACCTTCGGTTTGCAAAACAGCTATCGTGCTCGCAAGAAGAGGTTTTCATCGTAAAGAAATTGCGCTAAGGCTGTCCATTTCTATCGGAAGTGTAGAGATGTTAATTTCAGCAACAATTGGATTGGTGCAATGGCGGAAACAATGCAAGTATGAATCTAAAAGGCGACGTTATGAACATCAGATCCTTCGTTATCGCCAAAAATATCCTCAAGCTATCCGACGAGATATAAAGTCTGATTGTAACGCTGCATTTTTCTGGCTGTATATACACGAAAGAGTATGGTTGGAAGATAACTTACCGATTGCAACTCCTCCGTCCCCGCCCCCTAGATTTAAGTGACTAATAGCAAGAATGATTTGGCGCATCTCCACACATTGATGCCCTGCTTTGACACTGTGGACATAAGTTCAGTGATGTTCTGTCAGTACATTGTGAATTCCGCAATTTTCTCATACAATCTGTTTGTTCAATGTGTGAGATTAGATAATGGACGATGAAATTCTGACGATTCAAGAGGTGGCAGATTACCTCAAATTGAATGAAAAAACGGCGTACAGGCTCGCTAGCGAAGGAAAGCTACCTGGTTTTAAGGTTGGCGGCAGTTGGCGCTTTAAGAGAACAGATCTAGAAGCATGGATCGAAAAACAAAAGGGTCGAGCTTAGTCTCGAACGGAATGCAGCAGATGACAAAAGAACAGCAGATCGAAGAAAGCTTCATCAAAAAATTACAAGATCTCAAGTATACCTATCGACCAGATATTCGTGATAAGGATTCATTAGAGCGTAACTTTCGAGAAAAGTTTGAGAGGCTTAATCGAGTTAATCTAACGGATGCGGAATTTGCCCGCTTGCGTGATGAGATCATAAGCTCAGATGTATACTCTGCCGCTAAGACCTTACGTGAGCGCAATTCCTTTCAACGCGAGGATGGCACTCCACTGCACTATACATTGGTAAACATCAATGATTGGTGTAAGAACGAATACGAAGTCATCAATCAACTTCGCATAAATACAGATAATAGCCATCACCGATATGATGTGATTATTCTTATCAACGGTGTACCCGTTGTTCAAGTGGAGCTAAAGAGCCACCAGATCGTAACTCGTCGTGCTATGGAACAAATTGTGAACTACAAGAATGATCCAGGTAATGGCTACACCAACACAATACTGTGCTTTATGCAATTGTTCATCGTTAGTAATGAGCATCGAACTTACTATTTTTCAAACAATCATAGCCAGCACTTTAGTTTTGATGCTGATGAACGTTTTCTTCCAATTTATCAGCACGCTGACACCCACAATAAAAAGATTGCTCACTTGCATGATTTTGCGAATGACTTTTTGGCTAAATGCACACTAGGACAAATGATTAGTCGTTATATGGTACTCGTGGCTAGTGAACAGAAAATGCTCATTATGCGTCCGTATCAAATATATGCGGTAAAATCGATTGTTGATTGTATTCACCAAAATCGTGGTAATGGCTATATCTGGCATACAACCGGTAGCGGTAAGACTTTGACGTCATTTAAAGCATCTACCCTATTAAAAGACAATAAAGATATTGAAAAGTGTTTATTTGTCGTCGATCGGAAAGACCTAGATCGTCAAACCCGTGAGGAGTTCAACAAGTTCCAGGAAGGTTGTGTTGAAGAAAATACCAATACTGAAAAGCTAGTTCGCCGAATGCTTTCGGAGGATTATGCCGATAAAGTTATTGTCACCACAATTCAAAAGCTTGGCTTAGCATTAGATGAAAACAGCAAACGTAATCAGGTTAATAAGAAAAATGGCAAGCCAACATATAAAGAGCGTCTAGAGCCACTGCGTGATAAGAGAATCGTATTTATTTTTGATGAATGCCATCGTTCGCAATTTGGTGATAATCACAAAGCAATTAAGGATTTTTTTCCTAATGCACAATTGTTTGGTTTTACTGGTACACCAATTTTTGATGATAACGCTACATACAAGCAGATCGATGGTACTGTCGCATCTAATGTGACTACAAAAGATGTATTCCAAAAAGAGTTGCATGCCTATACCATCACTCATGCTATTGATGACCGAAATGTACTGAGTTTCCATATTGATTATTTCGGTAAAGATAACGGTGAGAAAAAACCTAGGAAAGGCGAAAACCCACCGTCACAAGCTGTAATTAATGCCACCTTAGATAAACATGATAGTGCCACGAGCCAACGCCGCTTCAATGCCATATTAGCGACAGCAAAAATTAATGATGCTATCGAGTATTATCAGCAATTCAAAGCGATCCAAGCAGAGAAACAAGCTGAAGATAGTAGCTTTGAACCGTTGAACATCGCTTGTGTGTTTTCTCCTCCCGCAGAAGGCAACAAAGATGTGCAGCAGTTACAAGAAGATCTGGAGCAAGAAAAGGAAGACAACAAACAGCAGCCGGATGAAAAGAAGAAGGCGCTAACTGCAATCATTGAGGATTATAATCGGCAATATGGTACGAACCATAAGATTAGTGAGTTCGATCTGTATTACCAAGACGTTCAGCAGCGTATTAAAGATCAGAAATACTCAAACGCTGATTATCCGCGTAAGAATAAGATCGATGTGGTTATTGTTGTGGATATGTTGCTGACAGGTTTTGACTCTAAGTACTTGAATACTCTGTATGTAGATAAAAACCTCAAGCATCATGGTTTGATACAAGCGTTTTCTCGCACCAATCGCGTGTTGAACGACAGCAAGCCCTGGGGCAACGTTTTAGACTTCCGTGGTCAGGAAGATGAAGTTAACGCAGCAATTGGTCTTTTCTCTGGTGCCACCAAGGGGCGTGCCAAAGAAATTTGGTTGGTCGATCCCGCGCCTGTTGTCGTGAACGAATTCAAAGAAGCAGTTGAAAATCTACAAACATTTATGCTCAAGCATGACTTAGAGTGTACTCCTTCAGACGTAGCTAACTTAAAAGGAGACACCGCTAAAGCAGAGTTTATCAATCATTTTAAAGAAGTTCAGAAGCTCAAAACTCAATTGGATCAATACACTGACTTGAGCGATGAAAACAAGCAGACCGTTGCAGAACTATTGCCTGAAGACATACTGCGCGGCTTTAAAGGCTCCTACCTAGAAACTGCTCAAGAGTTAAAACGAAAGCGGGACAAAGGTGATGATGTTGAAGATGTTGTACAACAACTCGATTTTGAATTCGTATTATTTGCATCAGCGTTGATTGACTACGACTACATAATGGCATTGATTGCTAAATCTACTCAGACAACCAAGACTAAGCAGACAATGACACGAGCGCAGCTAATTGATTTGATTAGCTCCAGTGCTAACCTGATGGGTGAGCGAGAAGATATTATCTCCTATATCAATAGCTTAAAAGTAGAACAAAGCTTGACAGAACAAGAGATCCGCGATGGCTTTCTAGCTTTTAAAGCCGCTAAAGCGGGTCAGGAGCTCACAAAAATGGCGGAGAAGCATGGTTTGCCACCGCAAGCTCTTAGCGTTTTTGTCGATGGAATTATGAATCGAATGATATTTGATGGTGAGCAATTGACAGATTTGTTGGAGCCCCTAGAGTTGGGCTGGAAGGCTCGTCGTTTGGCAGAGATCGCTTTGATGGAAGATCTTGTGCCGCATTTACAGAAGTTGGCGCAAGGTCGTGAAATTTCGGGGTTAGCTGCATATGAGTAAGTCAGAAGTTAAAGTTTTGGTGCCAAAACTAAGGTTTCCTGAATTTAGGAATGCTCAGAATTGGAATCCTCTAACTCTTGGAGAGGTCAGCGACCGGATCACCGAAAAAGTGGGTGAGAGGCAACTTACTACTGTAAGCATCACTGCCGGAAAAGGATTTGTCTCTCAAGCTGAGAAGTTTAGTCGTGATATTTCTGGTAAACAGTATAAGAACTACATTGCATTGAAGAAAGGTGAATTTTCTTATAATAAAGGGAACTCAAAAACTTTTCCTCAAGGAGCAATATATAAGCTTCATGAATTTGATGAGGTAGCAGCACCTAATGCCTTTATTAGTTTTCGTTTTAAAGATGAATACGTTGCTGATTTTTATAAAGGATATTTTGAGAACAATTTCCATGGAAGGCAATTACTTCGCTATATTACGAGTGGAGCAAGAAGCGATGGTTTATTAAACATTAATCCAAATGATTTTTTTAAAATCATATTACCGACTCCAGTTGATAAAATCGAACAACAGAAAATTGCCGACTGCCTCTCATCTATCGATGAACTAATAGAAGCCGAAGGTGAAAAGCTTGATGAGCTTAAAGCTCATAAGAAAGGCTTGATACAGCAGCTTTTTCCTAGTGATGGCAAAGCAGTACCTAAACTTCGTTTTCCTGAGTTCCATAATCAAGGGGAATGGAAGACTAAACCTCTTGATAAAATTGCTGAGAATTTAAATTCTAAAAGAGTCCCAATCACTAAGAAAGATAGAATTAAAGGTAGTATTCCTTATTATGGAGCATCGGGAGTTATTGATTATGTAAAAGACTATATTTTTGATGATGAGTTGCTTTGTATATCAGAAGATGGGGCAAATTTAGTTGCAAGAACATACCCCATAGCATTCTCAATAAAAGGAAAAGCTTGGGTCAATAACCATGCACATGTGTTGAGATTTGAGAACGCATGTACTCAAGTAATTGTAGAAAGCTATTTAAATTCAATAAGTCTAGAAGACTACCTAACTGGGATGGCTCAGCCAAAACTTAATAGAGCTAAATTGAATGTTATTCCTATTCCTCTTCCAGATTTAAATGAACAGCAGAAAGTTGCCGATTTGCTATTGTCAATCGATGAGTTAATTCGTCCACAAATTCAAAAGGTAAACTATCTTAAGCTCCATAGAAAAGGCTTGATACAGAATTTATTCCCCTCTTTGGAAGAGGTGGAGGGGTGAACGAAATGACTTTTGATACGCTAGGAGGTGTCGCTGCCCACCTTCGAGATAAGTTGGATGAAAAGAAATACATTGTTCTCTTTGCCTATAACGGAACTGGTAAGACTCGCTTATCTATGGAATTTAAAGAACTAGGTAGGGATGGCGACAGCAGAGACACACTTTATTTTAACGCCTTTACTGAGGATCTTTTCTATTGGGATAATGACTTAAATAGTGATTCAGAGCGTGTTCTTCGAATGAATAGTGATTCGCGTTTCTTTAAAGGCCTGCAAGAGCTCGAAATGGAAAACCGTATTCGCCCACTATTACGCCGTTATGCTGATTTTGATTTCTTTATCGATTACGACAAATGGAGTATCAATTTCGTTCGAGAAGTTCATGATGACAATACAGTCCAAACTATAGAGCACATCAAAGTATCTCGTGGTGAAGAAAACATTTTTGTTTGGTGTTTTTTTCTTGCAGTAGCTCAGCTTGCTGTAGATGGTCAAGATGCGTATAGCTGGGTCAACTACATCTATATTGATGATCCAATATCATCTTTAGATGACAATAATGCTATTGCTGTGGCAAGCCATCTAGCACAACTATTGAAAGACCAAGATGGCGATATACGCGTTGTTGTTTCGTCTCACCATGCATTATTTTTTAATGTGGTTTGGAATGAGTTAGGAGAAAAGCGAAAACAGCTTCAACCTTACTTCTTACGCAGTGATAAGGAGACTGGTGCTTACGCTTTACGCTATACCAATAGCACACCATTTTTTCATCATGTAGCATTGCTAACGCAACTTCATCAGGCTGCGGAGTCCGGTGAACTATATACCTATCACTTTAATATTTTGCGTGGAATTTTGGAAAAAACAGCGGCATTTCATGGGTTTAAAAATTTTTCTGCTTGTATTAAGCAAGACGATGATGATCCAGACGGAGTCCTTCATGCTCGTATTATCAATATCCTAAGTCATGGTGATTACTCTATGTTTGAGCCAATGGAAATGCAGGAAGAGAATAAAGGCTACTTCCGTAAAATATTAAGTGATTTCATGGAAAACTATCGGTTCAACCCTGAACTATTCCCAGAATTAACGACTGAGACAAATTAATAATGACTAAAGAACAGCTTAATCAGCTAGGTAAGACCCTCTGGGATATCGCAAATAACTTACGTGGTGCAATGAATGCGGACGACTTTCGTGACTATATGTTGTCGTTTCTGTTTTTGCGTTACTTGTCAGATAATTATGAAACTTCAGCTAAAAAAGAGCTTGGCTCTGATTACCCTAAGATGGCAGAAGGCGACAAGCGTTCACCTTTGGCGGTGTTTTATGAGCAATTGACTGAAACTGAAAGAAAAGAGTTTCAAGAACATATGCGTACAAAGGTTCATTATGTTATTGAGCCGAAGTACTTGTGGAGCAACATTGCAGAGTTGGCTAGATCTCAAAGTTCAGAATTACTAAAAACGTTAGATGACGGTTTTGATCATGTTGAGAATCACAGTTTCAAAAGTACTTTTCAAGGGTTGTTTTCCGAGATAAACCTGAACTCCGAGAAGCTGGGTAAAACCTATACAGCTCGGAATACTAAGCTTTGTACCATTATCCAGAAAGTATCAGAGGGTATTGCTGAATTTTCTACAGACAGCGATATATTGGGTGATGCTTATGAGTATTTGATCGGTGAGTTTGCCGCTGGTTCTGGTAAGAAGGCGGGTGAGTTCTATACACCACAACCGATTTCAGATGTATTGTCTGCAATAGTTTCGTTAGACAGCCAAGATCCTAAGACTGGCTACAAGAAGCGGATTGAAAGTGTAATGGACTTTGCCTGTGGTTCTGGTTCCTTACTGCTTAATGTTCGTAAGCGACTTGGTAAGCATGGTATTGGCAAGATTTACGGCCAAGAAAAGAATATCACTACCTATAACTTAGCTCGCATGAATATGTTATTGCACGGTGTAAAAGATACTGAATTTGAAATTCATCATGGCGATTCACTTCTTAATGACTGGGAGCTATTGAATGAGATGAATCCGTCCAAAAAGCTTAAGTGTGATGCTATTGTCGCTAATCCTCCATTTAGCTATCGCTGGGAACCAAACGAATCAATGAGTGATGATTTCCGTTTTAAGAGCTATGGTGTAGCACCAAAATCAGCAGCGGATTTTGCTTTTTTGCTTCATGGTTTTCATTTCCTCAGTGATGAAGGCACTATGGCAATCATTTTGCCTCATGGCGTGCTGTTTCGAGGCGGTAAAGAAGATGCGATTCGTAAGAAATTACTGAAAGATGGCAACATCGACACTGTGATTGGCTTGCCAGCAAACTTGTTCTTTTCGACAGGTATTCCGGTTTGTATTCTTGTCCTTAAGAAGTGCAAAAAGTATGATGATGTATTGTTCATCAACGCCAGCGAACATTTTGAGCCAATTAAGCGCCAAAATAAGCTGATGCCAGAACACATTGATAAGATCATCGAGACTTATCAAGAACGTCCAGAAAGCGTGGAACGCTATGCTCGTAGAGTGACGATGGAAGAGATTGAGAAAAATGATTTCAATCTCAATATATCGCGGTATGTAAGTACAGCTAAATCTGAACAAAAGGTTGATCTTAAAGCCGTAAATGATGAATTAGTTGTTCTTGAAAAAAGATTAAATGAAGCTCTCGCAACACATAATAGCTTCCTTAGAGAACTAGGCTTACCGATTTTGCCTGGTCAAGTTGATGATAAATAGTCGTAGATACGTGCAATTCTTATACATCTTGATAGGAAGGAAGTTGTCGAACTAGCATGTGGTTGCGAGCTAGAGGATTCGCGAGATTTATCTTCCACCTTTAGACATAAGATATCGCAAATAAAATGGTCGCCCTAAGAGCGGCCATTTTTGCTCTTGGAATATTGTTTTCCTAATTTTAAGCTTAAAATTTGTTGGCTTTTGTATCCACTCTATGGACCAGAGTGGCGATCAGTACTGTCCGATGACGATGCCACATAAATCGAAAATGCCCAAACCCATTTAACTTAAAATATATAGTTACCCCAGAAAAACTAACCCTCAAAAGGCTTATCAGAGGTTTCGCCAGTGCCTTCATACAGCACGACGGACATTATGTTTCCATATTTACTATACGGAGCAGGCTTAACCCAACCATTGGGATCGGCGTTGTCTCGAACAGTACAATCGTTTTGTGGTCGCTCGCTATTGCATATGTAGCGGTAGAGCAGCATCACTTTAGGCCCATCAACCAGCACCTGCATCACAGGATTGGCTTTGTGGTTCTTGTAATAGCGATTCATAGTGTCGATTTTCTGTTTGGCTAGCTCGCTGTCAATCTCGCCATCGATGCGATACCACTTTTTATCGTATACGTCATCGTAGTTTCCCCATTCTGGCTTCCAACGCCGTTTCCATTCTTCGGCCCAATAGCCACTTCCCCAGCCGCTTTCCCAGCGGCCTTCAATCGCTGTAGGCACACCCATACCAACACTCGCACTTTTACAACAACCTTGCACTCCCCCATACGCAAAGTTTCCAACTCCGCCATAGATATCGGTGACCCACATATCACGAATAAACTGTGGGGCCCCCAAAGAGCCAGATTGACTAATTTTAGACACTGAGACGGGTTTCTCACCTAAGCAGCCAGCTAATAACACCAATAAGCCAATTATCGTCAGTCGCTTAACCATCATTAGTAAACACCACTCGTTTTAGTTGGTTGGATTCTGTTGTCACACCATTGACCATCTTTTCATAAGCACTGTCAAAGCCTGGATTAATGAGGGCATCATGAGGTCTGTGTATCCAGTCTCGGCCGTATTGACGTATTTCCGCCATCCAGTGCTCAGGGGTTATGCTACCAAGAGGTTGGGCTAAAAGCTTGTTTTTTAAAGCCTCTAATGCGACGTCGTTTTGTGTGGGGGCCATGTGATCTTGAGGAAGCTCTAATTTATTCATCAACCATTTTATGCCCATTGCTTCGCCTTGCTGCCTCATACGTTCTAATGGCAAGGTAGATAACCCATTGCTGATGGGGTGAAACACATAGTAATACAAGGTTTGGTTAACTTGTTTGACTGCCCCATAACGGCCTTTAGATTGGCATTCCTTTTCCCACGCTTGGCACTCTTGGGCAAACAACTTCTCCTTGTGATTGGTAGCAGCTTGCGCATGTTGGTGGTTTGCTCGGCGAATGGTCTCTGAAAATAACTCAATGGCCGATTCTGTTTTTATTAGCTCTCGATTAAAGGTTGCCGAGAGTGGCATCCCGTATCGCTCTGGTAAGCCTTGTTTGTCATACTGATGTTTGGAAGGGTAGCCACCGCCAACATCGGTATGGCACCCCGCGAACACCTCTTCATAAAAATGGCCGTAAAGTTGGTCGTAGCTTGAGCGTAATGACGTCAACGGAAAGTTTTTACGATATTCATGGTGCGCGCTAATTTGAAATACCCGCTCAGCACAGTTCACATCTAGCCCTAACTGAAAGTTACCATCTTCATGATCCCCAGCCTGATAAAACGAACCGACACTCTCAAATAGGCCAACAAAACGTACACTACAGGTACGAGACTCATCTGGGTAATAACCACGCCATGCTTTGACGCTATCATCATCCACATGCGCCAGTAAATTAGGAAACACCTCACCACAGGATTCACCTTCACGAGGGAGACTATAATCAGGCAACCCGTCTTTGACCGCATTGACAAAATGACGCGCCAGCGCCGCTCCTCGGCTAAAGCCAAATACATCAAACTCGATATGGGTAATACCTTCATATTCTTTGTTCAATGCGAGCGCTTCCACAATGTCGGAATATTGCCGAGTCCAGTTTTGCCATTTGTAAAACGCGCCCGTTTCACTTGATAGCAAATCTAATGTGGCTTTGATTAAAGGATGAGGGAGATGAGGTAGCCGATTAGGTTCTACCCCAAACGCTTGCGCAGCGTCCGTTTCATCTTCGCCTTTATCAATCATCTCAGGGTTTTGCCAAGCATCATCAACCGTACCCACACCAGAAACATAAATCGCATTCGATTGTTCATTTAACGGATAGGCTTCAAACAACCGCGCAATATTGGTGCGCGATTTCACCCCTCGGGTTTCCTTGTACAAGTCATTGAGGTTGTTTTGCCCTGTGCCATCAAAAAACACCCCGATACGTAGCGTCTTCTCTTGCACTTTCTGCACATTGAGTACAGGGGTTTGTTTGGGCATTCTCGCATCATCAAACAGGTGCAACACCGAGGGTGATAGCTGAGGTTTGGCGTATTCTCCCCACACATTACCGTATGGATAGGCGCTGCCCACAGCAAAGTCAGTTTGAGGGCACGGCTGCTCTATTTTCTTGGCGTCAGGGTCAAAAAATGCTTGTTCACTGACATTCAGCGTATCGCCTGCCTTTAATGACATGGGGTTACTGGCATAAGTCGGGTTTAAATTGAGTAATGCCTTGGGGCTAAGGCCGTATTGCGGCGCAATGTCAGACCATTTTTCATGTGTACCGTCGGGTTTTACCGCAACCGTATGGGTGTCTCTTTCCTCTTGCGTCTCTTCTTGTGTGATTTTTTCTCTGGCAAGTAAAGGCTCTGAACACGCCGATACCAACGCACCAACGTCAATCTTAGTGGCGTTCTTGTCAAGCCAAGCCGCATTTATCTCAGCCAACTCGTCATTGGTCAGCTTCTTACGGCGATAAAAGAGATGTTGAGGTGCAGGGTCGGCGTCTTCAATTTTTACTGGCACCAACAATGTGTTATAGGTGTGCTCGCTGATAAGCTCTTTGGTAATGCCACTGGGTGAAGAGCGCGTAATTTGCCAAGCGCTTCGGCCTTTACCAAGAATAACCATCTCATACACCAACTGTCCATCATAGAAGTAGTAATAGAAACCGTGAGCAGCACGGCCCAGCCTAGACTTACTTTCCACAACAGGCGTAAAGGGAATAAATTCCGCATTAATATGCTGTGAATCAATCGGTTTTGACGTAATGGAGTATGATTGGCTTATCCCGAGGCTTTGGATACGCTCATGAATCAGCGATTTTTCCTCTTCTTCGAAGCATTTGGCGGTTAAAATGGTATGGCGATGCGGCTTTATCTCTTCCGCTTTTTGCCAGCTCTGACTCCGCTCTTCGTTAGAGGTCTTACCCAAGCTAAACACACCCGTTTGCAGCGTACTTAGGTCATCTTTGGGCGCATGAATTTTAATGCGGCATTCAAACCCAGCCACGGGCGCTTTGTTTGTGTCAGCGATACGAGGCTGCGGGGGAAGTTTCACGTCTTCCTGAACAGGGGCATACCCAGCTCGGCGTGTCGGTCTGGGGAAATAGAGCGGCATGGTCAACATCCTGAAAAGACAAAGGTTTAGTGTATCAATAGGTCATTACTTGCACACTAAGCAAAGTGACGGATTTTCTAGGTATTTGGTCTGAATGAGTAGGTATTTAGACTTGGGTAAGTGCCCTGATCTGCTTTACTCGTAAGTTATTAGTCCAACAGATAAAGAATGTGATTTTTCATTTTTTGTTTCTGTTCGCATGATTGCGAGACAAGTAATAGAAACTGGTACATCTATTGTTCTTCCTGAATACAGGGACTCTCGAGCAAAACAAGTGAAAGGAAAGTGCTTCAAAGAAGATTTTCTGGTTGCTGCTAAGCCATCCACAATATTACTTGATAGTGCCAATAAAGAAGCTTCATTTGGAAAATGTGTTGTAGACGTAATGAGCAAAGTCGGTAATTTCACCTTTGTTATTTATTTTACTCACCCAAACCGTCCACTACCAAGTGAATTGCACACCCCATATAGCAGGCAATGCGGTATACTTGAAATCAAGCTGGATGATACATATCACCTATTTACATGCGATAAAGTGTCAGGTACTTGGCAACTAGACAGACTAAAAAATTACCTTCAACACGATGTCGAATCTAAAGTGTGGGTATTTCACCCCCGCTATGCTCAATTTGAGTGTATTATGTGTCAATATCAGTGGCAAGTTACATATACCTAATAAACCAACATGTCCTAAGTGTCACAACCATCTGTATGCTAAAGAGATTTTTTCAAGATAAGATCGTGTCAAACATGTATTTTTAGGAGTGGTCGTAAAATAAACAATAGTTAAAGCTGCCCCCTGGTTTTCTTAAGGCATCTATAAATCAAGCTTGGTGAACTGATTGAATTTTGCATAGTGCCCTAGACGCTCAGATATACATGGTCCTAATGGCAGTTTTTGGCAGTTGGGAGAGTAACTACTCGGTATTATGGATATTTTATTTGCAATCTATGAGTAAAAGACGAAACGGTTTTGGTCCTGCACTAGGAGAATCATTGCAGAGCTTTATTTTCAGAGTATTAGACCGGAATGGGTGTGGTGATTTTTCAACCATTGTGACAGGTGGTGGTTGGGGAGATAAGCCAAGTGTACCTTATTATGCTCGAAGCGAATTTGAAGCAATTGATCCTAATGGGTTATTCAGACTCTATGTAAAAAACACAAAGAGGAGTCACACTTGTTTTTCTTCCCCGTTGCCACTGACCCCCTCTTTTATAGAGACTTTTTATCCAGAGCAGCAAAAAAGCTATTCTGGGCTGCATATCCAAATTCGTTATTGCCAAGACTGCATCGAAAAGCAGTTGTATGAATTAGGGTATGCCTATTTCAAAGTGGACTGGCTAAATGCAGTCAATTGCTCAGTACATTCTTGTCAGCTTCACGTTGTGTCGCATGGATTGTCGCGAGGGGAAACCATAAAATCCATCAAGGGTATTCTTATTGGTAAAGGCGCTTTAGTAGAAAAGACAGACTTGAAGATAGCTGTTGTTGAACCGTCCCCCTCTTTCTCTGAAGTTGACTTGTTTTTTGCAACTTGTGCTAAGGAAGCTATTTTTGATTGTATCTTTTTTGATGAAAAGCTCTGCCCAGATGATTATACCGATTTGATACCCATAGGCTTGTTAAGAGAAGAAAACTCTTACCATCCGACATGGGGAGCTAGGCGACGCTCATTGCTCCGCAATATTGAATGTTATTATGAGCTGGCGATAGAAAGATCTTACACTCAGATAATGTCATATATTTCCAGCACGATGCTTGTTGAAAGTGTACCTATTCCTTGTGCTTCTCTTAAAAGCAGCGGTAAGTTTTTGTTAAAGGTTACATCCAAAAGTTGCGCGGATTGCAATAGCCTCTCCTGCCCATTGTGGTATGCTGATTGTAGTGATGGTTTTGGCAAACTTTATTCTACATAAAATCGCATGTTGGCAAACTTTATTTTACCTACACATTTTTGCGCGTCTTGGATACTGCTTATGTTGCTCTAAATGCATAACGAGCTTTTGTTTCCAGTTCTGCCTCACTTTTTTAATGTGCTTGCTAAAAGCACCAGACGCTCTTTGGGGTTTTGGACTGTCTTTATTTACCTGAACCTTGGGTATGCTTCTTTCTACTTGGGAGACCGAATTTGACTTGCTTGCTATTGGGTCGTTTATTCTATTTTCAGGTATTGAAATTTCTTTCTCAGCTTCTGGATTTTTTTTTGCGGTCTTCTTATTGCTCTTGGTTACTATATCGCTTGATCGGGCCGATTCGCGAACATTAATTGGCGAAGACTGCTCTTTTACGGATTTGTCTTTTGCTGTTTTACTTTTTTTGGGTTGGGGTGATGGTGTCTTGGTTTGTGTGGCAACTGGAGCCGCTAACATCACATTGACCGGAATCGCCGAAGGAAGAGGGGGGGGTATATTCTTTGGCTGATGCCAAATATACATGGCAGCAATTAGGTGCAAAATAGCGCTGATTACCATACCAGCAATAAGCCAAGGACCAAAACCATCATTTGGTGTCTTGATATCAGCAGAGTTAAATTTCATCGATGTTGAGTCTCGACATGCTCGAGGCCAACAAGGGCAATTTGTGTGTATTTAGCTTCAGATAAGGTATTGATTACTTTCATTAAGCTTTGATAATCAAGGCTCTTGTCTGCGCGCAGATAAATTCTCTGCTCTTTGTTGGGAAGTATTTCACTAAGGGTATGTGAGAGTTGGTCTAGGGTTACTTCACGTTCTTCTGCCAAAGTTAATACTAACTCCCGGTTAATAGTTAGATAAAATGGTTTTTTGGGCTGAGGTGTTGGCGTAGCAGAGGAGGTAGGCAAATCAATAGGGACATTCACAGTTGCCAAAGGTGCGGCAACCATGACGATAATTAAAAGTACTAAGATGACATCCACAAAAGGAGTCACATTGATTTCATGATTGACGACTAATTCATCGTGTTGAGAAGAAACCTTAAAGCCCATCTAAGTTACCTCTACTATACTGCTTTTTTTCATCAATGATAGGGGTGCGATCAAGATCGCGACTAACTAACACCATTAAAGTAGCGGAAATATCAGCCATTAAAGCTCGGTAGTGACTGACCCCTCGCGTAAAGTGGTTATAAAGCACTACGGCAGGAATCGCCGCAATCAGTCCAATCGCGGTTGCCAGTAGTGCTTCGGCAATCCCCGGTGCTACGACGGCTAAAGTGGTGTTTTGGGATTTAGCAATACCAATAAATGCATTCATGATCCCCCATACAGTGCCTAATAATCCAACAAAGGGGCCCACAGAGCCTACCGTTGCCAGCACGCCAGTTCCGGCTAGTATTGTGCGACTCAATCCAACTTGAACTCGTTCAAGTCTTAACTGCAGTCGCTCTTTTATGCCATTATTTTTATCCGTTCTTGCCGAGAGTTCTAATTCTTTTACTGTGGCGCTGAGCAAGTGCAGACCAGCTCCTTGTGCCTCATGGCAGCGCAGCTTACCCTCAGCTAAAGTCTCCGAGTCGAGCAATTCGGTAAGAATGTGCTTGGCTCGTCGACAGGAAACACGCAGCTGCAATTGTTTTGCAATAGCAATCGACCAAGTGACAATAGATGCTGCCAATAATAGCAACATTACAGCTTTTACCACCCAATCTGCTGACAAATACATGCCATAGGGAGAGAGACTATAGTGCTGTGGATAGTCCAGAGAGTGATTTACTGCCATTGGACTCCTAGTGTTTTTTTCTGTCTCGCTTATCGATAAATTATCTATTAGCTGATTTGAATGGTGAATATTACTGGTTTCTGCTTCAACTCCAGTAACCGAAGATATTGAAATGATAAAAGCTAGTAATAATCTGCGGAGCTTTCGCATTGTGATAAACATATTGATATCCGAGTTAAAGCTAGGTTTGATCATAAATTAATGCCGTCAAACTACTGTTAACGATTTGATTCAGCGATTAAACCCCTTTGAATAAAAAATGGGAGCAATAATCTTGCTCCCGGAAAAATAAAATTGCAATTAGTTTGGGTAATTGCGAATACTTCAATTGGATAAAGTAGAAACAAACTACTGACCTATAAGAAATGAAAAGTCATTGTTTGAAGTTATGGTAAATCCCGATGAACTACCGTATCTATCTTTGACAATGGCTAACAGATAAAGCTATTCATAGACACGAAAATGTCTAAAGTTAATATCTTTTTTTGTTACTCATTTCTGGTATTAGGTTAGTTTTCGTCTACGTCTAACATTCGAAGCTGGATTTTCAACTTCATCTAGTACACCGATTGAAAACCTGAAAACCACAAATTGTTTTTTAAAACAGCAAGATTAAATTAAAAATCACTAACCAACTTTATGGTTATCGTCCTTCCCGGAGCAGGTAAGCCAGTAATAGCGCCGGGTTCTAAGTAGTAAACATTGGTTAAGTTACTGCCGCGAACTTCAAACTGGAAATGATCGTTGTAAGCATAACCAATATAAGCGTCCAAAGTGGTGACATCATTGCGCTTGATATAATCATCACTATAACTGCCTTCGGTATAATTAGCCCGCGCTCCTGTTATTAATTTTTGGTTAAAAAGGCGCGTGCCAATATGCAGACTGCCTGTGATTTCTGGCGGCGATTTAGCCGCCAAATAACTGGTATTACTGAATCCTCCTCTTCTGCACTCTTTATATTCTGCAATGCTATAATCAGCTATATCAGACGTGAAGCGCTGTGCTGCTGAGCTCTGATCGCATACTTCATTTTCTAGATTGTAAGCAACGGAAAGATCGGAAAAGTAATCACCACTGTCGTAATCTAATTGCAGCTCTAGACCACGCGTGGTCATCTTATCTAGGTTGGTAAAGCTAGTCGTTGAGAGAAAGGTGTTTCTATCCATCACATCCTCAATGACTTGATCAAAGTAAGTCAATTTAGCGTTGGCATTGTCGAAATAGTGAATATATCCCACTTCCCATAGTATGGAGCGTTCTGGCTTTAGAGGTGATGAGGCTTTAGGTACGGCGGAAAAGCCGACTGTACTTTCAAACATGCTTGGAAAACGTAATGATTCTGCGTAGCGAATGTAGCTGCGACTCTCTTCTGTCATCATCCATGTCAATGTGGCAGACGGCATCCATCCCCCATCACTTGATTCAGTATTGGTATAGTGACTGATTGATGATGACTCTATCTGGTGCGCGCTACAGCTGCCTTGTACATAATTGGAGTTGCCTGCAGAAGTAATACAAGCATTATCCTGAGCGCTATATTGCCCTTGTCCATTGGGCTTCCAATCTGAAGTCATCTGTTGAATATAAGAGGTATGCTGCCGTGCTTTTGCTACCTCTTGGTCAATCTTGGTATTTTGCTCAGCGATTGCGTTATTCAAATTTTGCTGAGCGATACCGCGGGCCGAATGACCTGAGGGCAATTTAGTGAATATGGTTTGCCACTTTATGATCTCTGCATTGGTTTGACTGCGAATGGAGTTTTCTACACCAGAAAGATACGCATCGCGATTTTCATCTGTAATGGGAATATTTAGCTGATAGGTGAGGTTATAGCCATCTCGCTTAATTTGCTCCAATTTTTTAGTATCTCCGGCGGCAAGGCGACTTTTAACATAGTTATCAATACTTTTGTAATAGCCATAGCGAAGGCCAGCATTGAAAATAAAGCTATCACTGGCGCGCCACTCTATATTGGTGCTGGCAGTATATTCTGTTCGCTCACCGGCGCGCACGACTTCATATTCTTGTATTGCCGTATTTAGATCACCTTTAGGGGCGAGCTGATGGTATTGATAACGCCCTGAAAGGGTGACGTCAACATCACTACCAAAACGCATTTTATTACTAAAATTCATACCATAACGGTCTTCTTCCGTATTGATATGAGCGAGGTTTTTGATAGCGGAAGTAGCGCTCGATGCGTAGTTGGGTGAACCAGAGCCGACATTAGATCCAATATTGGACATAGTTGCCCATAGATTAGAGGAGAAATCGATGTAAGGGTTATCGGGCTGAGAACGCAGTTTAAGGTTATAGGCTTGCAATTGAACTTCGTTTAGCGGCCACTGAGCCAAACCTGACAAATAACGAGTTTCTGCACGATCGGCAAGAATCCCGCCGTGAATCGTTTGAGTATAACGCCCTCCGAGCTCTATTTTGGTAGAAGGGCTAAGGTTAAACGCAAACTTTCCGAGTATGGATTCCATTTCAGAAGAAGTGTTGGGTACTTCTTGACCTGGGTAATATACTCTTGCCAAATGTTCTGGCTGAATAAAAAGTCTACGGTTGTCTATTTCTTGAGACTCGTCCCCATCTAAAGGTTGGTTATAAAACCCAGAGTGGTTTTTGCCAGCAAAATAATTCCCTCTGTTGCGATATGCATACGCAGTTAACCATTCATAGTTTGGTTTGATACCTGATATTGCCAATCGATAGGCAACATCTTCACCGTTTAGTGGGTTATTGTCTTGCTGTTGTTCTGGATACACGATTAAAGCTGGGTCTGTGTAAATTAAGTCAGAAGGCGCTATGTTTGCGTATTCGGGAACGGTATTGAACACCTGTCCAGTATATAATCTGGGCTCTCGAGGTTTTGTTGAGTTGCTGCTACTCTCACCAATAAACTCCATACCAAAGGTCTCTCCCTCAGGTACGATATCTCTGGCTGACAAGGTTGTAATTTCAACCGCACCGCCGACAGAAGTATTCACATTTGGGTTAATTTGTGCCCCTTTGTGAATGGTCATCCCGCCAATCAAACTTGGATCGAGAAAGCTGCGATTTGATGCACTTCGATACCCGTTATCTACCGTGATAGCCTGCTCAGTACCATCTATAATAACTGGGACTCGACCTGGGACTCGACCTGGGCCTTGAACACCACGAATACTGGGGTCAATACCACCACCATTTCTCGCATCGCCACTAAATACATTCGCCATCCCCTTGAATAGGTCTGCACTGTCTGAGCCTTTAAAGCGCTCAATTTCCTCTTTACCTCGATATTCAGTTGAAACATCTTGATCGTATACATTGGTTTGGCCAAGTTCGTCTCGATTCATATCAGACTCAAAACGTGTTCCAACGTCAATCGCTTCTAATGACCATTGATCATTGCTATTGACTACATATGAACCATCATTTTGTTTCTCAGCACTGAGTCCAATATCAGCAAGCAAGATGCTAAATGCTTCATCAGGCTGATAGTCCCCTTGCAATCCCATGCTGAACATTTCTCGGCTGAGATTGGCGTTGATCGAATACTGGATGTCGGCTTGCAGAGCAAACTCATTTAGCACTGTGTCTGCCTCACCAGCTGCGATATCAAAGTACTGAGCCTGAGCACAAAAGGTCACCAAAGTTCCTAAACTAAGCTGGGTACTTCGAGTGATGTATAGACGACGGGAAAGGGTGGAAAACTGCACACATACTTCCTTAACTCAATGGTTTATCCGTGACTACACCGAGTGAGAAAGGAAAAGCCTCAACAAATTATTATAATAATCAGCAAACTAAGTGAGAAAGCCGTTATATAAATGAGTTAAGCTACTCGCTTAACTTACGGGAAATAGTGACCCAGAATCGAGTCCTAAAGCGGACTTGAATTGGTAAAATTTTACCTAGATTTTGAAGGGTTGTGTCTGTATCACGTATCGAATAAATACCGGAAATTCTTAAATCGGATAAATCAGATTCAATGTTTACTACACCTCTTCTGTAACGTGAAATCTCGGCTAAAAACTCATTTAAAGGCATGTCTAAAACCTCTATTTTACCCTGTGTCCATAGAACTTCATTCGCTAGTAAAGGCTTCTTAATATAATAATTCTTGGAGCTAAATGTACTTTTTTGTCCAGCCTCAAGGTATTGATTATTTGAAGCTTTGGTAGCTCTATTCATGACTTGACCCTCAAATACGCTGACTCGGGTTGTGTCCTGTTCCAGTCTCACGCTAAACACGGTCCCTAAAGGGGTAACAAGGCCTTGTGGCGTCAATACATAAAAAGGAGTGAGATGGTGACTCGTTGTTACCATGACTTCTCCCTCAATAAGGTGAAGTACTCTTTGACTCTGGGTGAAATCGACCCTAATACGGCTCGAGGTATTAAGTACGACTAGAGTTCCATCTGAAAGAGTAATGGGCTTAATCTCACCTTTTGTACTGGCATACTCACTTTCTCCTTTAGATATAGATGCATCATTTGTCAGGATTAAACTCATGGCCGCAATAGAAACGCCACTCCAAACCAGTATTTGTCGACGGGATAGGCCTTGACGATACTGACTTAAAATGACTTTTCCAACTTTAGGGTCTGATAGAGAGGTCAACTTTTTTTGTACGGACTCTAACTGTCGCCAAGCATAATCGTTATCAGGTTCACGACTACGCCAAAGCTCAAACGCGCGCTTATCTTCCTCTGTAACCTCTTCAGACAGCATGCGGGCCATCCAAAGTGAAGCCTGTTTAATCGATTTTCTTGATGCCTTTTCCACTGTTAATCCAAATTGCCGATTGAGGCCAAGATACAGGATTGTAATGCTCTAGCAACATACTTTTCCACCGAGGAAATGGATACATTAAGACACTGCGCGATCTCTTTGTAACTTAACCCTTCGACTTGCCTTAAGATCAGAGCCTGCCTTACTTTAAAAGGCATTTTATGCAACATGGCATCAACTTCTACCAGCATGTTAATCATTATGACTTTATCTTCTGTTGATACAGCAAATTCTGAAGGTTGCTGCTCTAACATATCAAGATAAGCAGATTCAATACGCTTGCGGCGATAGAGATCTACCACTAGGCCCTTAGCAATATGAGTTAAGTAACGACGAGAATCTTGGCGTGGTGGCAACTTTCGGCTGACCATTAAACGAACATAGGTGTCTTGAACTAAATCGGCTGAAACCTGAGGACAGGTGAGTCTCCTCTGAATAAATAAGGAAAGCCAGCTATGGTGCTCACGATACATACTATCCACTTCGCTGGCATCTGTGATATTTAAAGCCGTCATAATTTACACCTATTTCTGAAACCATATACAACCAAATGAAAGCCAGTATCACTATAATTTATATATAATCAATAGGTGTTTGTAATAAATATGAAATTGAGTTTTTTATCGGTATTTTTATGACGATATTAGCATAGGGCTTTACACTTAAAGGTTTTAAGAATATCTGTTTCTCTGTTATCTAAAAGAAATGTTGTCTTAGTGCTGTAATTTTGATCTCTGTTGATGAGGTTTACTTGCCATGTCTAAAAGATGAGCTGTCACAGTAAAGATTTTTATCCTTCATCTTGTTTGTTTGGCTCCAAATAGGTCGTAAACATGATAGAGTGACGGCATCGGCCAAAATTGCCGATATTGCCGAGAGCTATATTCAAAGCCGAGGATTTAATGGTTTTAGCTTTCGCGATATTTAAAATGAGCTTGGCATTAAAACAGCCAGCATTCATTATTACTTCAAAACCAAGCAAGACTTAGCCAAGGTGGTGTTTGAGCACTATCTTAAGCGCTATGGCGCTCAATTAAACAATATTGACCAGCAACAGGGTACTGTAGCAGCTAAGCTAAGTGCTTTGGTCGAAGTGTTTGTGAATGTACGAGACAGTAACAAGTTGTGTCTCTGTGGTATGTATACCTCAGATATTTCCTCGCTCGCGGAGGAAGTTACTCTACCGCTCAATAGCTTTGTTGAAATGAATGAAAGATGGATTGCGCGTGTGGTAGAACAAGGTGTTAAAGACGGTGACTTTATTGATGCATTCGACTCAAAAGTCTATGCTCGGCTGTTCTTTACCTCTATGGAGGGTAGTATGCTGTTATCTCAATTTCAGACATCTGCTTATATTCAAAGTGTTAGGCATGGATTACTAAGCCATATTGTAAAAACAAAGCAGTAAAAATTCAGCCTCCTCCTATTGACGGCTTTCCTCTGACTATAGCGGTAAGCCTTCATGTCTCTCAGCTTTCCCACGCTAATCCGTTACCTGGCAAAAAATTTCATCGATTATCCCTATTGATTCTATTGTTGTTTCCCATTAAACAAACTTAACCATTGAAGATATAGTGTTTTTCGGGCGGAAAAGGGCTTTTGAGTATCTATTGACTACTCGATGAGTCAATGGGTTAGCATGCATTGGAGAGCAGCCATGCAGATGTCAAAAATATCTTTGTTTATTACAGTGGGCGTGTTTAGCGCATCGATACAAGCGCAAACTCTGACAAGAGATAATGGCGCACCAGTTGGAGACAATCAGAATTCAATCGTTGCTGGAGAAAACGGCAGCGTATTATTGCAAGACGTTCATCTTATCCAGAAGCTTCAGCGCTTTGCCAGAGAACGCATCCCAGAGCGTGTAGTCCATGCACGTGGTACAGGGGCTCATGGTGAGTTTGTTGCCTCAGGTGATTTTAGTCAGCTGACTGCATCGGCTCCTTTTACCGAAAGTGGTAAGGTGACAGCTGTATTTGTGCGCTTCTCGACAGTGGTTCACTCAAAAGGCTCCCCTGAAACCCTTCGCGATCCACGTGGTTTTGCTACCAAGTTTTACACTGAGCAAGGTAACTGGGACCTAGTGGGTAATAACCTACCAGTGTTTTTTATCCGTGATTCAATTAAATTTCCGGATATGGTGCATTCTCTCAAACCATCGCCCGTGACCAATGTTCAGGACCCAAACCGATTTTTTGATTTCTTTAGTCATGAGCCAAGCTCAACCAATATGTTAACTTGGGTATATAGTAATCTTGGTACGCCTGCTAGTTACCGCACCATGAATGGTTTTGGTGTCCACGCTTACAAATGGATTAACACCCAAGGTGATGTTAATTATGTAAAGTTTGAGTGGAAGAGTCAGCAAGGTGTAGAGAGCCTACGCCCAAATGAAGTAGGTAAAGTGCAAAGTCAGGACTTTAATCATCTGACTAATGATTTATATACTGAAATCAGTCGAGGTAACTACCCGAAATGGGATTTGTACGTAAAGGTTCTGTCTCCAGAAGAGCTCAGTAAACTCGACTATAACGGTCTTGATGCGACTAAAGTTTGGCTTAATGTACCGGATAAAAAAGTTGGCACTATGACGCTTAACCGTATACCTGAAAATTTCTTTCTAGATACCGAGCAGTCAGCCTTTGCGCCGTCAAACCTTATTCCGGGAATAGAGCCATCTGAAGATCGTCTGTTGCAAGGCCGTTTGTTTGCTTACGCTGACACTCAGCTCTACCGCTTAGGTGCAAATCTATTTCAATTGCCAGTCAATCGTCCGCTCGCGACGGTGAATAATCACAACCAAAATGGCCTAAGTAATAATGCTAAACAGGCAAATGGGGATGTGAATTATGAGCCGAGTCGCCAACTCGATTTGTCTGAAGATACGCAATTTAAAGCGGTTCAAACTCCTTTGTCTGGCACTGTGATTCAAAAGGCAATCAGCAATCCTCGTGATTATTATCAAGCTGGTGTTTTATATCGCAGTATGAGCTATCAAGATCAAAGCGATCTGATTGCTAACTTGGCTGGTGATTTAAACCAAGTTTTAGATAAAGACGTTAAGGAAACTATGGTCAGCTTCTTCTATCGCGCAGATAAAGACTATGGGACGCGCCTTGCCAAGGCGACTCATACCGACCTTACGAGTGTTAAAAGTAAAGCCATGATGTAGGAATAAATTTTGGCCTGCGGGAGGTGTATCTGCTCTTTTCTGCCCGAAAATCAGGGCTCCCACAGGCCATTTTTATAGGGAAAGCAAATGAAAACACTAGTATTACTAAGCTCAGTTCTTTTCTCGGTCAGCCTGTCATTTAACTTACTAGCCGCAGAAACTAAGGTGGAAGAAGAATACCAAGCTTTGGTGGAGCTATTTTTTGATGCTGCACGAGTTGGTGACAATGAGGTGCTAGAGACGTTTGTATCGCAGGGGTTTCCGGTTGACCAACGCAACAATCAGAGCTATACCGCCTTGATGGTAGCTGCTTACAGTGGTAATAAAGAAAGTGTGCGCTTACTTTTGGACTCCGGTGCTAATGCCTGTTTGCAAGATAAACGCGGTAACACTGCTCTAATGGGCGCTCTGATAAAACGTGAAATCAGTATTGCTAGCGATCTCTACCAAGCTAAATGCTCGCCAGAGCTACGTAATAAGGCGGGGCTAAATTTGCAAGAGTTTGCTCAAATCTACGGCCAGTCTAAGGTGTTGCAGTCTTTGCAAAACTAATCACCCATTTCAATGGACTGCGTGATAATATTTACTAATAGCTCTTGTTTAGCTGTACTTATAAAAAGATTTAATATTGTACACGCCCTTTGGTAAAGGGCGTGTTTTACAGTCATTACAGTACTGTTTTAATTGCGCTTTCTGCGCAGGCTGTATCTAAGTGACCACCCGGTGCGCCGCCTACGCCAATAGCTCCTACTATGGCATTGTTAATTTGGACTGGCACACCTCCTGCCAAGAACAGTAAGTTGTCATCCATGTTTTGCAGTGGCTGAAGGATAGGTTTGTCGGCGATCAGATTCATCAGATTCCCAGAAGGCTGTTTCATACTTGCCACGGTAAAGGCTTTTTTGCGCGAGCTTTCTAGAGTGTGAACGCCTGCACCATCAGAGCGCAGCTGAGCAAGTACGTTACCGGACAGGTCAACTACAGTTGCTGTCACTTTATATCCATCAAGCTCACACTTATGCACGGCTTCCTTAACCAGCGAGAATGCCGCTGTTGAAGAAATTTGATTAACAGAAACAGTTTGGTTTTTGTCTGCCGCTGCAGAGCCAAAAGATAGGGCAGCAGAGAACAGACCAAGAGTAGTAATTAGCGCGTTTTGTTTTAAGTTTTTCATAATGACTCCATCTAACACATTGTTGTTATCAACACCGTCAGACTACCAAGAACACTATTACCAGAAGCTTGCCCAAAGATTACAAAAATGTAATCTAGATGAAATTCACCAACTATTGTTGATAAAGTAGATTGATACAAGCGCTATCAAAGTGAAAGGCTAATGAAAATATTGTTGATAGAAGATGATGCTCATATCGCCCGTTTCCTGCTTAACGGGTTCCAGCAAGAGGGGTGCACAGTAACCCATACGGTTAATGGTGTGGACGGACTGCACGAAGCTAGCACGGAATCTTATGACGTGATTATCCTAGATCTGATGTTACCGCTGAAAACAGGTTTTGAAGTACTCGAACAGTATCGAGGCCAAGGGTATACAACACCAATTATTATTCTCAGCGCAAAACATTCGGTGGAGGAAAGAGTCGTTGGGTTAAAAGCTGGCGCGGATGACTATTTAGTTAAGCCTTTCGCTTTCCCCGAGCTTTTAGCGCGGTGTCAGTCGCTCTTTCGCCGAGGAAAGCAAAGCTCACCTCAGTCTTATGAGCTGAAATATTATGATCTGACTTTGGATTTGATGAAACATTCATTGGTGAGGGCGGGTAAGGCTATCGCTTTAAACCAGCGAGAGTTTGTATTAATGAAGCTTTTACTGGAGAACCCAGAGGTGGTGTTGTCAAAAACTGCGATATTAGAGCAAGTTTGGGGGCATCAATTTGATCCTCAAACCAATGTGGTTGATGTGTTGGTTTGCCGCTTAAGAAGTAAGGTTGATAAGGGTTTTGACAAACCGCTGATTCACACACTGAGAGGAGTTGGCTATGTCCTCAAGTCGTAACATTAAACAGGCGCTTATCAGTGCTGAAAAGAAGCTATTACTGCGCTTCATCGGTTTGCTTTTATTTTGCCTGCTACTGGTAGAGCTCGCTGTCGGCGTGCTTTTTTTCTATGATCTTTATCGCGCTGAAACCAAAATACTTACTTCTATGGCCTCGGAGTATCAGCGTATATTGAAATATGACTCTGCGCAGCGTTTAACTCATGTGTTGGAAGCAAACCCAGAACGTTTGATTGATAATAAGATTAGCGTGTTTGTGACTGAAGCTAACAAACCAGATCAAGTAACGCTTATCGTCGGAGATGAAATGCTTTCACCTGATCTTGGTTCAAGGATAAAGCAACAGGAGAGTGGAAATTGGATCGAACGTTTCATTTTCAATCCTTATCTTGTGGTGCAAGTAAAAGGCGATACACAAAACTTTTGGTTAGTGCTTGATAATCAAAAGCGTTACGTGATTGCGTTTGAAAACTGGATAACGACTGTGTACGCAATGCTTGTTATGTTAGTGATTACTTCAATCTTTACCCAGCGGATTATTCGCAATGCTATGACCCCTTTGGTGACATTAGGCAACTTATTAGAAAAGCTTCGCCACGGTAAGTTAGACAGTATAGAGACTATCAAAGCACCGCAAGGGCTAAGCCTTGTGAGTGCAAGCGTTCAAGAAGCAGTGACCAGTTTGCACCATACTACGACAGTACTTAACACCACAGTTGATGCTATTGCCCATGATATTCGTACTCCTTTATCTCGAATTATGCTGTCTTCGCAAACCGCTCTCATGAATGAAGAAAATACGGATGAGAGTAAAGCAAAAGAGGCTTTAGCTGACTGCGCTGAACAGGCGATGCAGGCTAGTAATATGCTGACCGCATTGATGAAGTTAAATGATGAGAGAGTAGGGAAGCGTAAGATAAAAAAAGTCTCAACCAATATAAATGAGGTGGTAGAAAAGGTATCAAGCTGGTTTGAAGATGTCGCTGAACAAAAGAATATCACTCTAATGACTACGTCAGTTGAAGAGGTGGTGATTGAATCAGACCCAGATAAGCTGACCCAAGTTTTAGTTAATTTAGTGGACAACGCGATCAAATATACACCTGAAGGTGGACAAGTTACTGTCGATATTGAAAAATCGTGTGATAAAGGTGTGGCAATTCATGTGATTGATACAGGAATTGGAATTGAGTCTAAATTTCAAACGCTCATTTTCGAAAGATTATATCGAGTTGATACGAGTCGCAGTAACACAGAGGGTTATGGATTAGGGCTATCGATCGCCGCCGCTATGGTAGATAACTTAGGTGGGACGATTAAACTATCGTCACAATTTGGCCAAGGCAGTCAATTCAGTATTGTGATTTAGCATATTTAAAAAGGTGGTTTTTCATTTATATACTTCAGAGTGTTTATATTGTTTAAAGGTATATTAATAATATTTATTCTTATTTAACGGATAGTTTTTCAATTTTACTTACTATAGTGTGACTTTATTTAAATTAGTGGTTTATAGTAAAAATACTTTACTCTTTTTTAACTTGAAATATATATCTAATCTTAGCTTTTATTTTACATCAAAAATAAATAAATCAAACTAATTATTATTTACTCACCTTAATTACTTGATTAGGATTGCTTTAGTTATAAGAGCCAATCAATTAATAAAGGGATGTGTTATGTTTAAGAAATTATTATTATTAGCTTTCTTATCGCCATGTTTAGCTTTGGCTAATGAAAGTAGTTTTATTAATGCTAATGTCGACAATGCTGAAGCATCGGTGACATCAATTCCAGGTGGCTGGAGTGAATATCGTGCTTTAAGTCGTAATGAATACAATACTTTCTATCAAGCATTAGGTGGCTTAGTCGGAGTGTCTTACTCTCCTTTTGCGGTTTCCGCAAGTGTGACAGCAGGAATGAGCTACAAATTTATTTGTAATGCACAACCTACTTACCCAGATGCACCTACTTATGCAGTTGTGGTTGAAGTTTATCACTCAATAAATGGCACTCCAGAGCTTGTCTCTATTAATGAAATTAACTAAACCCTCTATTAAATATAATCTTTGGAGTAATTATTATGAAAAAAACAATTCTATCTATATTCTCTTCACTATTGTTAATCCCATCTTTAGCCATGGCATCAAATAGCACATTGGATAAGATATCTAAAAGCACGGAAGTAAATAATATGATGGGTAATAACTTCTTAATTCATCTTAAATATGTGAAGTCTGATTTTAGTGGTGGCTACTATACTTTTTATGAGCTAAAGACTCAGGCTATGGACTCACCTAACTATTTTTGTGCTACGCTAAAGATTGATGAAATTGGTAATAGCGGCGTAGAAGTTGTAAATAATGTTAGATGTGCTCAGTAGCAGCATAGTCTGATAAAAATCTAGACTTTTTTGCTATCGATGATGAAACGGAAGAGTAGCCGCTCTTCCGTTTGTTGGTTTAAGAGCCTTCTACTCGTTGATAGCTTTAATGGAGAATTCTGCGTTGCTAAAACCCAGCCTGTCGAGTTCTTGCTTATCAAAGTTACTTGATACATCAAGATGATTTTCTATATGTAGATGTTGTTTTTTAATGGCGCTAGCCTGGCCTATTTCTATGCTTCCAGCAAATTGAGACTCAGCGTAAAACTCTCCAGAGACATAGGAGTAAAACGGTCTTAAACTTGCGCCTGTTGTGTGCTGCATATTTTCAAGGCCATATTCATTGATTGCCCAGCTCCAGTCCCACCATTTTACTTCACCATTAATGTATCTATGGTCCCATTGATAGCGGAGATCGGCAGAATGGTTGCTAGCTCGTCCCATGGTAAAGGTGTGGGTATGATTTGGTCTATTACTAGGATGCGTAAACCATGCATTACCGCCCCAACGCAAAAACCCATTGAATGTAACGTCGTAGCTTATATTCGCCCCAAAACGATAAGGGTAAGAGATGCTTGCGCGATAAAGTTCAACTCGAATTGGAATTTCAGCGTTTGCGGGTACCATAGGTCTTGCTTGAAGCATGATATTTTCGCTGTCTGATCCGCCATTGGTACTGGCAAAGCTTTGATTGGCCTCAAGGTTGATGGTGAGCTTGGTATCGCCAACCAGTGGCCATTTAAAGGTATTTTCGGTCGTCACTTTCTGCGAAAAACCAAAGCTGTTTGATTTTGACCAGTTTGTAGACTCGTTAACTTTTAGATCAACCACCACCTGTTGGGGGATGTCGGTATGGTTTCTCGCTACAGCAGTAATGGTTTTGACCAGCTCGCGAGATGACTCGGTGACTTCGCCATGCCAAAAATCATCTTTATTAAGGGTGTAGGCAAAATTACCTATGGTCATTTTGGTCTTTTCGTTGCATCGATATCCGCTGCACGTCCCATCTTGATTGCCTTGAATTACCCAATTATCACCTTCACGCCTTATATCCATATCTTCTCCGACATATTGGCCGTGATTGCCGCCTACCCAAGCATAACCTAAATAGTGTGCTAAATAGCTTAGTGGTTTAACGAAATTTTCTTGATCGGTTACAAGTTGGTACTGGATATCAAGCTCATTACCTTCGCTTATTGATCTGGATTGATAGTGAGGGATGCCAGAAATGGCTTTCTTGGGGTAGCACCAAGTTTGGTGGTTTGGTAAATCCTGCTTAATTTTTCCATAGTAACCGGGGCCCATAATCACCCAATTGTCGTCAAGTCCAGTAATTTGCCATTTGCCCATTCGAGCCACAAGATAATCCTTGTGTTGAGCAGCCTCGAACCTATTTATTGGGCGATATTCTGACCGGCAAATATCTTCACCAAGCGTATCAATCACAAGCTGATCGGGATAAATTTTTGCGTGAAGATTTGTGCTTGAAAAAATGAAGATAGCAATAGAGATTAAGGGCACTTTGATGGTTGACATGGATATTCCCCTTTATGTCTGTGACGTTGGTGAGGTTACACACTGTTGTTAACGATTTGTTAACGATAGGCTGTTTACCTTTCCATACTCAGAAATATTGAGGTATTGAAAAGAATTGAAATTTATTCCATTTTAAAATCAAATGCTTGTGATGTTTTGGTTGTTAGCAAATAAAGAAAACAAGATGGTGAGCGAAGTCGGATTGACTTTATTGAGATAGTTCGCGCTTGGCTAGCAGCTTTACTCGGCCGCTGGGTTCCTCTCGGATAAGGATGTAATCTTCCGCTGTGTATAAAATCTTAATATCTACCGAGTAGGGATCATTGTTGAGTAAGAGGTAGGGATAGATGCTTGTATCATCGATGACTGGTCGTAAACTTTGTACTGACATTAAATCAAGTGTTCCGGACAGAGAGAAACCAAATTGGTCAAATGACCTGGCTTTACCAGAAAAACGAATCACCACTGGATCTTGCATCGAACTGTCTTTTAGCGAAGCAAGGTGGACGACATGATTATTTTCAATACGGGTGATCCCGTCTGAGCGAAAGACCTTCTGGTTTTGTTGGATGCGTACTTCGGTATGCTGATAGTGATTTCCCTCTACCTGATTGGACCAAGGGAGAGCGAGCACAAAAAGAAACGCGATTACGGAGCAGATGAGAGTCAGATAGGGGATCATAATTGACTTTCTTCAAGAAAACTTATTATCTGGCTTGAGACTATATGTGGCTGCCCTTGAGTGTAGAAGATATTGATGGAGCTGCGACTATTTCTGTCCATTACTGATAGCTCCGCATACTGATCATTCTGTTCGAAGTACACAACACAGTGGCATTGATGCTCGGAAAGTAAGGCGAGAAGCTCAGGACTTAGATGAGTATCTGGCGTACTAATGACATCAATCATATCTACTCTTCTCATTGTTAGTGAGTGCATGCTATTTACATTTTCCCAGTGCCAACCATAAGATTTACTAAAACCGAGTAGGCTCGCGGAAAATAACAAGATAAAAGCGGATAGATAACAGATAGAGAGCCTGTAGTGGTGAAAAATGGTGTTAGGTTGATCGTCAACTGTTACTTTGCTTCTAGGTGTTGATGTGTCACCAAAAGCTTTTTGTATGGCCTCTATCTGGACCGTTTTTTGCGTATCGCAAGCAATACAGTCGTTAATTAGTCTATAACCTACTTTGGGCACGGTAACTATGGGCGATTCGTTGGCACCTAACTTCAGCAGTGCATGTCGCAGTGAACTGATGCTTTTAGCAAGAGAGGTCTCGCCAACATATTGATTTCCCCAAGCATGCTGGATGATGTCGCATTTCTTAACAACATTGGGAGAGTGTTGGATTAGAAGCTCCAATACTTGTGCTTCTCGATAACCGATCTTGGCGCTTTTATTACGATTGGAGAGTTTGTTACTAAGGGTATTAAATAAAATCATATCATCAAATTTAGGCAGTAACTCGAATGCTCACTGATCACCACCAATGGAATGTTTTACTCAAGGTAAGTACATGAATGTGCTTTGATCAATTAAGGAATAACTGGCTTTGAACTGACATGTATAATCTGTGTGAGTGCTATCAATTATATGAAACTTAGTGCTTTTGTTTTGCGCTGTGGCTTGTATGCGAGAGCTCCAGCTTATTGTTCCGTTGAGTGATTTCTGTCCTATATTAAATGAGAAAGGTGTTGCTTACGGGGGATGATATGAGCTATCAAGGGCTGATTTCGAGAATCAATGAACTACCCAGAATAGAGAGTGTACTTCAAGAGCTTCTTGAGATGGTAAATAGCGATCAGATTGATTTTAGTGAGCTGGCAAAAAAGATGGCCATGGATCAAGTTTTGTTAGCTAGGGTACTGAGAATGGCCAATTCTGCTCAGTTTGGTGGTGTTAAGGGTGTGTCGAACATCAATGATGCAATCGTGCGAATCGGTATTGGGGCCATTCGCAATTTAATATCTTCATCAATTCTGGCTTCTACCTTCCCTAAGTTGGAAACACTCGATATTAAAGATTATTGGGCCAGTACCTTTGAGGTTGCCACTATCGCTGGTGCGTTAGCGAAGGAAATCAAAATTGACCCAAACGAAGCTTTTATCGCTGGGATATTACATAATATCGGTGAGCTTATGATTCACTCTCTTGAGCCAGAAAAAGCTTTGGAGATCAATCGGCGTGTTGAAAAGGGCAGCAATCCCATAGAGGTACAGAGAGATGTCCTTGGAGCCGATGCTCAGCAGCTTGGAGCTGCTTTAGCTGAGAGTTGGAAGTTTCCTGCCGAACTGATTGATGCGATTGCCAATGTTAATCACCCCAGCAAAGCTGTAGAGTCGAAAAGATTGGCCTGTCTAGTCTTTCTAGCTAGGGATATTCATCAAAGCTGGGATACAATGAGCGCTAAAGAGAAGCAGCGGTATTTAAAAAAACACAAGGCTGCTGTAGCGCTGAACCTGGACTCTAATCTAACAGAAAAAATTGATGCAGTTAGAGGCCAAGGGAGTGAAATGGCATACCAGCTGTTTTAGTACCGCTAACACGAAGGCTCGTATTGATTCTTTCTCCTAAACCTCATTTGTTGGATGACTAAGCCTGCAATAATAAGTACAAGCCCTATCAAGGTTGTTGGGTAGATGTGTTCTTTGATGATTGTTGCAAGTAGCACTAGGGAAATAAAGGGCGACGCAAAAATAAGATTACTGATCCGCGCGGTATTTTGGGTAAGTTTTAATGCACTTAGCCAAAGAACGAAGGTGATACCCATTTCAAATAAGCCCACGTATATTGCCGCTAGCCAGCCCTGCGAAGAAATATGATTCCAATTAGCGCCCTCTATCCAGCTAATTAGCAGTGCACACGGCGTTGCGACGAGAAAGCCTAGCAAAACCGCTACTATAGGGTCGGCTTTATTCTTAGTATTGAGTATCCAGTAACCCGCCCATAATAAAGTCGATAGTAGAGCGAGGCCTACTCCAAGCGGACTGTCAAAGCTCATACTTAAAATGTCACCTTTAGTCGCAATAACAATGACCCCAAAGTAGCTTAAAGCACACGCAACCCAGTCTTGCCTGCGTATTGTTTGTTTGAGAAATACAGCAGCCATAACAGTAAGTGTGATTGCCCAACTGTAATTGATCGCTTGAGCTTGTGAGGCTGGCAGCAGGTCATAAGCTTTAAACAGAATAAGATAGTATGACAAGGGGTTAATTGCCCCAAGCAAGATGTAATAGAAAGGATTGGCGAGAAAAGTTGAGCTAATGGAAGATAACTTTCCTTGCCAAGCGCATATTAAAGTTAATGCAAGTGTCGAAACTGTACTTGCGACAGTGAGCATTTGTATAGGTGTTAACTCTGCTAAGGTGAGTTTGAAGGCGGTGGCCACAGTCGACCATAAAAGTACAGCAGATAGTCCTAAACCGATTGCACGACGTTCGTTCATGACATTCCCTTGCCTAGATAGATACAACTCAAGGCGCTAGTCTATCGGTTTGATATTCAACCATCAAACTGGACATTTATCCAGTGGTAAAATACCATTTAACATATGGAAAATATGAGTTAACCCCTGATTATGCAGTGGATTCTAGATAATTTGACCCTAGTTATGGTCGTAATAGGTTGTACGCTTCTAAGTGGTGTTGCAGTTGGCTGGTGGGTAAAGCAGAAAATGACCTTAGGTCATCAGCTTTTAAAACAGCAAATGGAATCTGCTCGAGAATTATCAAATGAGCAGATTAGCCAGTTAAAAAAAGCCCTAGAACAAGCAAATCAAGAGCTTGATCAACTTGACGCAGAACGAGATAAAGCAGCTTATGAGTTGAAGCAAGTGCATGGCCAGCATATGGCTTCGTTGGAAAAACTTCGCTATTTGGAAACACTCAAACAGGAGCGTCAGCATTACGCCACTCAGCTCGATATTAGTCGAGAGCAAAAAGCGCAACTTGAAGCACAGCTTCGAGAGCAAGATGCAAGACATCAAGAAGAAAATAAAGCTAACCAAGATAAGCTGCAACTGCTGGAGCGGGCAGAAGTTCGTCTCAAACAACAATTTGAGCAGTTAGCGCATCAACTATTTGACGCTAAAACAGCGAGAGTCGACCAGCAAAATAAACAAAGTTTGGATGCGATATTATCACCGCTGAAACTCCAGTTGGAAGGCTTTAAGAAGCAAGTTAATGACAGCTTCAACATAGAAGCAAAAGAGCGTCATACTCTGGTTCATGAGTTAAAAAATCTTCAGCGGCTTAACGAGCAGATGGCCCGAGAAGCAGTTAACCTAACTCAAGCTCTTAAAGGTGATAACAAGCAGCAAGGCAATTGGGGTGAGGTGGTCTTAGCGCGTGTGTTAGCTGAATCAGGTTTACGTGAAGGGCATGAATACCAGACGCAGGTGAGCTTACAAGATGAGTCAGGTAAACGCTTTCAGCCAGATGTTATTGTTTACTTGCCCAATAATAAACAAGTTGTTGTTGACTCAAAAATGGCTCTGGTTGCTTACGAGCGGTATTTTAATGCCCAATCCGATGAAATGAGAGATATAGCCTTAAGTGAGCATCTACTCTCAGTAAGAGCACACATTAAAGGGCTATCGCAAAAGGATTATCATAAGCTTAAAGGGATAGAAAGTTTAGACTATGTATTAATGTTCGTGCCAGTAGAACCTGCTTTTCAGTTGGCCATTCAGGCTGACCCGAGTTTAGTTAAAGATGCGCTAGAGCAAAACATTATTTTGGTGAGTCCAACCACATTGTTGGTTGCCCTTCGCACCATAGACAACCTGTGGCGCAACGAGCGTCAAAACCAAAATGCACAAGTTATCGCTGACAAAGCGAGCAAACTGTATGACAAGCTACGCTTGTTTGTTGACGATATGCAAAATCTTGGTGGCGCATTAGACAAAGCAAATCAGAGTTATCAGGGAGCGATGAACAAACTTGCTAGTGGGCGAGGCAATATGATTCGACAGGCAGAGAGCTTTAAACAGCTTGGGGTTGAGGTAAAGAGGCCCATTGCCCCCAGTGTGACGAATTTGGCAAGTTATGATGGGTTACAAGAAAATAATTCTGGAGTTGAAAATGATTCTATCGATGAAAGACAACAAGCTGAGGATAAAGTAAACTAATCGCTCGCAGCGCTGAGGTCGTATTAATTCATAACGCTGCTTTAAGAGGAATTGTCATGACAGATACAGGCGAGAAGTTAGATACCGCTATAGAATCAAATGAAACCACGCATTTTGGCTTTAGCACGGTAGCCAAAGAGGAAAAAGTCGCTAAGGTTGCGCAAGTCTTTCATTCCGTTGCTGCAAAGTATGACATCATGAATGATTTGATGTCGGTCGGGATCCATCGCTTATGGAAAAGATTTACCATTGATTGCAGTGGAGTTCGCCCAGGGCATAAAGTGCTTGATTTAGGTGGTGGTACTGGAGATCTTACGGCGAAGTTCTCACGAATCGTCGGTGATAAAGGGCATGTCATCCTTGCTGATATCAATAACTCAATGCTCAATGTTGGCCGTGACAAGCTTCGTGACAGTGGTGTTGTTGGTAATGTTCACTATGTTCAAGCCAACGCTGAGGAATTACCGTTTCCAGATAATTATTTTGATGCTATCACTATTAGCTTTTGTCTTCGTAATGTCACGGACAAAGATAAAGCGCTAGCATCAATGTTTCGGGTTTTAAAACCAGGCGGTCGCTTACTGGTGTTAGAGTTTTCTAAACCTGTATTTGAGCCATTATCGAAGCTGTACGATGCGTATTCCTTCCACCTATTGCCAAAAATGGGCGAACTAGTGGCCAACGATGCAGAAAGCTACCGTTATCTCGCTGAGTCCATTCGTATGCATCCAGATCAAAATACACTCAAAGGTATGATGGAATCGGCAGGTTTCGAAAACACCAGTTACCATAACTTGACTGGGGGCATCGTTGCTCTTCATCGTGGTTACAAGTTCTGATAGGGAAAACCTTTATGCCCTTTGAAGCATTCATTACTGCTGCTGTCGAATCAAGCATGAACATCTTAGTTAACGATGATCCTGAGTTGGTGCGCCGTCTTTCACGGCTAAAAGGACAGGTGATCCAAGTTCATTTAAGAGAGCTCAACAAAACCCTTACCTTTGTGTTTAGCCAGCAAATTGATGTACTTGCTGCTTATGAAGGCGAGCCAGACTGTTATCTATCACTCAACCTTGCCAGTTTATCAGAGCTAAGAGAGCAATCGAATATTACTCAGTTGATTAAGCAAGATAAATTAACGCTTGAAGGTGACATCCAGCTAGCGCAAAAGTTTTCTCAGTTACTATCTGACTGTAAGCCAGATATTGAAGAGTGGTTGTCGAGAATAACAGGAGATGTTGTCGCTCATAATCTAGTCCAAAGTGCCTCTGGACTTAGAGAATTTGCTAAAAGGCGAGCTGAAAAACACACCAATCATCTTGCACAAGCAATCACCGAAGAATGGAAGTTAGCTCCATCGTCTTTGGAGGTGGCACATTTTTGCGATCAAGTGGATGATGTTGCAAGTTGGACCGCTCGTGTGGAAGCAAAATTGAATAAACTTATGGACAGAGTATGACTCCAGCCGAATTAAGACGTCTCTTCAGAATTATCAAGGTCCAGCTTGAATATGGTTTGGATGAACTTCTTCCCGATCATCAGCTGGCTAAAGCGCCTTTGTTTGCCAGAAAAGCCTTATTTTGGATTAAAAATCGACATGGTGATAAAGAATTGGGTGAGAGGTTACGGCTGGCACTTCAGGAATTGGGACCTGTTTGGATAAAATTTGGCCAGATGATGTCTACTCGGCGCGATTTGTTTCCGCCCCATATTGCTGACCCTTTAGCGCTTCTTCAAGATCAAGTCTCTCCCTTTGACGGTCACCTCGCTCAGCAGCAGATTGAGCGAGCATTGGGCGGACCGATTGATAACTGGTTTACTGAATTTAATATTACTCCTCTTGCTTCGGCCTCTATCGCCCAGGTTCACACCGCGAGACTCAAGTCAAATGGCCAACAAGTGGTGTTAAAGGTAATTCGTCCGGATATTCGTCCAGTTATTGATGCGGATCTAAAACTTATGTACCGCATGGCGCGTATAGTGGCGAAAGCCTTGCCTGAGGCGCGTCGCTTGAAACCCGTGGAAGTGGTCCAAGAATATGAGAAAACTCTGCTCGATGAATTAGACCTGCAGCGTGAAGCAGCCAATGCCATTCAGCTTAGGCGAAACTTTGAAGGCAGTGAAGAATTGTATGTTCCTGAAGTTTTTACTGACTTTAGTAATAAAACTGTCATGGTTTCTGAGCGAATATATGGCATCCAAGTGTCGGATATCGATGGTTTGAAAGCTAACGGCACTAACATGAAGTTGTTAGCTGAACGTGGTGTCAGTGTGTTTTTTACCCAAGTGTTTCGAGATAGTTTTTTTCATGCAGATATGCATCCAGGAAATGTTTTTGTTAGCCTGGAGCATCCAGAGAACCCACAGTGGATAGGTTTAGACTGCGGTATAGTGGGTACTCTAAATAGTGAAGATAAGCGATATTTAGCAGAAAACTTTCTGGCCTTTTTTAATCGAGACTACCGCCGTGTAGCGGAGCTTCATGTAGAATCAGGTTGGGTTCCACAAGATACGAATCTGGATGAATTCGAGAGTGCTATACGCGTGGTGTGTGAACCTATTTTTGCTAAGCCACTATGTGATATATCATTTGGTCATGTGTTGTTGAATTTGTTTAATACCGCTCGTCGATTCAATATGGAAGTTCAACCGCAATTGGTTTTGTTACAAAAAACACTGCTTTATGTGGAGGGATTGGGACGTCAATTATATCCACGACTTGATTTGTGGCAGACAGCGAAACCTTTCTTGGAAGTATGGATGATGAATCAGGTCGGCCCTAAAGCTCTGTTGAACGCAATGAGGGACCGAGCGCCGTTTTGGGCAGAAAAATTACCTGAATTGCCCGAGTTGCTGTACGACAGCTTACGCCAGGGTAAAATGATGAATCAGCGTATGGATGAGCTGTTTGATGGCTATCGTGTGAGTAAACGTCAGCAGCTGAAAGGGAAGTTTTTATTTGGGGTAGGTGCGACATTAGTCGTATGCTCAGCAATACTGGTAAACAGCCAGTATGATCCGCTATCCTTGGTTACAGCGAGTGGTGGTGCGATTTTTTGGCTGCTTAGTTGGAAAGCCTATCGCCGTTAGGCGGTAGATTGTAATTGATTTTAAATAGCCCGAGGTATAGAAAATGGGTGGTATTAGTATTTGGCAACTTCTGATTATTGCAGCTATTGTTGTGCTTTTATTTGGCACTAAGAAACTGCGCGGCATGGGAGGTGATTTGGGCAGTGCGGTGAAAGGCTTTAAGAAAGCCATGAGTGAAGACGATACGGCAAAAAAAGACGCAGATTTTGAGCCCAAACATCTCGATCAGCAGAAAGTGGATAGCGCTGCTGAGAACAAAAAAGACAAAGAGCAGGTATAACTCGTGTTTGATATCGGTTTTTGGGAGCTGATATTGATTTCAGTTGTTGGCCTTGTTGTCCTTGGCCCTGAGCGATTACCTCACGCGATTCGTAGTGTCTCCCGTTTTGTCGGTGCTGCCAAAACCATGGCCAATAATGTCAAAGACGAGATCTCTCATGAACTCAAAGTTCAGGAGCTACAAGATAACTTACGCAAGGCTGAGCAGATGGGCATGGAAGATTTATCCCCGGAGCTCAAGTCCTCTGTTGAGCAGCTCAAACAGGCTGCACATGATGTTCAGCGGCCTTATACTAAAGGGCAGGGGCAGAGCGAAGGTGAGCGTGAAGATCAAGTTGTAACAGCTCAAAGTCCTGATGATCCAAAGCCTTCATCAGAAAGCGATGTTGTTGGTGATATATCACCCTTGGCAAATAATAAAAAAGCCAAATAATCTACTTTTATTAGGTATGGTCACAGCTATTTCTTATCATATTTTCCAGTAGGGGTTTTCATGCCATCTGTTGAGCAAACGCAGCCTTTGATTAGCCATCTTTTGGAGCTGCGTAGCCGTTTGCTTCGTGCACTCATTGCTGTTTTAATTGTGTTTCTTGGCCTGATTTATTTTGCCAATGACATTTATGAGTTTGTCTCGGCCCCCCTTGTAGAGCGTTTGCCTCAAGGTGCGACAATGATTGCAACCGACGTTGCATCACCTTTTTTTACGCCATTAAAGTTAACTCTTATTGCCTCTGTTTTTATCGCAGTACCTTTCATCTTATATCAAGTATGGGCTTTTGTTGCCCCTGGGTTGTATAAGCATGAACGCCGGCTCATCATGCCTCTTCTGTTTTCAAGTTCATTACTTTTCTATTGTGGCGTTGCTTTTGCGTATTTTGTGGTGTTTCCACTGGTATTTGGCTTTTTTACGGCAATTTCATTGGGTGGGGTAGAATTTGCGACGGATATTTCCAGCTATTTAGATTTTGTTCTTGCTTTGTTTCTTGCCTTTGGCATTGCTTTTGAGGTGCCTGTAGCGATTATTTTGCTATGTTGGACAGGAGCAACCAATCCTAAAAGCTTAAGTGAAAAGCGGCCTTATATTATCGTTGGGGCTTTTGTGGTCGGTATGATGCTAACTCCGCCTGATATTATTTCTCAGACCCTACTAGCTGTGCCTATGTGTCTACTTTTTGAAGTTGGATTGTTTTTTGCGAGGTTCTACGCTAACTCATCAGCAAGGCAAAATTGACAAAACCTGTGGTACTTGTCATCGTGATGGGAAAAATTTACTTGAATTTCATTATGTGTCCACACTTTGAACAAATGTAGACTTCTTTTATACCAATTATTTTGTGCCAAAGCTTACGATGCCTCCTATGCAAGTGGTTGCTGTGGTTGCACATTTCATCCTCCTTTTATTGTTTATTTTGTATATTAAACTAGTATCATTTTTTTTAAAAGGGTAAGTGGGGCTTATTATCACTAGAATCTGATTTTATCAAATACGAGATAATTTTTTGCGTTGAAAAGGGTGTATTTGTGTGAGGAGCTGTGATGGTTAGGATTCTTTTTATATTTCTTTCAGGCAAGTGCCTTATATTATGAAGAGAGTCATTTCCACATACACAACTCGGACTCTAAATACAACAAGAGGCTTACAAACTGTAAACCTCTTCGAAAGATATATTTAGGACATTAAGCCTACCTTATTTTAACAAGGTCCCTGCAATGGGAGCATATATAAACCTCCTTTACGCCAAGCACTTTTTGCCAAAATGTTCGATGCTTTCGGCGCAAGCAACCACTGTGATAATGCATATTGTGATAACTTATAATTAGTATTTTTATCAATAGTAAATCAGTAGTGATCAAATTAAAGTATGAAAACTTTTCTCGTATTATGGCGTTATTTTTTACATTAGAGTGAAGTTGGGTTTTATTACATTAAAAACAATGACTTAGAATTTTTGGTTGTTAAGGCTGTAACTTCTTCATATGTAACATCTCGTAAATCGGCGACTTTTTTTGCTACTAATGAAATGTAGGCTGGTTCATTTCGTTTGCCTCTATGGGGTACAGGGGCTAAGTATGGGCAATCGGTTTCAAGCAGAACATAGCTCAGATCGAGCTCGGGGATGACTTTGTCCATACCGCCGTTTTTGAATGTACTTACTCCGCCGAGTCCGAGGTGAAAGCCGAGTCCATTGATCGCCTTCGCCTGTTCTACATCACCGCCAAAGCAATGGAAGACCCCGGAAAGTGAGCCATCTTGAACTTGCTCGAGTAGCTCTAGCGTTTCTTTGATGGAGTCTCGGGTGTGGATTACTGCAGGAAGCTTCATCTCTTTGGCCCAATTCAATTGGGTCACAAATGCTTTTTCTTGCTCACTTTTATAGGTTTTGTCCCAGTAGAGATCGATACCTATTTCTCCAACGGCAATAAAGGAATGTTTTTCAAACCAGTTATGGATTATTTTTAACGTGTGTTCATAGTCTCCATCTACATAGCAAGGATGGAGTCCCATCATGGACCGACATATATCTGGATAGTTTGCTTCTGTTTGCAGCATTGGCTGGATAGATTCAAGATCTATATTGGGTAGCAAGATTTTCTCTATCCCCTGAGCAAGCGCTCTTTCCACAACCTGATCGCGGTCGTCGTCAAATTCGCTGGCATAGATGTGCGCGTGAGTATCGATCATAGGTAATCTCTATAAAGCTTGATGGCAAAGAGTATACGGCAGTGTGAGCATTTGGTCATTTTTTGTATTTTTATCACTTGCTGCTAGCGTCGGCTCTCAAGAGTGATATTATGCAAATCAAGCACTTTCACCACATAAGGAGAATAGAGTGTCCGTTTCCATTCAAGGCCAGTTTCCTGGTCGTCGTATGCGTCGTATGCGTAAACATGACTTTAGTCGCCGCCTTATGGCAGAGAGTCAGATTACAGTTAGTGATCTGATTTACCCAATGTTTATCTTGATGGGTAAAGATCGTCGCGAGACCGTGGAGTCAATGCCTGGAGTAGAGCGATTATCTATTGATCTAATGCTGGAAGAGGCTCAATACCTCGCGCTATTGGGTGTTCCAGCAATCGCTCTGTTCCCTGTGGTGAATCAAGATGCCAAAAGCTTATGTGCTGCGGAAGCCTATAACCCAGAGGGATTGATACAGAGAGCGGTTCGTTCTTTGAAAGAACACGTACCAGAAATAGGTGTGATTACGGATGTTGCTTTGGACCCTTTCACGACCCATGGTCAAGATGGCATTATTGACGAAGAAGGTTATGTTCAAAATGATGAGACAACAGAAGTCTTAGTCAAACAAGCTTTGTCTCATGCTCAAGCAGGTGCTGATGTTATTGCCCCATCAGATATGATGGATGGCCGTATTGGAGCCATTCGTGAAGCTTTGGAAGAAGCCGGACATATCAATACCCAAATCATGGCTTATTCAGCTAAGTATGCGTCCCATTACTACGGACCATTTCGTGATGCGGTTGGCTCAGCGAGTAATCTTAAAGGTGGCAATAAAAATAACTACCAAATGGATCCGGCAAATAGCGATGAAGCTGTCCATGAAGTGGCCATGGATATCAATGAAGGCGCTGATATGGTAATGGTTAAACCAGGAATGCCTTATCTTGATGTTGTACGGCGTGTAAAATCTGAGCTTGGTATTCCGACATTTGCCTATCAGGTGTCAGGTGAATATGCCATGCACAAGGCAGCGTTTTTAAATGGTTGGCTAAAAGAACGTGAAACGGTCATGGAGTCACTGCTTTGTTTTAAACGAGCGGGTGCTGATGGAATCCTGACTTACTTTGCCAAAGATGTCGCTGAATGGCTGGCAAGAGACAATGCTGAATCGGCGAAGTTTTTACAATCATCTTAATAGAAATAATGGTCCCTACAAAGCTGGCTGACGTTTGTTAGCCAGCTTTTGTTTTTTTGGAGGCATAAATGGGAATTGAATATCGCATCGGAACACTCGAGGAATGTGTTGAGGTGATACAGAGTATTGATGAATTTGAGCACAAGGAATCGAGTGAGAGTTTAGCCTTTCGTTTGAGGGATAAGAAGTATCTCATTCAAGTTGCGGAAGAAAACCATCAATTACTTGGCTTTAAGATTGGCTATGAATTGGATAGAGATACTTTTTATAGTTGGTTAGGAGGAGTAATTCCATCCGCCCGAAAAAAAGGTGTTGCGCAAAAACTTCTGGAACACCAAGAGGTTTGGGTGCGAAAGAACAAGTACTCACAGCTCAGGGTTAAATCTCGTAATCAATTTCCCAAGATGCTGAACCTATTGATAAAAAATGGTTATCTAGTTGAAAATTTTGAAAAAAATTCACCTTTAACTGAATCTAGGATCCATTTTATTAAGCAAATATTAGCGTGTTAAAAAATAAATGAGATTTTTTCTCATTTAGCCCTTGACGTTTTAAATGAGAATAATTATTATTTATCTCGTCTTAGGGAATAAGAGAGGTTCAGCGAAATCTAGCCTTTTAAGGATATGAATTCTATCGAACCTGCGCTCATTCAATTTGACACGACATTGCTCACATTGCTTCCAGTGTAATTTATAGCTTTATGATAAAGCGTATTGTTCAACTAGGTATGCTTTAACTAATTTTTGCTAGGCGACATCCACTCGATGTCGCTTTTTTTATGTTTGGCGTTTGATAATTATCGGTTTGCGAAAAATATCACTATGGTAAATCTCCTATTGATCTGAGTGAAAGGATACCGATAGTCTTTTCCACAACTCAGGATCTTTTTTCGATCGAGACTTAATATGTAGATCTTGTATTTTTTCTTTTTAGATCAGTTAAATATAATCATTAATGTCATTTTTGTTACTGTTTGATGTTGAAATGTATAAATACTATAAACAGACTTATCCACAGATGGCTTGTTGCAACGCGCGAGTTTGTTAACAGATCCAAGGGATATGTGATCAGTTAACATGGATCCACTGAGGCAGTCATGGCATTCTTAGCAGGTATTTTTTTCTTGGATGCTTAAACTATGGCTCGTATTCCTGATAACCCGCTGATCTTAATTGACGGCTCTTCCTACCTTTATCGCGCATTTCATGCCTACCCAGACACTATGACTAATGGCGTGATACCTACCAATGCTGTCTATGGTGTAGTGAATATGCTGCGCAGTATGATGCGCCAGTTTGCTTCAGAACGCATTGCCGTAGTATTTGATGCCAAAGGAAAGACCTTCCGTGATGACATGTATCCTGAGTATAAGGCCAACCGTCCACCTATGCCTGACGATCTAAGGTGCCAAATCGAACCTCTTTATGACGTTATTAGGGCTATGGGCTTGCCTTTAATCTGTGTACCAGGCGTCGAGGCTGATGATGTGATTGGTACGCTTGCTTCAAAAGCTTCTCAAGCAGGAATGCCAGTTTTGATTAGTACTGGTGACAAAGATATGGCTCAGCTAGTTGATGAGAATGTCACGTTAATCAACACCATGACTAATGTTGTGTTGGATCGTGAAGGGGTCATTGAAAAGTTTGGTATCCCACCAGAGTTAATTATTGATTATTTGGCACTCATGGGTGATAAGGTGGACAATATTCCTGGAGTCCCAGGTGTCGGTGATAAAACTGCGACTGCGCTGCTGCAAGGCATTGGAGGGTTGACTAAGCTCTATGATAATCTTGAGCAGATCGCTGGTCTTGGTTTTCGAGGTTCTAAAACCATGGCCAAGAAGTTGGTTGATAACAAAGACAATGCGTTTTTATCTTATGAACTAGCGACGATAAAATTAGATGTAGAGCTTGAAAACTCATACGATGCTCTACTTAAATCCCAGCCAAATACAGATGAACTGACCAAGCTATATGGCCAGTTGGTGTTTAAATCTTGGTTAAATGAAATCATGGACGGTGGCAATGGCGCTGTCGTAGCAGATGAAAAATCGGGTTCTTCTTCGGCTGGAAATGTTCGTGCTGCGAGTGATGTGGAGAACTCAGCAGTTACGATTGATCGCAGTGGCTATCAAACCATACTGGATCAAGATACTTTTTATACTTGGCTTGCCAAACTTGAAGCCTCCGATGTTTTTGCCTTTGACACAGAGACAGACAGCCTAGATTACATGGCTGCCAATCTAGTTGGTGTCTCATTTGCGATTGAAGAGGGGCTTGCAGCTTATGTTCCTCTGGCCCATGACTATCTTGATGCCCCAGAGCAACTGGATCGCAATTGGGTGCTTGATAAACTTAAACCAATTTTAGAGGAGGACTCTCAATCTAAGGTTGGTCAAAACCTTAAATATGATGCCAGTGTACTAGCGCGCTATAACATTGAAATGAAAGGGATCAAGCATGACACTATGCTTGCTTCTTACGTGTACAACAGTGTCGGCGGCAAACATGATATGGATAGTTTGGCGTTACGCTTTCTACAGCACAATTGCATTTCTTTTGAGCAGATTGCGGGTAAGGGAAAGAAACAGCTTACTTTTAATCAGATTGAATTAGAGCAAGCGTCTCCATACGCAGCTGAGGATGCGGATGTAACACTCCGCTTGCATAACCGCTTGGCTGAAAGCATTAATCAAGATGACAAGCTTAGGGGGATTTATGAGGAGATTGAAGTACCTCTTGTCCCTGTGTTGTCCCGGATGGAAAGAACAGGTGTATTGATTGACTCCGTCAAACTCGCAGAGCAATCTAAAGAAATCACAGTGCGCCTTGATCAATTGGAGCAAGAGGCGTTTGAAGTCGCCGAGCAAGAGTTCAATATGAACTCGCCAAAGCAGTTGCAAGCTATCTTATTTGAAAAAATGGGCTTACCCGTTATCAAGAAGACCCCTTCTGGTACGCCGTCTACCAACGAAGAAGTCTTGCAGGAACTGGCACTCGACTACCCATTGCCTAAGTTGATTTTAGAATATCGAGGTTTGGCCAAGCTCAAATCGACTTACACGGATAAACTGCCTAAGATGATTAGTTTACAGACAGGCCGTGTTCATACTTCCTACCATCAAGCCGTCACTGCTACAGGTCGATTATCGTCGACAGACCCGAACTTACAAAACATTCCTATACGCAATGAGCAAGGGCGCCGTATCCGTCAGGCATTTATCGCATCGCCAGGGTATAAGATAATGGCTGTCGACTATTCTCAGATTGAGCTGCGCATTATGGCGCACTTGTCAGGTGATAAAGCTTTATTGGATGCTTTCAAGCAGGGTAAGGATATCCACTCAGCGACAGCCGCAGAAATCATAGGTGTTGATATTGAGCAGGTTTCTGCAGAGCAACGCCGGCGCGCGAAGGCAGTGAACTTTGGTCTGATTTATGGCATGAGTGCTTTTGGACTGGCAAAGCAACTTGGCATTGCGCGTAACGAAGCCCAGCAATATATGGATACCTATTTTGAGCGCTACCCAGGGGTAATGCAGTATATGGAAGACACGCGTAGTAAGGCGGCAGAGAAAGGTTATGTTGAGACACTTCTTGGTCGCAGGCTGTATTTACCCGAAATAAAGTCGCGCAACGGTATTCGCCGTAAAGCAGCAGAGCGAGCAGCGATCAATGCACCTATGCAAGGCACTGCGGCCGATATAATTAAAAAGGCCATGTTATTGGTTGATGAGTGGATTGAGGAGCATGGAGAGGGCCGAGTTAAGTTGCTCATGCAAGTTCATGATGAATTGGTTTTTGAAGTTAAAGAATCAGTTTTGACTGAAATTGAAAGTAAAGTACAAGAGCTGATGGAATCTGCAGCAAGTCTGAATGTTCCCTTGGTGGCGGAAGCAGGCAATGGTGACAATTGGGATCAAGCCCACTGATAAAAATACCATTAATATCATATAAATAATAAAAGCCAGTAATTAATGCTGGCTTTTTTATTATTTGAAGTTTTTCATTTTAATTTTTTGGCTATGTAGCTAAATAAAAAAATACTGAAAATAACTTACAAAAATGGTTTTAATTTATGACCAATTGTTGTACATTACGAGGCGTAGGGTACAGAGGTAAGATGTTCTATCTTTTAGACCTTTTGTTTCACGTTATTGGATTAGGCTGATTCAGCCGCCCCAGCCAGTGTTTGGCTGGGGCGTTTTTTATTGTGCCTAAATAAAATCTTTGCCCTACATGCTATCCAGTTATCTACAGTGCTTATGGGTGTCATTTATTTAGTAACCCAAACTAAATTTGTAATAAAGCTTCATTTTATATCTTTCTAAGAGGTATAGATAGGTACTGATCGTCTTCAATACTAAGCCAACGAGTTACTAACGTTTGGACCTTGCTAAGACCATTGAACCGATAGGGAAAGATGGGGGATTTCGCGACCCTACCATAGAGCAAGGTCGCTGAGGTTAGACCTAAATAAATTCAGATCTATTTTTCTGGTTAGCTATCTTGGTGGGGGGTGGAGTCTTCTTGCTCATCTTGGTCTATCTCTAGTTGCTCTGCCAAAGCTGGTGCAAACCATTGATCAAGTTTATTGCGTAATGTATCCACACCTATGCCTTTTAGTGAAGAAAAGGCAGCCACGCTCACATCTCCTCCAAACCCTACCGCATCATTTTTTATTTTCAAAACCTGAGCTTTGCGCGCGCCACTTTTTAGCTTGTCTGCTTTGGTCAAAAGCACTTGCACAGGAATGCCACTATCTACTGCCCAATAGATCAACTGTTGGTCGAGGTCTTTCATCGGGTGGCGAATATCCATCAATACCACAAGCCCCTTTAAACATTGACGTTTTTGTAGGTATTCTCCTAAAGATTTTTGCCATTTTTTCTTCATTTCAAGCGGGACTTGAGCAAAACCATAACCCGGAAGATCAACAATATGGCAACCATCTGTCACTTTAAAAAGGTTGATTAATTGCGTTCGGCCTGGTGTTTTACTGGTTTTTGCTAAACTTTTCTGGTTGGTTAATCGATTTAATGAACTCGATTTACCTGCATTGGAGCGTCCTGCGAACGCAACTTCGATACCTTCATCCTCAGGCAGATGACGAATATCAGGTGCGCTGGTGATGAAATGGGTGTTTTGATAATGAATTTTTACGTTCACTGTTAACTCCATCTCGACTTTGTGTCGTCGATTGATTACTTTTATATGAAAGTGTGTAAAATAACCGTGCTCGGCATAAGGTCGCCTATTGTACCATGAGTGGCAACGCAGAGTGGTACTGGAAGCTTGATAATTATAATGGAATGTCATGAATAAATTAGCGCTAATCTTGAGTCTTTTAGCCAGCTGCTCTGTATGGGCTCAAGGCAGTATCGAAGCTGGAAAAGGAAAATCTCAAACTTGTGTTGCTTGTCATGGTGCTGACGGCAACAGTCAACTCGCAATGTATCCTAAGATTGCAGGTCAACATGCTAAATATATCGAGAAGCAGCTTAGAGAGTTTAAGCTAGGTATGACCAGCAACGGTAAGCAAGGACGCTATGACCCTGTCATGAGTGGAATGGCCATGCCTCTATCTGAGCAGGACATGAAAGACCTTGCGGCCTACTACTCGTCATTACCGATTTCAAATAATACCACTCCGGAAAACGTTGTGCAAAAGGGCAAAGCCTTATACACAGCAGGTGATGCTGAACGCGGTCTTACCGCCTGTATCGCTTGTCACGGCCCTCGTGGGAATGGTACTGAGCTTTCAGGTTTCCCTAAAATTTCTGGTCAGCATGCTGACTACATCAAAGCTCAGTTAGAAAAGTTCCGTGACGGTAATCGTGCTAATGATATGAATGGCATGATGCGTGACATCGCTAAGAAACTGACCGATGAAGACATAGACACTTTGTCGAAATATGTTGGTGGCCTGCACTAACACTGATTTATTTGCTCGAGCAATTATGGTTTTGAAAAGCCCAGACACTTGTCTTAATGCCGATCGGTTTAGAGACTTGAACGATCCTGGGATCGTATGATAATCCCCACTAACTTTGTTAGTGGGGATTTTTCTATGTTGGCTGAAGAGTTAGTTCTAGCTCATGATACTATTGAAGATGGCAAAAATTATGAGTCTGTAATTAATGCCATTCAACTTGAATGGATAGAGCAAGCTCTCTATGAAACATCTAAAGCGAGTATCAGAAGGCGTCGGCTACCAGCCCAACAAGCCGTATGGCTCGTCATTTGGATGGGATTGCAGAGAAA
>NZ_QLYY01000007.1 GCF_003350295.1 Vibrio tetraodonis
GCATTGCCCGGTAGCTAAGTTCGGAATCGATAACCGCTGAAAGCATCTAAGCGGGAAGCGAGCCCTAAGATGAGTCTTCCCTGACCCCTTGAGGGTCCTAAAGGGTTGTTCGAGACTAGAACGTTGATAGGCAGGGTGTGTAAGCGTTGTGAGGCGTTGAGCTAACCTGTACTAATTGCCCGTGAGGCTTAACCATACAACACCCAAAGGGTTTTGTTGTGGACTCAACTAGAACATTGAATGTGTAAGAACGAAGAAACAGCTTTCCGAATTAACAAATTTTGCTTGGCGACCATAGCATTGTGGACCCACCTGACTCCATGCCGAACTCAGTAGTGAAACGCAATAGCGCCGATGGTAGTGTGGGGCTTCCTCATGTGAGAGTAGGACATCGCCAGGCTTTAAATACCTTGCTTGAGATATAAATCTTGAGCAATATTATGCTGATATAGCTCAGGTGGTAGAGCGCATCCTTGGTAAGGATGAGGTCCCCAGTTCGAGTCTGGGTATCAGCACCATCAAAGAATTTTGCTTGGCAACTATAGCGCTTTGGACCCACCTGATTCCATGCCGAACTCAGAAGTGAAACGAAGTAGCGCCGATGGTAGTGTGGGGCTTCCCCATGTGAGAGTAGGACATTGCCAGGTTCTTATTTAGACTCAAGAGTCTAACCAGTGTGGAGCGGTAGTTCAGTTGGTTAGAATACCGGCCTGTCACGCCGGGGGGCTCGGGTTCGAGTCCTGTCCGCTACGCCACTTATTCTAAACCCCAGCAGCCATGTTGGGGATTTCTGTTTTAAGAGCATCGATTCTATTGTTTATTAACTCGTTCTTACTAGGAAATACTTTTTTGAGAGTAGTATTGTTTGTCTTCCCAGCGGATCATGGTTAAGCTACCTCCCCATACACACCCTGTATCTAAGCCTATAACTCTTTTTCCTTTATAACCTTCAAGCGCAGCCCAATGGCCAAAAAGAATAGTTTTCTTGATTTTCTTTTGTCGTTTGAGTTCGAACCAAGGCTGCAAATTACTTCCAATCAAATCTTTAGGGGGGCGTTTACACTCCATATCTAAACTAGCATCTGGAAAGCAGTATCTCATTCGAGTGAAAGCGTTAATGATAAAGCGGTATCTCTCAATACCTTCCAGTGTGGAACACCATAGATTAGGCGTGTTGTTATACATATTTTCGATAAGCCAAGGCCATTTATCGCTTTTTAATATAGCCTCCACCTCTTTTGCGCATTTTTTCGCGGTTGATAAAGTCCATTGAGGCGTGATCCCTGCATGACAGACAATAAACTCCTCATGCTCGGCAAGAAGAGGTTGGTAGCGTAGCCAGTTTAGTAACTCATCACGATCATTGGAGTCTAGAATTGCTCCTGTGTTGTCTTTCTTCTTGGCTTGATGTATCCCGAGAGATACGGCAAGGAGGTGTAAATCATGATTACCTAAGACAACTCTAGCACTGCTCCCCAAACTTTTTATAAAGCGGAGTGTCTCTAAAGATTTAGGGCCCCTTGCAACTAAATCTCCTGCTACCCAAAGCACATCATTATTCGCGTTAAATTTGACTTTTTTGAGCAGTAATTGAAACTCATCAAAACAACCTTGAATGTCACCGATAATGTAGTTGGACACAACCAATCCTATGTTGTAATTAATTAAGAATGTTGGGTAATGCTAACCGAAATGGCTCGATTTCTGTGATGAATTCTTTACCTTTCTCATCCAGTAAAATGTATTGACCTTGCATAACGCCTACTGGCGTTTCAATGGCAGTACCACTACTGTATGTGTATTCATCATTACCGGAAATAAAAGGCTGTTGGCCGACTACGCCATCGCCTTCGATAGTCATTTGCTTTCCATTAGCATCAGTAATGAGCCAGCGACGACTAATGAGTTGGACGGTTTGGTTGCTTAAATTCTTTATAGTGATGACATAAGCGAAGACATAGTGTTTCTCATCTGGCTGAGACTGCTCTGATATGTATTTGGTGTGGACTTGGACTTTAATACAAGGGGTGACTTCCATTGGGACTCCTGCGTATTAGTCAAAAATTAGAGTTGCCTTACTACAACTCTAATTATACGAGTGTTATTTATGATTTGCGTCTAACCAATTCGCTAGATCAACAAATTGCTCTAGAGTTAAGTTTTCCGGACGCATACTTGGGTTGATGCCAAGCTCCTCTAATACATCTGAACTTACCAATGACTTATAGCAGTTTCTTACGGTCTTACGTCTTTGATTAAACCCTTCCCTACACACTCTATCTAACCAGTTAAGATTAGTTGCAGGGTATGGGATTGTCTCATACGGAACGAGGCGAACTACGGCTGAATCAACTTTAGGTGGTGGAACAAAAGCGGTTGGGGGAACTTCTAGTACAGGAACAACCCTACAATAGTATTGAGCCATTACCGTCAAGCGGCCATAGGCTTTTGTTCCTGGCCCAGCTGCTAACCTGTTCACGACTTCTTTCTGCAGCATAAAATGCATATCTTGAATATCTTTGTGATATTCAAATAGATGGAACATCAGGGGGGTGGAAATGTTATACGGCAGGTTACCAAAAATGCGTAGCCTGTTATTAGGTTTCACTAGTTGTGTGAAGTCGAAGCGCATTGCATCGCCTTCATGTATGGTCAGCTTATCGGCAAGATCTGGGTGTTGTCTCAATCGTTCAGCAAGATCTCGATCAAGCTCGATCACTGTAAACTTGTCGACTTCTCGACCAACAGGCTCGGTGATCGCCCCTAATCCTGGACCAATTTCAACTAAGTTTTGCCCTGGTTTAGGGTTGATTGCAGATACGATACCATCAATGATATATGGGTCGTTCAAAAAGTTTTGACCAAAGCGCTTTCTTGCTTTGTGTCCTAAATGGACATCGTTTCTCATATTTTTCTCAAGTTAACTTATTTTATTCTCGGCTAGCTCTATTGCTTGAGTCAGTGCCGTTGTAAAACTTCCTGTATCAGCTTTGCCTGTTCCAGCCAGTTCTATTGCTGTACCGTGATCAACGGATGTCCTAATAAAAGGTAAGCCTAAAGTGATATTCACTGACTTACCAAATCCTTTATATTTTAACACGGGGAGTACTTGATCGTGATACATTCCTAATATAGCATCCGCGTCATCCAGATATTTAGGACTAAATATGGTGTCTGCAGGAAGTGGGCCTGTTAGGTTAATACCTTCCTCTGCTCGGATGTCACCAAGTGTAGGGCTTATGGTATCTATTTCTTCAGTCCCCAAACAACCATCTTCACCTGCATGTGGATTGAGCCCACAGACATATATCTTGGGTGACATGATGGAAAACTTGTTGATCAAATCTTGGTGAAGGATGCGGATAACATTACGTAAGCGATCAGCGGTAATGGCTTGCGAAACTCCAGATAGTGGGATGTGAGTGGTTACTAGTGCCACTTTGAGCCCTTCAGTGGCGAGCATCATAACAACCAGAGGGGTGTTTGACATTTCTGCTAAATATTCTGTATGCCCACTAAAAGGGACCCCTGAATGGTTGATAATCCCCTTGTGTACCGGGCCAGTTATCAGAGCGTCAAACTCGCTATTTAAACAGCCGAGAGAAGCACGTTTTAAGGTTTCTAATACATAATGACTGTTGCTTGAATCCAGATTTCCGGGGGTAACTTGTGAGACTAACGGGATATGTTCAACGATCAAAGTTCCTGCTTTTTGAGGCAGTGGCGATGCTGACGAGTCATAGTCAATAAGTTCCACCTCTATATTTAGCCGTTTAGCACGCTGCATCAACATGTTTTTGTCTGCACATATGATCACTTGGTGTGGCCAGTCCTTTTGTGCGAGGGAAAGTGCGAGATCCGGTCCTATACCTGCCGGCTCGCCTGCGGTAACTATAACTCGTCTAGTTGTCATCTTGGCCATCCTTGACGATTTCTACGAAAGCGCTCGCTCGTATTTCCTGTAACCAAGTGCTTGCTTCTTCATTGAATTTGCGGTTAAAGATAATTCTATAAGCTTTGTTCTTTAAGGCAGAATCGGTACGGTCTACTTCTCTTCTGTCCAAAACTTCAAGAATATGCCAGCCGTGGACAGTCTTAAATGGTTCACTGATTTGTCCGATACGAAGTGAATCTACCTGATGTTTAAATTCAGGAACATAGATGTCAGAGGTTTGATAGTCCAATTCGCCTTTTTGGGCAGCAGATCCGGGATCCTGACTATATTGCTGAGCCATTTCGCCAAATGTTGCCTCGCCAGCTTCAATTTTACGAGTGATTTCGAGCAGCTCTCTTTTTACGCCGTCATCACTCAGGATGACGGTAGGTTTTATAAGGATATGCCGCGCTTTTACTTCAGTGACTGCGACGGTTTCTAGGCCTTTGACATCCTCAATCTTTAAGATATGAAAGCCTACGCCACTGCGAAATGGACCAATTATACTTCCTTTGCCTTGCAGTTTGATTTGATCGGCGAAGATGGTCGGCATTTCTTCTTTTCTCATCCAGCCCCAGTCACCGCCTTGTAGAGCTTTGGGACCTTTAGAGTATGTATATGCCATAGTTTGGAAATCTGCACCTGCATTTAGCTCATTTACAATCTTGTTCGCCTGCGCTTCGACTGTGACTTTGTCGTTATCCTCGTTAACTCTGAGTTGAATATGTCCGACTTTGTACTGTACTGTCGCGTTAGTTTCTTTAGCTAAAATGTCAGCAAGGTTATCTACTTCGGCTGGTAATATATTGATGCGACGACGAACTAATGCATTACGCGCTTCACTCGCAGCTATTTCCTTGCGTACTTGCTCTCTAAATTGAACGTAATTTAGGCCTTCTTTCGTCAAAGAAGAGTTCAGCTCTTCAAGCGTTTGTTTGTTATTCTTTGCAATATCTTCGATCGCTTTATTTAGACGATTGTCATCGATACGCACCCCAATCCTGTCTGCTTCCTGTTGTTGTATGGTATCGACAATTAACTTTTCTATTACTTGTCCGCGAAGTGTTGCATCATCAGGGAGAGTTTGTTGATTATCCTTAGCGTTTGCACGGATAGTTTTTAATGATGTTTCAATATCACTTTGCAGTACAACTCCAGTGTTGACAATGACAGCAACACCATCAAGCTCTGAAGGTGCTGCTTGTACAGCTGTCAGTTGGCTAGCAACAAAAAGCCCAAGGAGAAGTTTATTCCAAATTTTCATCTGATTACCTGTAAATAGTCCTGCCTGTGTGTTAAAACATCAGGTTTTAAAATTAGTTATTTAGGAAAAATGGGCGTCCATAGCCAAGTGAGTTATTGGCACTACTTTCGCTGACTTCGCCTGAGTTTGAGCCTATACTCGTTCCGAACCCTATAATGCCAAAGTTGAAGCTAAAGTTGTTTTCATAAGTTGGCGTAGAATTTGGGTAACTGGAAAAATTCGGGTTCCAGTCTTTAAGTTGGTTGCTGTAGCTAAAGCCAATGTACCAACAATCTGAACGATAGTTTATTCCAGCTAACCATTCTAGAGCATTACTGGTAGTGAGGTCGTAGAAGTACTGGCCGCTTGCGCTCCACTTTGGTGTTAGTTGATAGCTAGCGAGTAAACCAGCTTGAGATATACCATTTTCTGTTATCGAATCTAAATCATTAATACTGTCGAGTGTGTTTTCTATATATTCACGAGTTACGTATCGGTAGTTCCCTTGCACATAACCTTTGTCAAACCGATATTCGAGGGTGCTGTTAGCCAACTGTAGATCGCTGGTATCGACATCATACTGTATCCCACCATGATAGAATAAGTAGTCGTCATAGTTAAAATCCATCTCAACAGCCCAAGCTGAGAAGTTGGACATATTGTTTTCATTACTTAAAGCTGAGTTTTTGGTGTCTTTATCAATATAGAAAATTTGTCCAAACGAGATGTTAAGCCTTTCTTTGTAATGGTTATCAAAAAATCGAGTAGAAGCGCCATAGCTGAACTGATTTGCAGCGGCTATCCGGTCGACCCCGCTATACTTGCGGCTACGAAACAGACCGTAATAGTCGGTTTGAAGTAAGGTCGTGTCGTATAAGTAGATATCACTTTGATCTTTTTCTGGTACATATAAGTATTGGACTTGTGGTTCTAGAGTCTGTGTGTAGTTATCAAAAATAACGGTATCACGCTCAAGAGTAATACCAGCATGTGTTCTAAATTCAGGTATGACGCGTGATGTTGACTCTTTTAAATTATATCCCTCGCTCGATAACTCGGTTAGATCTAAACCGCTTAAGTCTTGTTGGTAATAAGTTCCAAGTAATCTAGCCTCTGTTGTCCAGCTGCCCCATGAGGACGCTACGGGAATTTTTATACCTGGTTCAATATGAACTCGAGTGGCGGATGGTCTTTCAGAGTTATCGGTATCAAATTTGGATATATGACTTTTAAGGTCTAAGTCAAGATAACGCATTACTTCTGGGGAGTAGTAATTAAAGCTAAGCTGAGGTAAGAGGCGATATGGGGTATTATCACTTTCTGTTAAAAGTTGAAAGTCTCGGCTTAAAATGGAAGCATCCCAACTTGCTGAACGGTAGGTAACAACGGCTTCTTGGATCAGCTGTCCGTCAGATTGATTGCCTAAACTTGAACCTGTATCTGAAAAATAACGGATATCACTGACTTTTGAATAGTCAACTCCTAGCTTCCAATTCTCGTTATAGATGCCTGAATGTTGCCATTGAATACCCCAGCGATCCCCTTGTTCTGGGTACTTCTTATCGTCAGGTAAATATTCAGATTTAATCGTACTATAGCCTAAATCTGACAGGTAGCGGAATTCACTGTTTAACTGAGTACCACGATTTTGCATCGACTTAAGAGTTGTTTGCAAGTCGTAGTCTGGCGCTAAGTTCCAATATATAGGGACTTCCACTTCGAAGCCATCGCTTGACCCATAGGAAACAGTAGGATAAAGAAAACCGGTCTTACGAGTGTCACCAATTGGAACCGTTAGAAATGGTAGGTAAAAGACAGGTACATTTTGAATTTCAAAGCGAGGATTATAGAAAGTGGCTTCTTCTTCGTTTTGGTCAATATCAATGCTCGATGCTCGCATGCGCCATGAACTGTCTCCCTCTGGGCATGAAGTAATAGTACCATCCTCTACTTCGTAGACTGCTTTTCCTGTTTTGGCCACATAGACAGCCTCACCACGTCCTGGCTCACACAAAAACTTATAGCTAGTGTTTTCCAGTGTGACTTCTTCGGAGCTAATATTGTATACCGCCTTATCTGAGATGGTTTTTATTTGCCCATCGCTAAATATAACGTTTCCTTCTGCAGCAACGATATTATCTCTTTGATGTACCGTGGCTTTATTCGCTTTCATACGTTTGTTACCTTGAGTCACAGTAACATTACCTGAGTATATTGCCTTATCGCCGTTTATTGCCTCTAGGTGATCAGAATCAGCACTGACAGGTTGTTGTTTATTTTCAGACTCTTCATTATTGACCACACATTGGTCGATAGGGTCTAATGTCTGACACTGACCAATGATAGGCATTGCTTGTGAAGATACTGCCGCGGATTCTTCAGCATTCGCTTGAGATATGAGAAAAGCGGCGCTAATTGAACTGGCTAACAAGGTACGAGGAAAACGTGACATCGAGTTTGACTATCCTGTTGAACTTGATATATCCGGTGAATAGATGACCGAATGTAAAATTAAACGGTCTCTATGATAAAGGAATTTAAAGCTTACAGCACTATCAGACTGCTTTATGAAGAAAAAATTCAGAGATTGAGAGTAAACAATGCATATTTTCGGCAAAATACTGGGTACTTTTTTTGGCTTTCTTATGGGAGGGCCATTTGGTGCTATTTTCGGCTTATTTCTAGGTCATCAGTTCGATAAGGCTCGTCGCTTAAAACTGGCAGGTTTTAGTTCGGATTTTGGTTCTGGCCCGAGTCAAAGCGAGAGGCAGGCTGAGTTCTTTAAATCTGCATTTGCGGTTATGGGGCATGTAGCAAAAGCTAAGGGCCAGGTCACACGGGAAGAAATCCAGTTAGCGACAACCATGATGGAGCGAATGAGTTTACACGGTGATCAGCGTAGGGCTGCGCAAGAGGCTTTCCGTGAAGGTAAAGAGCGTGATTTTCCCTTAGAAACAGTTTTAGAACGCGTACGTATTTCTGCTGGTGAAAGATTTGACTTGATGCAGTTTTTTCTAGAATTGCAGATTTCAGCAGCATTTGCTGATGGGGATATACATCCTAGCGAAAGGAGTGTGCTGCATAAAATCGCTCAAGGTCTTGGCTTTTCATCTCAGCAGCTTGAACAACGTTTAAAAATGCAGGAAGCCGCATTTCGCTTTCAACAAGGAGGAGGCTTTGATGGGTATTCTGCTGGTGGGCAGTCGCGAGGTTCTGGCAGCAGTTGGCAACAAAATTCATCGGCCAACCAGCTTAGTGATGCCTATAAACTCCTAGGTATAGATAGCAGTGCGGATGCTAAAACTGTCAAACGTGCTCATAGAAAACTAATGAATGAGCATCACCCAGATAAGCTTATGGCAAAAGGATTACCACCTGAGATGATGAATGTTGCTAAAGAAAAGGCTCAAGAGATTCAAAGTGCTTATGATTTAATTAAAAAAGCAAAAGGTTTTTAGGTGAACACCTTGATATCGAAAACAAAAAACCTGATGAAATTCATCAGGTTTTTTGTGTTTGGTGGCCCCTCGCAGATTTGAACTGCGGACCAATCGATTATGAGTCGACTGCTCTAACCACTGAGCTAAGGGGCCTTCGTAGGTCAACGATTATAGGGGATGATGATAGGGCTGTCTAGACACAAAACAGGGTAAATTAGCCTATATTTTATCCACTTAAACTGTTTGGTTATAAAAAAGGCGAGCCATTGCTCGCCTTTTGACCATGATGCTTAATTATTCATCTAAGAAGCTGCGCAGTGTTTCTGAGCGGCTAGGGTGACGAAGCTTACGTAATGCTTTTGCTTCTATCTGACGAATACGCTCTCGAGTGACATCAAACTGCTTACCAACCTCTTCAAGAGTGTGGTCAGTATTCATATCGATACCAAAACGCATACGAAGAACCTTAGCTTCGCGAGGTGTAAGACCTGCTAGAACATCTTTTGTCGCAACTTTTAAACTTGTAGAAGTTGCTGAGTCTAAAGGAAGCTCCAAGGTTGTATCTTCAATAAAGTCGCCAAGATGCGAATCTTCATCGTCGCCTATCGGCGTTTCCATTGAGATCGGCTCTTTAGCAATTTTTAGTACTTTGCGAATCTTATCTTCCGGCATTTGCATGCGCTCTGCCAATTCTTCTGGAAGTGGTTCACGGCCCATCTCCTGTAGCATTTGACGAGAGATACGATTCAGTTTGTTGATCGTTTCGATCATGTGTACTGGAATTCGTATTGTTCGAGCTTGATCGGCAATAGAGCGAGTGATTGCTTGTCGAATCCACCAAGTTGCGTAAGTCGAGAACTTATAGCCACGGCGATATTCAAATTTATCAACTGCTTTCATCAAGCCTATGTTACCTTCTTGAATCAAATCCAAGAACTGCAAACCACGATTAGTGTATTTCTTCGCGATAGAAATAACCAAACGCAAGTTAGCCTCGACCATTTCTTTCTTAGCTCGACGGGCTTTTGCCTCACCGATAGACATACGGCGGCTAATATCTTTGATATTTTGTACCGTTAGAGAAGTCTCTTCCTCAATCATTTTCAGTTTCATGATTGAGCGACGTATGTCTTCTTCGCTGCGTTGAATTTTTTCTGCATAAGGCTTATCAGAAGATAAAATTTCGTCTAGCCATGCTTCGCTTGATTCATTACCAGTAAAGAGCGTAATGAAGGATTTTTTCGGCATTTTACCGTATTCAACAGACGCCTTCATGATCAAGCGTTCTTGAGTACGGACGCGCTCCATTGAGGTGCGCAACTCGTCAACTAAGTAATCAAACTGCTTAGGAGTCAGACGGAATTCTTTGAACACATCCAGTACAAGCTCGTGAGCAATTTGAGCTTTTGGACTTTCATTGCCGTACTCATTGCACGCCAACTGAAAGTTTTGGAAGGTGTTACGCAGTGAGGTAAACTTCTCAAGGGCGAGTTCAGGGTCAATTCCTGTTTCTTCTTCCTCTTCGTCGCTATCTTCACTGTCTTCATCGACGTCTTCATCATCTTCGTCTTCTAAGTCAGACTCAGCCAGCTCTGAACCTATGTGGGTTGCAGTTGGCGCTGCTGTTTCATCAGCATCAGGGTCTACGAAGCCGGTAATGAGGTCAGTAAGGCGCAGTTCCTCAGCTTGAACTTTATCGAATTGCTCAAGAATATAAGGAATGGTTCCCGGGTACTCGGCTACAGCATTTTGAACTTGGTTAATACCATCTTCAATGCGTTTTGCAATATCGATTTCGCCTTCACGAGTCAGTAGTTCTACTGTTCCCATTTCGCGCATATACATACGCACTGGGTCCGTGGTACGGCCAATTTCATTTTCTACGCTAGATAATGCGGCAGCAGCTGCTTCAGCGGCATCTTCATCGGTAATTGTATCATCGTCATTCAGAGCAAGGTCATCGGCATCAGGCGCAGTTTCAACAACTCGGATGCCCATGTCGTTAATCATTTGAATGATATCTTCAACCTGCTCAGAATCTACGATTTCTGCTGGCAGGTGATCATTTACTTCTGCGTAGGTCAGATAGCCTTGTTCCTTGCCTTTAATGACAAGTTGTTTTAGCTGTGACTGCGGATTTTGATCCATAGACGGTATCCAACTTAGTATCTGGTGAAGGAATTAGTATGCGAGTGCAAACCACCCATAATAACACATTAATTTATTGCTGACTATTCAAACAGGGTTACACTTTTAAATCTAGCATTAAAGCTAGCAGCTCCCTTCTTTCTTCGGTTGATAAACCGACACTTCTTTCTTTGGCCTGCAAATCTTCAATTTGCTTTTCGACACACTGGGCCAATATTTTATCCAGCGAATCTAAAAAAATATCTTGTTCATTATCTTCATCGAGCGGGATTTCCCATCCAGCTAAACGAGACAGTAGAGCTTCATGACTCGTATTGCGCCAGTGTTCAATTAACTGACCTGTGCTTATATTGGGGTGCAGCTGGCAGTATTCAAGCACCTCAATGAATAATCTTAATCCAGGAACCGATAGTTCTCTAACTGGGGTCAAATCCGGCACCATTTGAGCATAGTTCGGATTTTGAATAAGTAACGCTATCACCTCACGCATTGGCGTTCTTTTGATGTCTTTATGAGGAGTAGGCTTTGTATCAGTTGTTGTAGTTATCAGTGAATTGAGAAACTTCTGAAGTTGGAAGTCACTCCAACCAGTACCCAGTGTTAACTCTTTCCATAAATATGCTTGCAGCGAGGGATCAGTCGTTTTGTTAAGTAGTGGGGCTGCGTTTGTCGCCACATAGGTCCCCCAGCGTTTAGGATCTGAATCCGGAGCATCTTTTTTAATTTCGGCGAGTAAGAAATCAATCAATGAATCTGCTTTATCTATTTCTCGCTCAATTGCCTCTTTGCCAAATTTTCGAACAAAGCTATCTGGATCTTCTCCATCTGGTAAAAACAAGACTTTAAGTACTTTGTTGGCATTGAGGAACTGCAGGGCATTTTCCATTGCTCTTCTTGCCGCTTCTCGGCCTGCTCGATCACCATCGTAGCAGCAAACGATAGTGTCTGTTTGTCTGAATAATTGGCGTATGTGATCGTCTGTTGTCGAGGTTCCGAGAGATGCTACCGCATAGTCGACACCATATTGAGCCAGAGCCACCACATCCATATAGCCTTCAACAACTAATATTTGTGGTGGTTCACGGTAAGCCTGCATGACTTCGTATAGACCGTATAACTCTTTGCCTTTATGGAAAACGGGTGTTTCTGGTGAGTTAAGATATTTTGGGGTGCCATCGCCTAGGATTCGGCCACCAAAGCCAATGACTCTTCCGCGCCTATCATGAATAGGGAACATGACTCGGCCACGAAAACGATCGTAACGGCTACCTTTATCATTTTCGATTAGCATTCCGCCGGAGACGAGCATAGCTTGGGTTTGTTCTGTGTGTCCAAAATTCTTACGGACTAAATCCCACTCATCAGCCACATAACCAATACCGAATTTTTTGACTATCTCTCCTGTGAGGCCCCGATCTTTTAGGTAGTCGATAGCGACTTTGCTTCCGGAGTGCTTTAACTGGTCTCGGTAAAACTGAGCAATGCCTGCCATCAAATCATAGAGGTTACGTTTTTGCTCATTATTGGCTTGAGGGGCATTTGAGGTGAACCTTCCACCTTGGCGTTGTTCTCTTGGTACATCTAACCCCAGATAAGAGGCAAGTTCATCAATCGCTTCTGGGAATTCTAATCTTTCGTACTCCATCATAAAGTCGATAGCGTTGCCATGGGCACCGCAGCCAAAGCAATGATAGAACTGCTTTTCTTGGCTTACACTAAATGACGGTGTTTTCTCATTGTGAAATGGACAGCATGCGCCGTAGTTTTTGCCTTTTTTCTTTAGCTTTACACGAGAGTCGATGATGTCGACAATATCCAGCCGAGCGAGTAAGTCATCGATAAAGCTTCTTGGTATCTGTCCTGCCATAAACCTCTAGAATACGAAAAAGAATAATAGGCTAGATACAAACAAGCCGCGCTTTCCCAAGGTTAGCACGGCCTGTTGTAATGTGTATTGAGTAATTATCCGAGCTTAGCGCGTACTAAGCCGCTGACTTTACCCATATCTGCTCGCCCCTGAATCTTTGGCTTAAGCACAGCCATTACTTTACCCATGTCTTGCATGCCCGCTGCTCCTGATTCAGTAATGGCATTGGTGATCAATGCGGTTACTTCAGTTTCACTTAGCGGTTGAGGCATAAACTCCTCAAGTACAGTAATTTCAGCTTGCTCGGTATCAGCAAGATCTTGTCGACCTGCAGATTCATATTGAGCGACAGAGTCGCGACGTTGTTTAACCATCTTAGTTAAGACAGCAAGAATATCGTTGTCAGTCAGAGTTATCTGTTCGTCAACTTCACGCTGTTTAATCGCAGACAGAGCTAAACGTATAGTGCCAAGGCGCAATTTGTCCTTGGCTTTCATCGCTATTTTTTGCTCATCTTTGAGAGTATCAATCAGAGCCATAACTAAATTCCTTTGTTGGACTTAGTTATTAGTACAGGCGAACGCGACGAGCGTTTTCGCGAGCTAGCTTCTTAGCGTGACGCTTTTGAGCCGCTGCTTTAGCGCGTTTGCGAACTGTAGTTGGCTTTTCGTAGTGCTCACGACGACGCACTTCAGAAAGGATACCTGCTTTTTCGCAAGAGCGTTTGAAACGACGTAGAGCAACGTCGAACGGTTCGTTTTCACGTACTTTAACTACTGGCATATGCCTTTCACCTCAGGGGTTATTCATTAATGCTGATTTTGAAGTACCAAAGCTTTACTGCCGGTTCTATTATCAGCTTGATCAAAAATGGTGCGGAATTTTAATCCGATCATATAGGCTTTGTAAAGCCCTTTGTCGTTTAATCAGTATACAAAATTTGTTTGCTAAGCCAAGCCAAGGTAAGATTGCGCCAATTTTGAATCGTAGAACAAGCTATCTAGGTTAAACCATGCGTATTATTGGTATTGAAACCTCATGTGATGAAACAGGCATCGCGATATATGATGATGAGAAAGGACTGCTTTCTCACAAATTATACAGTCAAGTTAAACTGCACGCCGATTATGGTGGTGTCGTTCCAGAGCTTGCTTCTCGTGATCATGTTAAAAAGACCATTCCGTTAATTAAATCGGCAATGACAGAAGCAGGTTTGACATCTAAGGATATCGATGGTGTCGCGTATACGGCTGGACCTGGTTTAGTTGGAGCTTTACTGGTAGGTGCGACCATAGGCCGCAGCCTTGCTTATGCTTGGGGGGTGCCTGCTGTACCGGTACACCATATGGAAGGGCACTTATTAGCGCCCATGTTAGAAGATAACCCGCCGCCTTTTCCATTTGTTGCTGTACTTGTATCTGGAGGGCACTCTATGATGGTTGAAGTCCGAGGAATTGGTGAGTATACGATTCTCGGTGAGTCGATTGATGATGCTGCTGGTGAAGCCTTTGATAAAACGGCTAAATTGATGGGGCTCGATTATCCGGGAGGCCCTCTTTTATCTAAGCTGGCAGAAAAAGGCACCTCTGGGCGCTTTAAGTTTCCTCGTCCAATGACAGATAGGCCAGGTTTAGATATGAGCTTCTCGGGGTTGAAAACATTTACAGCTAATACCATTGCTGCCAATGGTGATGATGAACAAACGCGTGCTGATATTGCGTTAGCATTTGAAGAGGCAGTCTGTGCAACTTTAGCGATAAAATGCAAGCGGGCTCTTGAACAAACTGGGTTAAAGCGGATCGTTATTGCTGGTGGTGTGAGTGCTAACCGTCGATTGCGTTCAGATTTAGAACAATTAGCCAGCAAGATTGGTGGAGAGGTATATTATCCACGAACCGAGTTTTGTACCGATAATGGTGCAATGATTGCCTATGCGGGTATGCAGCGGCTAAAAAATGGTGAAACGACTGATTTATCTGTGCAAGCGACCCCACGCTGGCCAATCGACCAATTGAAACCAATCTTGTAATCCAATTTTTTACAATAAAGCCACTTAACTCAAAGGGGTGGCTTTCCCCATCATTTCTAATACCTCAATAGCTTTGAGTGCCATAGGCACCATGAGTCACCTTGGTAGGTATTTTGATGAAAATGAGAATGAATATGCCCAAATTTACGTTAGACGAACAGAAAATGGTTTATACAGATATCGGCCAAGGTCCTGTGATTGTTTTTGGTCATGCATATCTGTGGAACAGGGAAATGTGGGCTCCGCAAGTCGAAGTGTTAAGCAAAAAGTATCGCTGTATTGTGCCAGACTTTTGGGCACATGGAGACTCTGGTTCTGCCCCTAAGTCAATGAATTCACTGGTCGACTACGCCAAACATATTGTTGCCTTAATGGACCATCTGAGTATTGAGCAGTTCTCTATTGTTGGTATGGAACTGGGGGGAATGTGGGGAACTGAAGTTGTAACTTTTGTTCCCCGCAGAGTGAAGTCGCTCGTTATGATGGATACCTTTGTTGGTTTGGAGCCAGAAGTGACCCATAAAAAGTATTTTTCTTTATTGGATACGGTGGAGTCTTCACAGATGTTCTCTGGCTCGATCATTGAATCCATCTTGGCGCTTTTTTTCGCTTCTGAGCATCAAGCAACTGAGTTAGTAGCACAATTTCGTACGAGGTTGGCAAGCTTAAAAGGTGAGCGAGCGATAGAAACGGCCCGAATAGGTCGCATGATCTTCGGGCGCCGAGATCAGGTTGAAGATATAGAGATGTTTGCATTACCGGTATTGATTGCTGTTGGGGAGAAAAATGTACCTCGGCCAGTCCTTGAGTCATACCTTATGCATGATTGTATTACTGGCTCTGAGTTTGTTCAGATACCAACTGCTGGGCATATTTCAAACCTAGAGCAACCTGAATTTGTATCAAAAATGCTGGAAGACTTCTTCACCAAGCTGTATCAATAAACGATTTAGAGCAAGTGTGAGAGATATGAGAGTTAAACAGAATTTTTTTCGTTGATTTTTGGTTCAGAGCCGTCGAGTAAGCGCTTAATGTTTTTGTGGTGACGAAAGATGATTAGGCATGCCAACATGGCGACAGGTAAGGTGTATTGGGGTTTTATCATCCAGGTATAAAGTGGGGCTAGTAAAACGGTGACAATTGCAGCTAGAGAGGAATAGCGAAATAGCACAATAACTAGCAACCAAGTAGCGATGAGCATGCATGATAAGCCTAAACCTATTGGAGCTATAGACCCTAGAGCGGTTGCAACCCCTTTACCGCCTTGAAAATGGAAAAAAATGGGGTACATATGACCTAGGCATGCAGCGATGGCTATGACACCAAGCAAAATGGGTTCAATATGAAAAAAGTAGCCTCCCCAAACGGGAATGGTTCCTTTTAGCATGTCACATAATAGTACTGCGAGTGCGGCTTTTTTGCCTCCTAGCCTAAGTACATTGGTCGCCCCAGGGTTATGAGAACCTACATCACGTGGATCGGGTAATTTGAGTAACCGACAAATAAGAATAGCGCTCGAGACCGAACCCAATAAATAAGCTGAGATGATCATGACAATAGCGATAGTGGTCATAGTGTCGTTACTCATTATAAAAAGGTGTTAGCTGAGCAAGTAATTGATATCATATAGCGCTTACAAGGCTCAAACTACCCAGATCTTGGTGTTTGGGACAAAAATAGTACGACTTTTTATCAGATTTGGGTATCCGACCTCTAATTAGGAATCAAAATGCATGGATAAAGTGTTTATCGAGCAGTTAGAAGTGATCACGACGATAGGCGTGTACGATTGGGAACAGAGCATTAAGCAAAAGCTGGTTCTGGACATTGAAATGGCCCACGATAATCGGGCTGCAGGTAAAAGTGATAATGTTGTTGATGCTCTTGATTACGCTAAAGTAAGCTCGGCGGTTCTTTCTCATATAGAATCTGGTCGTTTTTTATTGGTCGAGAGAGTGGCAGAAGAAGTCGCTGAATTAATTATGAGCCAGTTTGCTGTTCCTTGGGTGAGAATTCGATTAACAAAACCTGGAGCTGTTGTTCAGGCATCCGGTGTGGGGGTCATCATTGAGCGAGGCAACCCATGACAAAAGTATACATTGGTGTTGGCTCCAATATAGAGCCGCGCAAACATATCGAGGTTGCGATTGGTGCATTACATGAGATTGGTCAGAACATTCGCTTGTCGACTATCTATGAATGCCCAGCTGTAGGCTTTGATGGTGACGCTTTTTACAATTTGGTTGTTGAAATGGAAACCTCGCAAACTTTAGAAGAATTTGTGCAGCAGCTGCGTGATATAGAGCTAGAGTGGGGGCGTGAGCGTGACTCTGAAAAACTTCAGTCTCGCACGGTTGATTTGGATATTATCTTGTTCGGCCAACAGGTATCTAAACACTCACCAGAGCTACCTCGCAGTGATATCTACAAGTACGGTTTTGTCATTGAACCGCTGCGTGAATTATGTGCTGAACTTCGCGTGCCCAATGATGGCCGAACTATCGATCAAATTTGGTCAGAACTTTCTTACCCAGAACACCTAAGTGAAATAGAACTTTGGTTTAATCACCCTTCTAACTGAGAATCTAATGAGTTATTTTGAAGCTTTTATTCTAGCCTTGATACAGGGCTTTACTGAATTTTTACCCATTTCTAGTTCTGCACATTTAATTTTGCCCTCCGCAGTACTTGGATGGGAAGATCAAGGGCTAGCCTTTGATGTAGCTGTTCATGTGGGTACCTTGGCCGCAGTGGTTATATATTTTCGTCATGAAGTTGTAGCCTTATTCAGTGCCTTTTTAGCTTCAATCTTTAAAGGCGATCGCAGTAAAGAAGCTAAGCTGGCTTGGATGATTGTTATTGCAACCATTCCAGCTTGTGTCTTTGGCTTATTAATGAAGGATATTATAGAGCTGTATTTGCGCAGTGCTTGGGTTATTGCTATTACAACCATAATTTTTGGTTTGTTGCTTTGGTACGTTGACAGAAATGCGAGCCTTGCTAAAGACGAATATCAGGTAGACCGAAACAAAGCAATATTGATAGGTATTGCGCAAGCAGTAGCTATGATACCTGGAACCTCTCGCTCTGGTATTACGATTACAGCCGCGTTGTATTTGGGCTTTACTCGTGAAGCAGCGGCTAGGTTTTCATTCTTAATGTCAATTCCTATTATTTTGCTAGCTGGTGGTTATTTAGGTTTGAAACTTATCAGTAGTGGCGTGGCCGTAGACACAAACATGCTCCTCACTGGTATTGTTACATCCTTTGTGAGTGCTTATTTATGTATTCACCTGTTTCTTAAACTTATATCGCGTATGGGAATGACCCCATTTGTAATTTATCGATTGGTATTAGGTTTAGGATTACTCTTGTTTTTGTTACAGCGCTGACCTTATTGAGCTCTCTATACCATTATATCGCCATACAAGTGGTATTATGGTATACATGAGCTTCAAATTACTGTCATTGTTATAACTAGTTATGCGAATTTTTGCCCTTGTTTTATTACTATTATTAGTCTGGCTGCAGTACACGCTGTGGCTGGGGAAAAATGGCATTTCTGAGTTTAAGTCTGTCCAGGCAGAGATTGAAGTACAGCATCAGGTTAACGGTAACCTGCAAAATAGAAATAGCGAAATGTTTGCTGAGATTGATGATTTACGTCAAGGGCTAGATGCGATAGAAGAGCGAGCTCGCCATGAGCTGGGAATGGTTAAAGATGGTGAAACCTTTTATCGAATTGTTGAAGAGAATAACTGAGTATGACACAAGCTTCTTCCATTATTGCGATTGTTCCAGCCGCTGGTGTAGGGCGCCGTATGGGGGCAGAACGCCCCAAGCAATACCTTCAAATAAACGAAGCAACGGTACTCGAACATACAGTATATAAATTGTTAAGCCATCCAAATATCGCCAAAGTTGTTATTGTGGTAGGGAAAAACGATCCTTATTTTTCACGTTTATCTTTAGCCCAAGATGATAGAGTTGCCGCCGTTATTGGTGGTGATGAACGAGCGGACTCTGTTCTAGCTGGTGTCAATTTTGTACGCAATAATGAGGAATCAGACTGGGTTATGGTTCATGATGCGGCTCGGCCTTGTATTAACAATCAGGACATAGACAACTTGATTAAGGCGTCATTAAATCATCCAGTTGGGGGCATACTTGCCGCTCCTGTTAGAGATACGATGAAAAGAGCCAATCGTTCCGGTGATATTGAAAGTACGGTTGATAGAGAAAACCTATGGCACGCATTAACCCCGCAAATGTTTCGTACCGTTCAACTAGCGACAGCTTTGGAGTGGGGTTTATCTACAGGTGTTCATATCACGGATGAAGCGTCTGCCATGGAATGGTCAGGATTGTCACCCGCGCTTGTTCCGGGTTCGGCAGAAAATATAAAAATCACTCAACCTGAAGATTTGGCTCTGGCTGAGTTCTACCTTACCAAGAATAAAGGATAACTTATGATTCGAATTGGCCATGGTTTTGATGTACACAAATTTGGTGGTGATGGCCCAGTTATTATTGGTGGTGTTGCTGTTCCATATGAGTATGGTTTGTTAGCTCACTCGGATGGTGATGTTGCTTTGCACGCTCTAAGTGATGCGTTACTAGGCGCTATAGCGGCAGGCGATATTGGCCGACACTTCCCTGACACAGACGACAAATGGAAAGGCGCGGATAGTCGAGGGCTACTTCGTGATGTTTATAAGAAAGTTAAGCAAATGGGATACGTACTTGGTAATGCGGATGTCACCATTATTGCGCAGGCTCCTAAAATGGCGCCTCATATTGAGGCTATGTGTCAAGTTATCTCAGACGATCTTGAAACCGACATTGGCAATGTGAACGTGAAAGCGACAACAACTGAACGTCTTGGATTTACTGGACGTAAAGAAGGTATTGCAACTGAAGCGGTTGTCGTACTTGTGAAGAAATAACAAATGATTCTGCCCTGAGGAAAGCTCACGGGTTTATGCAGTGGTAATGGTATGACCGATATTTTGTCTTCTTTGGCCTATTTAAATGGCCTCCCCAATTCAACCGGAAAATTAAAAGTTGAGCCAGAACATTTCCAGGTAAGTGAAGATCTAGGCTTTGGTTTCTCCGGTGAAGGTGAACACCTTATGGTGCGAATTCGAAAAACAGGGGAAAATACAAGCTTTGTCGCGAATGAATTAGCCAAAGCTTGTGGAGTTAAGTCAAAAGATGTCAGCTGGGCTGGATTAAAAGATCGCCATGCCGTTACGGAGCAATGGCTTAGTGTGCATTTGCCCAAGGGCGGAGAGCCAAGCTTGAGCTCTTTTCTGACCCAGTATCCTAGTATAGAAGTGATTGAAACTAGGCGTCACAATAAGAAGCTTAGACCTGGTGATTTAGTCGGAAACCATTTTAGCATCACACTGACTGAAGTCAGTGATGTTGAAGATGTTACCCAGCGCTTGCAAGCGATTAGTCTGCATGGTGTGCCTAATTATTTCGGTAGTCAGCGTTTTGGTAATCAGGGTAATAACCTTGGAGAGGCTAGACGTTGGGGAAGGGAAAATGTCCGTACTCGTAATCAGAATAAACGCAGCCTTTATCTTTCCGCTGCTCGTTCATGGATTTTTAATACAATTGTATCAAAACGCATTGAAAAGAGCTTGTTCGATCAAGCGGTTGAGGGGGACTGCCTTTTGACAGATGAAGGCATCGTTTTAGCTGAAACACAAAAACTGGTCGCCTTAAATGAAAGCATCCGCGAAGGGAGTGTGTCTATTACTGCAGCTCTGGCCGGTGACAATGAGTTACCTACGGTTTCCGATGGCCTCTTAATCGAGCAGCCTCAGCTGGATGTTGAACCTGATTTGATGGCGTTAATTCGAGGCAACCGAATGCGGCATGAGAGACGAAGCATAGTCCTTAAGCCGCAAGACTTAACATGGAGCGTTGATAGGGACTCGGTTAAGTTAGACTTTTCTTTAGATGCAGGTTGCTTTGCGACGGCGCTTATTCGAGAACTTATTCAAGAAATAAAAGTGGAGCGCAATTACCAATGACTGATAAAGTTTTGAAAATATTGCTCAGTAACGATGATGGAGTGCATGCTGAAGGCATACACGCCATGGCGGACGCGCTGAGTAATTTGGCGCACGTGACTATCGTTGCTCCCGATAGAAATCGCTCTGGAGCGTCAAACTCACTAACCTTGGAGCAGCCCTTAAGAGTAACTGCTTTATCTGAGCGCGTATACTCAGTCCAAGGAACACCGACTGACTGTGTCCATTTTGCGCTAAATGAATTAATGAAAGATGAACTTCCAGATTTGGTCTTATCTGGTATCAATCATGGTGCCAATTTAGGTGACGATGTGCTGTATTCAGGCACGGTAGCGGCGGCGATGGAAGGTCACTTTCTAGGTGTTCAGTCGATAGCATTTTCTTTAGCGGGAAAGGTGAATTTTCAAACAGCCGCTATTGTGGCAAAACAAATGGTGCAACAACACCTGAAATCTCCTATCCCAACCAACAAGCTGCTTAATGTGAATATTCCGGATTTATCCTTGGATGAGATAAAAGGAACTTGTACAACTCGTCTGGGTGCTCGTCATCATGCAGAACCCATGCTAAAGCAGCAAGACCCGAGAGGGTGTGATATATATTGGTTAGGGCCTCCCGGTAAAGAGCAAGATGCGGGAGAGGGGACGGATTTTTATGCCATTGAGCAGGGGTTTGTTTCCGTCACTCCAATTCAGGTTGATCTCACTGCACATGAGTCACTGCCTACGATGAACCGCTGGTTACAGGACACGTACCAATGACAAATCCCAAGGCTGATAAGTTAGTTGATTTTCTGATTGAGAGTGGCATCCAAGATAGATTTGTGATCAATGCAATACATTCTATTCCTCGTGAGCAATTTGTATCTCAAGCAATGCATCATCAAGCCTATGACAATAATGCCTTGCCGATTGGTCAGGGGCAAAGTATCTCTCAGCCCTATATGGTCGCAAGGATGACTGAGCTATTGGAACTGACACCGGAGAGTAAAGTTTTAGAAGTCGGTACAGGGTCAGGCTATCAGACGGCTGTCTTGGCTCGATTAGTCGAGCATGTTTATTCTATAGAAAGAATAAAACTGTTGCAGTGGGAAGCGAAGCGTCGGCTCAAGTACCTAGATATATATAATGTTTCCACCAAGCATGGTGATGGTTGGCAAGGATGGTCAACAAAAGGCCCTTTTAACGCTATTATTGTTACCGCCGCAGCCGCATCAATTCCGCCAACCTTACTTGAACAGTTGGACGACGGCGGTGTTTTGGTTATTCCTGTGGGTGAGGAGGAGCAAAGTTTGCTTAAAATTACACGCTATGGAGATGATTTCCCTTCTGAAATTATAGAAGATGTGCGCTTTGTTCCCCTTATAGCAGGTGAACTTGCTTAACTATGATCCGCAAGACTGAGTCCATTCTTTTTGTTATTCCATTTGTAAGCGCAATGCTTATTGGATGCAGTGCTCATTTCCCAGCCCCTGTTTCTGGATTAAATAAAGATTACACAAATATCTCTCGTGGCAGTTACAGGGGGAGTTACTATCAAGTGGAGAAGGGTGATACCCTGTATTTTATTGCATACGTCACAGATAAGAATGTAAATGACATTATTCGTTACAATGATTTAAAAAAGCCTTACACCATTTACCCTGGTCAAAAATTGAAACTTTGGCAGCCCGTCTATAAAGCACCAGCTTACGGTGGGGCGGGGGCTGTAGGCGGATCCGTACCCGTTACACTAGCATCGACATCTGCGATTAATACAAAATCAAGTAAAGACTCTAATCAAGCAGTTAGCAGCAACAAGACGAAAGTTGACCCCATATCTTCCCAAAAAGCGACTGTGAACAAGGTTGATCAATCTTCAGCAAAGGAGTATGTTGGAGCTAAAAGTAAAACAAATGTTAATAAACCCGTCAGTTATGCGAATCCAAACAGTGAGAAAATTTCTAAATGGTTATGGCCAGCCAAAGGGAGGGTAATTAAAAATTTCTCAGCTGGAGACCAGGGTAACAAAGGTATAGACATTGCAGGACAGCGAGGTCAACCGATATCGTCGACAGCTAATGGAACCGTTGTATATTCGGGTAATGCACTCAAGGGTTATGGGAATCTTGTGATTATCAAACACAACGATAACTATCTCAGTGCTTATGCGCATAATGAACGGTTGCTCGTGCACGAAGGACAAAGTGTAACAGCAGGCCAGAAGATCGCAACGATGGGCAGTTCTGGAACTAACAGTGTTCGACTACACTTTGAAATTCGTTACCAAGGTAAGTCAGTGAATCCTAAACGCTACCTACCTTAATACTTTATAGATTTATAGCGGCATTAAAAGAAATGCTTCGCTAGATCGCCAGGGGGAGGCGCTATGAGTATCAGTAACACAGCAACGAAAGTCGAAGAGTATGAGCTTGAAGCAGAAATGGAAGCGATTCAGGCTGATGATTCCACAACCACGGGCAGTGCCCAAGCCGAGGATGCAAAAGAAGATTTTGATGTATCCACTAAAAGCTTGGATGCGACCCAACTTTATTTAGGAGAAATAGGTTTTTCACCTCTGCTTACCGCAGAAGAAGAGGTACTATATGCTCGTCGTGCTCTTAGAGGAGACGAAGCAGCTCGTAAACGTATGATTGAAAGTAATCTTCGTTTAGTGGTGAAAATATCCCGTCGATATAGTAACCGTGGTCTCGCGTTACTTGATCTTATTGAAGAAGGCAACCTAGGTTTGATCCGAGCGGTCGAAAAGTTTGACCCCGAGAGAGGCTTTCGCTTTTCAACTTACGCAACATGGTGGATAAGACAAACCATTGAGCGTGCTTTGATGAATCAGACTCGGACTATACGTTTGCCCATTCACGTCGTAAAAGAGCTTAACATCTATTTACGTACAGCCAGAGAGTTATCTCAAAAGCTTGATCATGAGCCAACAGCGGAAGAGATCGCACTTCAACTAGATAAGCCAGTTGATGATGTCAGTAAGATGCTGCGTCTTAATGAGCGCATCAGTTCAGTCGATACTCCAATTGGTGGCGATGGTGAGAAAGCACTGCTTGATATCATTCCTGATGTAAACAATTCAGACCCCGAAGTTTCTACTCAGGATGATGATATTAAGTCTTCATTGATTGATTGGCTTGACGAGTTAAACCCAAAACAAAAAGAGGTCCTCGCACGTCGGTTTGGGCTATTGGGTTATGAGCCTTCAACTCTAGAGGAAGTCGGGCGTGAGATTAACCTTACTCGAGAAAGGGTAAGACAAATACAGGTTGAAGGTTTGCGTCGCCTAAGAGAAATCTTGATTAAGCAGGGCCTTAACATGGAGAGTCTATTCAGTATTAATGAAGAGTAGGTGAGCTTAAGTTTAGAAAAAGCCTTGATGTGTTCAAGGCTTTTTTATTAGTCGTTATTTATCTTTATCCTTGCAAGGGTATACTTTAACTAATTTGATGCGGTTTTCTTCTAGGTCAACGATTTCCATTGGATGGCCTGAAACTTGAACACTGATATGGCTTTCTGGTATGTCTTCCAAATGTTCCAATATGAGTCCATTTAATGTTCTAGGACCATCTGTTGGTAATGTCCACATTAGCCCTTTGTTGATGTCTCGGATGTTTGCACTACCCTCTATCAAAAAGCTTCCATCGCCTTGAGGTATAATTTCATCAGACAGACTTGGAGTGATGGAAGTCGTGAATTCACCAACGATCTCTTCCAAAATATCCTCAAGAGTAATAAGACCAATGATATCGCCATACTCATTAACAATCAGGCCAATACGTTCTTTGTTGCGCTGAAATTTAAGCAATTGGATATTGAGAGGCGTGCCTTCTGGAATAAAGTACACTTCGTCAGCAGCACGCAGTAAGGTTTCTTTATTGAACTCATTCTTCTCCAGCATCAGACGATAAGACTCTCGCAGTCTTAGCATGCCGACCACTTCGTCGATTTGATCTCGATACAGAACAACACGGCCATGTGGGGAGTGAGTTAATTGTCTTACTATGGACTTCCAATCATCATTTATGTCGATACCAGTAATTTCATTTCTTGGAACCATAATGTCGTTTACAGTCACATTCTCTAAGTCGAGAATCGAAATCAGCATATCTTGGTGTCGCCTAGGAATAAGACTACCAGCTTCGTTAACCACAGTACGTAACTCTTCAGAGCTTAAATGATCATCACCGCCATGCTTGGCTCTGATCCCTAACAACCGAATAAAACCATTAGTGATGAAGTTAACCAACATGACTAATGGCGACAGCAATTTCATTAATATGGTGAGAAGGATACTGCTTGTGTATGACACTCGTTCAGGGTAAAGGGCGGCAAGAGTTTTAGGCGTAACCTCAGCAAATACGAGGATAACCATAGTTAATGCGCCTGTTGCTATCGCTACGCCAATATCGCCGTACAGACGCATACCTAAGATGGTTGCGATGGCGGAAGCCAAAATGTTAACTAGGTTGTTGCCGATTAAAATCAGCCCAATGAGTCGATCAGGGCGCGCTAGTAGTCTTTCTACACGTTTAGCGCCTTTATGACCATGATTAGCTAGGTGTTTAAGCCGATATCGGTTCAAAGCCATCATGCCTGTCTCTGAACCTGAAAAATATCCTGAAATAACGATAAGACACGCGAGTAGGGCAAATAATGCACCCGTTGATATGTCGTCCAAAGCTGAATGTTTCCTTTTGAGGTTTGGTTAATTTATGACCTAAGCCAAGCGTGAAGTCAATCTCAGGTTATAAGTAAAACATTGTAAAAGAAAGGCGTATTGTGCGCACTCTTAAATATCAATTATTTAAGAATGATTTCACGAACAAATCGACTTCCGAAGTAGGCTAAGGTCAACAAAGTTGCGCCAGCAACGGCAAACCAAGTTACCTTACGACCTCGCCAACCTTTTTGGTAGTGACCCCAAAGTAAAATTGAATATACGATCCACGCGATAAAAGACAGGACCCCTTTATGTGCTTTGCCTTGAGCGAACATATCCTCAACAAAAATAAACCCTGTTAAAAGAGTCCCTGTAAGCAGAAGGTTACCGATCAGGATAATTTTAAACAATTGCCTTTCGACCATCAGTAGCGGCGGTAAATTTGAGTTTATACTCAATGCTTTTTTCGATTTGAGTTTGTGATCAAGCCATGCTAATTGAAGAGCATAAAGCGCACCGATAGTTAAGGTTGAATATGAAAAAAGTGCCAAGGAAATATGGATGAGCAGTTTTGGGTCTTGTTCTAAGTGAGTAATGAAGGTACTGGGTAAGAAGGCCGCTGCAGATAGGTTAATCGCTGCAAAACAATAGACGACAGGAAGCAGAAACCATAAACGCGTTTTTAGCATTGCTAAACTTAATACCAAAGAAATAATGAAACTTATCAATGAAGCGACATTGAGAATGCTGAGATTTTGCCCTGAGCCTTCAATGATAAGATCGCCCAACAACCAAGCATGAAAGGCCAGAGCTAAAAATGCACTGGCTGATACCGTTTTGGTTCGAATGCCGACCTGATGTACTAGGCCCGGAACTATGGTTGCGATTGCTAAAACATAAAGTATTGCAGCAGCAACGGCGATGATGTTGTCCATGCTTCTCTGTTATTTGGTGAATTTTTGATAAATTATACCTTGCATCAAAAGCTTGGGCTATGACTTATATAGCTGATTTGCGTGTTATGAGAGATCAAAAGTTACTATAGCAGTGCAAAGCAGTGCCTGGCTAAGGTATACTCACAATAATTTTGTCGCCAATTAACAGGCGGTGGCATTTAGGGTCGCTCAGATAAAGAGACTAAGATGTTTGATAATTTAACGGATCGATTATCCAAAACCCTGAAGAATATCAGTGGTAAAGGTCGTTTGACCGAAGACAACATAAAAGACACATTGCGTGAAGTGCGTATGGCTTTGTTGGAGGCGGATGTTGCCCTTCCTGTCGTGCGTGATTTCGTAAAACGGGTCAAAGAAGGGGCGGTTGGCGTTGAGGTTTCAAAGTCTCTAACTCCTGGGCAAGAATTTATTAAGATTGTTCAAGCCGAACTTGAAGCTGTCATGGGGGAATCTAACGAGGCGCTCAACCTAGCAGCTCAACCGCCAGCCGTTATTTTGATGGCCGGTTTACAAGGTGCGGGTAAAACGACCTCTGTTGGTAAGCTGTCTAAACTATTAACAGAGCGCGATAAGAAGAAAGTTCTTGTTGTTTCTGCCGACGTATATCGACCTGCTGCGATCAAGCAGTTAGAAACACTTGCATCAGATGTAGGTGTTGATTTTTTCCCATCTTCAGCAGACCAAAAACCATTAGATATTGCTAATGCTGCGATAGACCACGCCAAGAAAAAGTTTTATGACGTACTGCTTGTTGATACAGCAGGCCGCCTAGCTGTCGATGAGCAAATGATGGCTGAGATTCAGGAGCTTCATACGGCAATTACTCCTGTTGAAACACTGTTTGTTGTTGATGCAATGACAGGACAAGATGCAGCGAACACAGCAAAAGCGTTTGGTGATGCATTGCCTTTAACAGGGGTTGTTTTGACCAAGGTGGATGGTGACGCTCGCGGTGGTGCAGCCTTATCTGTACGCCATATCACGGGTAAACCCATCAAATTTTTAGGCGTTGGTGAAAAAACGGATGCTCTAGAGCCCTTTCACCCTGAGCGTGTTGCCTCTCGTATTCTTGGCATGGGAGATGTACTTTCTCTGATTGAGGATCTTCAACGCAACGTTGATACCGAAAAAGCAGAAAAACTGGCTAAAAAGTTCAAAGAAAAGAAAGGCTTCGATCTTGAAGACTTCCGTGAACAATTGGGACAGATGCAGAATATGGGTGGCATGATGGGAATGCTAGACAAACTGCCTGGTATGTCTCAGTTGCCCACGGATGTAAAAGATAAAGTTGATGATAAAATGTTCAAACAGATGGAAGCCATTATCAACTCGATGACAATGAAGGAGCGTCAACGCCCTGAACTTATTAAAGGTTCTCGTAAAAAACGCATTGCCGCCGGTTCAGGAACGCAAGTTCAAGATGTTAACCGCCTACTCAAGCAATTTACTCAAATGCAGAAGATGATGAAGAAAATGCAAAAAGGCGGCATGAAAGGCATGATGCGTAACATGCAAGGTATGATGGGTGGTATGGGCGGAGCTGGCTTCAATCCATTTGGTCGATAGTCGATAACCCATTAAAAATTCAAGGTGTTATATAGCTCACAAAATGGTTACTGCTTTATCTAATGATACAGTGGCACTAGATTGGTGAAAAAATAGCTAAATACCTTGCAATACTGCGGAATAAGAGTAAAATTCCGGAGCTTTATTTTGGCACGAGACCCCAAACTGTTTCATATGAGCAGTCCTTGGGGTTAATTTTATTTTTGAGAAAGCAAAGAGGACGACATGGTAACCATTCGTTTGGCACGTCACGGCGCGAAGAAGCGTCCATTTTATCAAATCGTAGTAGCGGACAGCCGCAATGCTGCAACTGGCCGTTTCATTGAGAAAGTGGGTTTCTTTAACCCAACGGCTAAAGGTCAAGAAGAAGGTCTACGTCTAGACCTAGATCGCGTAAACCACTGGGTTGGTCAAGGTGCATCTCTATCTGACCGTGTAGCTAAGCTAGTAAAAGACGCTCAAAAAGCGGCTTAATTCTTAATTCAAGAAGAAGTAATTAGCTTATGTCGATGAAAGGTAAAGAAACAACGAGCAGTGATAAGATTGTAGTAGGTAAGCTTGGTGCTTCTTACGGCATTCGTGGCTGGCTTAAGGTTTTTTCCTACACAGACAATACTGAAAGTATATTTGATTACTCACCATGGTTTATAAACCAAAAGGGTGAATGGGTTGAGCAAAAAGTAGAAAGTTGGAAGCGCCATAACAAAGGTTTGGTGGTAAAACTTGAGGGTCTAAACGTGCGTGAAGATGCACAGTTGTTGACTAACTTTGAAATTGCTATTGACCCTGCTGTATTACCGGAATTGCCAGAAGATGAATTCTACTGGCGTGATCTGATTGGAATGCAAGTAGTAACTGATAAAGGTTATGATTTGGGTATAGTCTCTGACATGCTTGAAACGGGTTCCAACGATGTTTTGGTGGTAAAAGCAAATCTAAAAGATGCTTTTGGTCAAAAGGAACGACTAATTCCGTTCCTTGAAGAGCAAGTGATCAAACTTATTGATCGCCAAGCTCAACGGATCGAAGTTGACTGGGATCCTGGATTCTAACTCCAAGTAACGGAGCAATTGAACCAAGTTTATATTGGTGAAAACATGTGGGTTGGCATAATTAGCCTTTTTCCAGAAATGTTCCGCAGCGTTACTGACTATGGGGTAACAGGTCAAGCGGTTAAAAAAGGTCTTTTGTCAGTTGAGACATGGAATCCTCGCGATTTCACTCACGACAAACATCGTACCGTCGATGATAGACCTTACGGTGGTGGCCCTGGTATGTTGATGATGGTTCAGCCTTTGCGCGACGCTATTCATGCTGCTAGAAACGCCTCACCAGGTAAGACGAAAGTTATCTACCTATCTCCTCAAGGTCGTAGACTTGACCAAAAAGGAGTGGAAGAGCTGGCAAAAAATGAGAACTTACTTCTGATTTGTGGCCGCTATGAAGGGGTAGATGAGCGTGTCATCCAAGCTGAAGTTGATCAAGAATGGTCAATTGGAGATTTTGTGATGACGGGTGGTGAAATACCAGCCATGACGTTAATTGATTCTGTTTCACGGTTTATACCGGGAGTGTTAGGAGATTTTGCGTCGGCAGAAGAAGACTCTTTTGCTAACGGTTTGTTAGATTGCCCTCATTACACGCGACCAGAGATGTTAGATGGTCAACCAGTACCTGAAGTACTGACATCTGGCAACCATAAAAACATTCGTCGCTGGCGACAGAAACAGTCGTTGGGCCGCACTTGGCTAAGAAGACCAGAGCTCCTGGAAAACCTAGCTCTGACTGACGAACAGGAACAATTACTGGCTGAGTTCATAAAAGAACATCAAAAGCAGTAACCTATTAAATTTAGTATCAGTTTATTCTAGGAATATTGAAAATGAGTAACATCATCAAGGCTCTTGAAGAAGAGCAAATGAAAAAAGATCTACCTAACTTTGCACCTGGTGACACAGTTGTTGTTCAAGTTAAGGTTAAAGAAGGTGAACGTGAGCGTTTACAGGCTTTTGAAGGCGTTGTAATCGGTATCCGTAACCGTGGTCTACATTCTGCATTCACTGTACGTAAGATCTCGAACGGTGAAGGTGTAGAGCGTACGTTCCAAACTCACTCTCCAATGGTTGATAGCATTGAAGTTAAGCGCCGTGGTGCAGTACGTCGTGCCAAGTTGTACTACCTACGTGAGCGCTCTGGTAAGTCTGCTCGTATTAAAGAGAAACTTGCTAAGAAGTAATGCTTTAACTAGCGTTCTCATCGTATCAGCGGAGGCAAACCAGCTTCCGCTTTTTTATTCTTTAACATAATGGTTCGAGCTAGGTTAGTACTGCTCTTCTGACCAACCGTCAGCATCAGACATGTCCGGTGCGCCGGGAATGGAATTTTCCTCATCTGCCCACCCACCAAAATCTATCATTTGACACTGCTTACTGCAGAAGGGACGGTGAGGGCTGGTTGCTCCCCACTTAACATCTGTGCCGCACTTTGGGCAAGCAACCGTAAAGACTTTGGTCATAATGACTTCTCTAGAAAAAGATTTATCTTAGCTACACACAGCTAATTGGAACTCGATATTATCGCAGGAAGCTTGGCCTGAAGCAAAAAAGATAAATTTGATTGCGAAACGATTCTTGTGACCTGAAATCATGGGGTACACCCCATACTCCATTGGGATTTCAAGGCGGAGTATATTGGCATCTTCTGCATCGCTTTGATAAAAACCAGAACGAGCTTCTTGCGGTTGGAGATGTCCGGTCTCACGTGTCAGACGCAGCCAAAGCTTGAGCGCATCAGTGAGAGGTTGCAAGTTTTCTATCCATTTACGGCTGTCTTCAATTTTCTGTTTGATGGGAAGGTGCAGCCAATGGTGAAGCGCTGGTAAATCGAAGCAGCATGAGCCCCCAGGCAAATTAAATCTTTGCCTAATCGTACTGAGAAAGCGGTCTTCTTTAAGGCTTTGACCAAAACGCTCTGCTGCCATTAGTTTACTGTGGACCTCATCAACTTCGGCTAACACGTTGTTGAGCATTTTTTGATCTACACCTTCCACGTGTAGCCATGAACGATAGGAAAGACGCTGTTTTTCGATGTCTTTAGCTAACTCACTTTTCAGTTGTATTTGTTCAAAGATTTCAAGTAAGTCAAAAAGTGAGCGAAAAAACAGCAGGTGTTGCATGTCATCGCTAAATTGGGATGACATATTTAGTTGAGTGAGCAAGGCTTCAACTCGTAGATATATCCGAGTTTTCTCATTCAATGGATGTTCAAAGTAGTGCGTTGTCATTCCATGTAGCCTTTGATTATTCTTCCCTTATTCTGACCGATTTCCCATACTTAATTCTAGATACTTTTTATGTAATTCTGTGATTTCAGGCAAAAGATCCTTGTTTATCGTATCATTTTTGATTACATCATCCGCAACACTGAGCCTATCACTGCGACTTGCCTGAGCTGCAATGATGGCTTGAGCTTGTTCAAGTCCCACCTTGTCCCTTTCCATTGTCCTTAGCAACTGGGTTTGTTCATCAACATCAATTACCAAAACTCTGTCAGTCAAGTTTTGCAGCTTGTTCTCAACCAGCAATGGTACCACGAGCAACACATATTGTGATGACGCCTTGGCAACATCTAACTGCATTTTTTCCCTAATCATAGGGTGAAGTAGCGCATTGAGCCATGTTTTGTCTTCTTCACATTCGAAGACCTTATTTCTTAGTTTAGCTCGGTTTAATGTTCCGTCACTCAATAAGATATTAGAACCAAAACGAGATTTTATCGCTTTTAATCCTAAGGAATCTTTTTCAACGACTTGTCTCGCTGTAATATCAGCATCAATAATCTCTATGCCAAAGTGAGAATTAAATAGGTTTGCCACTGTGGTTTTCCCACTTGAGATCCCCCCAGTAAGCCCGACAACAAAGGGCATCTTAGACTCCAATAATTGTAGTGAAGTACCAGTTTATAATACTTTCTCCCCAGATAGCACTTACCCAACCTGCTATGGCGAGGTAGGGCCCGAAAGGGAACGCTTTGTCTATGCCTTGCTTTTTAAAACCTAGTTGGATAAGCCCAAATATGAGCCCAACTAGAGACGAAAGTAAAACAATAATGGGTAGGTATTGCCAACCAAGCCAAGCTCCTAAAGCGGATAGTAGCTTGAAATCACCATAGCCCATGCCTTCTTTGCCTGTGATAAGTTTGAAAGCCCAGTATACAGACCATAGGCATAAGTAACCTGTGATGGCTCCAATCACTGAATCTTGCAATGATACAGGGCTTATCTCGAGGAGAGATAAAGTGATGCCCGACCAGGCCAAAGGCAGAGTCAGTTGATCTGGCAATAGCATAGTATCCAAATCAATGAATGTTGCAGCGATGAGGACAAAGGTAAAAAAGAGTAAAGCAATGGCGAAATAACTGAACTCGAACTGATACGCTATGGTCAAGCTGAGCAGTGCAGACAGCAGTTCAACAAAGGGATAACGAGCGCTTATCTTGGCTTGGCAATAATGGCATTTCCCTCTCAACACTAGCCAACTTACTAGCGGAATGTTGTCACGAACACGAATCGGCGTATGGCATTTAGGGCAATGGGAATTCGGGGTGCTCAGGTTAAACTCACCTGAAGGCGGCTTTATTTTGTATTCGGGAAAGCAATCTGCGCACTCTTTCCGCCATTCATGTTCCATGATCTTCGGTAAACGATGAATGACAACATTAATAAAGCTTCCTATGATTAGGCCAAATAAAGTGGCTAAGGTTGGGAATAACCAAGGGTGATAAAAAAACAGATCCATATGTAACTCAGCCGATTTAGGAAGTAGAGGTGATTCAAGGAGACTATATTAGCTCATTACGTTAACTAAGTTAAAGATGGGCAAGTACATAGCGGTCACCAAACTTGCGACAATTGTACCTAGTACCACAATCACAATAGGTTCAATTGCCCGACTCAGATAGTCGATAATTTTTTCAATCTCATTTTCATAGTCATCTGCGACACGATTTAACATCTCAGCAAGGCGCCCAGATTCTTCACCTAGCATAACCATTTGCATTATAAATTCGTCAAAGGCGCCACTGCTGCGCATTGCTTGGTGTATTGGGACGCCAGAATCCACTTCTTGGATAACCGTATACATTGCTGTTTGATAAAACGTATTGTCAAATGTCTGGGCCGCTGCGTGCAAACTCGGAGTAATTGGAATACCGGAATCAAAACAGGTTGCTAGTGTTCTAATAAATTGGCTAAGACAAGCCAAACGATACAATTTACCAAGCACAGGTACTTGGAGCTTCATTCTGTCTAGCTTTTTTTTCCAGGGGATTGAGTATCTGTATCCAAGTCGTATCGATACTATGAGAAGTATAAAACCAAGAGCAGTGTGAAGTCCGTAATTTATCGTAATTTGTGAAAGGCTAATGACTTGTTGAGTAAACCATGGCAAGGGAGCGTTATAGCTTTCAAACATGCGTTCAAGTTCAGGAATAACTTGAGTGAGCATTAGGATAGTGACAAGCCACGCTGTCCCAAAAACCAAACAGGGATATATACTTGCCCCTACAGCTTTTGAGCGAATATATTCTATCTTTTCTCTATGAGTTGCTATGCGTCGTAAAGATTCTGCTAGTTGTCCAGAACTCTCACCCGCATGAATAATTGCGAGATATAAGGAATCAAAATGAGTGGAGGACTCTTTCAGTGTTTGGGTTACGGATAATCCTGATTCGAGCTTTTGACGTATTAGCCATATGATGGATCTAATTCCTGCCTTGGAAAGATTGTTTGCAACAATTTTGAGTGAAGTTGTGATTGGTAGTCCGGCGTCGATCATACTGGCCCATTGTCGTGTTAGCAGTGTAACTTCTTTTGCGTTGACCCTCTCTCGCATTTGACGGTAAGCAGGTAGTCTGCGTTTTAAAATAAAGCTTACATCAATACCTTGATCATCAAGATAAGCTAGGACTTGAGAGCGACTAAGCGCGAGTATTGTTCCTTGCTGTTTTTGATCATTTGAACCAAAACCACACCAATAGTAACGGCTTAACTTGGGAGCTGACATACGGGGGTACACCTCATGGAGCTAGTATACGTTGCAGTTCGGCATAGCTAGTTATTCCTTGGTTAACTCTCTCTAATCCAGACTGATAGAGCGCTTTTATACCTTGCTTTTTAGCTAGTTTATCCAATTGGTGTTGGGCGTCTTTTTTTAAGATCGAATCGCTTATCTCTGGAGTGATACTAAACATTTCATAGATACCGATCCGGCCTAAATATCCATTATTGCAGGCACCGCACCCATGGGAGCTGGCTTGATAAAGCACGGAGTAATCGTCTTTCGATAAACATTCGGGTATTGGTGCAGGAATCTTACACAAAGGGCACAGACGACGGAGTAATCTTTGGGCAATCACTAGGCAAAGCGAAGCTGCGATGTTATGTGGTTCTATGCCAATATTTTTAAGGCGAGTGATTGCTTCAGTGCTTGAGTTTGTGTGCAATGTCGCTAGAACCAGATGGCCAGTTTGAGCGGCTTTAGTTGCTATATCTGCTGTTTCTTTATCTCGTATTTCACCTAGCATGATGACATCTGGATCCTGACGAAGAAAAGCTCGTAAAGCTTCAGCGAAGCCAAAACCAATTTGAGGCTGGATCTGAACTTGATTGATACCTGAGATGCTTATTTCAATTGGATCTTCAGCAGCTGAGATATTGAGACGTTCACTATCGAGTGTAGATAAACCGCTGTATAAAGATAAGGTTTTACCACTCCCTGTTGGTCCAGTAATCAGAATAAGACCTTGAGGTTTCTTTAATGCTTGCTCATAAATTTGGCGTTGTGCAGTGCTATAGCCCAGAACTTCAAGATCTAAGCTAGTGACTTGGTTGTCTAAAATTCTTAATACTAACTTTTCGCCCCACATGGTGGGTAGAGTTGAAACACGAATGTGTACATCATTTGATTTGGTTAATCTATGAGTAAGACGACCATCTTGAGGTAAACGACATTCAGAAATATCCAGTTGCGATAAAATTTTGACTCTTGCGACAAGCCTTTTGCAAATTTGATGCGGTGATTGGTGGACCTCAACTAATATCCCGTCGCAGCGAAACCGGATTCTAAACGATTGTTTATAAGGTTCAAAGTGAATATCAGATGCTTTTTGGCGAACGGCTTTAGAGATGACCTGATGAATGTAGCGACTAGTATGCGATTCATCTCGCTGCGCCTCATCCTTTACTGTTACCTGATTGATAATTAAATTATCGAGTTCGTGAAAATCCATCTCTTGGTTGTTGGAGGAGAGGTAAGTCTTTTCTGTTGCATACAATGCACTGGCTGGTTGTTCGTTAATAACATTGGCATTAAAAAGTAATCTTGGAAGTCGGCTCATCATTAGCTCCCGGGGCACCAATATTCACTGTCAGTTCCTGCGCAATTAAGGCTCCAAACCAAACCATTGCTGGATTCTTGGCTTGTCAGAGAGAGGACCGAATCTGAGGGTAGAGAGCCTTTTGAACCTATGGTGACGGCCTTGATTATTGTATCGCTATTATCCGATAGAGCTTCTATAGAATAGCCATTAAAGATCTGTTGAGAGGGTATTCCGTTTTGCCCTGAAATACAGCTAGCAGGCGAATCAGTGGTTGAGATGCAAATACCGACGGCCATTTTCATCGCTGACATGGTTGATAAAATTTCACTAGCGTGAGCACGCTTGGTGTAGTTTTGGTAACTTGGAATAGCGAATGATGACAAAATTCCTATGATAGCGACAACTATCATCAATTCTATGAGAGTAAAACCTAGTGATTGCTTCCTTTCTGGTGCCATCATTAATCATTTACTTGAAGAGGAAATGACATTCACTATATGAAAGTAAGTCTATTTTATCCTTGATAATAAAGTAGATAATTGAAGTTTATTGGCGGAATTAGTTTGTTAGTTACATGCATGTTACACAAGGCAAGAAAATGGTGTTAGTTGAGGCTTTCTATCAAGGTAAGGAGCAAGAGAGATTGGTCATCTCTCTTGCTGATTGTTATTTAAAGCGCATTGATAGGTCAAGTGCTTTGATATGCTTGGTGAGAGCGCCCACTGAAATATAATCTACGCCTGTTTCTGCATATTCTCGTAACGTCTCAAGCGTCACGTTACCTGAGTTTTCCAGTGCTGCGCGACCTGCGTTAATTTTGACCGCTTCACGCATCATGTCTGTGGTAAAGTTGTCCAACATAATAATATCAGCACCAGCTTCAATCGCTTCGGTTAGCTCTTTTAGGTTTTCTGTTTCAACTTCAATAGGTTTTCCTGGGTGAAGCTGTTTTGCAGTGAGTATGGTCTGAGTAATGCCACCATTGGCAATAATATGGTTTTCTTTGATCAGATAGGCATCGAATACACCAATACGGTGGTTAAAGCCCCCTCCACATGCAACCGCATATTTCAGAGCGCTTCGCAAACCTGGAATGGTTTTTCTAGTATCGAGAAGACGGCAGTTGGTGCCTTCTAATTGCTTGGTGTACTGAGCGGTTGTGGTTGCGCAGCCTGACAGCGTTTGTATAAAGTTCATGGCATTGCGTTCACCAGTAAGAAGAGCTCGTGATGGGCCAGAGAGGTCGCAAAGGACTTGGTTTGGCTCGACTCTATCGCCGTCTTTAACATGCCATTCAATGTTTACGTCGCCGCCCAACTGTTTGAACACTTCATTGGCCCATTCACTACCGCAAAATATTCCATGTTCCCGAGTAATGATACTTGCTTCATTATGCGCATCTACCGGAATTAAACTTGCGGTAATATCTGCGGCTGGGTTAAGTGTGCCACCTAAATCTTCTTTGATTGCTTCAGTCACTGAGCGAGAAATTTCTTTTGGTAGCTGTTGTTTCAAATACTCGAGGCGTTCGTTGCTGTTGTGGGTGTTTTTCATCACAAATTTAATAGGCAGTTTTACATGAGTGGATGCATAATACGATGACTAGCAGGGAAATTCAGCCATTATTCTGGTATTTAGTGTTCGACAATATAAAATCAACAACTTAAAAATAAACTAGGTGATAGAGATGATAGATGGCAATGGTTGGTATAAAGGAGCGAGGCATGTTCCCTCTCCGTTTTCTGATTCTAGGCCGGATGCTGAAGATATCTCCTTGCTGGTGATCCACAATATTAGTTTGCCACCGGGTCAGTTTGGTGGGCCATATATAGAACAGCTGTTCACAGGTCAACTGCAGCCCACAGCGCATCCTTTTTTTGCTGCCATATACCAAAGTAGGGTTTCGGCTCATTGTCTGATTAGGCGAGACGGTGAAGTTGTCCAATTTGTTCCATTTACCGCTAGGGCTTGGCATGCTGGTATTTCAAGTTTTGCTGGACGAGACAAGTGCAATGATTATTCGATTGGTATTGAGCTTGAAGGCAGCGATTTTGTTTCTTATACCGATCAACAATATCAGGCATTGAGCATTTTAACTAACAGCATACTAGCTCGCTTCCCCAAAATTATTTTGCCGAGAATTACAGGGCATCAATATATCGCGCCAATGCGTAAAACGGATCCGGGTTTGGTTTTTGATTGGCAGCGTTATCGTAATGAATTGAAGAGCTAGCTCTAGTTCAAGGAATGAAAGAGACATGAGATAACCCCTCATTTCAAGAGAGGTTGACGTCTTTATACAAGCTTTATGATGCCGTCAGAGAGTTTGTTGATACTCTACCAAAACTTGCTCAATCCATGTGGCAATGCGTTCATCACTAAGTTCATATTGTGAATCTTCATCCAAGGCTAGGCCAACAAATTGCTTTTGATCTGCGGTAAGTGCCTTAGATGCGTCGAATTGGTAACTTTCATCATTTGGCCAGTAACCAATAAAATTAGCGCCTACTTTTTCCAATTGTTCGTGAAGCATACCCATCGCATCTAGATACCACTCACCGTATCCTTCTTGATCACCTAAGCCGAATAAGGCAACGGTTTTGCCACTAAGCGATAAGCTAGCAATATCATTCCAAACTTCATCCCAATCTTCTTGAATTTCTCCAAAATCCCATGTCGATATACCAAGAATGAGCAAATCATAGTTTGCCATTTCAGTAAGAGGAGTTTGTTTGACATTGAAAATATCGACTAAGTCCTCACCTAAAATAGCTCGCATTTTTTCTGCGGCCATTTCTGTATAGCAGGTAGTTGAACCGTAAAACAGACCAATCTTCATTACTTTCTTTTTCACTTATTACGACTAATAGCGAATTCTAACCATAAAATGGCGAGCTTTGCAGCGAATATGCCGAAGAAAAAGTAATTTTTATGGCTTTATTATCTCACGCCACTTACATTGAGCACATATCTCATCAATAAGGATTAATGTGTCAGACAATATTTCTTTTGAACAGGGTATAATCGAACAGTTTCTTGATGCGATGTGGATGGAAAGAGGACTGTCTGAAAATACTTTGGCCTCTTATCGTAACGATTTGTCTAAGCTAGTGAAATGGATGTTAGATAATAACTACCGGCTTGATTTTATTAGCTTGTCAGGGCTCCACGAGTACCAGAGTTGGTTAATGGAACAGGGGTATAAACAGACGTCTCGCGCAAGAATGTTGTCCGCGATTCGGCGTTTATTTCAGTATCTTCATCGTGAAAAAGTGCGCAGTGATGATCCTAGTGCGCTTCTTGTCAGCCCTAAACTACCCAAGCGTTTACCCAAGGACTTGAGTGAAGAACAAGTTGAAGCGTTATTGAACGCTCCTGATCCTAATAATGCGATGGAATTAAGAGATAAAGCCATGCTTGAGTTGTTGTATGCAACTGGCCTTCGAGTGACAGAGCTGGTGAGCCTTACCATGGAAAATATTAGCCTGAGACAGGGTGTTGTGCGTGTTACGGGTAAAGGTGGAAAAGAGCGGTTGGTCCCGATGGGAGAAAATGCGGTTGAATGGATTGAAACTTTTATGCAACATGGGCGGTCTGAGTTGCTAGGAGAAACAACGTCTGATGTGGTGTTTCCCAGTAAAAGAGCGCGTCAAATGACACGCCAAACATTTTGGCATCGTATCAAGCATTATGCCATTATGGCCGGAATTGATACCGAGTTGTTGTCACCGCATGTACTGCGTCATGCATTTGCGACTCATTTGCTTAATTACGGCGCAGATCTTAGGGTTGTACAAATGTTATTAGGACATAGCGATCTTTCGACGACACAAATTTATACTCACGTGGCAACCGAGCGACTAAAACAGTTACACAGTGAGCATCATCCAAGAGCATGAGGGAACTCCCTTTTGCAGTAAATTATAAGGTGAATTCAATGAGCGTATTACGCCGAATGACTCTGCTTACCCTTCCATTATTAGTCGCTGCTCAGGCAGTGACTGCGGCAGAGACTAAAATAGATAAAGCCCAGCTTGAAAAGCGATTCTCTAAATTAGGGCTAGAAATCAATAAGGTAGTGCCCGCCGATATCAAAGGTTTGGTTGAGGTACAGACCAGCGGTGGAGTTCTTTTTGCCTCGCCAGATGGTGAGTATTTTTTAGCCGGTACTTTGTACAAGTTAGACAAAGATGGCCAATATGAAGATGTACTCGCAAAGCGTCAGGCTCCTATTAATGCTGCCAAGATCAACAAATTCCAAGATAGCATGATTGAGTTCAAAGCTAAGGATGAAAAATATGTTGTCACTGTATTCACCGACATTACCTGTGGTTACTGCGTGCGGTTACATAATCAGATGAAAGATTATAACAAATTGGGTATCACGATTCGCTATATGGCGTATCCACGCCAAGGTGGAACAGGCTCAGTTGCCGACCAAATGGCGAGTATTTGGGGAGCGAAGAATCCTCAAGAGGCAATGCATGACGGAAAGGTGAAGCGTGAATTCCCTGAAAAGAGTAAAGACTTTGCCAAATATCAAGAGATTATAAAGAAGCATTATGCTTTGGGTCGAGAACTAGGTATCAGTGGAACACCAGCGATCTTCTTACCTGGTGGAGAAATGGTTGGTGGTTACCTTCCGCCTGATCAAATGCTAAAACGTTTGCAACAGACTGAAAAGTCATAATCTATTGTTGTCTTACTAAAAAGTAGTGAATCACCTCATGATGGATACATTGATTGAGGTGGTTATTTTCTGACTTCTCTTTGCCTCGCCATAAAATATCTGCTCAATGAAACATTTATGATAGAAATACAACGTCGTCCAGAAATGGATCTTACTATGCTTGAGGCTGATATTGCGCCTCTTCTTAAACGCATCTATATTTCGCGTGGTATCACTTGTCCACAGCAACTAGATACTGCTGCTCGCGCTCTGCATTCCTATCAAAAGTTAGATGGTATTGAGGCAGCGGTAGCTATCTTGTATCAAGCAATCTTAGACAACAAACGTATTATTGTGGTCGGCGACTTTGATGCCGATGGGGCAACTAGTTCGGCTTTGTCTGTGCTTGCGCTTCGAATGCTTGGTTCAACCAATGTAGATTATTTAGTGCCCAATCGTTTTGAAGATGGCTATGGCCTCAGTCCTGAGGTGGTCGACCAGGCGATTGAAATCAGCGCTGAAGTTATCATGACGGTTGATAATGGTGTGTCCTCTATCGAAGGCGTGCGGTATGCCAAGTCACAAGGCTTGACTGTGCTGGTGACCGATCATCACTTGCCTGGAAACGAACTTCCTATCGCTGATGCCATGGTTAATCCGAATCTTGAATCTTGCGCTTTTCCATCAAAAGCTTTGGCTGGAGTAGGGGTTGCGTTTTATCTGATGATGGCTTTGTGTGTCCACATGCGCAAACTAGGCTGGTTTTCCCAACAAGGCATGCCAGAACCAAAATTAATGGAGTTACTTGATCTGGTTGCGCTTGGTACCGTGGCTGATGTGGTCCCTTTGGATGAGAACAATCGAATTTTAGTTCATCAGGGATTGCTACGTATACGGGCGGGTAAGGCTAGACCAGGAATTCAGGCGTTAATAGAAGTAGCAAAGCGCGATGCAAGAAGGTTGGTGGCGGCCGACTTTGGTTTTGCACTCGGTCCGAGAATTAATGCAGCAGGACGTTTGGATGACATGTCATTTGGTGTTGAACTTTTGCTCACCGATAACATACATGCAGCGCGCCGAATGGCGAGTGAATTAGATGGCCTCAATCAAACCCGCAAAGAAATTGAAGAAGGGATGAAGCAGGAGGCGATGGCATTTTGCGAGCGTTTACAGTTTAGTGATGATGCTATGCCCTATGGATTAGTATTATTTCAACGCGACTGGCATCAAGGTGTGATTGGTATTTTGGCATCTCGAATCAAAGAAAAGTTTCATCGTCCAGTGATTGCTTTTGCCGATGGCGGTGAAGGTACGTTGAAAGGTTCATGTCGTTCCATTCCCGGTTTGCATATGCGTGATGCACTCGATCGTATAGATACACAGAATCCCGGTTTGATCATTAAATTTGGCGGTCATGCGATGGCGGCTGGCTTAACCATTTTAGAACAGGATTTTGAGCGTTTTTCGCAATTGTTTGATGCAGGAGTAAAAACAGAGCTTGATGAAGCAGCGTTAAAGGGCGTTATTCTCTCTGATGGAGAACTTAAACCAGAAGAGTTTTCAATGCATACCGCTGAATTACTTCGCTCTGCTGGACCTTGGGGACAAGCTTTCCCAGAGCCAGTGTTTGATGGAGAATTTAAACTGCTCCATCAAAAGCTGGTGGGAGAAAAGCATCTAAAGCTTATGTTGGAGCCGCTGCATAAAGGTCATCCAACCAATATTATGTTGGATGGGATTGCTTTTAATGTTGACTTACGCCGCTGGCCAGATGCATCCGTTAAAACGGTTCGTTTAGCATTTAAACTTGATATCAATGAATTTCGGGGTAACCAGTCATTGCAATTAATGATTGACCATCTTGAAGCAAAGTAAAGGTTACATCTATACCTCCATTATGACTGGCTGAATTAGACCTTCCTAATCATAACTGAACTGGTTTTAGTCAAGTCAGTTCAGTAGCTTACCTTTCCATTTCTTCACACTGAGTTGTCGATTTTGATAAATAACCCCTGCTGATTTATTGAAACTTAGCTTTGGTATCTTGTTCTAAAATTGAGTTGCAGCGTCATTCAAGATACGCATGTATATTTATTGTAATTGGTCTGACCAATTGAGTTGCTGTTTTAATCAGCTATTGTTATCAAAGTGTTGATGGTTATCCACTTCAATGATATGGGTCAATTTATGACTGGAACTTGCGTTTTAATTATGTTAATTTCGTCGCCAATATGAAATTGGTAATACCAATTGACTGCAAAGAGTAGAAGAACAAAAAATATGGCTTATCAAAGGATTCGTCAGCCGAAACTTTCCGATGTTATTGAACAAGAGTTAGAGAGGCTGATTGTGGAAGGAACCTTATCTCCAGGGCAGCAGTTGCCCCCGGAGAGAGAACTAGCAAAGCAGTTTGATGTTTCTCGCCCCTCAATCCGAGAAGCCATTCAGCGTCTAGAAGCCAAACGTCTTCTTACACGTCGCCAAGGTGGTGGGACTTTTGTTAGCGAGAAAATTTGGACGAGTTTTTCCGATCCTCTGCTAAATTTATTGTCTAGCCACTCGGAAACACAGTTGGATTTGCTTGAAACGCGTCATGCGATGGAAGGTATCTCCGCTTACTTTGCAGCAGTTCGTGGAACCGAACAGGACTTTACGCGTATTCAAGCTTGCTTGAAACATATTAGCGAAGAACAAACCAAGAAGAATGTTGAGGCGGAAGCAACGGCGGTTATGCAGTTTCTCATCGCTTTAACTGAAGCAGCTCACAATGTGGTTTTATTGCACATTGTACGCAGTTTGGCACCGCTATTAGAGCAAAATGTCCTGCAAAACCTCAAACTCTTACATCGCCGCGATGATGTGGTTGAAAAAGTAAGTAAACACCGAGCTAATATTGTAGATGCGATTGTTTCAGGTCAGCCTGAGAAAGCACGTGAAATGTCACATTCACATTTAGCTTATATTGAAGAAACATTGTTGGATTTGAGTCGTGAAGAGTCTCGTCGAGAGCGTTCTTTACGTCGAATTCAGCAGGGTAACGATTCATAACATCGTTACTTATAATAAGTAGATCCAACCAACAGAAGGATAGATCGCCATGTCTGATATGAAGCATGACGTAGATGCACTCGAAACTCAAGAATGGTTACAGGCCCTTGAGTCAGTGGTACGTGAAGAAGGTGTAGAGCGTGCTCAGTTCCTACTAGAGCAAGTTCTAGACAAAGCACGTCTAGACGGTGTTGACATGCCAACTGGAGTCACAACGAATTACATCAATACGATTCCAGCAGATCAAGAACCCGCTTACCCAGGTGACACAACCATTGAGCGTCGTATTCGTTCCATCATTCGCTGGAATGCAATCATGATCGTTTTACGTGCATCGAAGAAAGACCTTGACCTAGGTGGTCATATGGCGTCTTTCCAGTCTTCTGCTGCATTCTACGAAACATGTTTCAACCACTTTTTCCGTGCACCTAACGAAAAAGATGGTGGTGACCTAGTTTATTACCAAGGTCATATCTCTCCGGGGATCTATGCGCGTGCTTTTGTTGAAGGCCGCTTAACTGAAGAGCAACTCGATAACTTCCGTCAGGAAGTGGATGGGAAAGGCATTCCTTCTTACCCACACCCTAAACTCATGCCTGAGTTCTGGCAGTTCCCAACGGTTTCCATGGGACTAGGTCCTATTTCTGCTATCTATCAAGCTCGCTTCCTTAAATACTTAGATGGTCGTGGTCTTAAAGATACTTCTGAGCAGCGCGTTTATGCCTTCCTAGGTGATGGTGAGATGGATGAGCCAGAGTCACGTGGTGCTATCTCTTTCGCGGCTCGTGAAAAGCTGGACAACCTTTGCTTCCTGATCAACTGTAACTTACAGCGTTTAGATGGCCCTGTAATGGGTAACGGTAAGATCATTCAAGAGCTTGAAGGCTTGTTTAAAGGTGCTGGCTGGAACGTGGTCAAAGTTATTTGGGGTAACAACTGGGATTCTCTACTGGCTAAAGATACCACAGGCAAGTTACTTCAATTAATGAACGAAACAATTGATGGTGATTACCAAACGTTCAAAGCTAAAGATGGCGCGTATGTTCGTGAGCACTTCTTCGGCAAGTACCCAGAGACAGCTGCACTTGTTGCTGACATGACAGATGATGAAATCTTTGCGCTTAAGCGAGGCGGTCATGAATCATCTAAGCTTTACGCGGCGTACAAAAATGCTGAGCAGACTAAAGGTCGTCCAACTGTTATTTTAGCTAAAACAGTTAAAGGCTATGGTATGGGTGATGCAGCTGAAGGTAAGAATATTGCTCACCAGGTTAAGAAAATGGACATGACTCATGTTCTGCATATGCGTGACCGTTTAGGCCTACAAGATCTATTGACTGACGAAGCTGTCAAAGATTTGCCATATCTGAAGCTAGATGAAGGCTCAAAAGAGTACGAATATCTGCATGCTCGTCGTAAAGAACTTAAAGGTTATACACCTCAGCGTCTGCCTAAATTTACTCAAGAACTCGCGCTACCTGAACTCGAAGAGTTTGGTCCTTTGTTGAGTGAACAAAAGCGTGAAATCTCTACCACAATGGCCTACGTTCGTACCTTAAATATTCTATTGAAGAATAAGGGCATTGGTAAAAACATTGTTCCAATTATATGTGATGAAGCTCGTACCTTTGGTATGGAAGGTCTATTCCGTCAAATCGGTATTTATAACCCACACGGTCAGGAATACACGCCTGAAGACCGAGGTGTTGTTTCTTACTATAAAGAAGCAACCTCGGGCCAAGTACTTCAAGAAGGTATCAATGAGCTAGGTTCTATGGCTTCTTGGGTTGCTGCAGCGACCTCATACAGCACTAACGATCTGCCAATGATCCCATTTTATATTTACTACTCAATGTTTGGTTTCCAACGAGTAGGTGATATGGCATGGATGGCTGGTGACCAACAATCACGTGGTTTCTTGCTTGGTGCGACTGCCGGTCGTACAACACTTAATGGTGAAGGCTTACAGCACGAAGATGGTCACTCACACATTATGGCAAATACGGTACCTAACTGTATTTCTTACGACCCAACTTTCGCTTACGAAGTTGCAGTCATCATGCAAGATGGTATTCGTCGCATGTACGGTCCAGAGCAAGAAAACGTGTTCTATTACCTGACGCTGATGAATGAAAACTACGCAATGCCAGCAATGCCAGAAGGTGTGGAAGAGGGTATCCGTAAGGGTATCTACAAACTTGAAAGCTATTCAGGTAAGCGTGGTAAAGGTAAAGTTCAATTAATGAGCTCTGGTACCATAATGAATGAAGTGCGCAAAGCGGCGCAAATCTTGAGCGATGATTACGGTATTGCGTCTGATGTTTACTCGGTAACATCTTTCAATGAAGTAACTCGTGATGGTCAAGCAGCAGAGCGCTTTAACATGCTACATCCTGAAGCAAAAGCTCAAGTACCCTACATTACCAAACTAATGGGTAAAGAGCCGGCAATTGCTGCAACTGACTACATGAAGAACTATGCAGAGCAAGTTCGAGCATTTATGCCTTCTGAATCATTCAAAGTTCTTGGTACTGATGGTTTCGGTCGTTCGGATAGCCGTGAAAATCTTCGTCGTCACTTTGAAGTGAATGCAGGCTACGTTGTTGTTGCAGCGCTAACAGAACTTGAAAAGCAGGGTAAAGTTGATAAGTCAGCGATCACTGAAGCGATCAAAAAGTTCGATATCGATACTGAGAAAACTAACCCGTTGTACGCTTAATTAGAAAGGTAGATAAGAAATGGCAATCGAAATTAATGTACCAGATATCGGTGCGGATGAGGTTGAAGTTACTGAAATTCTTGTAAGCGTTGGCGACAAGGTTGAAGAAGAACAGTCTCTAATTACTGTTGAAGGTGACAAAGCTTCTATGGAAGTTCCAGCATCGGCAGCGGGTATTGTTAAAGAAATTAAAGTCGTTGAGGGTGATAAGGTATCGACTGGCTCGCTGATCATGGTATTTGACTCTGAAGACGGTGCAGCAGACGTTGCCCCTGCAGCTGTTGCCGAAGCGCCTGCGGCTGCTCCAGCATCATCTGAACTGAAAGAAGTTCATGTGCCTGATATTGGCGGTGATGAAGTTGAAGTAACTGAAATCATGGTTGCCGTTGGTGATAGCATTGAAGAAGAGCAATCTCTTCTGACTGTTGAAGGTGACAAAGCTTCGATGGAAGTACCTGCACCATGTGCTGGTACTCTAAAAGAGATTAAGGTTGCAACTGGTGATAAGGTTACAACGGGTTCTCTGATCATGGTGTTTGAGGTCGCTGGTTCTGGTGCAGTATCAGCGCCAGTCGTGGCAGATGCGCCAGTTGCTGCAGCACCGACAGCTTCTGCAGTAAAAGAAGTGAATGTCCCAGATATTGGTGGCGATGAAGTTGAAGTAACTGAAGTCATGGTTGCTGTCGGTGATACAGTGGAAGAAGAGCAATCTCTTATCACTGTTGAAGGCGATAAAGCTTCTATGGAAGTGCCTGCCCCATTTGCAGGGACTATCAAAGAAATCAAAATCTCAACCAGTGATAAAGTATCGACTGGCTCTCTGATCATGGTCTTTGAGGTTGCTGGCGCAGCCCCTGTAGCTGCTGCTACTTCAGCTCCAGCTCCAGCTCCAGCTCAAGCGGTAGCACCTGCTCCAAAAGTAGAGACTCCGGCTGCAGCTCCAGCCGCAACAGGTGACTTCCAAGAGAATAATGAGTATGCGCATGCATCTCCTGTCGTTCGTCGTCTTGCTCGTGAGTTTGGCGTTAACCTAGCTAAGGTTAAGGGTACTGGTCGTAAGAGTCGCATCCTTAAAGAAGATGTGCAGTCATACGTGAAAGAAGCACTCAAGCGTCTTGAGTCCGGTGCAGGCGCTGCATCAGGCCAAGGTGATGGCTCTGCACTTGGCCTACTACCATGGCCAAAAGTCGACTTTAGCAAGTTTGGTGAAACTGAAGTACAGAAGCTTTCTAAGATTAAGAAGATCTCAGGCGCAAACCTGCATCGTAACTGGGTAATGATCCCTCATGTTACACAGTGGGACAATGCTGATATCACCGAGCTAGAAGCCTTTCGTAAAGAACAAAATGCGATCGAAGCGAAGAAAGATTCGGGAATGAAGATTACTCCTCTAGTCTTTATCATGAAAGCTGCAGCGAAAGCGCTAGAAGCTTTCCCTGCGTTTAACTCTTCACTATCTGAGGATGGCGAAAGCATCATTCTGAAGAAGTATGTCAACATAGGTATTGCAGTCGATACGCCAAACGGTCTGGTTGTTCCTGTGTTTAAAGACGTGAACAAGAAGGGCATTTACGAGCTGTCTGAAGAGCTAATGGTGGTATCTAAGAAAGCACGTTCAGGTAAGTTGACAGCAGGTGACATGCAAGGCGGGTGTTTCACCATCTCTAGCCTTGGTGGTATCGGTGGTACTGCGTTTACCCCAATCGTAAACGCGCCAGAAGTGGGCATCTTAGGTGTGTCTAAGTCTGAGATGAAGCCTGTATGGAACGGTAAAGACTTTGAACCGCGCCTGCAGTTACCTTTGTCACTATCGTACGATCACCGCGTCATTGACGGTGCAGAGGGCGCTCGCTTTATCACTTACTTGAACGCTTGTCTGTCAGACATTCGTCGTTTGGTTCTTTAACCAAAATTTGTTACCTAGAGGCGGCTGTTTGAGCCGCCTCTGTTACTTAAAACATCTGACAGTTAAGTGAGGCAAGAGGTTTTCTTCGCTGAATTGTCGGCTAGCTCACAGGCTAAATGGAATTGCTTTTCACACCATTAACATCTCTGTAAACTGTTGGCGGTCTGAAAATAACTGTTTAAAACTAACCACTCTTAAACATAAGAATCAATACCCACTCGCCTGTTAGGGATAATGACTACAAGAGGTCAAAATGAGCAAAGAAATTAAAGCCCAAGTTGTTGTACTTGGTTCTGGTCCTGCTGGTTACTCCGCTGCATTCCGTTGTGCAGATTTAGGTCTAGAGACCGTACTTATCGAGCGTTACAGCACTCTTGGCGGTGTATGTTTAAACGTGGGTTGTATCCCATCGAAAGCACTTCTTCACGTTTCTAAAGTGATTGAAGAAGCAAAAGCGATGGCAGATCACGGCGTTGTATTTGGTGAGCCACAAACTGACATCAATAAAATCCGTATTTGGAAAGAAAAAGTCGTTAACCAGTTAACTGGTGGTCTTAGTGGCATGGCTAAGATGCGTAATGTAACGGTTGTTAGCGGCTACGGTAAGTTTACTGGCCCGAACTCAATTCAGGTTGAAGGTGAGGGTGAATCCACGGTTGTTAATTTTGACAATGCAATTATTGCAGCGGGCTCTCGTCCAATCAAATTGCCGTTTATTCCACATGAAGACCCACGTATTTGGGACTCTACTGACGCATTAGAATTAAAAGAAGTACCAGAGAAGCTGCTTATCATGGGCGGCGGTATCATAGGCCTAGAGATGGGAACTGTTTATCAATCTCTTGGTTCAAAAGTCGATGTTGTTGAGATGTTTGATCAGGTTATTCCTGCAGCAGATAAAGACATCGTGAAAGTCTACACCAAGCGTGTTAAAGATAAATTCAACCTGATGCTTGAAACTAAAGTGACAGCAGTTGAAGCGAAAGACGATGGCATCTATGTGTCGATGGAAGGCAAGAAAGCTCCAGCGGATGCTGAGCGCTACGATGCTGTTCTAGTTGCAATCGGTCGTGTACCAAACGGTTTGTCACTTGATGCTGAGAAAGCAGGCGTTGAAGTTGATGAGCGTGGTTTTATTAATGTCGATAAGCAGCTTCGTACTAATGTTCCTCATATTTTTGCCATTGGCGATATTGTTGGCCAACCAATGCTGGCTCACAAAGGTGTGCATGAAGGCCACGTAGCGGCAGAAGTTATTGCTGGTAAGAAACATTACTTTGACCCTAAAGTTATTCCTTCAATTGCTTACACTGAGCCTGAAGTTGCTTGGGTTGGTAAGACAGAGAAAGAAGCGAAGGAAGAAGGTATCAAGTACGAAGTTGCTACTTTCCCATGGGCGGCTTCTGGTCGTGCAATTGCTTCTGATTGCTCGGATGGTATGACTAAGCTTATCTTTGATAAAGAAACTCACCGTGTGATTGGTGGCTCAATTGTGGGTACCAACGGTGGAGAACTTCTTGGTGAGATTGGCCTAGCGATTGAAATGGGCTGTGATGCTGAAGATATTGCTCTTACCATTCACGCACACCCTACGCTACATGAGTCTGTTGGTCTAGCAGCTGAAGTATTTGAAGGTTCAATCACTGACCTGCCAAATAAAAAAGCAGTGAAAAAGAAGAAATAATTTTCTTCTAGCCACAACTGTATAGCCGCTGAAGTATCAGCGGCTTTTTTGTATCGTATGAATCACAGATACAAAAAAGCCGAGTCTCTAACAGGACTCGGCTTGGACTTCAGTTAACGCTTATTTATAGATACAAAGCATATCTAGGTAGCTTTGTGTTAAGCGGTTTACTGAGTCATCATCCTGTGTACGATTTGCCTGTACAAACAGTGAGTAACAAATACCATGGAATAGCGTTGCTAGATCCGCAGGATCATGAGTATCGCAGACTTCGCCTCTTTCAATTGCTTTAACAAACATATTTTGAACTAACAGTTGGTTAGTACGGTTTGTTGACACGAACAGTGGCCAAACTTCATCACGCGTTGAAGCGCTCCACTCGAACCATACTTTTAGCCAGTGGCAGTCATTAACCACGAGATCGACCATAGCAGAAGTTAGGTTACGAAGGTTTTCTTTCGCATGAATATCCAGATCAATGTTGTCTGATAGGAAGTTAGAGAACTGACGTACAACATAATTTAACACGTCATCGACCAAGTCTTCACGGGTCGGAAAGTAGTTAAATACGGTTGCGACAGAAACTTGAGCAATTTCTGCGATGTCTGCGTGACCACCACGGCCGATACCACGACGAGCGAACACCTCTAGTGAAATTTCCATTAGTTGTTGCTTGCGTTTTTGTGGAGAAAGGCGCGTACGCGGTCTTTTAGCTATAGAATCCATAGTTATATTTCCTTGCCAATTGAGTTGTATATATGGGCTTATGCCCTAATTAGAATATTATTATTGCTTTCGCAGGTATGAGTGTAATGGTGCATATCAATTAGGTCAACGATTTCAGTTTATTTAATAATCATTTTTATTAATACCGTGCTTGAGATCATGTAGTTGCATATATTTATTGCAGCCTTTAATCAAGCAAACGTTTTACCTGTGACATAGTGATGATAAAATATGTGCCTGAATCTTGGGTTAGTGCCGAATTCCTGCCTAATGAATTTCCTTTAAATGAAAAATGAGATTGATATGAAGCATACAGTAGAAGTAATGATTTCTGAACAAGAGGTTCAACATCGGGTCAATGAATTAGGAAGAGAGATCACGGCGCATTATCAAGGGAGTGAAAATCTAGTACTTATCGGTTTGCTGCGAGGCTCATTTGTGTTTATGGCCGATTTGGCGAGAAAGATTGAATTAACGCATCAAGTCGACTTTATGACGGCTTCTAGCTATGGCAATAGTATGGAAAGCTCTCGCGATGTAAGAATCCTTAAAGATCTTGATGATGATATCAAAGGCAAAGATGTACTCATTATCGAAGACATTATCGATACAGGAAACACGCTCAATAAAATACGTGAGATATTGTCCTTGCGTGAACCTAAGTCTATTTCTATTTGTACCCTTTTAGACAAGCCTTCACGTCGTGAAGTTGAAGTTCCTGTGGACTGGGTGGGTTTTGCTATTCCTGATGAGTTTGTCGTAGGGGTTGGTATTGACTATGCACAAAATTACCGCCATTTGCCATATATAGGGAAAGTGGTTCCCCAGGAATAAATAGATTGATTTTAAGCCAGTTAACAGCCCTGACTTCAATAGGCAGGGCTATATATCGGCCAAAGCAAGCTTAACCCAGCACAGGTGAAGCTAAAATCTTATTCAATGCTTCTTGGTGTCCAGACTCGAGAGACTCGCGACTAGAGCAACGAACGCCTAGGTCTTGTAATTTACCATTACCTATACCATACACAACGCCATGGATTTCGATCTCTTGACCACGTTCCCAAGCTCCTTGCAATATGGTCGAGTTCCCTAGGTTATAGACTTGTTCAGCAACATTAATTTCACACAGTTTGTCCCCCCACTGATCACGTGGCAGAGATTCGATTTGGTGTTTGTATTTATGGTAGTTATCGCGAATATGAAGTAGCCAGTTATTGATAAGTCCTAACTGAGGATTGTCGATTGCAGCGTTGACGCCACCACAACCATAGTGACCACATACAATAATATGCTTGACCTTAAGCACTTCAACTGCATATTGCACCACTGATAAACAGTTAAGATCAGTGTGAATGACTTGGTTAGCTACATTCCTATGTACGAAGAGCTCACCTGAATATAAGCCAGTAAGGCGCTCGGCTGGAACTCGGCTATCAGCACAGCCAATCCAGAGAAAGTCGGGATTCTGTCCCTCTTTTAGTTTTGCAAAGTACTCTGGTCGTTCAGCCTTAATGGATTCAGACCACTTTGAGTTGTTTTCAAAAAGCTGTTTTATTTCCGGCATTTTACAATTTTTCCTCTACGAACCTTGCTCCACTATACACAATGTTCGGTCGCCATTCCTGCTAAATTGTACTCATCCTCGACTCATCTGATGTCTCCTTAACCCTGTTAAATAAAGGGTTTAAGGGCTTTTTCCTGTCTTTTAGAGTTATTTTTCAAATATATTCTATATTTCTAATTTATTCGAAATAATGGTTGTGTATACAGATGTTCGGCGATAAACTCAGTGGCAGCTGTGGTGATTAGGAAGTCTTTGGCCACTCTTTTTGTCGGTTTACTTTTCCAATACTTCTACCACAAGACATATGACCTTTTATTAGCAGTGAATACTATGTACGCATTAGAAATAGAACAGCTTCGTAAAACATATTCGGGTGGGTTAGAGGCGCTGAAAGGCATCAGTCTCAATGTGACTGAGGGAGACTTTTATGCTCTTCTTGGACCTAATGGTGCCGGAAAATCAACCACTATTGGTGTGATTTCATCTCTGGTAAATAAAACATCTGGCAAGGTAAGGGTATTTGGCTATGACATTGACCAAAGCCTTGAATTGGCCAAACAGAATTTGGGCTTGGTCCCTCAAGAGTTTAATTTCAATCCGTATGAAACCGTAGAACAGATTCTCCTGCAGCAAGCAGGGTATTATGGTGTTCCTCGTGCACTTGCCAAACAAAGAGCGCAGAAATATCTAACTCAGCTCGAGTTATGGGATAAGCGAAATGAACGTGCTCGCTACTTATCGGGAGGCATGAAAAGACGGTTGATGATTGCAAGAGCTTTAGTTCATGAGCCTAAATTATTGATTTTAGATGAGCCTACTGCTGGTGTAGATATCGAGCTTCGTCGCTCTATGTGGGAGTTCCTTAAGAAAATTAATCAACAAGGTATCACTATTATTCTCACCACGCACTACCTCGAAGAGGCGGAAATGCTATGTCGAAATATTGGCATTATCAATAAAGGCGAACTGATTGAAAACACCACGATGAAAGACTTATTGAGTAAGCTTGATGTTGAAACTTTTATTTTGGATTTAGAGGAAGGCACGACAGAGCCTAGGTTAGAAGGGGTAGTTAGTCACCGTTTACAAAATGGCTCGCTAGAAATTGAAATAGAAAAAACGCAGGGTTTAAACAGAATTTTTAGTCAATTAACCGATCAGGGTATCAAGGTCTTATCGATGCGAAATAAAGCCAATCGCCTGGAAGAACTTTTTGTCAACATTGTTCAGCAGGGAGAGCAGTAATATGTATCGTCTATATTGGACCGCTTTTTGTAGCCTTTTGGGTAAAGAGGTACATAGATTTACTCGAATCTGGGTTCAAACACTAGTGCCTCCTGCTATCACTATGAGTTTGTATTTCATTATTTTTGGTCGTTTAATCGGCTCGCGAATTGGTGAAATGAATGGCTTTAGTTATATGGAGTATATTGTTCCAGGCCTCATTATGATGTCAGTGATCACCAATTCTTATTCCAATGTCGCTTCGTCATTTTTTAGCGCCAAGCTTCAAAAAAATATTGAAGAGCTTCTAGTCGCGCCTGTGCCCAATTATGTGATTATATTTGGCTATGTGATGGGAGGGGTTACTAGGGGGTTATTGGTTGGCTTTATTGTCACCTTGGTTTCGCTGCTGTTTGTGGATTTACAAGTCGATCATTGGGGTATTATCTTTCTTACCGTATTTATGACGTCAATTGTTTTTGCGCTTGGCGGCCTAATCAATGCTGTATATGCAAAAACATTTGATGATATCTCAATTATCCCAACTTTTGTCTTGACTCCACTTACTTATCTAGGTGGTGTGTTTTACTCGATCAGCTTGTTGCCTGAGTTTTGGCAGGGAGTGTCGAAAATTAATCCTATCGTATATATGGTCAATGCATTTCGTTATGGATTTTTGGGTATTTCCGATGTCGGAATTGTAGAGTCATTCAGCGTATTAGCTGTATTTGTGATTTTACTATACTCTGTTGCGCACTACCTAATTACCAAGGGAATTGGAATAAGAAGTTAGTGTTTTGTGGCAAAAGGAAAGGCTGGGATATTTGCCCAACCTTTTAAAGAATTTAGTCCGTTTTATTCAAGTTATTCGGCGCTTTCGGAGGGCGATTCTACATTGGCTTCTTCTTTGGTATCAGTTATCAGATCGACAACTTGATTATCGATTAGACGAGCTTGCCCCAAAAACGCTGACATTAAAATAACGACTTGAGTAGTCTCTGTACTTACCACACCTAGACTGTTTGCATCGCGAATAAATATTTCGTCAGGTTGGAGACCTGCGGCGCGAAGCTGATCGCTTGCATCTTCGATAATTGAGGCATAGTCGTCACGCCCACCGCGTATCGCGCTGCTTATCCAGCGCATGGTGCGAGCCAAAACAGGTGCACGCTGGCGCTCATCCATGGTTAATAGATTATTGCGAGAGCTCATGGCAAGGCCATCCATTTCGCGAACCGTAGGCACGTTGACGATCTTTATATCCAGTGCCAAATCTTCAGTCATCTTTTGAATAACAGCGAGCTGTTGGAAGTCTTTTTCACCAAAACATGCAACTTCAGGCTGAACAATGTTGAACAACTTGGTCACTACGGTTGCAACACCGCGAAAATGCCCCGGTCGAGAAACGCCTTCGAGGATGTTTGACAGTCCAGGCACATCGACAAAAGATTGTTTGTCTGTTCCGTTTGGGTAAATGACATCGGGTGTCGGCGTAAAGACAACTTCTATGCCTTCATTAGCTAACTTGCTTAAATCATCTTCGAGTGTTCTAGGATAGTTGTTTAAGTCGTCACTACGCTCAAATTGCATAGGATTCACAAAAATACTCGCGACAACAATGTCAGCATGCTCGCGAGCCTTACGCATTAGAGTTAAGTGGCCCTCATGCAAATTACCCATAGTTGGCACAAAGGCAATGCTACGGCCATCACGTTTGTACTGCTTGATTTGCTCACGAAGTGTGGCAATCTCAGCAAAAGTTTGCATTAGTTCGCTCCTTACGCAATGGTGTGGGCTTGACTTGGGAAAGTACCACGTTCAACTTCGTCTTTGTACATGGCGACCGCTTTACGCAGATCTCCAGTTTCAGCAAGGAAGTTCTTTGAAAACTTAGGCATGTAGTTTGCCGATATACCGAACATATCATGCATAACTAGGATTTGTCCGTCCGTGGCATTACCTGCACCAATACCGATAACAGGAACATCACAGATATCTGTGATACGAGCCGCTAGCTCTCTAGGAACGCATTCCAATAGAATTACTTGAGCTCCTGCTTCTTGTAGCGCAATGGCATCACGGACGATTCGTTCCGCTTTGTCTTGCTCACGCCCTTGTACTTTAAATCCACCAAAAATATGGACTGATTGTGGTGTTAACCCCAGATGAGCACATACAGGTACCGCACGTTGTGTTAATACTTTTACGGTATCGACCAGCCAATCTCCCCCTTCAATTTTGACCATGTTGGCCCCAGCTCGCATTAACTTAGCTGCACTATCGCAAGCTTGTTCAGGTGTTGCGTAGCTCATGAATGGCATATCAGCCATTAATAGGCAATTTGGGCTACCTGCTCTTACACAACGGGTATGATAGGCGATATCTTCGATTGTAACTGGTAATGTATCAGGAGCGCCATGTAACACCATGCCTAGTGAATCGCCGACAAGAAGAACGGGCATCTCTTCACTTTCAAACAGCTGGGCGAAGCTCGCATCATAGGCGGTGGAAGTAGCAAATTTACGACCTTCCTGCTTCCATTTCATCAGGTCAGATATGGTAACTTTTTTCATGATTTTTCCTTTCAGGGCTTGGCTATTATTGCCAAACACGCAGACCGTTTTTCGAGACAACTGATAGCAAGTCATCTAGTCTGGTCCCACACGGGAGAGTGATATTTGGGGCAATTTCAGCCAGTGGGTAGAGTACAAACTCGCGCTCTTTCATCCCATAATGAGGAATGGTTAGACGCTCAGAATCAATCACCTCATTGCCGTAAAGAATAATGTCTAAATCCAAAGTGCGAGGTCCCCAGCGTTCATCTTTACGAACACGTCCTTGCTCTAGCTCAATGACTTGTGTGCAGTCGAGCAATTGTATTGGTGTTAATCGTGTCTGGATTTTGACGACGGCATTAATGTAATCAGGTTGATCTTGTGGCCCCATAGGCGTGCTCGTATATAGCAAAGAGCTACTGATAAACTCAGATTCCGGTAACTCTTTAAGCGCGTCAATTGCATTGTTTGCTCGCGCTATTGGATCAGATAAATTGCTCCCAATAGCGATGTAGACCGTAGTCATGAAGATGAAACCTTGTTTTTTTTGTTACGATATGGCTTACGACGACGCTTTTTACCTTGCTCTGGTGTGTCTGACTCTAAATCAGAGACCATAGCTTGTTTCATTTCGCGTCCCGCATTTTGGAATGTCTGCCACCATTTGGCGAGTTGTTCGGTTTCGCCAGTCTCTATTTCTCCTCGCATTTCGAGGAAATCAAAGCCAGCCCTGAACTTGTTGAGTTCCATCAATCGAAAAGCTCGCTTACCGTTTCTTCGTGGCAGGCGAAGTTGTAATTGCCATATTTCTCGAATTGTTGCCGTATGGCGACGAGGTATGGCGATGGTACGTACTTGTTCATCGAGAATATAGTTGCTCGCTTCCATAATAGCATCGTATTCAGATAGCTTACGTTTAGCCATTAGCATGTCAGCGCGTGTAAGAAGAGGGTACCAAAGCATAGCGGCGAACATGAACGCAGGGTTTATACGCTTGCCTTGTTCTATTCGTATATCAGTAGAATCTAAGACTAAATCCAACATTTGCTCAGTTTTTGACGAATAGTCTTGCGTGAAGTCACTGGCAATTAGAGGAAATAATTGTTGGAAGAGATTGTACTCACGCATCAGATGGTAAGTTTCTAATCCATAGCCAGACTGTAACATTTTGAGAGACTCTTCATATAAGCGTGCAGCAGGTATGTCTTGCAATAGGTGCGACATGTCTTCAATCGGTGCCGCTGTATCTTCTTCAATATCGAAATCTAACTTCACAGCAAAACGAATCGCACGCAGCATACGGACAGGGTCTTCACGATAGCGAGTCTGCGGATCGCCAATCAGACGAACCAGTCTATCTTCAAGGTCTTCATGCCCACCTGCGTAATCATGGATGGAATAATCACCTATGTTGTAATACATAGCGTTGATTGTAAAATCACGACGCTCAGCATCTTCATCTATGGTGCCATAAACGTTATCGCGTAAAAGCATGCCTTCTTTTGACTGCTGCGAGACATTTTTTGTGGTTTCTTGGTGGTGACCACGGAAGGTCGCCACTTCAATGATGTCTCTGCCAAACATAATATGTGCCAAACGAAAGCGGCGACCGATCAGGCGGCAATTTTTGAATAGCTGGCGTATTTCTTCCGGCGTTGCATTGGTGGCAATATCAAAATCTTTAGGATTTTGATCTAGTAATAAATCTCTTACACCGCCGCCGACCAGAAAGGCCTCAAAACCAGCGCCATGAAGTCGATACAACACCTTAAGCGCGTTATCACTAATGTGTTTACGAGAAATGTTATGTTCTTGGCGTGTGATGACGTTCAGAGATAACTCTGGAAAGACGTCGTTTTTATTTGGTGTTTGGTCGTTTTTATTCATCTGCATCAATTACTCGTATTTCTGGCGGCTCTCATCACCAGTACTCGAGTGTGCCTATTTTGGCCTGGCTTATGGTTCCGTTTACACTATTCGGGCTAATTTCGCGGCTAATGATAGCCTACAGTGAGCTATTTGAGAATCGCGGTGTTATTTCAGTTGCATCTGGTAGTTGTTCAATTCTCCAGTTTGCGATACCCCAATCAATGATCTCTCTCACATTACTCTGCTTAATTTCCTTATTTAATTCAAAACCTAAAAATTGCATTGCATCGATTAAAGTGGGTTTAGGTTGATTTAGGTCAATGGCTGGTGCGTGATTTTGTTTGGACAGTTTTTGACCCGAATTATCTGTAGCTAACGGTAAATGTATGTAATTGATGAGTGGTTGATTAAGAATATGATACAAACTTATTTGTCTGCCCGTCGGCTTAATTAAATCAGCGCCACGCACCACTTCGGTCACGCCTTGAGCAACATCATCAATCACCACTGCTAGATTATAGGCAAATAGACCGTCTCTGCGCTTAACAATAAAGTCCTCTCGTGCAAGCTCGGGAGGAACGGAAAATTGGCCATGTTTCCTATCATCAAAGCTTTCAACTGGATGTGTCATAAGCAATCTAATGGCGCAGTTACCATCGTCTATTAACTTTTTATCGCGGCAATTTCCAGTATAAAACCCGCCCATAGCTTTAACTTGCTTGCGTGTACATTTACAGTAGTATGCTTGGCCGGAATTTAACCAGCTATCCAATTGTGCTTGATAAAGGGCATGACGATGACTTTGATAAACCACATCATCATCCCAATCAAGATGGTAAGCTTCTAAAGTACGTAAAATAAGATCGGACGCACCTTTCACTTCTCTTGGAGGATCGAGGTCTTCAATACGCACCAGCCATTTACCTCGTTGAGATCTTGCCTGGAAGTAGCTTCCTAGTGCAGCGACAAGAGATCCAAAGTGCAGTGGACCTGAAGGTGAGGGAGCAAAACGGCCAATATAAGTCATCTGATATTCTTTTCTAACAAATCAAAAAGGGAGCAATTGCTCCCTCTATTACTCGTGTTGCTTATACTGCTAGCCTTGCATTTGCTTTTCTTTAATTTCTGCTAAAGTTTTGCAGTCAATACATAAATCAGCAGTTGGGCGAGCTTCTAAGCGACGAATACCGATTTCGACTCCACAAGATTCACAGAAACCAAATTCGTCTTCTTCAATCTTATTAAGCGTTTTTTCAATCTTCTTAATAAGGCGACGTTCTCTGTCGCGATTACGAAGTTCTAGGCTGAACTCCTCTTCTTGAGAGGCTCGATCTACGGGATCTGGAAAATTCGCAGCTTCATCTTGCATGTGATGCACAGTGCGATCAACTTCTTCCCTGAGCTGGTTTCGCCATGCGGTCAAAATTTTCGTGAAATGAGCCAACTGCTCTGGTGACATATATTCTTCACCAGCTTTCTCTGTATATGGCTCAACCCCTGCAATGGCTAGGATGCCTAGCGCTTTTTTCTTTGATTCTGGCATGCAGCATCTCCTACTTACACCTGATCCACTGCGCTCGCAGTTGGATTTTAAGGCGGCTATCTATAGCAAAAAGAACAAAGTGAGGCAAACACTCTAGAGTAAACTTGCTGTCAATGTGAAGATGACACCATTTTTTCTCTTAACCAATGAAACGAATAGGTTTTACTAGTTTTACCTCAGTATTTGAAAGCTGTGCTGCATAACACAGTATTTCAACGCCTTGTTCTTGTGCGTTCTTCAATAATTTTGAATATTGTGGGTCTATATGGTGTGCAGGAGAGACTTTTTCAATACCAGAATGCAAAACTGTGAATAAAAGTACTGCTCTGTATCCATTTTGAACCATTTTTGTGAGCTCTCTCAGGTGCTTCTGTCCACGAGTGGTTACCGCATCTGGAAAGTATCCCTGGCCTTGATGAGCTTCATCAAGTAATGTCACGCTTTTTACTTCTATATAGCAGCTTGGGTGCTCGCTTGATGTGAGTAGAATATCAATTCGACTATTTTCATCGCCGTATCGAACTTCTGTTTTGAGCTGTTCGTAGCCTGTTAGCTCGCGGATCATGCCTGTTTCTATCGCTTCTACTGCGAGTTGATTCGCTCTAGCCGTATTTACACAAATTGTGTCGCCTTGATTGGTTTGGGTTAGCTCCCAGCTATGCGGGTATTTACGCTTGGTATTGCTAGACGTTGAATACCAAATGGTATCTCCAGTTGTTGCACAGCCTGTCATGGCACCAGTATTTGCACAGTGTATGGTAGTCTCTTCATTATCGGTTAAACGGATGTCAGCAAGGAAACGTTTGTAGCGTTTAATCAATACAGCGGGTTGTAATTGAGGTTCAAACTTCATTTGAGGCTGGATTTATGTACAATATTTATATTATTACATCATAAGGTTTAACCCTTGTCACAGCTTCCCATAGAGAGCGTGATGCCAGAGTTATTGTCTGCCATCAAAACTCACTCCCAAGTTATTCTTAAAGCCGCACCAGGTGCAGGTAAGTCGACCTACCTTCCATTAAAGCTATTAACCGAAAATGCGGTTGATGGAAAGATCATTGTGTTAGAGCCAAGGCGTCTAGCTGCACGTAATATCGCCTACTATCTTGCTCAGCAGCTCGGAGAAAGCATCGGTCAGCGTGTTGGTTATCGAGTGAGAGGGGAGTCTAGGGTTAGCGCCAACACGCAACTAGAGATTGTAACTGAAGGTATCTTAACCCGCATGATCCAAATGGATCCGGAGCTGACGGGGATCTCATTGGTGATTTTTGATGAGTTCCACGAACGTAGCATTCATGCGGATACTGCTCTTGCGTTTTCTCTCGAGATTCAGGATGTATTGAGAGAGGATCTCAAGTTAGTCGTCATGTCAGCGACTATAGACCTCGATACTATCAAGGTGTTGATGCCTAATGCTAAGTATATTGAATCTCAAGGCCGAAGTTTTCCAGTTGAATATCGTTATCATCCTTTAAGGCCTAATCAGCGATATGAGCATGTGATGGTGGCTCAAATTCACAGTTTAATCGGTAAGGAAACAGGGTCATTACTGGTATTTTTACCGGGTATGTCAGCCATTAAGCGTGTAGCTGAGGGCTTAACCAGTTTGCCAAGTAATGTCGATGTTTTCCCTTTACATGGACAATTGAATTTTCAACAGCAGCAGGCAGCGATTCAAGCTCCTACTAAAGGGCAACGTAAAGTGGTGCTTGCGACCAATATTGCTGAAACTTCTTTGACCATAGAAGGCATACGTATGGTTCTCGATTCAGGTTTACAGCGCACTGCGAGATTTGATGTTAAAAATGGGGTAACTAAGCTTGAGCAAGTTCGTATTGCGCAATCATCAGCAGAGCAAAGAGCGGGGCGAGCAGGGCGATTGGAGCCGGGTATTTGTATAAGGCTATATTCTGAAAGTTCGTTAAATCAGCAGCCCTATGTGCCATCTGCTGAGATATTGTCTTCAGATTTATCCAGCCTAGCGATAGAGCTTGCTCAATGGGGGGCTTCTGAGCCATCGGAATTAAAGTGGCTGGAAAGCAAGTTTTTTACAATCCAAACAGTTACTGGTGAATCTGGGTTTATTGGATGATAAGCATCAATTAACAAGTCGAGGCAAGGCCGCTTGTGATCTTGGGGTAGAACCTAGAATTGCAGCTATGTTAACCCATTCAAATAGCCCCGCATGGCTCTCCACAGCACCTGCAGTGGCGGCGTTATTGGAATCACCTGAGCGCAATATTGTCAACTTTTCACATTCGGTTGATAGCTTCAAGCGAGGAAAACATTCGCAGCAAAAAATGGTGCATCAAAGAGGTATGGCTTTAGCTCGCAAGCTTAATGTGGGCTTTTCTACTGACTCTATTGACGAATCTTTGGTAGCCGTCATGTTAGCAGCCGCTTTTCCTGATCGAGTCGCTCAGCTGCGTAGTGGAAAAGCAGGGAAGTTTTTGCTTGCCAATGGACATGGCGCTGAATTGGCGGAAGAGGAAAAATTATCTACTTCAGAGTATCTAGTAATCGCAGATCTTATGCGAACCCAATCAGGTTCCTCTCGTATCTTTTTGGCTGCGGAGCTAGAATTACTATCTGTGAAAAAGTGGTTCCCTGGCCTACTCAAAAACAATGATTATCTTGATTGGGATGATGAAAAAGGACGATTAATCGCCGAATCTCAACAGTGTATTGGACGCTTAGTTGTCGAGCGAGCGCCTTTGCCGACACCTCCTCCTAAAAAAATGACCCAAGCTTTACTCAACTATGTAAGACGCAAGGGACTGGCTGTATTAGACTGGTCGGATAATAGCACGCAATTACTTGAACGCATTCGCTGCGCTGCTGATTGGCTACCAGAACAGCCATGGCCAGAAACGTCGGATACACAATTATTGAAAAACCTTGAACACTGGTTGGAGCCATACTTAACTGGAGTCAACTCATTGCAAGCAATGAAAAAAATTGATCTTGAGCCCGTATTAATGTCCTATCTTTCTTGGCCACTTAACAAGAACATAGATCAATGGCTACCCGTTTATTATTTGTTACCCACGGGAACGAAGAAAAAGATTCGCTATAAACAAGGCCACGAGCCTATTTTGTCTGTACGAATGCAGGAAATGTTTGGTCAACAAGCGTCGCCTCAAATAGCACAGGGAAGAAAAAAATTGCTGGTGGAATTGCTTTCACCCGCGCAGCGCCCATTACAGATAACAAGCGATTTGGCTAGCTTTTGGGCGAGTGCATATAAAGAAGTACAAAAAGAAATGAAAGGACGTTACCCCAAGCATGTATGGCCTGATGATCCAGCTAATCATGTGGCGACGACGAAAACTAAGCGACAACTGAACTCATGAGCAAGAAAACAACCTTTAAAAGTAAACAACCTAAAACCACGAAAAAGCCATCTCCTAGGAAGAAGAGCTCAAAGAAGAATCAACGCAGCTGGCTACAAATAGTTTGGAGTGTAGCTTGGAAAGCAAGTCTTGCTGGCTTAGTCGTGATTGTCTTTATTGGTGTGTATCTTGATAGCGTGGTAAGGCAGCGCTTCGAAGGTCAGTTATTTGATTTACCCACTGTCGTGTATGCACGAATTTTAAATCTTGCTCCTGGTGACCGCATTTCAATACAAGAAGTGCGCAATGAGTTAGATGTACTCAATTATCGTAAAGTGCGGCATCCTCGCTACCCTGGGGAATATTCATCCTCTTCGACCAAGATTGAATTGTTTCGTCGTCCTTTTGAATTCACCAATGGCCCTGAACCTGATCGTCATGTGATGCTTCATTTCGATGCTACAAGCTTAAAGCGGATTGAGTCATTGGAGAAAGCTGGTGATCTTGGCTATCTGCGTATTGAACCCAAAATGTTGGGGATGTTAGAAAAGGATCATGACGAGCAGCGCTTATTTCTCAGGCGAGACCAGTTTCCCGAGATCATGGTTGATGCGCTACTTGTAACCGAAGATAGAGACTTTTATCAGCACGATGGTGTTTCCCCGCTTGCTATCGCTAGAGCTATGGTTGCCAACTTGAAAGCCGGTAGAGCGGTTCAAGGGGGAAGTACTCTTACTCAGCAGCTCGCTAAAAATATATTCCTATCTAGCGATCGAACATTGTGGCGCAAGCTACGTGAAGCTTATATGGCTCTGATTATTGATTATAGATACAGCAAAGATCGCATTTTAGAAGGTTATCTCAATGAAGTTTACCTAGGCCAAAGCCGAGGTGAAGCGATTCACGGATTTGGCTTGGCTTCTCGGTTGTATTTTGGGCAGCCCATTCAGGAACTGCGAATAGACCAGCTTGCTCTGTTGGTCGGTATGGTAAAAGGCCCTTCCTATTACAATCCTATCCGTTATCCGGAAAGAGCGAAAGAGCGACGTGATCTGGTGTTACGCTTGATGATGCAACAGGATGTGTTGAGTGCAAGTCAGTACGAAACGGCAGTAAATCGTCCATTGGATATACAAGACAATCCCCGTATTGCAAGTCGCCAGCCTGCTTATTTCCAGCAACTTAAAATCGAGCTTAAAGACAAAGTGGGTGGGGTATTTCAGTCAGATTTAGGCCTGAGGGTATTTACTTCGCTCGATCCTGTTTCACAGCAAGAGCTAGAACAAGCGATTGCTAGAAAGATTCCTCAATTAAGCCAAGTGGCGGGGAAATCTTTGGAAGGCGCTGCGATTGCCGTTGACCGCCATACAGGTGAAATACGCGCTATGGTTGGAGGAAAACGTACCGGCTATGATGGCTTTAATCGAGCGTTGAATGCCAGCCGTCAAATCGGTTCACTGGTTAAGCCAGCTGTGTATTTGACAGCCTTAGAGCAGCCTCAGAAGTATAACCTTGCAACCACTTTACATGATAAGCCGATCAGTTTAAAAGGCTCAAAAGGGAGCGTTTGGTCGCCACGAAACTATGACAGAAAATTTAGAGGTGATGTACCATTGTATTTGGCGTTAGCTAAATCACTCAATGTTCCGACAGTAGAATTAGGCATGCAATTGGGTATACCTAAAGTTATTGATACTCTCGAAAAACTCGGTGTGGATCCTGATGAAATTAGGCCAGTGCCTTCGATGTTCCTCGGCTCTTTCACCTTGACGCCTTTTCAAGTTGCTCAAATGTATCAAACCCTGACGAATTCTGGTAAGCGCTCGCCATTATCAGCACTGCGTTCAGTGGTTGATAAAGAGGGTAAGGTGTTATTCCAGTCTTTACCTCGAACATCTCAGACCATAGATCAGCAAGCCGCTTGGCTGACCACTTATGCTATGAAACGTGGTGTTTTGGAGGGAACAGGGCGATATCTTAATAGTCAATTTGGCTGGGCTGCATTAGCTGGAAAAACGGGTACGAGCAATGACACTCGTGATAGTTGGTTTGTTGGGATAGATGGTCGAGAAGTGACGACTATCTGGCTTGGTAGAGATGATAATCAGCCAACCAAACTGACAGGATCCAGCGGTGCACTTAGAGTGTATGCGGAGTATTTAAACCATCGTATTCCGGAAACATTAGCCTTACCTTGGCCTAAAGGTATTAGTACTTTAGGTTTTGCTTATACTGATAATGGAAGTCTCGAATTGGATTGTGGTAATGCGTTCAAGCTGCCTATGTGGGATGTTAATAATCAGCTTAAAAGTCAGTGCGATAGCCAGCCGACTCAGTGGATTAAAAAGTTATTTAGCTGGTAGAAATGTGTTGAACTCAGTAAAGGTATTGCGAAAAGGGAGCGATGCAGTGAAGAAGTTATTGTGCTTTTTACTTGTCTATATAGCTGCGCTTCAAAACGTGATGTCGGCGGAAAAGCCAGACAAACAGGAAGAGGCAGAGCGACCCCAAATAGCAGTCGTTCTTGCTGGAGGTGGAGCAAAAGGCGCTGCGCATATAGGTGTGTTAAAGGCGCTAGAAGAGCTTAAAATTCCGGTGGATTACATCACTGGAACCAGTATGGGAGCCTATGTTGGTGGCTTGTATTCAACGGGTATGAGCGCCGATGAAATCGAGAGTTTTATTACGACTATCGATTGGAACAATGGCTATCGTGACAGAGTGGATCGCAGTGAACGTCGTGTGCGAGATAAAGAGTATGAAGACAGATACCAACTGACGACCGATTTAGGTCTTCGTTGGGGAGAGATTCATGCAGCTCGTGGAATTGTGCAAGGTCAGGGGATGCTCAAAATCTTACGTGAGACTTCTGGTAACCTCCCTCCTTTTACTTCTTTTGATGATCTAGCAATACCTTATCGCTCAGTTGCTACTGACATTATAGAGTTAGAACCTGTAGTGATTGGTGATGGATATCTTGTTGACGCCATGATGGCGAGTATGTCAGTCCCTGGAGCTTTGCCTCCCTATGAGCTCAATGGCCAACTGTTAGTCGATGGTGGTGTTACGAACAATATGCCTGTTGATGTAGCAAGAGCCTTGGGTGCTGATGTGGTTATTGCTGTTGATATCAGTACTGATTACCGAGAGGAAGATGAGTTTACGACTTTATTCACTGTCGCTGATCAACTGTCAAATTATTTAGTTCGAAGCACTACAAATCGTCAAGCTAAAACACTAACAAGCAAAGATGTTTTCCTTCAACCCAAAGTGGGTGATATGGAAACGACGGAATTTGACAAAATGCCGTTCGCTTTTCAGCAAGGTTACAAAGCTGCTATTGCTAATGAGACAAAGCTTAAGCAGTATAGCGTATCATCATCTGAGTATCAGGATTACATCGATCATAAAGAAGATGCGCGGCGAAAGCTTCGTTATGGTGATGAAATCACGGTCGAAGAAATCATTATTCATAATCACAGTCACTATAGCGAAGAAACGTTAAAAAAGTACCTTAAACTTAAGCCAGGCGAGCGTTATGCAACGGCTGAGATAGAAGCGAGCGTCCAAAGTCTTTATGCGCTAGATCGATTTGAACTTATCACTTATCGCTATGAAGAAATTGATAATCAAAACACCCTAGTGCTTAATATTCGAGAAAAAACCTGGGGGCCAAATTATATCAACTTTCGCTTTTTTCTAGAAGATGATTTTGAAACAGACAGTCAATACTCCATTGGCGTTTCGACCAATTTCACCGATTTAAATTCTCTGGGGGCTGAATTTAGGCTCAATGTCGAGATGGGCTCGGACAAACTTGTCTTGGGAGAGTTGTATACTCCACTTTTGTTCAACACAGATTTCTTCACCACGGTTACCGGGTCGTACAGCAGTGAAAAAGTCAATGTTCCTAAAGGAGGAATGACAGATACTTCGTTAAGTGCAAGTCGAGACTATATTCCAGTGGCATTCAATGAATGGGGAGCCGAATGGGCGCTTGGTTATCAAAATGCATTGTGGAGCAGGATCAAGCTTGGGGTTCGATATACAGATGGTGTTGGAGAACTTGCTTCTCTTCCTTCTCTGGGTAATTCGTCCTATAAGCGGGTTGGAGGCTTTATTAATTATCGAATAGATACCCTAGATAACTACAGTTTACCGAGTAAGGGCTGGTTTTTAGACCTAGATTATTTGGTATCGCATGATGACAGCGTTGGTGTTACGGGCAGTGTCTTCGAGGGACATAATGAAGATACGGCTTTCGAGTATGGGGCTAAGGCAATTTATGCGCACAGTATTTCCCGTCATACCCTAGTTGCCAATTTAGATGTTGGCGTGGTAGAGAGTAAAAATTCTGCGTTAATTATCAATCCTAAAGAACTGGGTGGCTTTTTAAACTTATCGGGTATCCCTCGTAGCAGTCTAATTGGACAGAATAAAATCTTTGGTAGCTTAGTTTATCGTTATCGCTGGTTTGACAATGACTTTGGCTTGTTTTCATCGCCATTTTATCTAGGAGCTTCATTGGAATATGGAGGAGTTTGGTCAGATCCCAGCATTAGTGCTGATAAAGCGCCTCTCTATGGTGCAGGGTCTGTTTTCTTTGGCGTGGACTCGCCTGTCGGGCCTATTATGGTTGGATATGGAAGGACAGAACAAAATTATGACTCTTTCTACCTTATTATTGGGACCAGTTTTAAATAATTATCCCATAATAAGTAATGTGAATTATAAACAGATAGGGTGAGTGAATTGGGGAACAAAGTAAAGAAAATCATGGGACTTTAGTTATAACTTGCTATGTTGGTCAAAGTGATGAGATTTTAATTTATCGTTAAATTTGCTATCCTAGCGCCCAAAGTTTGGTCTTTTTGATATAAGTTCTAAGCTAAGAACATGATTATCGAGAACCAAGTTTCCAAGGATGTTTACTTCGTTAATTTTGAATAATAGTAATAATAACGAAGAAACCGCAATGAGAGGAAAAAGTCGTGCTTGAAGCCTATCGTAAACACGTCGCAGAGCGTGCTGCTGAAGGAGTTGTTCCGAAACCACTAGACGCTGAACAAGTTGCTGGTCTTGTAGAACTTCTAAAAAATCCGCCTAAAGGTGAAGAAGCCGTACTTCTTGACCTACTAGAGAATCGTATTCCTCCCGGTGTTGATGAAGCGGCTTATGTTAAAGCTGGTTTTTTAACTGCAGTCACTAAAGGTGAAGTGACATCTCCGTTAGTCAGTCGTGAAAAAGCAGCCCAGCTGCTCGGTACCATGCAAGGTGGATATAATATCGCGCCCCTTGTCGACCTTCTTGAAGATGATGCTTTGGCTCCAATCGCCGTGGAAGCTTTGTCTCATACTTTATTGATGTTTGATGCATTCTACGATGTAGAAGAAAAAGCCAAAGCGGGCAACACTCATGCTCAAAAAGTCATGCAGTCTTGGGCAGATGCCGAATGGTTTTTGTCTAAACCAGAGCTTGAGAAAAAAATCACTCTTACTGTGTTTAAGGTGACGGGTGAAACCAACACCGATGACCTTTCTCCAGCCCCAGATGCTTGGTCTCGTCCAGATATCCCCGTCCATGCTCTTGCTATGTTGAAAAACGAGCGTGATGGTATCACTCCAGATCAACCTGGTAGCATCGGTCCTATTGCCCAAATAGAAGACCTGAAGAAAAAAGGTCATCAGCTTGTCTACGTAGGCGATGTGGTCGGAACAGGTTCCTCACGCAAATCAGCGACTAATTCCGTGTTGTGGTTTATGGGTGATGATATTCCTAATGTGCCAAACAAGCGCGCAGGTGGTTATGTTCTGGGTGGAAAAATTGCACCTATCTTCTTCAATACTATGGAAGACGCAGGTGCGTTGCCAATTGAAGTTGATGTATCCAAGCTCAACATGGGTGATGTGATTGATGTGTACCCTTATGAAGGCAAAGTCTGTAATAATGCAACGGGTGAGACTCTTGCTGAGTTTGGCTTGAAAACCGATGTTCTTATTGATGAAGTTCGTGCCGGTGGCCGAATTCCGCTGATTATTGGCCGTGGTTTAACAGACAAGGCTCGTCAATCTCTCGGTCTTGAGTCATCTGATATTTTCCGCAAGCCTGGCGCTGTTGCTGATTCATATAAAGGCTACACGTTAGCTCAAAAAATGGTTGGTAAAGCATGCGGTGTAGAAGGTATTCGTCCGGGTACTTACTGCGAGCCCAAAATGACCACAGTTGGATCTCAAGATACCACAGGTCCTATGACTCGGGATGAATTGAAAGATCTAGCTTGTCTGGGCTTTTCGGCTGATTTGGTGATGCAGTCCTTCTGTCATACCTCAGCGTACCCGAAACCGGTTGATGTTAATACTCACCATACACTGCCTGATTTTATTATGAATCGCGGTGGAGTATCTCTTCGTCCAGGTGATGGTGTGATTCACTCTTGGCTCAACAGAATGCTTCTTCCTGACACAGTAGGAACTGGTGGTGATTCACATACTCGTTTTCCTCTTGGCATCTCTTTCCCAGCAGGTTCAGGCTTGGTAGCCTTCGCAGCGGCAACTGGGGTAATGCCGTTGGATATGCCAGAATCGATTTTGGTTCGCTTTAAGGGCAAAATGAAGCCTGGTATTACGCTCAGAGATCTTGTGCATTCCATTCCGTATTACGGTATTAAGCAAGGCCTTCTAACTGTTGAAAAAGCAGGCAAGATTAATGAGTTTTCTGGCCGGGTTTTAGAAATCGAAGGGGTTGAGCACCTAACCGTTGAACAAGCATTTGAACTGTCTGATGCGTCAGCGGAACGCTCTGCTGCTGGCTGTACCGTTAAGCTTTCCCAAGCTTCGATCGAAGAGTACCTCAACTCAAACATTGTTATGCTCAAGTGGATGATTTCTGAGGGCTATGGCGATCGTCGTACTATAGAGCGTCGTATCGCAGCAATGGAAGAGTGGCTTGCAAATCCGGAATTAATGGAAGCGGATGCCGATGCAGAATATGCCCATGTGATTGATATTGATCTTGCTGAAATCACAGAACCGATCCTTTGTGCACCAAATGATCCAGACGATGCACGCTTGCTATCGGATGTTCAAGGTACGCAAATCGATGAAGTCTTTATTGGTTCTTGTATGACTAACATTGGCCACTTCCGCGCGGCAGGTAAACTGCTTGAGCAATATGGTGGACAACTAGATACTCGTCTTTGGGTTGCTCCGCCAACCAAAATGGATAGAGATCAGCTCACTGCAGAAGGATACTACGGAATTTACGGCCGTGCTGGAGTGCGTATCGAGACCCCAGGGTGTTCCTTGTGTATGGGTAACCAAGCTCGAGTTGCAGACAAAGCGACAGTGATGTCGACGTCTACGCGTAACTTCCCTAACCGTCTTGGTAATGGAGCGAATGTTTTTCTATCCTCTGCTGAATTGGCCGCTGTTGGTGCTATTCTCGGTAAAATCCCAACTAAGGATGAGTACTTAGAATATGCTAAGCAAATTGACTCCACAGCCGCTGATACGTATCGCTATCTAAACTTCCACAAGATGGAAGAATACACCAAGAAAGCCGATAGCGTGATTTTCCAAGAACCAGTGTGATCCACAAGGGTAACACCGAGCATACGAGCGCCTGTTAGCTGCAGGCGCTTTTTTTGAGCTTTTTGAACGGTACCTATATACTTTGCCTTCTTTTTTGCACACGGCATTAATGATGGAATTTGAATTTATTCGCAACACCCTAATGGGCGAATACTATGTGAAGCCAAGTATGGGCCACGAAGTTCTCGGCCGCTGGCTTGAAGAAGAAATTGGTAAAGACAAGCAAAAAATACAGCAAGTAGAAGCCTTGTTAGAGGCTGTAAAGCACTCTCCGCTGCTAGAGCATAACTACTCAGGATGTGAAATCTCACTCATTATTCAGGGTGATGAAGTGACCGTAGAAGAAAATGTATTGAGCCATGGAGAATCTATGTCGGAAGGTAGTGAATTCGATTATTACAACAGTGAAAGCAAAGCATCTTGTGGACTGGAGGACTTTGTATCTTTGTTTGAGCAGTGGAAAGCGTTTCTACAGTCCAGATAGATAAAGCGATTTAAATTTATCGCATCATTATTGTGAAAAGGGCGCACCGATGTGGTGCGCCCTTAGTGTTTCTAATTCTTTTAAAAACACCAGATGACTATATATCAAATACTTAATAAGTTGGCATGTAGCTTGGATTAATAGATTTAATTACGTCAGCCTCGAGAGGGTAAGATGAAAATCATTAATGCGATCATAAAGCCATTTAAATTGGATGATGTGCGAGAAGCTTTAGCAGATGTCGGTATAGAAGGAATGACGGTATCAGAGGTGAAAGGCTTTGGGCGGCAAAAGGGTCATACTGAACTTTATCGTGGTGCTGAATATCAAGTCGATTTTTTACCTAAGGTGAAGCTCGAAATTGCAACCCATGCGGATAATGTTGAGCCTGTTTTAGAAGCAATCTCTAAAGCAGCTCACACCGGAAAAATAGGCGACGGAAAAATCTTTGTTTACGACCTGAACCAAGCAGTACGCATACGTACTGGTGAAATGGACGCGGAAGCACTCTAGGCTCGATAGGATTGGAGAATACCAAATGGAACTTACATCAACAGTTGTTGAACTGCGTTACGCTCTAGACACTTTTTTCTTTTTGATTTCAGGTGCACTTGTCATGTGGATGGCGGCTGGATTCGCTATGTTAGAAGCAGGCTTAGTGCGGTCAAAAAATACTACTGAGATATTAACTAAGAACGTTTGTCTTTATGCGATTGCCTGTACCACTTATCTGGTTGTTGGCTACAACATTATGTATGTCGATAATACTGAGGGAGGCTGGTTGCCATCAATCGGTGCTCTAATCGGATCGCAAAGTGCTGGTGCTGATCACTCTTTAGAGTCTGACTTCTTCTTTCAGGTAGTGTTTGTTGCTACTGCCATGTCCGTTGTCTCTGGCGCGGTTGCTGAACGAATGAAACTCTGGTCATTTCTTATTTTTTCGGCGGTGTTGACTTCATTTATTTATCCAATGGAAGGCTACTGGTCATGGGGTGGCGGCTTTTTAGCACAAGCGGGCTTTAGTGATTTTGCGGGCTCTGGAATTGTGCATATGGCGGGAGCATCGGCAGCGCTTGCTGGAGTACTACTGCTAGGGGCGCGCCGCGGCAAGTATGGTAAAAATGGTGAAATCTACCCAATTCCTGGTTCAAATATGCCGCTTGCTACCTTAGGGACATTTATTTTGTGGTTTGGTTGGTTTGGCTTTAATGGTGGCTCTCAACTAATGGTGTCTAATTTCGAAAATGCCACCGCAGTAGGAAAAATCTTTCTTAACACCAACGCCGCTGCCGCTGCTGGGGCATTTGCTGCGCTCTTAGTATGCAAAACGACTTGGGGCAAAGCCGACTTGACCATGGTACTTAATGGCGCTTTGGCTGGTTTAGTTGCAATTACTGCCGATCCTTTATCTCCGTCTCCGATCTATTCGGTAGCGATCGGCGCAGTTTCTGGCGTTTTGGTAGTCTTTAGCATCATAGCGCTGGATAAACTCAAGATAGATGATCCGGTTGGTGCTATTTCTGTTCATGGAGTTTGTGGCTTTTTTGGTTTGATGGTGGTGCCTTTGAGTAATAGTGAGGCCAGCGTTGGCGCTCAGCTACTGGGTGCTGTCACTATTTTCTCTTGGGTATTTATCAGCAGTTTAATTGTGTGGTCGGTACTTAAAGCCACTCTTGGTATTCGTGTTTCTGAAGAAGAGGAGCTAGAAGGGATGGATATGCATGATTGCGGTGTTGGTGCTTACCCAGAGTTTGTGACGATTAAATAGTCACAAGCTGTTACAAATAGAATACTCAAAAATCTGTCAGCTATGTCGGGTTTTTACGCATGATTAATTGAGTTCTTGGCCATCTTGAATATAATACAAGTGATAAAAATTATCATTTAGATTAATACAAGGACTGAACCAATGAAAAAAATGCTGACTCTTTCGGCTTTGGCATGTGCTACTTTGGCGCCAACCGCTATGGCTGCTGAAGAAGTAAACGTCTACTCATACCGTCAACCTTTCTTAGTTGAGCCTATGTTTAATGAGTTCACCAAAGAGACTGGCATTAAAGTAAATGTAAAGTTTGCTAAAAAGGGTTTAGCAGAAAAGCTGGCTCAAGAAGGCGAATATAGCCCTGCTGATGTTATTCTAACGGTCGATATTAGTCGTCTTTCTGAGCTGACAGACAAAGGCTTGGTTCAGTCTGTTGATAGTGATGTACTAGAGAAAAATATTCCAGCTCAGTATCAAGATGAGAATAATGAGTGGTTTGCGTTAACCACACGAACGCGCAGCGTTTATTCATCTCGTGACCGGGTTGGCAAACTAGGTGATGACTTTACTTACGAGGATCTTGCTAAGCCTGAGTTTAAAGGCAAGATTTGTACTCGTAGCGGTAAACACCCTTACAATGTTTCGCTGGTTTCTTCAATGATCGCCCACCAAGGTGAGGCCGAAACAAAGAAGTGGCTGGAAGGCGTTAAAGCTAATCTAGCACGAAAGCCCCAAGGTAATGACCGTGCTCAAGTGAAAGCAATCAAAGAAGGCCTGTGCGATGTATCTCTGGGTAACAGTTACTATCTAGGGAAAATGTATAATGATAAAGAGCAGAAAGCATGGGCTGATGCGGTTTACATTAATTTCCCTGATCAGAAGACTACGGGTACCCATGTTAATATCTCTGGTATGGCAATGGCCAAATACTCACCGAATAAAGATAACGCGCTTAAGCTGATGGAGTTTTTATCTGGTGATAAAGCTCAGAGCATGTATGCAGAGGTCAATTATGAGTATCCTGTTAAAAATGGCGTGAAGCGTTCAGCGCTGGTTGCATCTTGGGGAGACTTTAAGGCAGACACCATCTCTTTAGACGAAATCGCTGATCATCACTCATCTGCAATTAAACTACTCGACGAAGTAAAATTCGACCTGTAATTGTTCATCATTGCAATTATTTAGCCTCAAGTTGCTGCTGTTGTTGGCGTGACTTGAGGTTGTTGCTATATAAGGGTATAAAATACCCTTAGTGTGATAGAGATGCATGACTCATATGCATCTATGATTGTTAGGCAATGAAAGAAAAATTATACCTATGGAAAACCAGTAGTGGGATGCTTGCCTTGCTACTGGTTTTGCCGATCTTGGCAATATTTATGACGTCAATTGGTGAGACAGATGAACTCTTTTCTCACCTTTTATCGACCGTAATGCCAACTTATACTCTCAATACGGTCGCTTTGGCTGCTGGGACTATGCTGCTGTCTGCCGTTTTTGGTATACCCTCCGCTTGGGTAATGGCAATGTGCAAAATCCCAAGTGAAAGGTTTTTACAGTGGGCATTGGTCCTTCCTCTGGCTATGCCTAGTTATATTGTGGGATACATTTTTACCGACTGGCTTGATTTTGCAGGCCCAATCCAAATATTTCTTCGTGACGTTATGGGGTGGCAAGCAGGAGATTATTGGTTTCCTGACATTCGGACCTTGCCTGGCGCTATTTTTGTGTTGGCATTGGTTTTATACCCATATGTGTATTTACTTTGCCGCGCCTCCTTTATGGAGCAAAATGTCTCTTTATTGCAGTCGGCACGCTTGCTGAAATGTTCACCATGGGAAAGCTTTCTTCGGATATCATTGCCACTTGCCAGACCCTCTATCGCCATAGGGCTCTCCTTGGTTGCGATGGAAACCATCGGTGATTTTGGCACAGTCAGTTACTTTGCTGTAAATACTTTAACTACAGCGGTGTACGACACTTGGCTCGGCTATTCGAGCCTAACTGCTGCCGCAAAAATATCGGCAATTATGCTGATATTTGTTGTCTTATTGCTCAGCACCGAGCGTTATAGCCGCCGCAGACAAAAGTTGTTTCAAAACCAGTTTAATAGCAGTGAAGACTTTAGATATCAGCTACAGGGCTGGAAAAAATGGTTAGCCTTATTTTGGTGCTGGGGCTTGGTCGTCATCGCGTTTGCATTTCCTTTAATGCAGTTGATTGTTTATGCATATCAATACTTTGCTCAAAGTTGGACCCCAGAATTTCGTCAATACGCTTTGAATAGTTTGTATGTATCATTTTCAGCAGCTTTCATTGGCGTTTTTGTTGCTGTCGTGGTGAATTTTTATCATCGCTTGGTCGGAAATAGCCAAAGCTTGGTCTTTATGCGTTTATCTTCGTTAGGCTATGCTGTTCCAGGTACTGTACTGGCTATTGGGGTTATGGTCCCGGTTCTTTTTATGGATCATTTGGTCAATGATGTGGCAAAAGCGATCAATGTGACTCAGCCCGGCTTGATATTTTCAGGCTCTATGTTTGCGTTGATCTTTGCCTTAACGGTGAGGTTTTCTGCAGTGGCTATTGGTAGCGTTGAGAGCAGTCTTAACAAAGTATCTCCTTCACTTGATATGGCCTCACGTACTATGGGGTGTAATTCCAATCAGATGCTATGGCGTGTTCATTTTCCTCTGATTCGACGAGGTGCGTTAATTGCAGGTCTTCTGGTGTTTATCGAATCAATGAAAGAGCTCAATGCTGCTCTGCTGCTTCGGCCGTTTAATTTTGAAACCTTGGCAACTTATGTGTATAACTTTGCCTCCGATGAGCAGCTTGAGTTAGCAGCGTTACCCGCAGTACTTTTGGTATTAGTCGGATTGATTCCGCTTGTATTAGTTAATCGTTCACTGGAGCACTCTCACTAATGAGTAAAGCGCTATCTATCACTAATTTAACTTGTCAATACCATCTGCAAACAACCGTGCTTGAGTCTTTGTCTTTGGATGTAAGCCAAGGTGAAATCGTGTGTTTGCTTGGTGCGAGTGGTTGTGGAAAAACAACCTTGTTAAAAGCGATCGCAGGTCTACTTCCACTAAGCTCAGGGACCATGCGTCTCAATGGCAAGCTAATAGATAACGGCAGCTGCTGGCAGCCACCAGAGCAGCGAAATATTGGCATGATATTTCAAGATTACGCACTTTTTCCTCATTTGACGGTGGAAGAAAATGTGGCTTTTGGTTTAAAAGCATTTAGCAAACATGATAAATCGCTCAAGATCGCGGAAATGTTGGCGTTGGTTCATCTCACTGGATACGAGAAGCGTTACCCACATCAGTTATCAGGCGGGCAACAGCAACGCGTCGCCATCGCTCGTTCCCTGGCGTACAATCCTGATTTGCTATTGTTAGACGAGCCTTTCTCTAACATAGACACTCAGGTTCGCCACGAATTGATTGGTGAAATTCGTAAAATCTTTAAGCAGCAGGGTGTGACGGCAATCTTCGTAACTCATAGTCGTGAAGAAGCTTTTGCCTTTGCTGATAAGATGGCGGTGATGAATCACGGCATCATAGAGCAATATGGAACCGCGAGTGAATTGTATTATCAACCATCAAGTAAATTTGTTGCCGATTTTTTAGGTGGCGGTAGCTACCTGAACGCAAAACGAGTATCGGAACGAGAGTTTGAAACTGAGCTTGGCCTTGTCGAAGCAAAGGCGCAGCAAGATATCCATATTGATGCTAAGTGTGAATTGTTACTGCGCCCGCAGCACATCCAGATCAGTGCGACTGAACAAAGCAGCGTCATGGTACTTGAGCAGCAATTTATGGGAGATCATTGCCGCTATGTTATTGATGCCAACGGTAGCCGATTATTAGCTAGTTCATCGGAACCATTAAACATTGGTCAGCCAGTTTCGGTCAAGGTAGAAACACACGGTGTTTTGGCATTCTAATTCCGCCTTGATCTGACGTTATTAAGTTTTTGTCTTCCATGGGTATCGGTATTGGATATTTTGCTTATCCATTAGTCTCTGATGCTGTTTTAGGCGAGATAAATAATCTTGCCAATCGCGTCCAGAGCTGTCTGTCCAGCAAACTTCAGAAAATGCAGTCAACCTTGGGAAAAGCATATAATCAATGTTGGCTTGTTCTATGGTGTTTTCGCACCATAGAGCGCACTGAAGCCCTAATATCTTTTGATGCATATTGCTCTGTGCTGATATTTGCTCAAGTGGCTGGTAACGGTAAGCTTTTTCTAAAGTTAGTACTCCTGCCCAATCGGAGCCGGGTTCATTAGGCGTATAGTTTTGTACTAAATCAAAGTAGGTATATTGGGCTGGTTGGAGAATCACATTGAAACCTTGCTCAGCGCTATTTATGGCGGCGTTCTCATTGGTCCAAGCAACTATGACAGTATTTGGACTGACTTTATTCCCATTTTTGACTTCTTCCCAGCCAAGCATACGTTTTCCAAGTGATTTAAGTTTGTTCTCTGCATAGCGGAGAATATGACCTTGAAGCTCATCTGTGCTTTGGTAGTGATTGACTTTCATGAGTGTCTGACAAGCTTGACTATTTTTCCATACACCAGAGGGGACTTCGTCACCGCCCATATGTATCCAAGGTGAAGGGAAAAGATCAGCAATTTCTTCTAGTACTTTATCGATAAAAAGATAAGTACCATCAAGGACAGGGGAAAGAGTGTTATCGTGATAGTTTTGGACACTTAGATAGCAAGATGCGTCTTCGTCATCAGCAAGTAGATAAGGGAGAGATTTTATCGCTGCTCTACAATGCCCAGGGATATCAATCTCTGGTATTACAATAATCGAGCGATCAGCGGCATAAGCGATGATTTCTCGTATCTGCTCTTTGCTATAGTACCCTTCATGATTTGAGGTAAGATGGCTCAATTGTGGCTCTAAATCGTACTGACTGCCACGTTTTGCGCCTACCTGTGTGAGTTGTGGAAAAGCATCGATCTCCACTCTCCATCCTTCATCATCGGTTAAATGCCAGTGAAAATGGTTAAGCTTGTAGTAGACCAATTGATTAATCAATCTTTTGATTGTACTCACGGAATGAAAATGACGAGCGCAGTCGAGCATCAACCCACGATAAGTAAATCGTGGATGATCGACGATCTTAACCTTAGGAACGACGAAATTACCATCTAAGCTTTTAATTAGCTGCAATAAGGTAGCACTGGCGTGGGTAAAACCATTTATAGAGTTAGCCTCTAATTTAATACACTCCGCCTCCACCTCTAAATTATAGTGTCCGTCGTCTAGGGAAGAATTGAGCACAAAGAGTATACCGCTTTTACTTTTTCCAAGCTGAATGCCAAACATGGCACTCATTTCTTGCTCTAGCCATGTGGCAGCTTTCTCTGCCATGGAAGTTTGGATGGAGATATTGATTTTGTCGGTCAAAGTTATCTCCCCCTTTTGATATTCGATTTTGTTGGGGTGAGGGATAAGCCCGGTGCAAGATGCTTTTGGAGGTGTCAAGCAAGCATCTATTTCATGGACTTTGGCAAGCATCATTGGGTTTATGGCTACAGGCAGTTTCTGGTTTGTGTCTAGGTTAACAACTACTGCCTCTTTTATGCCATGAGCATAGAAGCGAATAGGTGGTGACTTAACAATAAATTCGCAGTAATACTGATTATCTATAGCTAATTTGTCGATATCTGGCGTGATTGTGCAAAAACTTCCTATTTGCTTGACTTTGCCATGAGTGATGCTGTCGAGTTTAATATTGCGCTCGAAAATAAATTGCAAATACCAGCGTGAGAGTGTGAATTCAGAGACGTTACGCAGTGTTAAGCTGACCAAGCTTTGCTCGGGCTCTTCATATATAACGGCAAGTTGGAGTTGATAGCTCATGCTTCCTCTCTTTTAAATAGATTATGCTCTGGCTTTCCTGCAAACATCAAAGCGCCTTCAAGTGCATCATACTCAGGTGTAACCAGCCATTTATGAGTGCTTGGGGTAAGCCAATCACCAATGCGCTCAGCGATACCGCCCATAAGACAAACTCTCTCAGCGCCTTTTTTAACTAAAGCTTGAATTAACATCTCAATGTCACGTGCGCTTTCTTTTAGTAGCCATATCGCAAGAGGATCGTTTTGATGTGCATGATCAAATATCAGAGGACAGAACTGAGCATAATCTCGGGGTAGAGCGTTTTTAGACCAAGTGACAACTTCACTGATATCATGGTTAAAATGTTGGAAAATCTGCTGACAAAGTGGTGTTTTTGCACGCATGTCATCTGCCGCAAGAAGAACTTGTTGCAGTAATTTAAGGCCCATGATGGCGCCACTACCTTGATCTGAAATGGGAAACTCGTGTCCTCCCACCACATATTGTTTGGTTCCGGACAAATAAAGACCGCATGATCCTGTCCCTGCAATGACTATGGCGCCGCTATCTCCGTTATGCGCGCCTAGACAAGCACCGTAGGCATCGGTATTCAACACTAAAGAAGCAAAAGGGTGTGGTTGTGATATGAACTCGAACCATGCACTTTTATGTTCAGCGCCAGCAAGCGCTAATCCAAGGTGCATGAAAGCGAATTGGGAATGATCAAGACTGGCACTTTTCGCCGCTATGGATACGGTTTCGATTATAGACTGTAGGGCAAGTTCGACTCCGAGTAGAATATTAGCGCTGCCGCCTTTTGCTTCTCCAAGTAATCTTCCTTGATGATCTCTTATTCTTGCTCGGCAACTGGTTCCCCCGCCGTCAATACCGACATAATATTGAATCATTCTAACTCTCCTCCCTGTTAGTAAAATGATGTGATTGGGCAATGATCGCCAGAAGGAACCATGCGCTGTGGGGTAACCATTGTTCTCCCCATCGCCAATTTTGCGCCATATCGTCTTTATGAGCTGAGGGGTTAAATGCTATGCCATGTGGATCATTTACTCCCGCAGTAATGCCATTACAAATACCTCCTTTGGCATTAAAAAAACCAAGTTGAGGTAAATAATCAGGGTTATTGTGTCCATGTCCATCGACCATACACATGTCATAGGGGTTAAGGCCTAGTATCCAGTCTATGGCACCTTGAGCATATTGAATTAAGCCATTTTTTATTGTGATATCATTGATATAAGGCTGCGCGAAATAGGCCATCACAGCTAATGATGATAAGCGTGCATTCTCGCCTTGCCACCAATAACCTGTCTCATTATCTTGCGCAATGAAGAAAGCTTCTCGTTTGTCATGATGCAGATCTTTAACGTATTGACGTGGATAGCCAAATGGATTGAATACCTTGTGAGTGATGGACAGTTCAAATTGACAGGATTGAACTAGAGTCTTTAAAACGGCTTCACTAAGATTATCTTGTTTATCTATGCTGAGATACTCGCATAGTGCGATTGCAGGAAGGCCTGCTTCTGCCGCGTGAAAGTAAGGCCGAGAGCCATCGTCATTGGCTGACCAATAATGACTTACATTAGCATCCGATTGTTGACGGCTTGTAAGCCTTTTTGCCCATGTGCGAGCTTCTTCTAAGTAACAAGTTTGATGGGTTGATTTGTACAACTCGACGCTAGCAATAAGAGCGCAATACTCATCAATAATATTTTCTTGATTGTCGTTTAGATAATAGTGGTTGTGCTCTTTAAGGTGTGCGTAGCCTAAAACTGCCGCTTTGAGGTACTCCTCAGCCGTATAGTCTCTGTCCTTGTGGAGTCTTGCTGCTGCTGCCAATGCCGCGATAGCAAGGCCGCCGCCTTGACGAAAGCCTGCTTGGTAGTCGTCTGACTTTTGTCCCTGCTGGGTTGAGTAGGAACATATTTCTCTTTCTTGAGGGTTTTTGGACCACTTATCAAATACAGTGGTATAGAAATAGCCGCTGCTGTGTTGCATTCTGAGCAAAAAATCAGCCCCGAACAAAGCTTCATCTAACATCCTTTGATAGGTAAAATTGGGCAGACTGCGCTGAGTTATTTCAATCCCTTTGACTATATTCCATACCACGATGGGCGTTTGCTGCGGGTTGAAATAGTTCGCATAGGAAAGATGAGATAAGTATTTACTTACATCTCCAGATGCGTCGTACCAGCCGCCGTGTACATCAACATAGGTTTGACTATTGAGTAAACGAACATGTTTATCTTGCCTATCAAATAGCCCATCACAACGTTGTGATTTGAAATAATGGATCAGATCGGAAAGTGTTGATTGGCACAGTTGGTTATTTGAAATAGTAAATGGTTTAGATTGGCAGTGTTGAAAGCGCAAATAATAGCTGCCAGATACTTGATGGGCGGAAAAGTTGATATGACTGAAATATCCCTGATGCCATTTTTCAACTCGCGCAATCTGTCCTAATGGAAAATGGCCGACACATTGCTTGTTATAGGCATTGATTAATTCCACCTTAGAGTTTGGTAGCAAAGAATCCTCATCGAGCATCAAAATGGCCTTTTTAGGACCAAGCCTTTCATAACCAATATGGTTGGTTAGTATTTGCATTCGTACCTCTAGGTATATATTTTCAATGTGATGGTTTGGTTGATGTTTATTATTGGTGTAAGTAACAACGAACAAAGTGGTTGCTTGAGAGCTGTGTGATCTCCGGTAGCTGTTGTTTGCATTTTTGAGTCGAATGAGGACATCGAGCGGCAAATGGGCAGCCTGAAGAACTCGGCGTCCAAAGGGGAATTTCTCCTTTGTTACCGTCTAATTGGGTATGAATGGATTTACTTGGATCTGGTACGGCAGAGATAAGTAATTGGGTATAGGGGTGCTGAGGCTGGTGGATAACTTCTTCTGTATCCCCCCATTCGACCATATGACCGACGTACATAACCGCAATGTCTTCAGCTATATAACGCGCTGTTGCTATATCATGGGTGATATAAAGTAGTGACATTTTTTTCTCAAACTTCATTTCCTCCATGAGATTTAGCACCCCTGCGCGAATAGACACATCAAGCATTGAAGTTGGTTCATCAGCTAATACAACTTCGGCTTCTACTGCAATGTTACGCGCAAGATTCACTCTTTGACGTTGCCCTCCTGAAAGCTGGTGAGGGAACTTACTGGCTGTTTCTTTTGCTGGAATTAAGCCTACTTGCTCTAACAGCGCATACACGCGCTCCTGCAATTCTTTTTTGTTATTTGTTGCGACTTTTTTATGAATCAATAGAGGGCGGGCTAGATGATGAAAAATGTTGTGGGTTGGGTTGAGAGAACTAAAAGGATCTTGCCATACCATTTGTACCCCTTCTCGATAACTCTTTAGTTCAGAGCGAGAGCGAAAAGAGGTGAGATCTTTGCCTTTATAGTGAATCGAGCCTGAGTTTGGCGCATACATTTTGGCGATCATCTTGGCTGTGGTTGATTTACCAGAGCCAGACTCTCCCACTACGGAAAGACCACGACTCTTATACATTTTGAAGGACACGTCATTAATCGCGCGCATCATTGGCTGTTTTAATGCGTTACTATTAATCGGAAAGTCTTTGATAAGGTTTTTCCCTTCAACGAGTAGCTGTCCATATTCATCGCTCATTATCGCCTCCTGTTTATTGGTCTTTATCGTCTCAATCTAACACTTGATTTGAGTGATAGGCTCACCGTAGAGGTGGCAGTTAGAAAAATGGTTCGGCTCTATTTGGGTTAGTTTTGTGCTTTTTTGACGGCAAATATCTTTAACTTGCTGACAACGAGCCTGAAATCTGCAGCCTGATGGGATATCTAATAGATTGAGAGGGCTACCCGGAATCCCAGTCAGTTTCGTTTTAGGCCCTGTTAGTGAAGGAAAAGAGCTGCCTAAGCCTTCAGTGTAAGGGTGGTAGGGAGCATTGAGAATCTTGTGTGATGGGGCAATTTCAACTAACTCGCCCGAATACATAACACCAATGCGGTCAGAAAACTCAACCATGAGTGAAAGATCATGTGTGATAAATAAAATGGCAAAGCCAAACTCTTCTTTTAAAGCGTAAATCTTTTGCAGGATCTCCCTTTGTACCACGACATCTAAAGCCGTTGTTGGCTCATCCATAATGATCATTTTGGGATTTAGTGCTAGAGCAATGGCAATCAAAAGACGCTGACGCATACCTCCAGAAAATTGATGGGGATAATCATTTAAGCGGCTAGGGTGAATATCGACAATCTCAAGCAGTTCCTCGGCTCTTTTTCGCGCTTGATTTCGAGTCATATTGGTATGACACATAATCACATCACAAAATTGTTCTTCCATGGTTAAGACAGGGTTTAAGGCGTTCATCGCACTTTGAAAAACCATGGACATTTCGTTCCAGCGGAATGTCTGCATACGTTCATCGCTGTATTTGAGTATGTCGTCACCGTTAATCAGGATTTCACCTGCGCTGATGTAAGCGGGCGGTTTGTGTAGTCGCATGAGTGAAAAAGCGACGGTGGATTTTCCGCATCCAGACTCTCCGGCCAAACCAAATATTTCTCCCGCTGCAATATCAAAGCTGACATTGCTGCATGCTCTTACATCTCCTGCATCGGTAATATAGTCAACACATAGGTTGCGGATAGAAACGAGAGGGCTAGTCATAGTGGTTTTTCTCCGCTACAAAGTGGGGGTTGTGGTTTGAATTCTTGCAAGGGCTTTTGCTGCTGACGGGATAACTTTTGCCAGCGTTTTAGGCCTTTATGCGATCGCAACTGAGGGTTTGCTATTTCGTCTACGGCAAAATTTAGTAAAGCAAGTCCAGTAACAAGAAGAATGAGTGCGGCGCAAGGAGCTAATAACTCCCACCAAGCACCAATTAGCATGGAAGAGGAAGTTTGCACGTTATAAAGCATTATTCCCCAACTGACAGTATTGGGATCGCCAAGACCAAGAAAAGAAATCGTTGCTTCCATCATAATGGCGTACATAACAGAACCGATGAAGCTTGCTCCAACAATAGGGATTAAATTAGGCAAAATTTCGACGAAAATGATTCGCCACCGAGACTCACCCAAAACTTCTGCAGCTTTAACAAACTCTTTTTCACGTAATGCTAGAGTTTGAGCACGAATAACTCTTGCACCCCAGGCCCAAGCGGTAAAGCCTATGATAAGCGCAATGGTGAGTGGGCCAGCCTCCCCGATAAATGCGGCTAAAACAAATAACAGAGGATATTGAGGTATCACCAGCATGATATTCATTGCTGCGGTTAATATATCGTCAATACGACCACCGAAATATCCAGCCGAGATACCGATAACGGTGGCAAACAAGCACACACTTAAACCTACTCCAAATCCAACGCTTAGGGAAACTCGTGCGCCATGAACAAATTGAGACCATACGTCTCGTCCCATCCGTGTTGTACCCAATATATGGTCGGCTTTTTTTGACATGACCAAGGTGCGCCTATCTGTCGCAAGGTTTTTGGCTATCCATCCATCAGGGTGAGATTGGGCTGACTTTACGATGATTGAAGGGTATTCATGCGGGTTACCAGTCCGTTTGTTCGGCGCATGTTTGGTTAGTATTGGTGCAGCTAAAGCAATGATAAGAAAGATACCAATAATTAAGCTACCGATAAGAGCTAAGCGGTTTCCCCAGATAAGTCTTAGTAGCACTTTTATCATGAATAACCTCCTTGACGCAGGCGTGGGTCGAGGACAACGTATAAAATGTCAGCCAAGAGATTAAAAAACAGCATAAATAAGGTCATAATAAGAAGCTGTCCTTGCAACACCTGGTAGTCGCGGGCTTTTATTGCGTTAAAAAGAACAGAACCTAAGCCCGGATAGTTAAAAATGATCTCTATGATCAACTGCCCACCGATAGCCATACCAAGAGCCATAGATAAAGCGGTGACACTTGGAAGCAGTGCATTACGAGCGGCATAGTTAAATATCACTCGCTGCTGACTGAGGCCTTTACCTTTGGCCATCGTAATATAGTCTTCAGCAAGCAAGTTGATCATGTTATTACGCATATTGACCAAGAAGCCGCCAATCTGAACAATTGAGGCGCAAAATAGGGGAAGTACAGCGTGATAGGCGACATCTTTTATAAAACCCCAGTTGGTCCAATCGGGCGTTTTTCCTGCCGTATACGCATAACCAGTGGGAAACCACTTCAAACCAATCGCAAATACAAACATAGCAATCATAGCGATGACAACCTGTGGTACCGCTTGGATGACAAGCATGCCAGGAGTAATGAAGGCATCGTATTTACTGCCACGTTTCCAAGCCGCGTAGATACCCAAAATAGAACCTAGAGAGAAAGAGAGAACCACTGCACTGCCAGCGAGAAAGAGAGACCAGCCAAAAGCGCCACCAAGTAATTCACTGACAGGCAATGGATAAAATTGGATTGATGTGCCTAGTTCCCAACTCAGGATATTTTTCATGTAGGCAATATATTGAACAAATAGCCCACCATCGACAAACCCAAGAAGTTCTTTCATTGCCGCAATTCGCTCGGGGGTCACCTGCACTGAAGCATTGGCAAACATCATAGTTACAGGATCGCCAGGCATGGCTCTTGGTATAATAAAATTTAGGGTTGCAGCAACCAAAAGTGCCATGCAGTAAAATGATAATCGCTTTAAGAAATAGCCCATTACCTAGCTCCTTGCTCGATTTATCTATACGCTGTTTGTGAGTCATCAATGAAGTTCATGATGCAATATGTCCTGACGATATACGCCATATACCAATAACTGAAGCTATATAGAAATGAAAGCAGCGTCTGAATTTGAGGCGCTGCTATGGTGTTGTTTTATTGAACGGGCTTTAAATCTAATACATGAAGCAGGCGCTCAGGAATACCTGCCCAGATATTGGGACGACCTTTTGGATTATCTTCATTCCACCAGCCAGTAAAGCGCATGGTATTGTATTGATACATGTAAGCACCAGATAAAACGGGAATCGTTACCTGATCTGTAGCAATGATCTTTTGTATACCGTGGGCGATATCCAGTTGCTCTTTTCTATTCGCCGTTTTATAAAAGCTATTGAGCAGGTTATCTAGTTTGTTATTTTGGTAAAAGTGCATGGCAAAACGGGGCATGCCTTCACCGGATTGAAGTGCTGAGTTATAAGCACTATTCCAATAGGTATAAGGGTCAGCACCATGAAAATAATTGGTGTAGGCAACATCGTATTTTGCCTCGAGCATAGCTTGATTATAAACAGAGAAATCTGGCGTACGTGCTTTAGCTTTTATGCCAACCTCCGCGAGCTGCTCAACGGCTAATTGAACTGTGTTATTAAAGTCAGTCCAACCGTTAGGGGATTGAATCAATAGTTCGAATGCTAGGCCCGAAGGTGTCTCAACAAAGCCATCTTGATTGATATCTTTAAATCCAGCTTGAGCCAATAAGTCTTTTGAGCCTTTAACATTATAGGTGTTATAGGCTTTGTACTTATTATGGATGCTTTCGTCTGACCAAGACTCAAAGGCATAACCTAGACCAGAAGCAAAATCATTTATTGTACCGCCGCCATAGAAAGCAATATCTATAATGGTCTGCCTGTCGAGGGCCATAGAAAATGCACGTCTAAAATCGACATTGGTTAGTGCCTCACGTTTGGCGGGATCAGGGTTTTTGAAGTTTATAACGAAAGCTTGAGTGCCTGACGGCGGATACCAGTAGTGGTGATTGGGGTTGGAAGCCGCATAGGTACGATCGATATCTGGAATAAATGAGGATGTCCAGTCGAGTTCACCATTGACGACTTTACCCAAGAACTGATCATTGTTTGCAATCTGTGGAACCCTCAAGCAATCAACCTCGAGGTTTTTAGAGTCCCAATAATTAGGGTTGCGACATTGAATATAGAGCTGGGATGTGAAAGTGTCGATTTCTGTAAAAGGGCCGGAACCGACAGGGTTTTTGTTTGAAAAGGTGGAAGGGTCTTTAACATTTTTCCAGATGTGTTCTGGCACAATTGGAACTTTGACTATCTCATAAGGTGCATTAGAGTTAGCTTCTGTAAGCTCAAATCTAACTCGGTAGTCGTTGATTCTTTTTACACTGGAAACCCATGAATTGATACCACTTTGGTCAAGCTCTGGGTTGTTTTTCACTAGATTAAAGGAGTAAACCACATCGTTTGCGTTAAAGGGTTGGCCATCAGACCAATTTACATCTTGGCGCAAGTAAAATGTGACATTGGTAAGATCTTTTGATAGCGAGTAGCTGCTCGCTAAGCGAAAAACAGGCTTATTCTCTTGCATTTCATTGAATACAACCAAGGGCTCATAGATGAAATCCCATGTAGTATGTAGATGAGTAGCACCTAAATAGGGGTTAAAGTTACGCACGAATGTGGAAAATTCTTTGGGATGAATGGTTAGCTCGCTGCGCTCAGTTGCCATAGCTGCGGGACTGAGCCCCGCAGCTATGATAACTGTGGCTAGCACTGTTTTCGTTATATTGGCAAGCATAGCTGTTCCTTACTTTTTGCTTTCATGTCACATAGAGAGCCACGTGTTTTCAACGATAAGCATTTCCCAGCAACTACCTCAATATTACTGACTTTAAAATGTCATTTGACTAATAAGAGTGGCCTGTAGACACTAGGTCAATTAAGCAAACACTCTATTGTTTCATTAGGCAATTCTATTTCTCGTTAAAAGCGTTAAAAGTCTTGTGATTACCGTTAATGACGTTAAATGCTAAGTATTACGATATGTATCCCTAGCCTTACAATGGGCTTTGCAGCTTCAATTTCGCACGTTAAAATAAGTTTATGTGAGTGTTTACTTACTTTTATTCCCAGAAAAATCTTTAGTTTTAAAATGTGAGTTTCTTTATGAGATCATTGTCACTAGTGTAATTATTGGCAGTAGTATTGACCTGAATAAATTCTGCCGTCTTGTTGTGATTACGTTCTCAAACTGATGACTTTATACCAATTTAGCCAATTAATATTGCAAGTTAAGCCGGATTATAGATTCATATATTCGCTAATTCTTAAAGCATTGTGGTGCTGCTCTTATTGTTCCGGAACACTGAGTAGCTATCAATATCTAGTTTGTTAGCAAGTGCTGAAGCTTATCATGCAAATTTTCAATGTGGCTTCGCTCTGGAGTCATTTCTTTGCAGTGCTCTAGAATGAACTCCAATGAACTCAGTACAGTCCTCCAGCGAGGGGTTTTAGGTAATGTTTCTACTCTCAAATATTTATCTAGGGTTCGGGTTTGCAATGTACTGCGATCTAAATAGACTCGCCATAAACCACTTTGTTCAGCAAAATCAAACTTACTTAGACCAGTCACATTTTCCCAGTACGCAAGGCCGCTGGTCATCGAATCAACCAGTATTTCACGCATGATTTCCTGCTTTGATTTGTCACTATGAACGCCTCTTTCGACAAGATCGCTAAATTCATCTCCAAGCTCTTTGAGCTCGAGAAGTTTCGCTTTATCACCTTCAAAGGCGTAACTAGAAAGAGCTTCTACCGCCGTTTCTAAATGATTTAAGCGCGTGGTGTTAATTCCTCCTCCAATGTCAAAAATATACATTGATTTGAGTCCAGAGTTGGTCGGGAGGCTTACAATATCTGCAGAGAGAGATTGGCGGACTTCATTAACGTAGACATCGATAGGGCCACAGTAATGAGGTTTTTGGATTTCTAGGAATTTACGAGAAATTAGCTCATCTGCTCTCGAGCGTTTAAGCTGTTCTGAAGTGCGCTTAAAGAGTAAGGAAGCCGCTTCATTGGTAAAACGTATTCTATTGTCATCTCTGACACATATGATAGCTTCTGGCGCAGATTCTAGTTGTTCTAATAAGCGTCCTTGCGTTTCAAGTAAGCTGGCTTCGACCCTAGCTCTTTGTTGTATTTCACCTTTGAGCTGTTGATTCTCAACTTTACGCAGCTCGGCTTTACTTGCTGTCAGATGCGCTTTGATTCTAGCAGCAAGCTCTTGTTTATTAAATGGCTTTGATAAGTAATCATTGGCACCAGCGTCAAATCCTCTAACCCTGTCCTCAGGCTGATTTAAAGCGGTTAACATAATAATGGGTAGCTGGGCATGATCGAATTGTGTGCGTATGGTTTGACAAACCTGATAACCACTGACACCTGGCATCATAATATCTAATAGCACGAGAGCGGGCTTTTCGTTATTAAGCGCTTTTATTGCTTCCTCTCCATTTTGAGCTGTTCTTATTCGGTATCCTTCTACGCGCAGGAAGCTGTCAAGAATTCGTAAGTTTACAGGCTCATCGTCTACGACCAGAAGCATAGGCGCTGATTCATCTTCACTAGTTGACGAGCTTTCAAAAGGCTCTATATCAATAACTTCTGGAGCTTTGAAATGTAAACCATCAGTATTATAAGTTTGCTCTATTTGAGTTTCAGATGCTATCGGAAGCGTAAAGCTGAAGGTGGTTCCTACCATAGGTTGGCTACTGACGTACAAGTGCCCCTTCATTAAATCGATCAATTGACGGCAAATTGAGAGGCCAAGACCAGCACCTTGCTGATAATGCCCATTGTCACTGTTTGCCTGAGTTAGAGGCTCAAATATATGTTCTAACTGACCCGTAGGTATACCTTGTCCCGTATCGACAACCTGAACACGAATATTATCGTCTATTTGACATGCTGATATAACAATCTTACCTTCATTTGTATACTTGATGGCGTTACCAATTAGGTTGTACAGAACCTGCTCCAGACGTTGTGGGTCCGCGCATACCCATAAAGGTTCCTCTGGTACTTGGTTAATCACTCGAATGGGTTTGTTACCAATTAGGTGGGAAGAGAGTTCCATGACTAGGCGCGCTGCCCCCGATATATTGACGGCTCTCGCCTCAATATCCAGCTTTCCATAGCGCATTTTGTGATAATCAAGTAAGTCGTCAACCAAATTTGCTAGGCGCTGGCCACTATTGATAATAATATTCAGTTGATACCTATGATCGGCCGTCATAGGACCATTGGCTCCAGATATCAGCGCTTCTGCTATCCCTACCATGCCATGAAGCGGGGTTCTGAGCTCATGAGATGTGGTTGCGAGAAACTCATCTTTAAGCCGATTGGTAAGTTGTAGATCTTCGTTTTGTTTTTGGATCACTTGAAGGTTTTTCTCAAGCTCCATATTTTGCTTTTCAATTAATTGTATTTTGTCACGTATTGAGCGCTGCATACGCTCGAAACTAAGTGCGAGCCTGCCAATCTCATCCTTACGCTGGGTATTGACTATATCTGTATCGAGGTTTCCCGCGGATACTTTTTCTGCTGCCCAAGTTAGCCTTAATAAGGGGGCTGTAATAAATTGAGAAAGGTAATGAGAGGCAAGAATCACCAGTGCAATGGCAATCAGCATGGCAAAAATAAAGATGGTTTCGAGCTGGTGCACGCGAGCAAAGGCTACCTTCTCGGGCACTTCAACAATAATCGCCCAATTAATGCCGTTAAAGGAAATCTGACTATAGGCGGCAATAATACCGTCACCTAACTTATTTATATAGGTGCCAACCGCCGTATCGCCACTAAGAGCTTTGCCAACCACTTGATAGCTATTATCAATGTCTTCTTGTTGTACCTTCAATGTTCTAGAGAGATGGTCTTGACCAACAAGTAAAGTTTTCATCTCAGCGGTGTCTTTATGATCAGAGATAAGCTTGGTTATTCCATTATTAGGCAAGCGGAACATAGCATAGCTATGGAGGTAGCCCTGCTGAATGATTGGAGCGCCTAGCCAAGCGACTTGCTTTTTGCCATCTACCCTGAAATCCGAGATGATGATTGGCGTATATTCTTCATTGGTTTTACGCTCTTTTGTTACTTCATCTGTAAGCTTTTTAAATGTATTACCAAGATGGGTGTTTTTGTAGCGCCCTGTTAGTAGGTTTGTACCAAAATTGTCGTATTTTAGGGTAGAATAAGTCACGTTACCTTCCAAATCGACTAACAGAATATCATCAAAATCAGAGCGTCTTAAAAGTTCAACATAGGCTCTATGATAACGCTTATGAAGCAAACGGTATCTCTCAGTACCGTTATATAAATTAGATTGAGGAAGAATAGAGGTTTTTACTTGATCTCCTGAGCCCTTGATATAGCGTTGCTGTGCGTACTCCCGAGCTTGCTCTATGTCCAAACCTAAGCTCCGAAAGGCATTTACTAAGCCATAAAAACGTCCACCACTGGCGTAAGCCAACTCTGAGCGGACAAAACCCATTACTTCAGATTGTTTGGCCATCATGTAATCTAAAAGCTGCTGCTTTTTATTATCACGCACCGAAACTAAATGTGATGTACTTTGCTTTTCAAGATCTTGACTGTGAGAGTGCAGGAAAAACAATGCGACAGCGGTAAGAGGGGTAATGCTCAGTATCATAAAGGCGAGCATGAGAGTGTGTTTTAGTCGCTTAAATCTCTGTTTTCTATATAACTTAAACATAAGCTTGGCTTAACTTTCCCTAGTGTAGGCTGGCATTAGAATGCTCAATCAAAAAAACGTAAACCACTTAGAATGACAAAATTAACGAGTTTTTTTACTTTGACAAGTAAGTTAGATGCAAAGCGTGGAATCAACCTGAATTTTTTGCCGTAAGGTGGGTTTTAGCTCAATAGTTGATTGGTATTGAGCTTAATTAATTATTTTTTTGCGTGATAAATTGCAAATTTGTTGGTCTTGTTTATCGTCTCACAATGACCAAAGGCATTATTAATAATCGGAGGGTATTTGAGAAAACTATTCGCCACGATAAACAACTGACCTTCTTCTGCTTGGTATCTTGGCGCATGGGCAAGAAGAGACTCTGTCGCATCATAACTCGTTTCTAATCCAGAGTGAAAAGGTGGATTACTGATGATAAATTGATAATCCTGACTGGTGTTAGAGTAAACATCAGAAGCAAACACTTTTCCACTTAAGTCATTGGCTGCTAACGTTGCTATGCTTGACTCTACTGCTAGTGCATTGATATCACACATTTCTAACTCTATGTCAGGATTTATACTTTTCATGACACAGCCAATAACGCCTGCTCCGCAGCCAAAATCAAGAACCTTACCATTGAGGGCAGGCAGACTGTCTAATAGCAACTGACTCCCTACATCAAATTGACCGTGACTAAATACACCGGGCAAACTTCTTATAACAAGCTGCTGACTTTTGTAGTTAACCGTATATTCTTTAAACCAATCATTGATGGAAAAGCATGCTGGTGGCTGGGTACACTTTCCCCAATAGAAAGAACAACGTCTCGCTGAGTCATATTTGCCAATGGAACCAAAAGGTTTGAACATCTTTTCTACACTTTTTATGCCAGAGCGATTTTCTCCTACGATGACAACTTCAGTATCAACGCCTAGTTTGCAAAGTAGCATGGTCAATAAAAACTCAGCCTCTGCTTTGGCTTTTGGCCAGTAAAGCAAAATCATATCGGCTTTGGTCTCTTTATCGAACTCTGAGCCAAATACAGTAGATAGCTGCTCACATGGTTCAAGCTGGCGGTAATAACTGTAGTTAGTGGTAAAAACAGTCACAGACTCACAGTGTTTCGTAAGCTCTATCGGAAACAGATCTTCTAGCTCGCCAGCAACAATAAGGTTTTTACCTGCGAAATAGTCGAGTTGTCTCTGTGCAATTTGGCTCGGGGCAATGTAGGCAGACATAATAGGCTCTGGAAAAAAAAGATGGGGGATTTTCTCACAATCCCCTGAATTCTTGAAGCCTGCTTTTCTATGAGATCTTAGTTTTGATCTTGTTCATCGAGGAAGTGTTTGAATTCTTCCTCATAAATATTAAACAGCACCATTGTGATAGCGAAGATTAGTGGTCCGTATATGAGCCCTATTAATCCAAACAAATGGAGTCCTCCGAGCAGGGAGAAGAAAATCATTAATGTGTTCATTCCCGCACTGCCTTGCATCAAAAATGGTCTGAGTAAGTTATCGATCGAACCAACCACAGCGATGCTCCATATTGTAAGAAATATTCCCCATGTTGTATCACCGGTTAAAAATAGGTAAATCGCTGCAGGTATCCAAATTAATGCGGTACCTACCACAGGGATAAATGAAGCGAATCCCATCATGGTTCCCCAGAAAAGACCTTGAAAGCCTGCTAGCCACATACCTATGCCTCCGGCAAAGCCTTGTGCGATCGCGGTTAGAAAAGATCCCATCACGGCTGATTTTGATACTTTTTCTACTTCTTCAAGCAGTTTGTCTTCTTGGCTTCGAGATAGTGGTAGGATATGACGTATCGCTGCAATAATCGTATCGTGGTCGCGAAGCAAGAAAAATAACACAAATAGCATCAAAAAGAAGTTGAGGAGAAAACTGGTGGCATCTCCAAGGATCTTGGCGCTAATTCCTACTAAATTGGTGCCAAATGATGTCGCAAACTGAGCGATTTTTTGACCAACTTCTTGTGGTTTAATTTCGTCAAACGGGAGGTAAGTATTAACTATAGATAAAGCTTTTACTATCCATGGATGCTCAAATAAGGCCTGAATACCGCCTTGTGTGACCCACTGATACACATTCTGTGAAAAAGTAGAGCCTTGTTGAACAATGGCTGCAAAAACAAATAGAAGTGGTAAGACAATGATAACAGAGAGTAGCATGCAAGAAAGTAATGACGCCAGATTTCTATGACTGCCCAGGCGTGTTTCGATTTTGTCATGTATTGGAAACATCAAAAGCGATATGATGAAGGCCATGACAATAGAGTTTATATAAGGCTCAACCAACAAGAAACAGGCAAAGCCTGCCGCGAGAAGAGCAACAACGATCACCCAATGGCTGGATGTAATTTTAAATTTTCCTGACACGTTTGCGATCCAATTATTCAGTTAGATGTAGGTATAATGGCCATAATCTGCTGAGTCTTCAACGTAAAACCAAAGTGTTATGTCTAGAGGGAAATTTAATGGGATGTTGTAATGAGGAAAAATCTTGCTGTACTGGCACTCAAGCCAAGCGAAAAATACCTTGGTTTTGGTTAATGGTGATTTTACTGAGTGTACTGGCTATTTTGTATTGGAGTTAATACCAACTAGGAATCACCTAAAAATCTAGTGATTCCTAGTTGTTGGAAACGTATTAGGCTTCTTTTGCTAAAAGAGCAAAACAGCGGTCGGCAGCTTCGAGCGTTGCTTCAATTTCTTTGCTTCCATGAGCCAGTGATGTAAAGCTGGCTTCAAACGCTGAAGGAGCTAGGTAAACACCGTGCTCAAGCATTAAATGGAAGAAGCGCTTAAATCGTTCGATATCACATTTAGCCACGTCTTCATAGCGAGTTATTTGTGCTTGCTCTGTGAAGAAAAAGCCAAACATGCCGCCTACTTGATTGACTACGAGTGGAATTCCATGTTGTTCTGCGAGTGATTTAAAGCCCTTGGCGAGCTGTTGTGTCTTAGTGGCTAAAGCTTGCTCGTTACCCTCTTCTTTGAGTAGGTTTAGGCATGCATACCCGGCGGCCATTGCAATTGGATTTCCTGATAGAGTGCCAGCCTGATAAACAGGGCCTGTTGGTGCGATATGCTGCATTATTTCTTTTTTACCACCAAATGCACCGACAGGCATTCCACCACCGATGACTTTTCCTAAGGTTGTTATATCAGGGGTTATTTTGTAGTAACCCTGAGCTCCGCCCAACGCCACTCGAAAGCCTGTCATAACCTCATCAAAGATAAGTAGGGTGCCTTCTTGATCACAGATTTCGCGCAGTCCTTCATGGAAACCCTCTACAGGAGGAATACAGTTCATATTCCCCGCAACTGGCTCAACAATAATACAAGCTATGTCGCCTTTGTTTGCGGCGAAAAGCTCACGTACTGAATCTAAATCGTTGAAGGTAGCAGTTAAGGTGTGCTTAGCGAAATCCGCTGGGACGCCTGGTGAGCTTGGCTGACCTAGCGTAAGTGCGCCCGATCCAGCTTTTACAAGTAAGCTATCAGCATGGCCATGGTAACAGCCTTCAAACTTAACAATTTTATCTCGTCCTGTGTAACCGCGGGCCAGGCGAATGGCACTCATTGTTGCTTCGGTGCCTGAGCTTACCATACGAACTTGTTCCATAGATGGCACTAACTCGGAAACCAGCTCTGCCATTTTAATTTCCATTTCTGTTGGAGCACCAAAACTTAGGCCTCTCTGTGCGGCCTCAATCACGGCTTCACGCACGACTGCATGATTATGCCCAAGGATCATGGGGCCCCAAGATCCAACGTAATCGATATACGCTTTTCCATCAGCATCAAAAATTAACGGACCGTCCGCACGCTCTACAAAAATAGGTGCTCCACCTACACCATTAAAAGCACGCACAGGAGAATTAACTCCTCCAGGGATCGTTTGTTGGGCTTTTTCGTAAAGCTCTGCTGATTTGGTCATGGATATACCCTCATTTTGATTACTTCGGACCAATTTAGGCGCACATTGTACATGGTCATCTTTATACATGAAACATTTTGCAGTCCGGTATGTGTTTTTTTCGTCACTAAAGCAGTGATTTAACGAAAAAAATAAGCTTAGATGGTGAATACTTGAACGGAGCACTCAGGTATTAGATAATAAGAAGAACTAAAATAATGATGTATTCGATAGTAACTATGTTTATTGGATCGAAATGTGAGAGAGGTCATCGTGAGTGAAGTCAATATTCCACTAACCTTTTCAGATGCTGCCGCCAACAGAGTGGGAGTGTTAATTGCTGAAGAAGAAAACCCAAATCTCAAGCTACGTGTTTATATCACAGGTGGCGGTTGTAGTGGCTTTCAATACGGTTTTACATTTGATGAGAATGTGAATGACGGTGATACAACGATAATTAATAGTGGTGTTACTTTAGTCGTTGACCCCATGAGTTTACAGTACCTTGTGGGGGGGGAAGTTGATTATACCGAAGGACTAGAAGGCTCACGCTTTTTCGTGAGTAACCCAAATGCAACAACAACTTGTGGTTGCGGCGCGTCGTTTAGCGTGTAAAGACTGATTTAAACAAGCCGCGTACCACCGCGGCTTTTGCCTCTTAGAATTATTTCCTTAACTGTTCACTTCTTACGTTTTCGAAATCAATCTGATCTAGTTTCAGCACGTCACAAACTCTCAGCTGCTAGATGTAATAACTGAGACATTGGCTAAATTACTGGTTCAGCGTGTTTTATTTTTAGTGGGTTCATTTATATCCTGAGTTATTGAGATTTGATGCATATACTCGACAAAGGATTGTTATGAGCAGATTGTCATTCTTCCAATTTCTTTCCTCAAAACCTTATATTTTGTCAATGGCTATTATTATTGCTTTATCGATTTGGTTAGGACTAGGGACTCTCATTGCTGAAGAAAATACGCTATCGAACACTTTGAATGATAGCCCTAAAGCAAAGGTCGGTTTCCAAACATATACTGCTCAAAAAGTTCAAAAGTCGATAAGTTTATATGGAAGAACAGCCCCTGATAAGCAAGCTAAATTGGGCGCTGAAATAGCGGGTAAGATCGTAGAGTTGACCGTGGATAAAGGCGAAGTTGTCATTAAAGGGCAAGTGATTGCGCGTATCGATAAAGGTGATTTGGATATCCAGGTAGAACGAGCTGGTGCAGTACTTAAAGTTAGGGAAAAGGAATACAAGGCAGCTCAATCTCTAAAAAATAAAGGGTTACAAGGAGAGGTCGCTTTTAGTAAGGCTCAGGCAGACCTAATTGAAGCAAGAGCGGAGCTGAGAAATGCAAAACTTGCCCTTGCCAATACAGCAGTTAAAGCACCGTTTGGTGGTGTTATTGAGCGTTTATACATAGAGCTTGGTGATTTTGTCAGTGTTGGCGATCCTGTCGCGACATTAATTGATCTTCGTCAGATAGTAATAGAAGCCGATGTGAGCGAACGGCATATCCAAAACTTGGCGCTCCAGCAACCCGCTCGGGTGTCCTTTATAGGTGATAATGAAGTTGAAGGTAAAGTCAGCTATATTTCCAGAGTCTCATCCCCTGAGACTAATACTTTTCCGATAGAAATCCTCTTGCCCAATCCTCAACAAAAAATCCCTGCTGGGGTGAGTGCTGAAGTGGAACTAAATCTTTATGAGCAGTTGGCGGTTAAAGTCACGCCAGCCATGCTTGCACTGGATGAATCTGGCAACTTGGGGATAAAAACTTTGACTAATGAACAGGTTAACTTTGTACCAATTAAGTTAGTCAAAGCTGAACAAGATGGTGTCTGGCTTACAGGGTTGGGAGAACAGGTAAGTATTATTACTGTCGGCCAAGGTTTTGTTCTCCATGGCGATACAGTGATTGCGGTCGAGCAAAAAAGTGAGGGTAAGTTATGTACTCCTTGATTGATGCGGCTCTCTCTCGGGTCAGAACAATGTTGGTTCTGTTAGTTTTTGTTTTAGTTGCAGGGGTGTCGACTTATTTTACAGTGCCTAAAGAATCGAGCCCAGATATCACAATCCCTATCATTTATGTGTCTGTTGGTCATCAAGGTATTTCTCCAGCCGATTCAGAGCGACTGCTTGTTCGCCCTATTGAACAGGAGTTACGTTCGATTGAAGGGGTGAAAGAAATGACATCTAAAGCATCTGAGGGACATGCTTCAGTGATGCTTGAATTTAGTGTTGGGATTGATCTGAACAAAGCCATGTCTGATGTTCGCGAAGCCGTCGATTTAGCTAAGCCGAGACTACCTGAAGATAGTGATGAACCAACAGTTAATGAAGTCACTTTTGCGTCTCAAGAGCCAGCCTTAACGGTTGTGCTTTATGGCGGCGTCCCAGAGAGAACCGTGGTAAAAATTGCTCGCCAATTAAGGGATAGGCTCGAAAGTTTCCGTCAAGTTCTTGAAGTTGATATTGCTGGAGATAGAGAGGATATTGTCGAAATCATAGTTGATCCCTTGCTGATGGAAAGCTATGGCCTTGATCAAGCTGATATCTATAATTTGATTGCTCTAAATAATAGGGTTGTTGCGGCAGGTTTTGTTGATACAGGTTATGGTCGGTTCTCGGTCAAAGTCCCTTCTGTATTCGATTCCATCAAAGATGTATTAGAGTTACCAGTTAAAGTTGACGGCAAGCAAGTGATTACTTTTGGCGATGTAGCAAATGTTCGGCGAGCTTTTCGAGACCCTGAAAGTTATGCACGCTTAGATGGGCAATCTGCGATCGTTCTCGATGTAAAGAAGCGTGCGGGTGAAAACATCATTGAAACAGTTGCTCTCATCAAACAAGTGCTTATGGAAGCGCAGAAGCACCAAGAGTGGCCCAATAACTTGCAGGTCAAATATACTTGGGATCAGTCTAAAGATGTCAAAATGATGCTTAATGATCTGCAGAATAACATTTTATCTGCCATCATTCTTGTGGTCGTTGTTATCATTGCAATTCTTGGCGTCCGTACTGCATTTCTTGTCGGTATATCAATTCCTGGCTCGTTTTTAACGGGTTTATTAGTGCTGGCTGTGTTCGGTTTAACAATTAATATTGTTGTGTTGTTCTCTTTGATCATGGCCGTCGGTATGCTGGTTGATGGCGCAATCGTAGTGACTGAATTTGCTGACAGGAGAATGCAAGAAGGCGTAGGTAGGAAAGAAGCATATCGTGAGGCAGCTAAGCGTATGGCATGGCCTATTACAGCGTCAACTTCAACGACTTTGGCTGCTTTTGCACCATTGCTTTTTTGGCCTGATATCACTGGCGAGTTTATGCAGTACCTCCCCCTAACTTTGATTGCCACCTTGTCGGCATCATTGGCAATGGCACTTTTGTTTGTGCCGGTAATGGGGAGCTTGTTTGGTAAACCGCAACAAGCAACAGAGAGACAAGGTGAAATAATGCTTGCGCTCGATAACGGGGACTTTTCCAAAGCCAAGGGGATTACCCAATATTACTACCAGACTTTAGATACAGCCCTTCATTATCCATTTAGAATTCTCGTTAGCGCTATTGTACTCGCTATTTTAGTTGGTTGGGCCTATGCAAAATCAGGCCTCGGCGCAGAGTTTTTTCCTGAAGTTGATCCACCGTTTTTTACCGTCAAAGTTCGTTCTCATGGCGACTTATCGCTGGATGAAAAAGATGTGATCATGCGTGATATTGAGTCCGTAATGCTTGGCCATCAGGAGTTTGAAAGTGTATATACCAAAACAGGGGGAGATGATGAAATAGGGCAGATTCAAATTACTCCTGTTGATTGGCAATATAGGCGCAAAATAAAAACAATTATCGAAGAGTTGAAGCGCTCGACAGATCAATATGCTGGTGTTGAGATTGAATATAAATTTCCAGATGCAGGCCCTCCTGTAGAACATGATTTGGTTATTGAATTGTCCTCTCGAGCACATGACCAACTTGATGTTGGCGCCAAATTAGTTCGTCACTGGGCGGATGGATATTCAGCGTTTACCAATATCAGTGATACTTCGAGTAAAGGAGGAATTGATTGGCAGATAGACATACGCCGAGATGATGCGTCTCGTTTTCTTGCAGACGCCACTTTGGTAGGAAATACCGTTCAATTTGTTACGAATGGGCTTAAATTAGGTGACTATTTACCTGATGATGCGACTGAGGAAGTCGATATCCTTGTCCGATATCCGCAAGAAAAAAGAGATATTGGCCGCTTTGACCAGCTTAGAGTGAAAACAGCAGCTGGCATGGTACCAATAACCAATTTCGCCAGTATTATTCCTAGCCATAAGCAAGATACCATTCGCCGTATTGACGGCACCAGAGTAATCAATGTATTTGCAGATATGAAAGAGGGTTATAACCTAACACTTGAATTACCTAAAATTGAGCAAGCATTAGCCCAGTTGTCACTACCTGACGGGATCGAGTTTAAAATTCGTGGCCAGAATGAAGAGCAGGAAAACTCGTCAGCATTTTTACAAAAAGCTTTTATGATTGCTTTGGTTGCAATGGCACTTATTTTACTGACCCAGTTCAACAGTTTTTATCAAGCATTTTTAATTCTTAGTGCGGTGTTGTTTTCCACGGTTGGTGTTCTGGCTGGTCTGTTAATTTTCCAAAAGCCTTTTGGCGTCATCATGTCTGGGATAGGTGTCATTGCGCTGGCTGGAATTGTCGTGAATAATAATATTGTTTTGATTGATACTTACAATCAGCTAATTAAACGTGGTGTCGAAAAACGTGATGCTATTCTGCGTACTGGAGTACAACGTTTGAGGCCAGTGCTGTTGACAACGGTAACCACTATTCTTGGTCTACTCCCCATGGTCTTAGAAATGAACATTGACCTGATTAACCAAAAAGTAGAGTTTGGTGCTCCTAGCACTCAGTGGTGGTCGCAGCTTGCAACTGCGGTGGCTGGGGGATTAGCATTTGCAACATTACTGACATTGATTCTAACTCCTTGCCTCTTGATGTTGAGTCGAGATAGCAAGATAAACACTTGTGTTCAAGAGAGCCTTGCCACTTCCTCGAAGTCAGACGAGTAACTTCGAGGAAGAAAAGTTAGGCTATTGAGTTGCGAGCAATTGGCTATAGCGGTTGAGTTTATCTAATCTCAGCTTAGCATTGGCGATAAAAGTCGTTTTATCTTTGCCTCTGAGGGATTTAGCTTGCGGTAATTTTACCGTCCTCGGGTTTTTGTGAACACCATGCACCAAAAATTCATAATGAAGATGTGGGCCAGTTACTCGACCAGTACCTCCAAGTGTTCCTATAGTTTGACCCTGTTTAACCCTTTGTCCAGTTTTCACTTTACGCTTGGTTAAGTGGAGGTATTTGGTAACGTAAGTATTGCTGTGTCTTATGAAAACGTAGTTGCCGTTGAACTTGTTGTAGCTGGATTTTTGTACGACGCCATCTCCTGCTGCCCATATTGGGGTGCCTACTGGCGCGACATAATCTGTTCCTCTGTGTGGTTTAACTCTGCCAGTAACAGGGTGAAGGCGGCGAGGGTTAAAATTTGAGGACACACGACGAAAATCGACAGGGGAGCGCAAAAATGCTTTTCTCATTGCTCGGCCATTTTCATCATAATAATTGCCATCCTTATCATTCAAAATCGCTTTGAAGGTATCGCCTTGATTGGTAAAAATGGCGGCAATGATTTTGCCTTGCCCAACCACTTCACCCTCAACAATTTTGTCTTGGTAAAGAATTTCGAAATAGTCGCCTTTTCGGATATCGAGCGCGAAGTCGATGTCCCACCCAAATATCCCAGCCAGTTCCATAATTTGGTTGGCAGTAAGTCCTGCGCCAACTCCTGCGTTCCAGAAATTTGAGGAAATGTTAGCTTCAGCATAATTGTATTGATAGTGGACTTCTTTCTTCTCAAGTCTGGAGGTAAACCCAATTTCAGAGCGTGTGATCAAAAAGGTTTCATAGGCACTGATTTTTCGAGAAATTTGCACTAACTGATTATCGACGTCAAAACCCAATAAAAAAGTATCTCCTGGACGTATTCGAGTCAGCTGTTTTTTTATTTCCTTGTTGGTCGTTGTGAGCTCATGTAGGAGCCTAGGAGATAATCCTGCTCTTTGAAAAAGGAGAGCCATGGTATCGCCGGAACCAACAGTATGTTTTTCCCAGCGCAAGGCTGAACTTTTACTGTCTGAGTCTGAAACCGTCAATGAGCGGGCATCTATATCTATTGGATAGTACTCTCCGAGCTGATAGAGCTTCTTCTCCGAGCTTAAATCTCGAGGTGAAGGTAGCAGTAGCGCAATGATAATTAATGCACCGAATAACGCAATAAAGGTTCTGTGTATAGCTGGTAGCTGGTTGAAAATAGACAGCATCTTAGTGTTCGTTCTAAAAAATCCGTAAATATAGTTACCTGTTTAGTCTAACTGGTTTCAAAAGTACTCGCTATTCAAGTAATATGGTAAATTATTAATTTTTTGCCAAATCTGTGGGAGTGAACAAGAATGGCGAGTATTGAATCTGCACTGGCCGAGATTAAGCGCGGCGTTGAAGAGCTTATTCCTGAAGAAGAGCTAATAGCAAAGTTAAAAGAGAATCGCCCCTTGCGGATTAAATTAGGTGCTGATCCTACGGCTCCTGATATTCACCTTGGTCATACGGTTATTTTCAATAAGCTGCGTTTGTTCCAAGAGCTAGGTCATGATGTTACTTTCCTTATTGGAGACTTCACTGCGATGGTAGGTGACCCTACAGGTAAGAACACCACACGACCACCTTTGAGTCGAGAAGATGTTATTCGTAATGCTGAAACTTACAAAGAGCAAGTATTTAAAATTCTTGATCCGGCAAAAACCAAGGTTCAGTTTAATTCGGAATGGTTATCTGAACTTGGCGCAGAGGGTATGATTCGCTTAGCTGCCAATCAGACTGTTGCACGCATGCTTGAACGTGATGATTTCAAAAAGCGTTATGCTGGTGGCCAACCTATTGCTATTCACGAGTTTATGTATCCTCTTCTTCAAGGCTGGGACTCGGTTGCAATGGAAACGGATGTTGAACTTGGCGGGACCGATCAGAAGTTTAACTTGCTGATGGGGCGTGAACTGCAAAAAGCAAATGGGCAAAAACCGCAGGTTGTGTTGATGATGCCGCTTCTTGTTGGCCTTGACGGTGAGAAGAAAATGTCTAAGTCTGCTAATAACTACATTGGTATTAGTGAAGCGCCAAGTGAAATGTTCGGTAAGATCATGTCGATATCAGATGATCTGATGTGGAGCTATTATGACTTACTTTCTTTCCGTCCGCTGGAGCAAATTGCTCAGTTCAAGGCAAGCATTGCTCAAGGAGAGAACCCTCGTAATATAAAAGTGTTACTCGCCAAAGAAATCATTGCGCGTTTCCACAGCGAAGAAGAGGCCGATGCCGCCGAACAGGAATTTGTTAATCGATTTGCTAAAAATCAAATTCCAGATGAAATGCCAGAGTTTACATTTGATGCGGGATTGCCTGTAAGTAATTTGTTAAAAGAAGCCGGTTTGTGTGCCTCTACTTCTGAAGCAATGCGAATGGTTAAACAAGGCGCAGCGAAAATAGATAGTGAGAAAGTCTCAGACGCTAAGTTTGCTCCACTTACTGGCACTTACGTTTTTCAGGTCGGCAAGCGTAAGTTTGCTCGAATCACGATAAATTGAGTAATGTAATTAAAAAAGCGCCTTAATGGCGCTTTTTTAATGAGCTTTGTCAGTATTGGGACGATTTACGCAGAATTAACTGTAGTAAATCGTAATTTTTGTTATCATTCGATCGCCGTCAGCTTTGATGGTTTTATTTGGAGACTTTTATGAACAACATCGACCATCCCCCTAGTATGGAGGGAGAAAAATAAACCTGCATCGGTGTTGACTATTTGCGTCTCTGCCATGTGGTAGAGAACATCTTTTCCCAAATACTTCTCAAATTTTTCTCCTTCCTTTCTAGAGTTTAAGTTCCTACCAGATAATGATATTTAGTCTCATTGCTTGGTGACTTGATGGTCGTTACCTATTGCCAATCGGGAGATTCGCCATGAAGGTAATGAACAATACATATATTAAAAACGGTGCTTATTTTTCTGAGCAGGAAATTGGCGCGGCTCGTAATGCTTTTTTGCAGTACGAACAAGAGCAGCAAGTGGATCTGCTATCTATTATGCCTATTGAAGAAGCTGTAGCCATTTTGCGCAATTGCTCTCTTGGTTATGTACAGCAGTTAATTGCTCTGCTGGAGAACAAAGGTGAAGATAAATTAGCACGCCACTATGCTCATCGATTGGGCTTTATTCATTCTGAAGCAGAAACCACGGGCAGTTACTTGAGAACCTCAGTGCTGGAGCATGTGAAACAGCGTATTGGTTGGATCATATCCTTGGCCTTGCTTGGTATCGTATCAGGGCTGATTATTGCTCAATATGAAGATACCTTAAGTCAGCTTGTTTTATTAGCTGTGTATATGCCTGTGATTGCGGCGGCAGGAGGCAATACAGGAACTCAGGCTGCGACCTTAGTGATAAGAGCACTAGCAACAGGGGAGCTTAGAAAGCGCCAGTGGCTTGCGGTTTTTTGGAAAGAGAGTCGTGTTGCTGTTTGCTTGGCGATTGCAATTGTTATGGTGATTGTTGCTCGTGTAATGCTATTTAGTGGCCATGCTTCGACAGGAGGTTTTCCACTTAGTAGCATTGCTACTGCAATCGCCGTCGCTCTGTTTATTCAAGTGATTTTATCGACGACTTTGGGAGGGCTACTACCCATATTAGCGAGAATGTGCAAACTGGACCCAGCCGTTCTTGTCAGCCCAGTATTAGCATCGATTGTTGATATTTCAGGTATGTGGATTTTCTTTAATGTCGTTAATCATTTTTTAGGTATTACCTGACTAAACTTGACGACATCTTTATAGAAGGCTTGTTCAAATTGGGTAATTGGAGCGACGGTTGGAGGACTGTCGCTTTTTTTCTTTTCGGGAAAGTAGTCAGAGACAAACTGAACAAATATTGTGGAAGGTTTACCTGAACTATCTAGACCAAAACCAGCCATGTTGTGGCTACCATACAAAGAGCCGCTTTTGGCTATAATTTGTCCCCTAATGGGATCTTTGCGCATGCTACGCCTGTATTTTAGCGTTCCAGACTCTCCAGAACTTGGCATCAATTCAATCATATTGAGATTTTCATCGTTTAGCCATATGTGACGTAGAATTTGGGCCATGGTCTTGCTTGAAAACCGGTTGTTGCGTGAGAGTCCAGAGCCATCGGCCATGGGTACATCATGTAAATCTATTCCTGTGTGCGCAAAAATGATCTGTTTGATCGCTTTAGTTCCATTATTAAAACTACCGGGTTGAATATAAAATTTAGAACCTAATGTCTTGGTTAGATTATCTGCAATCAAATTGTCCGACTCTATAATCATTGTTCCCAAAAGGTGCGGAAGAGGTAATGAGTGGTGAGTCGCAAGTAGAGACGTGATGTCTGAGTTCTCTTTAGGTGCTCCTATTTTTATTGAACCAGAAAAAGAGATCTTCATTTGACTTAATAAAGTACCTAGCATTCGCTGGGTATATAACCCTGGGTCTTGGACTGCAAACTTAAGCGGTAGAGGTTTGTTGCGTTTTATTAAGCAGCCTTGCAGTTGATAATGATTATTAGGCGATGTGACCAGTTCGAGATTACATTGGGTGCTTTCTTGGTGATCTTTTGACACACTTGATGCTTGAGTTGTGACGTAAACAGGAAAATGTTTAGGTACATAGACTCTGGTCTGTCCATCATCCTGACTGTATATCGATGCTTGGACACAATTTCCATCAAGCGTGATGGCTGTTGCGGGAGCGCTATAGCAAACTCCGAGTATATCCCAAGGCCAGCCTACTGCGCGATCGTATCCTGTAAAGGCACTGTTATCTAACCAAATATTACCCTCAATATTCTTCAGTCCATTTCTTTTGGCAACCTGCAATAGTCGCTTCAAGTCTTCTGTCGTTAGTGTCGGGTCTCCAGAAAAGCGAATAATGAGATCTTTACCTATTTGTTCAAGCTTTGTTTCGTAGCGAAAGTCATCACCAAGCTCTAATTTTGCCGCCAGTGCAGTGACGAGTTTTAGAGTGCTGGCAGGTGGAAAGTAGACCTCTGTATTTTGTGTATCATAAATGACTTGTTGTTGGTTCAAAGATTCAATCAGAAGACTAGCTTGTGCCCCTTTGGGAAGTTGTTCGATAGTGAGGTCAGCCAGTGTAGGAAAAGAGAGAAGAAAAATAACAAAAGCCACAAATAATTTGGAGGTCTGCATAGAATTACGTCACACGACTTAAAAGGTGAAGAACCAGTATAACCAGTAAAAAATACGCCCGCTAGAAGCGGGCGTGATCAGACTGTCAAATTTAGTCGTAAATTAGAAGTCGTAACGCAGACCTAGTGCGAATTCGTCTTCGGCATCTGCCTTAGTGATATTTTGTGCTGCATCTTCGTCAAGTAGGTTGAAGTTGTATGAGATGTAACCACGGAAGTTAGGCTTGAAGTAATATGTTGCATCGATAGCTACGTTATCAGCTTCGTCTTTCTTCGTGCCTGCTTTATCGCTTTCAAGGTAGTTATAGCTGGTTGTAAATACAGTTTGTCCTAGAGTATAAGCCGCTGCAAATTCGTAACCAGTGAGATCTGTAGTATCGCTTTCACCAACAATTTGATCTTCGCCATCAACGAAGGTACCTGCAAAGTAAAGATCATTGATAGTGTAGGAAGCAGCTAGCATATACTGAGAGCGATCAGTGTATTTGTAGTCTGAGCCATCACTCTTGGCTGAATAGTCGACGTTTTCTGTACCATCTGCATAACCTGCACCAAGCTTGATGCCTGTTTCGCCGATTGCATAAATTGCAGATAGTGAGTAGCCATCAGCATCATTGTCTTTGTAGCCATTATTACCATCAGCCTCAGCATCAGCGAAACGGTAGCTGCCTTTTAGGCCTAGGTTATTGAATTGACCTTTGTAAGAAACCATGTTGTCTGAGCGATCTGCGATAGCGATTTTATATGCAGCAGAGTTACCATGATAAGCCATGATATCGGTAAAATCAGTGATTACGCCAAGTGCACCTTCATTCTTACCATAGGTCACTTCACCAAATGTACCGCCAATACCACCGTATAGATAACGGTTAGTTAGGTCTGACTCTCCACTGTCTGTAGATTTACCATTTTCGTTAGTGGTAAATTCACCTTCATAGAAACCGACACCATATAGGCCATCTGTAATTTGTGCTTTACCTAGGAAATTTAAACGCACACGAGACTTGTCTTCCGCTTTACCATCTTTTAGCGCTAGACGGGCTTCTGCACGACCACCAAGCTCGATAGAGTTACCATCTTGGTTGTATATCTCTGCTGCATTTGCACCAGTTGTAAAAGCGGCAGCCGAAACGGCTAGAGCGATCAGAGTTTTGTTCATCTTATTGGTCCTAATTTACTGTCCATAAATATTTTTGAAAGGGCTAGCCTTTCTATTTTCTTCCGTTCCACAGTTCTGACTGCATAGGTTGGCAACAAGCTTAAGCACGCAACTAGAGCCATAGAAGTCTTGCTGGCTTTTGTTTTAACGCCAAAGTTCCAATCTAAGTTAGTAAAAAGATATAAATATGAATTTTGCACGCTGTTTTATTTTTGGTAAAAAATACTCAATCAACTGTTTTTAATGATAAAAATTTCCATTTAGTCTTGTTTTTACCTATGGGTTTGTTTAGTTTTTTTTATGCTTGAATAGTGCATCTAAAGAGCTTTAAGCTATGGATTTAGCTGATGAAATTATTTTATTTATAAGTCTGAGAATCCTAGAGATGAATTCAGGTGATTTAGTCGCTAACTTTGTTTACACTAGAGAAATTAATGTTGAGTCATATTCTCTACCCAATCCGTCCGATTGGGTGGTTTCGTTTTGTCCAAAGATAGCTTTGGCAATGAGGTAAAACATGGAAAAAGTCCCAATGACAGTCCGCGGTAAAAAGATGCTGCGTGAAGAATTAGACCGCTTACTCAAGCTTCGCCCTCAAATATCTGAAGCTATTGCAGAAGCACGTGAACTTGGTGATCTTAAAGAGAACGCAGAATATCATGCAGCTCGTGAAGAGCAGGGGATCTGTGAAGCTCAAATAAGAGATATCGAATACAAATTATCTGTCGCTCAGGTGATTGATGTATCGAAACTAGATAACACTGGAAAGGTTATCTTTGGTTCGACAGTTACTGTCATCGATTGCGACACTGAAGATGAAAAAACGTATCAGATTGTTGGCGATGATGAGGCTGATATCAAAGCGGGTCGTATCTCTGTAAGCTCACCCATTGCTCGAGGTCTGATCGGTAAAATGGAAGGCGACGAAGTAGTGATATCCACGCCTGGTGGTGACAGAGACTTCGAAATTGACAGTGTCGAGTATCGATAGACTCTCTACTACTTTTTGTCACTGTTCTGTATTCGTGATCAGTGAATGTGAAAAAGGTCGCGCAAGGCGACCTTTTTGCTATTTCGCATAATGCTGTGATTATTACTTGCGTGGTAATTCAATTTTACGATCGTCGCTTTGCTTGTACAGAACAAGGGTTTTACCTATTACTTGTACATTTTCAGCACCAGTCTCACGTACAATAGCCTCAACAATAAGGTTTTTTGTTTCACGATCTTCGCTGGCTATCTTAACTTTTATCAGTTCATGATGGTTAAGAGCGATCTCGATTTCCGCCAGAACAGCTTCAGTAAGTCCATTTGCGCCCATAAGCACGACGGGTTTCAAACCATGTGCTAGGCCTTTGAGGTGCTGCTTTTGTTTTGTGCTTAAGTTCATTACGCGGCCAATTTTCTTTACTTTAAGGGTTGAAAAATACCATTTTAACGCCATCTATCCCTGAAGACTATAATTTATTGGCTATCGTGGCCTTTTGTTTAATTAGGATTTGGATGAGCAAACAGAAACATTCAGCCAGTTCAGGACGTTGGCTGAAAGAGCATTTTGACGACAAATTCGCCAATGAAGCTCGTAAAAAGGGCTATCGTTCTCGTGCTTATTTTAAGATCGAAGAAATTCAAAATAAGGATAAGCTTCTCAAACCTGGAATGGTAGTCGTTGATTTAGGAGCAGCTCCCGGTGGGTGGTCTCAATATGCTGCTAAGCTAGTAGGTGACGAGGGGAAAATCATTGCGTGTGATTTACTTCCCATGGATCCGATTGCAGGGGTTAGTTTCCTTCAAGGAGACTTTCGAGAAGACTCTGTATTGGAAGCTTTGTTAGATAAAATTCAACCATCTATGGTGAATGTTGTTATGTCTGATATGGCTCCTAATATTGCAGGCAACAACTCTGTTGATCAACCAAGAGCTATGTACTTAGTTGAACTGGCTTTAGATATGTGTCGACAAGTTCTAGCCCCAAATGGTAGTTTTGTTGTGAAAGTATTTCAGGGCGAAGGTTTCGATCAATACGTTAAAGATGTTCGCGAGATGTTTAAAGTCGTGAAAATCCGCAAACCTGATTCTTCTAGGGCGCGTTCCCGAGAAGTGTTTATTGTAGCCACTGGTTACAAAGGTTAACTATTTGCTTTATGAAGCACAGGTTAACACTGTAGCTACAGTTTACAAACTGTAGTACCCTACCTTTAATTACAATTATTTATCGCGAGGCTTACACCTTGAGTGATATGGCAAAAAATTTAATTCTATGGCTTGTAATCGCTGTCGTTTTGATGTCGGTTTTCCAGAGCTTTGGCCCTGGAGATAGCAGTGGCAGAGCAGTTGATTACACCACATTTGTAAAAGAAGTTGGTCAAGGCCAGATTCAGGATGCGACCTTTAAAGGTGAAGAAATTACTTTCACTCGTCGCGGCGGTGGCTCTCGTTATGTGACCTATATGCCTGTGTACGATCAAAAACTTCTGGATGACATGATCAACCAGAATGTGAAAGTACAAGGAACACCACCAGAAGAACAGAGCTTGTTAGGAACGATCTTTATTTCTTGGTTCCCAATGATCTTGTTGATTGGTGTGTGGATATTCTTCATGCGCCAAATGCAAGGCGGCGGCGGTAAAGGCGCTATGTCATTTGGTAAGAGTAAAGCTCGAATGATGAGTGAAGAGCAAATTAAAACCACATTTGGAGATGTGGCGGGGTGTGATGAAGCGAAAGAAGATGTCAAAGAGTTGGTTGACTATCTTCGCGACCCGAGTCGATTCCAAAAGTTAGGCGGAAAGATCCCGACTGGTGTATTGATGGTTGGTCCACCAGGTACGGGTAAAACGTTACTTGCTAAAGCCATTGCGGGCGAAGCTAAGGTGCCTTTTTTCACTATCTCTGGTTCTGATTTCGTTGAAATGTTCGTTGGTGTCGGTGCTTCGCGTGTGCGTGATATGTTCGAACAGGCAAAGAAAGCAGCCCCATGTATCATCTTTATCGATGAAATTGATGCAGTTGGCCGCCAACGCGGTGCAGGTGTTGGTGGTGGCCATGATGAGCGTGAGCAAACATTGAACCAAATGCTGGTAGAAATGGATGGTTTTGAAGGCAATGAAGGAATTATCGTCATTGCGGCAACAAACAGGCCAGATGTTCTAGATCCAGCTTTACTTCGCCCAGGTCGATTCGATCGACAGGTTGTCGTTGGTTTACCAGATGTACGTGGCCGTGAGCAGATTCTTAAAGTACATATGCGCAAAGTGCCGTTGGCAGGAGATGTTGAGCCTTCTCTCATTGCACGTGGTACACCAGGTTTCTCTGGTGCTGACCTTGCCAACTTAGTTAACGAAGCAGCCTTATTTGCCGCTCGCGGTAATAAGCGTAATGTTTCTATGGTTGAGTTTGAACTGGCTAAAGACAAAATCATGATGGGAGCGGAGCGCCGTTCCATGGTGATGTCGGAAGAGACCAAAGAATCAACAGCATATCACGAAGCTGGGCATGCTATTGTTGGTCGTCTGGTTCCTGAGCATGATCCTGTATATAAAGTTTCTATTATTCCACGTGGTCGAGCTCTTGGGGTGACAATGTATCTCCCAGAACAAGATCGAGTGAGTATGTCTCGCCAGCACCTTGAATCTATGGTTTCCAGTCTATACGGTGGTAGGCTAGCAGAAGAGCTTATTTACGGGGCAGAAAAAGTTTCGACTGGCGCTTCGAATGATATTGAACGTGCAACGGATATCGCGCGTAAGATGGTCACTCAATGGGGGTTCTCAGATAAACTTGGCCCTCTTCTTTATGCAGAAGAAGAAGGTGAAGTCTTCCTTGGACGTAGTGTTACTCAGACCAAGCATATGTCAGATGACACAGCAAAACTCATTGATGATGAAATACGCAAAATTATCGATCGAAACTATACTCGTGCTAAGCAGATCCTTGAAGATAACATGGATATTATGCATGCCATGAAAGATGCGTTGATGAAGTATGAAACTATCGACGCGGGTCAGATTGATGATTTAATGGAGCGTAAAACTGATATTAGAGAACCAGCTGGTTGGGGAGATAACTCTGACAAGCCAGCGGCTAAAGATTCAGTTCAAGATGAACCTAAATCAAAATCTGAACAAGAAGAAGTGATGTCTTCAGCAGATCCTGTTGAAGAACAAGCGCCTGAAAAAAAAGACGCAGAATAAGATAGACTAACCAATTAAACCCCGGTAATGTCGGGGTTTTTGTATTTTTTATGATAATCAAATCAAATAATAAATTCCTAGACTTATCCACATCCCATGTAATGGGTATCCTAAATGTCACACCTGACTCGTTTTCTGATGGTGGAAAATATAACTCTCTCGAGCTTGCAGTTCAGCAAGCAAAGAAAATGGTAGAAGCGGGTGTCAGTATTATTGACATCGGTGGTGAATCCACTAGACCAGGTGCTCCAGATGTTGAGTTAGAAGAAGAGCTTGCGAGAGTGATTCCGGTTATTAAGGCTATCCGCTCACAGTCTGATGTGTGGATTTCCATTGATACCAGTAAAGCGGAAGTTATGCGCCAAGCTGTGCAGGCTGGAGCGGATATGATTAATGATGTTCGTGCTTTACAAGAACCAGGAGCATTGGATGTTGCAGCTAAGTCTGGCGTAGCAATATGTTTGATGCATATGCAAGGACAGCCACGCACTATGCAGACTAACCCTCAATATCACAATTTATTCCAGGACATTACTAAGTTTTTACAGCAACGTGTGCAAGTGTGTCAGGAGATGGGAATTGATAGCAACCAATTAGTACTTGACCCTGGTTTTGGATTTGGCAAGACTCTGGAGCATAACTACCATATATTGGCGCACCTTGAAAATCTTCATCAACTTGGTTTCCCTATTCTTGCAGGTATGTCGCGTAAATCCATGCTGTTTAAACCTCTTGATAAATCTCCAGTGGAATGCGTTGCTGCTAGTATTAGCTGTGCAACCATAGCGGCGATGAAAGGGGCGCAAATCATTCGTGTTCATGACTTTGAACAAACGCTTGATGCAATGAAGATTGTTGAAATGGTAAAAGCCAATATTGATTTAAAATTTGGAAAGGAATAAATATGTCTGAGAAAAGACGTTATTTTGGTACTGATGGTGTTCGCGGCCATGTGGGGCAGTACCCAATTAACCCTGATTTTGTGTTGAAACTAGGCTGGGCAGCTGGACGAGTTTTAGCCAAGCAAGGTACAAAGAAAGTTATTATTGGTAAAGATACGAGAATATCTGGTTATATGCTTGAGTCTGCTCTTGAGGCAGGCCTTGCTGCTGCGGGGTTAAACGCGACTTTAACTGGGCCTATGCCAACGCCTGCTGTTGCTTACTTGACACAGACCTTTCGCGCTGAAGCCGGAATAGTGATTTCAGCATCTCATAATCCTTATTATGATAACGGGATTAAGTTTTTTTCTTCAGAAGGAACTAAGCTCCCAGATGATATTGAGCTTGCGATTGAAGCCGAATTAGATAAAGAAATAGAGTGTGTAGACTCTGCTTTACTAGGTAAAGCTGCGCGCCTCAACGACGCTGCGGGTCGCTATATTGAATTTTGTAAGAGTACTTTTCCTTCAGACTTAAGTCTTTCTGGGTTAAAAGTAGTTGTCGATTGTGCGCATGGAGCCACTTATCATATTGCTCCTTCTGTCTTTACTGAGTTAGGTGCTGAAGTTGTTGCTATGGGTATTGAACCTAATGGTACCAATATTAACCATCAGGTTGGAGCAACAGACGTGAAGGCTCTTCAAAAAAGAGTAGTTGAGGAGCAAGCCGATTTGGGTTTGGCATTTGATGGCGATGGTGACCGACTTATTATGGTTGATCATCAGGGCAATAAAGTCGATGGCGATCAAATCGCTTATATCATCGCTAAAGATGCGATGCGCCGTAGCGAGTTAAAAGGCGGAGTTGTCGGCACCTTAATGACGAATCTAGGGATGGAAAATGGCCTTAAGGAGCTAGGTATTCCTTTTGTACGCGCAGCCGTCGGCGATCGGTATGTCATGGAACAGCTGTTGGAGAAAGGCTGGCAGATTGGTGCGGAAAACTCCGGTCACATTATACTGCTTGATAAAGTCACAACAGGAGACGCTATTGTTGCTGCATTGCAAGTGCTTGCTTCAGTTGTTGATAGCGAGTCCTCTCTTGAACAGCTAACCCAGGGAATGACCCTGTACCCCCAAGTATTAGAGAATGTGCGTTTTTCTGGAGATTCTAATCCTATGGAATCGATAGAAGTGAAGTCATCGGTTGAAGAAGTAGAAGCTGAACTTGGTAGTAAAGGGAGAGTTCTCTTGCGTAAATCGGGTACCGAACCTTTGATTCGAGTTATGGTTGAGGGAGAAGATGCAGCTTTAGTTCAAGCCTCCGCACTTAAAATAGCGGAAGCTGTTAAAGCCAGTTTTTAGAATAATGGCCCTTTGTTAGGGCCTAAACCTTTCAGATTAGTTGTAAATTACTAGTATAAATTTCGGCTATTTTAAGTGAGTTATGTATCGAGCCTATGCTGAGCAATCAACATATTTATTTGCATGAAATGGGCATTCAGGCTTATGAAGTCCAAGATATTAATCTGCTACAAGGGTATAACGCAAAGCCGATTAGCTTAGCAGAAACATGTAAGCTCTTGTTTGTATCTGATACTTATCCTATCGGAGATACTGCAGAGTTACTTGAAAAAGTCTTGAAAAGTATGAATCTTAGCACTGCTGAAGCTCTTCATATCTACCCACAATATCTCCCTCTTGTATCAAGCAAAACTCAGGCTTGGACTTGGTTTGCAGGATGTCAGATAGATCCAAGCATTCAAGGTAAGGTCTTAAGCTCACCAAGCTTATCTTGCGTTAGAGGTAACTCTCAATATAGGCGAGAGTTATGGCAACAAATTTGTGAGAATCGATAATCATTATGTTGCTTAATCTTATGCCCCTCAAGCAAATACACCTCGAAGAAGTTTTTGCCATTGAAACACAGGCTCATACTCATCCCTGGTCTTTTAGTCTGATTGAAAACATAAATGGACGAGGCGCTTGCCATAAAGTTTTGATCAATGAAGATGAAAAAGTCGTTGGGTATTTTTATGCGCAGAATATTCTCGGTGAGGTAACTCTTCTCAATATCGCGGTAGAGCCGAAATTGCATGGACATGGTTATGGTAAATTTCTAATAGCGTCATTCCTAGAAATGTGTGCAAGCGATAAAGCAGAGAGTGCGTGGCTAGAGGTTAGAGCAAGTAACCATAAAGCCTATAGATTGTATGATGCAGTAGGATTCAATGAAGTAGACAGAAGAAGAGATTACTACCCCACTGAAGATGGCAAAGAGGATGCCATCATCATGAGTTATCTTTTCTTGTAAAGTTTACTTATGTACTGCTTTATCTATAGAAGATCCCTCAATAGGATAGAAGTTGGCTTCGAATCGAGAAGGTAATTCTGATGCAGGAAGGGGTTTGTCGAAGATATAACCTTGGAACTGGTCACAACCCAAATCTCGCAAAATATTAAGTTCAGCTACTTCTTCTACACCTTCAGCAATGACTTCTAAGTTTAATCTCTGAGCTGTCATGATGATGGTGTCTACAATAGCTTGATCGCTTTCATCCAGATGAACTTGAGTAACAAACGAGCGATCGATTTTAAGTACATCAGCTGCTAAGTGTTTTAGGTATCTCAGTGATGAATAGCCAGTCCCAAAGTCATCAATCGAGATTTTAAGATTGAATTCTTTCAACTTGCTCATTTTCTCTATTGCATCTTCTACGTTTTCAAGCAACAGGTTCTCCGTAATTTCTAGCTCAATGTGATCACCGTTTACTCCTGCTTGAGCGAGTGCATCATGTATGTATTCTACAAAGCTATGCTGCCCAAATTGAAGAGGGCTAATATTGATAGCGAGTCTCTTAAAGGTGTCCGGTAACACACCTTGTTTGAGCCAGACGGAATACTGGTGTAAAGCTTGTTCAATAATCCAGTTACCGATTTGAAGTATCTGCCCTGTCTCTTCCGCGATAGGCATAAACACTCCGGGAGGAAGTAGGCCTTTTTCTGGGTGATTCCATCGAATAAGAGCCTCGACCCCCACGATCTGCTGTTTTCCACTCACTTGTGGTTGATAATAAAGCTCTAGCTGACCTTTGTTGATTGCTTCATGAAGCCCTTTTTCTATCTCTAAGAAAGACTCTACCTGAGCTTGCATCTCTGGTTCATAAAACATGTATTTGTTTCTTCCTGCCACTTTTGCGCGGTATAAAGCGGTATCAGCTTGACGCAACACATCAATATTGGTGCTGTTAACTGATGGGAAGACAGAGATCCCCACACTAGTTGTGCAGTAAAGCAAGTGGTCATCGATTGAGTAGGGATTAGAGATTAATGCGAGTAGCTGCTGAGCTGTATCATGGGCTTTGTCTGGATGAATCGAGGGCATGAGAATTGCGAATTCATCACCACCAATGCGCGCTGCGGTATAATCATCTGCGAGCCAAGCTTCCATGCGTTTCGCAATGGCTTTTATTAAGTGATCACCAATGGTGTGTCCCAACGAATCGTTTATAGTTTTGAATCTGTCTAAATCAAGGTAAAACAGAACACCAGCCGTGTTGTCTTGTTGAGCTTTTTTGATTACGTCGTCAAGAGTTTGAAGCAACAAGCTTCGGTTTGCGAGTCCTGTTAACGAATCGTAATAGGCTAATTGGTTTAGTTTTGCTTCCGCGGCTTCTCTGTCTTTCCATAAAGTATGGAAAGTGGTTGCCAATTGTCCTAGTTCATCATCTCGATGAAGATTGGGCATTGAAACTTCAGTTTCTTTGTTTTGTAGTGACCTGACCCACTCGATGAGTGTCACTAAAGGTTTGGACAGTTTCTGATAAAAAAACAGCAGTAGAATCGTAGTAAGTAGGATATTTCTGAAAAGGTCGAATAATAGTATCTGACTGGTCTTCGCAATAAAGTTCTTAGCTATGTTCGCCCCATTGACGGAAAAACTCAGCATACCTACTACAACATGTGAGTTAGGTTGATGAAGCTCTGTTTGGTACACTGGTGTGTTTGGCGTAAGATAATGCGACAGTGCTTCTGTAAAAGAACTTTCCATCGCGATGTTTCTTTCTTGCTCAGTTAACACATCGCCAAAATCATCGACAATAGCAACCTGATAGATTGCACTGTCCATCAATAAGCTTGAGGCGACCTGTTCGGCCAACAACTGGTTCAAATGATATGCAGCTTGGCTGGCATTACTGTAGTTTTGTAACAGCTTGAACTGGTAGTGTTCTTCTATCCGCTTATGCTCCTGATGGAGATCGACCAAAATTTGGTACAGGCTAAATATGATCCCCAGTATCACAGATACTAGGAAAACGGTTTTTGCTTGTCGGAATGCTAATGAATTTATTCTTTTGCTCGCAGGCATAATCGTAACTGGTTCCTTCTACTCCTTTAGTTATAGACCAAATTTATTGATATTTTAATTTGTAGTGCATTTCAAGCAGAATTATTTGTCTCGGTTGCTCCCAAAGTCAATATAAGCGAAAATACCACGCAAATAGAATCATTACGCTAGTGAAGAAATCATGACTTACTCTGACGGCCACTAGCTCTAGGAATTTAAGAAGAATCTTTGATGTCAAATTCAGCTTTTTTGGGCGAAGTTTCCAAACGTAGGACGTTCGCTATTATTTCCCACCCCGATGCGGGTAAAACTACGATAACAGAGAAAGTTCTTCTGTTTGGACGTGCAATTCAAACTGCTGGTACGGTTAAAGGAAGAGGCTCTGCGCAACATGCCAAGTCAGATTGGATGGAGATGGAAAAGGAACGTGGAATTTCTGTCACTACTTCTGTTATGCAGTTTCCATACAATGATTGCCTTGTTAACCTGTTAGATACTCCAGGACACGAAGACTTCTCAGAAGACACTTATCGGACTTTGACAGCGGTTGACTCGTGCTTGATGGTGATCGATGCAGCTAAAGGTGTCGAAGATCGTACACGCAAGTTAATGGAAGTGACACGTCTTCGTGATACGCCGATTGTGACTTTTATGAACAAACTTGACCGGGATATCCGTGATCCTATGGAGCTTCTGGATGAAGTCGAAAGCGAGTTGAGTATTGCTTGTGCTCCTATTACTTGGCCAATTGGTTGCGGAAAGGAATTTAAAGGTGTTTATCACATACATCGCAATGAAACGATTCTTTATGCAACGGGCCAAGGACATACCATTCAAGATATGCGCATTGTTAAAGGCTTGGATAACCCGGAACTTGATGAGGCTGTCGGGAGTGAATTAGCCCAGCAATTACGTGAAGAACTAGAGTTGGTAATTGGTGCGTGCCCTGAGTTTGATCAAGAGCTTTTCTTAGCCGGAGAACTCACACCTGTCTATTTTGGTACAGCACTAGGTAACTTTGGCGTTGACCATATGCTTGATGGCTTGACTAAATGGGCTCCAGCTCCGATGCCACGTCAGGCGAATGAGCGTCAGGTGGAAGCTCATGAAGATAAGTTCTCTGGTTTTGTATTTAAAATCCAAGCGAATATGGATCCCAAGCATAGAGACAGAATTGCCTTCATGCGCATCGTGTCGGGAACCTATAAGCAAGGCATGAAAATGAATCATGTCCGCCTTGGTAAGCAAATCAATATATCCGATGCTGTAACCTTTATGGCTGGTGACCGTTCAAGGGCCGAAGATGCTTGCGCTGGAGATATTATAGGCTTGCACAACCACGGAACTATCCAAATTGGTGATACCTTTACCCAAGGAGAAGCTCTAAAGTTTTCCGGTATTCCTAATTTTGCTCCAGAGCTTTTCCGTCGTATTCGTCTCAAAGATCCACTCAAGCAGAAACAATTATTGAAAGGCTTAGTCCAGCTCTCAGAAGAAGGTGCGGTACAAGTGTTTCGTCCGCTGCAGAATAACGATCTTATTGTTGGTGCGGTTGGTGTGCTGCAGTTTGATGTGGTCGTTGCTCGATTAAAAGCTGAATATAACGTAGAGGCTATTTATGAGAGTGTTAATGTAGCGACGGCGCGCTGGGTAGAGTGTGCAGATGGTAAAAAGCTTGATGAATTCCAGCGTAAGAACCAAGTCAACTTAGCACTTGATGGCGGCGACAATCTTACTTACATCGCACCGACTATGGTTAACCTCAACCTAGCAAAAGAGCGCTTCCCTGATGTCGATTTCAGAGCGACTCGTGAGCATTAATAATATCAATGTTTGTGCTTAATTAAGAATAAAGGGCTAGCGCTAATGGCTAGCCCTTTATTGTATCTGTGATAGTTATTTTTTCTTCTTAGTGGTTTTTTTCTTATTGTTGGGCTGTGCGGCTTTTTTGTCGTCCTTTTTCTTTTTCTTGAATACAGGCTTTTTGTGCTTTGGGCGAAGCTCTTTTATAAACCGCTCTTTAATTTCTTCTTTGACGTAACGAGCAACGCGTTCCATCATAGGTTGATCATGGGCTTCAATCAGTGAGATAGCATTGCCTTTTTTCCCTGCGCGAGCAGTGCGGCCAATCCGATGCAAGTATACATCTGCACTGCGAGGCATGTCATAGTTGATGACATGGCTTATATCTGGTAGGTCGATACCGCGAGCCGCTACATCTGTCGCAATAAGTATGTTGACTGTCCCATCTCGAAAGCGAGCAATAGCATTGTTGCGCCTATCTTGTGGCATTTCACCTTGAATCCAAGCACATGGAATCTGTGCTCTTTCTAACTCTGAACGCAGCTCTGCTAGACGATCGCGAGTTTTCACAAAGATAATGGTGCGTTCAGCTTGTTCTGTAAGTATGTTTTTGAGTAGGGCAAGTTTATGAGCTAAGTCATCCGCTCTGTGATACCACTGAGATATTTTCTTTCTCTCTCTGCGTGAGGGCTCTGCATCGATATGAGCGGGATCTTTCAATAAGTCAGCAGTGAAACCTTCTACCCCTTTTCCTTCTAATGTTGCAGAGAACAGCAGAGTTTGCTTACGCCAGCGGCATTCTGACGATAGACGGTCAACAGTTGGGCCAAAGCCCATGTCTAGCATACGGTCTGCTTCGTCCAAAATGAGCCATTCTATCGCTCGGCAGTCAAAACGTTCAGCCTCGATGTATTCCATTAGCCTGCCCGGAGTCGCCACCACAATATCTTGTGTTGTTGAAAGGATATCCGCATGCTCTTGATATTGGACGCCACCAGTAATGGTAAAAATATTCAAGTTGGTATGTTTGGCCAAAGCTCTCGCTTGCTCGGCTACCTGCATGGCCAATTCGCGTGTTGGTGTTAGGATCAATATACGTGCGGGGCCTGGTTTTCGGCGAGGGAAATCTTGTAGATACTGAAGTGCTGGAAGAACAAAGGCGGCCGTCTTACCCGTACCTGTAGGGGCTGATGCGAGAATGTCTTTGCCATCCAAAGCTTGCGGAATAGATTCAGCCTGAATTTGAGTTGGGCGGCTAAAGCCCATTTCTTCTATTGCGATGAGCAGGTTAGGGTCCAGCTCTAGTTCAGCAAAATGTTTGATCACTCTGGTATCTCCACAAACAGGTAAGTGAGAACAATAAATTGAGGACACGTATTATAGAGGCTTCGGTGATAAGGATCACACCTTAATTTTTACATCTTGAGGTAAAAGTCTTTGGTTAGAGCGATAAAGTCTTCTGTGTAGGTATTATTTTCTTGAATAATAATTTGCTGATACTCGGCTTCGGTTTCATGTGGGGTGAGTTGTATCAAAAGTCTATTCGTGGCTTTTTTGCCTGTAGGTTTAACTTCACATAGTTTTGATAGATGCCAACCAAATGTTTTGGCTTGTTCAATGAATTTTATTCCTTCTACTTTCGGGAGAATAAAACATGCTTTACCATCTTCAGTGATTAAGCGTAAAGCGATTTTCAGAAGCTCTTCATGCTCAAGTGTTAAAGTGTGCCTTGCAGTTGCTCTCGCCTTTATCTGGGCTGTTTCTCCATTGTTAAAATAGGGTGGATTGCATATCACAGTGTCATATTTGTATTTAAAGGGAAAGGTTAGAACGTCACCTTGTTGCAAACAGATACGAGTATGCCAGGGTGAAGTAAAGAAATTATTTTTGGCAATAAGACAAGCTTGTTCGTCAATTTCAATTGCATCAATCAAGCAATGATGGTTTCTCTGGACACACATTAAAGCTAACAATCCAGTTCCTGTTCCTATGTCTAGAATTCTTTTTGAGTTATGTATATCACTCCATGCGCCCAACAGGACGCCATCTGTACTGACTGGCATACCTATGCGCCCACTGTTCACTTTAAACTGTTTAAAGGCAAAACTTTTGGTCCTAATATCACTTTTTTTCATTGTTTACAGCCATAAATAAAGGAGGTTTTGTTTCTGATTTGTTTAAAATTTGTATTTATTGTGTTAGGTTGTTTTTGTGTGTGAGCGAAATTATTATCTTATTTTTATTTAAATCTTAGTCAATAATACTATCAATTGACCTTTTCTATAAATTTATATGGCGTTCTTTAAGCTAGGGTTGCGGGTAAGAGAGTGTTTCGTCATTATTCGCCTCCAAATTTATAGACTGAGTCGCCTACTTGGACAGCTCAGCATACACAACATCAATCTCAGATAGTTAAAGGGTCTCTTGTGAATCAGACTTTAAAATTAACAGATATTATCGCGTTAGGCTTTATGCTTTTCGCTTTCTTCTTAGGCGCCGGCAATATTATTTTCCCTCCACTGGCGGGCCAGTTAGCCGGTGAAAATATCATGCCTGCAATGATAGGTTTTCTCGTAACTGCAGTAGGTCTTCCTCTAATTACAATCGTTGCTATTGCAGTATCTGGTGGCTCATGGGAGCACCTTACTAAAGATTTACCTAAACGCTCTGCAACCTTAATGGCCGTATTAATCTTTATCATTATTGGCCCTGCTTTTGCGGCGCCTAGAACTGGGCTTGTTGCTTATGAGATGGCGGTTAAGCCATTTTTTATCGAAGCAACAGATGCGCATCTTGCGCTCTTTTCTGTGCTGTTTTTTACCATCGCAATGTTTTTTGCGTGGTCTCAGGGTAAATTAATTGATGTGATAGGTAAGGTTTTAACACCAGCTTTATTTATCGGATTGATTATTCTGGCATTTGCGGTGTTTTATGATCCTCAGGGTTCAATGCTATTTGCTCAAGATGAATACTTAAGCCATCCATTGCAAAAAGGCTTTCTTGATGGTTACAACACCATGGACACCTTTGGCTCGCTTATGTTTGGTGTTTTGATTGTTGATGCGCTTCGTAAAAAAGGTATTACAGAACAAAAAGCAACAGCTCGATATTTGATTAGCGCGGCTTGTATAGCAGCTGTCGGACTCGCTTTTGTTTATATTTCGCTTTTCTATTTGGGAGCGACGAGTTCTGTGGTTGCATCTGGTGCCGACAATGGTGGTGTGATCCTTAGCTTGTATGTTCAGTCTCTATTTGGTTCATACGGCCAAACTGTGCTGTCAGTTATCGTATTGCTTGCCTGTTTGACAACCGCGATAGGCCTTATTTCTGCCTGTTCTGACTACTTTAGTTCTTTGACTTCAATATCATACAAAAATTGGGTCATCATAATCGGCGTGGTTTGTGCTGTGGTCGCAAATGTTGGCTTGTCACAATTAATTGCACTGTCAGTACCTGTGCTTTTCGCTCTTTATCCTGTGGCGATTGCACTTGTAGGGCTTACATTTATTCGCAAGTTTTTACCGAATCCTAAGTTAGGTTATAGAGTTGTGCTCAGTGTATCGCTTATCTTTGCATTGATTGATGCAGCAAAAGTGGCAGGTGTTGATGTATCTGCTTTGAGCATACTGCCTATGTTTGATATCGGTATGGGCTGGTTACTGCCCACTCTTGCTGCCATGCTATGCATGTTCTTTATTGGTAAGGCTGAGCAGCCCAGCTTAAACAAAGAAGCAGCATAACTTCGCTTACCTTTACAAGTTCACATCCCTCTGTTTGGCCTAGTTCATCAGAGGGATTTTTGTATCCAGATTCGTGATTCGCTTCTAAAAAAAATCTGTATCTTCATCACACTTTTCAGTACAATCTTTCGGTTAAATTCTACTCATAAATGTTGAGCAAACATGTTTGAAATCAATCCAATTAAAAATCGCCTTAAGGACGTGTCTGAGCGCACGAGTGTCCTGAGGGGGTATCTTTGACTATGACGCTAAACAGGAGCGTTTAGAAGAAGTCAACGCAGAACTAGAACAGCCAGATGTGTGGAACGAACCTGAGCGTGCGCAAGCCTTGGGTAAAGAGCGTTCTGCCCTAGAAGCGGTTGTGGCAACGATTGACCAACTTGAGCAAGGAGTGGAGGACGTTGATGGTCTTCTCGAGCTTGCGGTTGAAGAAGAAGATCAAGAGACCTTCGATGAAATTGAACCAGAGCTTGCTGAGCTTGAAGCTAAGCTAGAAAAGCTGGAATTTCGTCGTATGTTCTCTGGCGATCATGATGAATCAGACTGTTATATTGACTTACAGTCGGGATCTGGTGGCACAGAAGCGCAAGATTGGACATCGATGATGCTACGCATGTATTTACGTTGGGCTGAAGCTAAAGGCTTTAAGACTGAAGTAATCGAAGTCTCTGAAGGTGAGGTTGCTGGTCTTAAAGGTGCTACGGTCAAAATATCCGGTGAGTATGCTTACGGTTGGCTACGGACTGAAACAGGTGTTCATCGTTTGGTTCGTAAATCGCCATTTGACTCTAGTGGTCGTCGCCATACATCGTTTGCTTCTGCGTTTATCTACCCAGAGATTGATGACAACATCGACATCGACATTAACCCTTCTGATCTTCGTATTGACGTATACCGAGCATCAGGGGCGGGTGGTCAGCACGTCAACACAACTGAATCTGCGGTACGTATTACGCACGTTCCAACCAATACAGTGGTCCAGTGTCAGAATGATCGTTCTCAGCACAAGAACAAAGATCAGGCGATGAAACAGCTTCGTGCGAAGTTATTTGAGTTAGAGATTCAAAAGCAAAATGCTGAGAAGCAAGCCAATGAAGACGCGAAGTCAGACATAGGCTGGGGTAGTCAAATTCGTTCATACGTACTGGATGATTCACGCATCAAAGATTTGCGTACTAGCGTTGAAAACCGCAATACTCAAGCGGTTCTTGACGGCGACCTAGACAAATTTATCGAAGCTAGCCTGAAATCAGGCCTGTAAGCTTTTCACCGAAAAACTATTTTCATAAAGAAAGACAGGATACATCAAAAATGACTGATGCTGTTCAAAACGACAATGTACAAGAAGAGAATAAGCTGATTGCTGAGCGCCGCGCTAAGCTGGATCACATCCGTCAGAGCTGCAAAGCAAACGGTCACCCAAATGACTTTCGTCGTGAGCACCTAGCTGGCGATCTGCAAGCAGAATTCGGTGAAAAGACGAAGGAAGAGCTAGAAGAGCTAAACCATGTTGTGGCGATCGCTGGTCGTGTCATGGCTAAACGTGGTCCATTCCTAGCGATTCAAGAAACCTCTGGTCGTATCCAAGCCTATGCTGCAAAAGATGTTCAAAAAGAGCTGAAAGAGAAATATCAAGGTCTAGATATTGGCGACATCATAGGTGTGAAAGGTGCACTTCATAAGTCAGGTAAAGGTGACTTATATGTGAACATGGAGTCTTACGAGTTGCTAACGAAAGCACTTCGTCCACTTCCAGAGAAATTCCACGGCTTGACTGACCAAGAGATGCGTTACCGTCAGCGCTATGTAGACTTGATCGTTAATGAAGATTCTCGTAATGCGTTTATTGTTCGTTCAAAGCTAGTCTCATCTATTCGCAATTTCATGAGTTCAAAAGGCTATCTGGAAGTTGAAACGCCTATGATGCACGTGATCCCAGGTGGTGCAACGGCTCGTCCATTTATTACTCACCACAACGCACTTGACATCGACATGTACCTACGTGTTGCTCCAGAGCTTTACCTGAAGCGTCTAGTAGTCGGAGGTTTTGACCGCGTGTTTGAGATCAACCGTAACTTCCGTAACGAAGGTCTATCACCACGTCACAACCCAGAATTCACAATGATGGAATTCTACCAAGCATACTCTGACTACAAAGACCTAATGGATCTGACCGAAGAGATGCTAAGTACAGTTGCAATGGACGTTCTAGGCTCAACGTCTATGCCCTACGGTGATGAAACCGTTGAGTTTGGCGGTAAGTACGCTCGTATGAGCATGTTTGAGGTAATCAAACACTACAACCCAGAGCATGCTGAGATCCAAGCACTAACAGAACAAGACCTTACTAACCGTGATAAGATGGTTGCTATCGCAAAATCGGTACACGTGGAAGTAGAAACGTTTTGGACATGTGGTCAGCTTCTAGAAGAAATCTTTGGTGAGACTGCTGAACCTCAGCTAATTCAACCAACCTTTATCACCGGTTACCCAGCGGATATTTCTCCTCTTGCTCGTCGCAGCGATGACAACCCATTCTTCACAGACCGTTTCGAGTTCTTCATCGGTGGGCGCGAAGTAGCGAATGGTTTCTCTGAGCTAAACGATGCTGAAGATCAAGATGCTCGCTTCAAAGCACAGGTTGATGCTAAAGATGCTGGTGATGATGAGGCTATGTACTACGATGCAGATTACATTACTGCTTTGGAACACGGTTTACCACCAACGGCAGGGCAAGGCATAGGTATTGATCGCCTCGCTATGCTGTTTACTGATACACATACAATTCGCGATGTCATTTTGTTCCCCGCGATGCGCCCTCAATCGCAGTAAACTTAATCCATATATCGACGAATATATTCATAAGGCCGCCACAAGTCGGCCTTTTTTGATATTTAAATTAGGCGACTTGTCAATACTTTTACCGGCTTATCCTTCTGTGTTGGGTAAAAATTTGCTCTACTTTGTATTTCGGTGAAGGATGAAAGAAGTGAAAGCCTTGGATAGAGTTGCAGTTTAAGTTTGTGACTAGCGCTGCTTGTTGCTTTGTCTCGACCCCTTCAGCAACAACATTAAGATCGAGAGATTGACCCAGTTTGATGATGTTTTCTATCACCGTCTTTTGTTTGGGTATAGATTTTATGTCTTTTATAAAGGTTCGGTCTATCTTGAGCTCATCAACAGGAAAGCGTGCCAGATAGGACAGTGAAGAGTAACCCGTACCAAAGTCATCGATAGACAGAGTAAACCCCAATTGTTTGATTGCATTAAGCGTTTCCAGTGTGTGCTCACTGTTGCCCATAACGGTACTTTCTGTTAACTCAAAAGTGATAGAGTGTGGGTTGATTCCAGTACGTTGTAAAAGCTTGTTGATGTAGGTTACTAGGTTTGGATTACAAAATTGTTCGGCAGATAGGTTGACGGCAATTTGACCAGGTAGGATACCTCGTTGGTCCCATTGCTTAACCGTATCGAAGACTTCTTGCATCACAACTTGGCCTAGACTTTCTATCAACCCTGAACGTTCCGCTATTGGAATAAAGGAGCTTGGACTGATGTAGCCCTCAATGGGATGCTTCCAACGTAACAAAGCCTCTGCACCATTAATATCGTGGCTGTGGGCATTAACTTTGGGTTGATACCAAACCTCTAGGCCATCTTGTTTTAAAGCCTTTTCCAATTCAATTTCTAACCAAAGTCGCATGCGAGCATTTTTGTTCATTGATTGATTAAACTTGATTGAGCGGTGTCTGCCTCGTTCTTTGGCTTCGTACATGGCGATGTCAGCATTTTGAACCAAAAGGTGTGCATTATTACCATCTTTGGGGTAGGTGACGCTGCCAATAGAGCAAGATAATCCTTTACTGAAGTGATTTAGGTCAAAAGGCACGCTCATCAGTGAAATAATACGTCTTGCCCAAACATCAGCAGAGCATGTATTACAATGGCTGGGAATTAGGATACCAAACTCATCACCGCCGAAATGTCCTACCGAAGCATGATGAGGTAAAAATTCAATAAGGCGAGTTGATGCTTGAGCTAATACCTTGTCACCAATGTTGTGACCCAAAGAACCATTAATACTTTTGAAATTATCAATATCGAGATAGAGGAGTAACAGGGGAACTTCGTCATTGATTAATTGGTTGATACTTTGGATAAATTCTAACCGGTTCAGGGTATTACAGTGTAGGTGCTCTAAAGTGGTATTCGGAAACAAAGGGTTAGAGGTTATCTTTTTCAACCAGTATTGCAGTTGTTGCGACAGTATCAAGGGTTTTACCGACTCTCCTGAGAGTAATGTAGGCTATAGATTAGGCATAATGCCTAATCTATAGCCCGGTGAATGTTCGACCAAGAGGATTGAAATTTACGGCTCACTGGAAAACTATATAAATTAGAGCGTGACCATATTCCGTTATTTACAAACTAACGGATTACTAGCTTGATTAACAAGAGCTTACATATGTAGATGTATGCTTGTATGTCGTTTTTGAGATATTCAATCCAGTTATTGCTATTTTTGACTAAATAATGTTTCAAAATTTTTTCGTGCACAGTTGGACTGAGATGAACGAATGAAAAATGTTTAACTCGTTGCAAACTTTTTTGATTTGTGTAGCGCATTGTGAGGATTCGCAGGTACAATGAATCATACGTAAAGAGAGGTGGTTAATGCTTATTCGAACTGAAGCACCGGCAGATATCTTGACCGTTGATACATTGATTAAGTCAGCTTTTGACACCGAGTCTGAAGCAAATCTTGTTATGAGGCTCAGAGAAAATGGTCGTAGAACATTATCGCTTGTCGTGAGTAACGATGAGGGTGAAATTATAGGTTATGTGATGTTTAGCCCTGTGACATTAAATGGTGAAGATTTGAATTGGCAAGGGCTTGCTCCATTAGCTATTCAAAAAGAATACCGATGCCAAGGGCTGGCTGCTGAGCTTGTTAAAGAAGGCTTAGCTTCTCTTAAAGAGTTTGGCTATCCCGTGTGCGTTGTACTTGGTGATCCCAACTATTATTCGCGTTTTGGCTTTAAAGCGAGCGAAAAATATGGTTTTTCGTGTCAGTGGGATGTCCCTAGTGGTGCATTTCAAGTATTAGAGCTTAGCGACAATGAGTTTGCTAATCGTTCAGGAAGGATTGAATACAGCTCTGAGTTTTCAGAACTTTAGTTCATATATTGGGCCGAAGAATAAGAAACACTCTTTTTGACCTTTTTTTGAACGCTTGACGTCTCTTATATGATTTTTTTTTAAATTCTGCTTGTCAGCGTAATAACCTTTCGTTAGTATTGCTCGGCCTTCAATAAGGGGGCCGCTAGCCTTGTTCAGAAAGTGATTTCGAGCGGCGCTGGCTCAACAATTTGGAACATAGGTGGAAGCAATGTTTACAGTTCTACTTGTGATTTACCTGTTGGCAGCGATTGGTGTAATCGGACTAGTGCTGATTCAACAAGGTAAAGGCGCAGATATGGGAGCCTCATTCGGTGCTGGCGCATCAAACACAGTGTTTGGCGCAAGTGGCTCAGGAAACTTCCTAACCCGAATGACTGCAATTTTTGCAACAGTATTTTTTGCACTCAGCTTAACGCTAGGTAACATGTCAACACACAAAACTGAATCTCAGTGGGTTGACCCGACTCAAGGTCAAGTTATTCAGCAAGCTGATGACGCAGCGAGCGAAGTTCCAGCACCAACAGGTGATGAAATTCCTCAATAAGCTAAAAATTTAGCTGCCGAGATGGTGAAATTGGTAGACACGCTAGCATGAGGTGCTAGTGCCTTAGGTGTGAGGGTTCGAGTCCCTCTCTCGGCACCATTTTTACAAACTTGTAAAACAACTTAGAGAGCGTATAATGCTCGACAAGTCGGACGCGGGGTGGAGCAGCTTGGTAGCTCGTCGGGCTCATAACCCGAAGGTCGTCGGTTCAAATCCGGCCCCCGCAACCAATCCTTTTGGAGTGGGCAAGTTTGCACAGCAGCGACCAAGTTGCTGTGGTTAGGCGAAATTTATTGCCTAGCATATAAGGGTCCAGCATAAAAAACCCCGACTAATCGGGGTTTTTTGTTATCTAAATATCCGAATTTGGGATAGTTAGAAGTTGCTTGGAATTTAAATTGGGCTATAAGCCCTTTTTTTGTTTCTGGAGTGGTTTAAATGACTGGTTTAGAAAGACAACTTACTGAAATGCTTGAAGTTCCAGTAGTGGCATTAGGCTATGAGTTAGTTGGATTAGAGTTTATTCGCGCAGGCGAACACTCAACGTTGCGTATCTTTATTGACCATGAAAATGGCATTACAGTGGATGATTGTGCAGAAGTAAGTCGTCAGGTCAGCGCAGTTATGGACGTCGAAGATCCAATCACAGTGGCTTACAACCTCGAAGTGTCTTCTCCAGGTTTAGAGAGACCACTTTTCAAAGCAGCACATTATGAACAATTTATTGGTCACGAGGTCAGCATTGTTTTGAAAATGGCTGTGGGTAATCGTCGTAAGTGGAAAGGTACTATCCATTCTGTCGACGGTGATACAGTCGCAGTCAATATTGACGGCAATGAAGAAGAGTTTGCTTTGAGCAATATTTCAAAAGCTAACCTGATCCCTAAATTTTAATCAAGGTCTTAGAGGCTATTTAAAATGAGTAAAGAAATTTTAGCGGTAGCAGAAGCGGTATCGAATGAAAAAGGGGTACCTCGTGAACGTATTTTTGAAGCGCTAGAGACCGCTTTAGCGACATCGACTAAGAAAAAGCACGAAATCGAGATTGATGTGCGTGTAGAGATTGACCGTAAAACAGGCGAATTTGACACGTACCGCCGTTGGCTTGTGGTTGAAGAAGTAGAAAACCCAACCAAGGAAATTTCTCTAGAAGCAGCTCAGTATGAAGACGACTCAATTGAACTTGGTGCTTTTGTAGAAGATGAGATCGATTCGGTTACTTTTGATCGAATCACTACTCAAACCGCAAAGCAAGTTATTGTACAGAAAGTACGTGAAGCAGAACGTGCACAGATTGTAGAACAGTTCATCGATAATGAAGGTGAGCTGGTAACTGGTGTGGTTAAAAAGGTAAACCGCGACACCATTATTCTTGATTTGGGCAATAATGCTGAAGCGGTAATCCTGCGTGATGACCAACTTCCGCGAGAGAACCATCGTCCAGGCGACCGTGTTCGTGGATTACTGTACCGTGTAGCGCCTGATGCCCGTGGCTTTCAGCTATTTATCACTCGCTCAAAACCAGAAATGCTTGCAGAGCTTTTCCGTGTTGAAGTGCCGGAAATTGCTGAAGAGATTATCGAGCTTAAAGGTGCTGCTCGCGATCCTGGCTCTCGCGCAAAGATTGCGGTTAAGACTAATGATAAACGCATCGACCCAGTGGGTGCCTGTGTAGGTATGCGTGGTGCTCGTGTTCAAGCTGTGTCAGGTGAGCTTGGTGGAGAGCGCATTGATATCGTGCTTTGGGACGACAATCCAGCACAATTCGTTATCAATGCAATGGCGCCGGCAGATGTTGCTTCGATCATTGTTGATGAAGACGCTCATGCTATGGACATTGCCGTTGAAGCCGATAACTTGGCACAAGCGATTGGTCGTAACGGTCAGAATGTACGTTTGGCATCTCAGCTTACTGGTTGGGAACTGAATGTGATGACAGTTGAAGATTTGCATAAGAAACACACAGAAGAATCTCAGGCAGCGATTGAGAACTTCATGAAGTACCTCGATATTGAAGAAGACTTTGCTCAATTGCTGGTTGAAGAGGGCTTCTCTTCACTCGAAGAAGTAGCTTATGTTCCAGTCAACGAGCTATTGGAAGTTGATGGCTTGGATGAAGACTTGGTTGAAGAACTACGTAATCGAGCTAAAGATGCTTTGACTACCTTGGCTCTTGCCCAAGAGGAATCTTTTGATGGTTTAGAGCCCGCTGAAGACTTGCTAGCGTTAGAAAGTTTAGAGCGTGAGCTTGCTTTCAAACTCGCAGCAAAAGGAGTGGTGACACTTGAAGATCTTGCTGACCAAGGTATTGACGATCTCGAAGGTGTAGAAGGTCTTACCGAAGAGCGTGCTGGTGAGCTTATCATGGCAGCACGTAATATTTGTTGGTTCGGTGAAGAAGAATAATTTCAGCAAGGAGGAAGCGCATGACACAAATTACTGTTAAAGCTTTGAGTGACGAGATCGGCACACCAGTTGATCGCTTATTGGAGCAACTTGCTGATGCTGGTATGGCAAAGGCAAGCGCAGACCAGGTGAGTGAAGAAGAGAAACAAAAGCTTCTTACACACCTTAAGAAAGAGCATGGTGACACTTCTGGCGAAGCCGAACCGACTCGTTTGACTCTACAAAGAAAAACTCGCAGCACCCTTAGTGTGAATGCAGGTGGAGGCAAGAGTAAAGATGTTCAAATCGAAGTTCGCAAGAAGCGAACTTATGTGAAGCGCAGCATTATCGAAGACGACGCAAATCGCGAAGCTGAGGAAGCAGCAAAGCGTGAAGCCGAAGAGCTTGCGAAGCGTGAGGCTGAAGAAGCAGCAAAACGTGAAGCTGTAGAGAAAGCAAAGCGCGAGGCTGAAGAAAAAGCGAAACGAGAAGCGGATGCAAAACGTGAAGCTGAAGAAAAAGCCAAACGCGTACAAGCTGATAAGGCTAAAAAAGACATGAATGCAAAAAGTGCCGAATTGACCGTGCAAGCGAAAAAAGAAGCAGACGATCTAAAACGTCGTCAAGAAGAAGAAGCTCAGCGTAAAGCAGAGCAAGAAGCGGCAAAATTAGTCGAAGAAGCTCGTAAACTGGCTGAAGAAAATGAAGCACGTTGGAGCGAAGAAGAACAAAAGAAAAAAGAACTGGAAAATTCGGATTACCACGTGACAACCTCGTCTTACGCACGTGAAGCTGAAGATGCAGCTGACCGTCGTGAAGAGGGTGGCCGTCGCAAGAAGAAGAAGAAGGCTTCCGGCTCAAACACTGAAGAACAAAGCCGTAATAGCCGCAGCCCTCGTGGCGGCAAAGGTCGTAATAAAGGCAAGCTGGCTAAACCTGCTTCAATGCAGCAGGGCTTTGATAAAACAGCGACTGTTGCGAAAGCAGATGTTGTTATCGGTGAGACGATTGTTGTTTCTGAGCTGGCAAGCAAGATGTCAGTGAAAGGCACTGAAGTCATCAAAGTGATGATGAAAATGGGTGCGATGGCAACGATTAACCAAGTGATTGACCAAGAAACTGCACAGCTTGTTGCAGAAGAAATGGGCCATAAAGTTATTCTTCGCAAAGAGAATGAACTGGAAGAAGCCGTTCTATCTGATCGTGATAGCAATGCAGAAGCGGTTCCTCGTGCTCCTGTTGTCACTATTATGGGTCACGTAGACCATGGTAAAACGTCAACACTTGACTATATCCGTAAGGCTCACGTTGCTTCAGGTGAAGCTGGTGGTATTACACAGCATATTGGTGCATACCACGTTGAAACTGACAACGGTATGATTACTTTCCTTGATACTCCTGGACACGCTGCGTTTACTGCAATGCGTGCTCGTGGTGCTCAAGCAACTGATATTGTTGTACTTGTTGTGGCAGCAGATGATGGTGTGATGCCGCAAACTATCGAAGCGATTCAGCACGCTAAAGCTGCTGGTGTACCTTTGATTGTCGCTGTTAACAAGATTGATAAAGAAGACGCTAACCCAGACAATGTTAAGAATGAGCTTTCTCAGTATGACGTGATCCCTGAAGAGTGGGGTGGTGAGAACATGTTTGTTCACATCTCAGCTAAACAGGGCACTAATATTGAAGGCTTACTTGAAACTATTTTGCTTCAGTCAGAAGTTCTTGAACTGACTGCTGTGGAAGAAGGCATGGCTTCTGGTGTTGTTGTTGAGTCCCGCCTAGATAAAGGACGCGGTCCAGTTGCAACGGTTCTTGTACAGTCTGGTACTTTGAACAAAGGTGATATCCTTCTTTGTGGTCAAGAATATGGCCGCGTTCGTGCAATGCGCGATGAAAATGGCAAGGAGATCTTCACTGCGGGTCCTTCTATTCCGGTCGAGATCATCGGCTTGTCTGGTGTTCCTGCATCAGGTGATGAAGCAACGGTTGTACGTGATGAGCGTAAAGCTCGTGAAGTTGCAAACTACCGTCAAGGTAAGTTCCGTGATGTTAAACTCGCTCGTCAGCAGAAAGCTAAGCTTGAGAATATGTTCTCTAATATGGCCGCAGGTGAGGTTGCTGAACTTAACGTTGTACTTAAAGCGGACGTTCAAGGCTCTGTAGAAGCTATTGCTGATTCACTACTGAAACTTTCTACTGATGAAGTGAAAGTAAACATCGTTGGTTCTGGTGTTGGTGGAATCACTGAAACTGACGCAGTGCTAGCGGCTGCTTCTAACGCAATTATTCTTGGCTTTAACGTGCGTGCCGATGCAACAGCACGTCGCGCAGTGGAAACTGAAAACCTAGACTTGCGTTACTACTCAATCATTTATCAATTGATTGATGAAGTGAAACAGGCTATGGGTGGTATGTTAGCGCCTGAATTTAAGCAAGAAATCATTGGTCTTGCTGAAGTTCGTGATGTGTTTAAGTCGCCTAAGCTTGGTGCGATTGCTGGCTGTATGGTGACTGAAGGCCTTATCAAACGTAACAACCCAATCCGTGTTCTACGTGATAATGTTGTTATCTATGAGGGCGAGCTTGAATCACTTCGTCGCTTTAAAGATGATGTTCAAGAAGTTAAGAGCGGCTACGAGTGTGGTATCGGCGTTAAGAACTATAATGATGTTCGCGTTGGTGACCAAATTGAAGTATTCGAAATCGTTGAAGTAAAACGTACTCTTGATTAATTGACTAAGAAGCTTTGAAAAATAAGCGGTAATTGGTTGTTGAATACGCCATGGGGGGCTGGTTATAACCATCCCCCCATTCTTTCTAATAAGAGAAAAGATATGTCAAAAGAATTTAGTCGTACGCAGCGTGTCGCACAGCAGCTGCAGAAAGAACTAGCGATGATCTTACAAAGAGAAGTCCGTGACTCACGTTTAGGTATGGTTACGATTTCTGATGTGGAAGTATCACGTGATCTTGCCTACGCAAAAGTATTTGTAACCTTCTTGTGTGTGGGTGAACAAACTCCTGAATCATGTTTGACGGCATTGCGTGAGCATGAGGTTCATATTCGTATGATGCTGGGCAAACGCATTCGCTTGCGCTTAACCCCAGAAATTCGTTTCCACTATGACAATACGCTTGTCGAGGGTATGCGTATGTCAAACTTGGTCAGCGAAGTCATTAGTGAAGATAAACGTAAGCAGAAAGATTCAGGTCGCGAAGATAGCAATCCAGAAGAGGGGACGGCTTAATGGGTCGTCGTCGTAAAGGCCGGCCAATTAATGGTGTGGTTCTTTTGGATAAACCTACTGGCATTTCATCTAATGACGCACTGCAGAAAGTAAAGCGTATCTATTTTGCAGAAAAAGCCGGTCATACGGGAGCTCTGGATCCTCTGGCAACGGGTATGTTACCTATTTGCTTGGGCGAGGCGACTAAGTTTTCTCAGTTTTTGCTCGATTCTGATAAACGTTATCGAGTGATTGCTAAGCTTGGTCAACGAACAGATACTTCAGATTCAGACGGTGAGGTTGTCGAAACTCGCCCTGTTAATGTTTCTCATGAGACATTAGAAGCCTGCATTGATAAGTTTCGTGGTGAATCCGATCAGGTCCCTTCGATGTTTTCAGCATTAAAGTACCAAGGTAAGCCATTATACGAATATGCACGACAAGGTATAGAAGTACCGCGTGAGGCTCGTAAAATAAAGGTATACGAAATTTTGCTTCATTGCTTTGAAGGCAGTGAAGTTGAAATGGAAGTGCACTGTTCGAAGGGCACTTATATCCGCACTATAGTGGATGATCTTGGTGAAATGCTTGGTTGTGGGGCGCATGTTACTATGCTTCGTCGTACAGGTGTTGCTAATTATCCATACGATAAAATGGTGACGTTAGAGCAGCTTAGTGAGCTGCTGGATCAAGCGCATCGTGATGAAGTGGCTCCGAAAGAGCTCCTTGATCCTTTGCTTTTGCCTATGGATACGGCAGTAGAAGATTTACCCGAGGTCAATTTGAACGCTGAATTGACCGACTTAGTCCAGCACGGTATGCCTGTTCAGGTTTTTGGTGTACCTGACGCTCCAGCTCTGCGAATGACATCGGGTGAAGAACGTACTTTTATCGGTGTTGCTGAGCTTAATGATGATGGCAAGGTTGCGCCTAAAAGATTGGTCGTATTTCGTGATGAAGTGAACTAATTCACCATAGAATCTCTAAGCCGAAGCCAAAATGCTTCGGCTTTTTTACGTCTATTTTATAGAATGAGTTTCTCTGTTTGAAGCTGTTTTCTTAGTTGTTCTGCTCGCTTTCTGTTAACGCCAAAGTCTGAATAACCTATTCGTGACTCTGAGCGCACGAGCAAAACATTACCGTCTATTCGTAACTCCAAGTCATCGACAAAACGCATGATCTTTGACGTGCATTCGATACGTAAATAATCGTCTCTCTTTTCAGCAAGTTTTGCTCCGGGCAATTCTAGAGCGGCTTGCTCAATCGCATTGATATTGGCTTGCTCTGTCAAAATGAAGGGCTCTATATTGTGCTCGCCTCTGGGATCTTGCGTAGATACACAATTAGGTTTATCACCGCAAGGTAGTAAAGTTCTGTCAGTCATTGTTTGAACTCCTTGGCTACAAGCCGAAAGCATCAGTAGTGATAAAGTCAAAAAGGCGGCTCTTATCATTCGAATTGTCCTAACTAGATAAGGTTTTAGTCATGACTATAAAAAAGGGTTGACGCAAATAGGTCAACCCTTTTTATACGTTTATGCCAAGTTATACATCGAGATAATCAAGAATGCCTTGTGCTGCTTTGCGGCCTTCATCTATGGCAGTGACCACAAGATCAGAGCCTCGCACCGCATCACCGCCTGCAAAAATTTTTTCATTCGTGGTTTGATATTGAAACTCTTGGTCTTTAGAAGCTTTGATACGCCCCCATTGATCAAGCTCGACTTCAAAGGGTGTTAACCAATCCATTTTATGTGGCTGAAAACCAAAGGCCATGATAACAGCGTCTGCAGGCAATATATGCTCAGAGCCTTCCATAGGTTCTGGTCTGCGTCGGCCTGCATCATCTGCGATGCCCAGCTGCGTTTTAACCACTTTAACCCCAGAAACCTTACCAGAAGCACCAACCTCTATACCAAGAGGCTGAAGATTAAATTGGAATTTAACGCCTTCTTCTTTGGCATTTTTAACTTCGCGTCTTGAGCCTGGCATGTTTTGTTCATCTCGCCGATAGGCACAAGTGACACTTGATGCTCCTTGTCTGATGGATGTTCGGACGCAATCCATTGCTGTATCACCACCGCCTAGCACGACTACTTTCTTTCCTGCCATATCGATAAAAGATGGGCTGTTTTCAAGCTCCATCACTTTGTAAGTGTTGGAAATTAGGAAAGGTAGAGCGTCGTATACGCCTTGAGCTTCTTCATTATCAAGACTGGCTCGCATACTTTTATAGGTACCAACACCGAGGAAAACAGCATCATGATCCGCCAGCAATTGTTCCATTTTGATATCTTGTCCAACCTCTACATTAAGGCGAAATTCAACCCCCATATCAGAAAAAATTTGGCGGCGATTTTCCATTACGCCTTTTTCCAGCTTAAACGAAGGAATACCAAAAGTGAGTAGGCCTCCTATCTCTGGGTAGCGGTCAAATACTACAGGTTTTACGCCGTTACGAACGAGAATGTCGGCAGCGGCAAGTCCAGCAGGTCCTGCGCCAATGATAGCCACTTTTTTATCTGTCCATTCGACTTGTGACATATCAGGCTTCCAGCCCATTTCAAATGCCTTATCGGTAATATACTTTTCAATATTTCCTATTGTAACCGCGCCAAAATCATCATTTAGGGTGCAAGAACCTTCGCACAGGCGGTCTTGTGGGCATACTCGACCACAGACTTCTGGTAAACTATTGGTTTGATGTGATAGCTCAGCCGCTTCTAAAATTCGCCCTTCATTGGCAAGTTTTAACCACTGTGGTATGTAATTGTGCACTGGACACTTCCATTCGCAGTAAGGGTTACCGCAATCTAAGCATCGATCTGCTTGTGCGGTTGCTTGCTGTTTTGTGAAAGGTTCATAGATTTCTACGAACTCTATTTTTCTCACCTTTAGCGACTTTTTTGCAGGATCTACACGATTTACGTCAATAAATTGGTATACGTTCTGGCTCATGATTCAGACATCCTCCTTGATTACTGTGCTTGAACGCGCAGCTCTGCTGCACTGCGACTTTGATGACCGAGCAAAGTGCGAAGATCCGCTGACTTCGGTTTAACTAAATAAAATTTAGGGATCCATTCATCAAAGTTGGCCAGAATATCTTCAGCGTGTGTAGAGGCTGTTTCTTCTAAGTGTTCTGCGATAAGACCACGTAGATGTTCTTGGTGTATGTAGAGATCTGATAGAGACAATGCTTCAACCGACTCATTGTTGACTCGACCTGTAAAATCTTGGTTTTGGTCTAAAACGTATGCGAAACCACCAGTCATCCCTGCACCAAAGTTGACGCCTGTGGCACCTAATATGGCAACGATACCGCCCGTCATATATTCACAAGCATTGTCGCCTGCACCTTCAACAACAGTTATTGTTCCTGAATTACGCACACCGAATCGCTCTCCAGCTTTTCCTGCGGCGAACAGTTTACCTCCCGTCGCACCATACAGGCAGGTGTTACCAATAATGGTTGCCTCGTTAGAGCGAAATGCACTACCAAGATGCGGTTTGATAACTAATTTACCTCCAGCCATCCCTTTTCCTACGTAGTCATTGGCATCACCAGTTAGGTATTGTTCGACCCCGCCAGCATTCCATACTCCAAAAGACTGCCCTGCGGTGCCCTCTAGGTGAAGTTTAATAGGAGAGGCGGCCATCCCCTGGTTACCATAGCGCTGTGCGATTTCACCAGAAATACGAGCGCCAATTGAGCGGTCAGTATTAATGACGTTATAGAAAAAACTTGCCGGTTGACGCTTTTCAATCGAGGTGGCTGCATCATCTAGAATTTTCTGATTGAGATCGCCTTTATCAAACGGTGTATTGGGCTCAGTCCAAAATAATGGATGTTTATCAGGCGAGACTGGCGCCTCTAAAATATGAGTTAAATCTAGCTTAGACTGCTTCGCTGATACGCCTTCCATCGCTTGCAAGAGGTCAGTTCGGCCAATAAGGTCAGTGAGTTTCTCGACGCCTAATTCAGCCAGTAGTGTGCGCACTTCATCAGCAAGGCCGATAAAGTAATTCATGACTTGCTCTGGCAACCCTTTGAAGTACTGCTTACGTAGAGTTTCATCTTGAGTGGCAACGCCCGTTGCACAATTGTTTAGGTGACAAATACGTAGGAATTTGCAACCCATAGCGACCATGGGGGCTGTACCAAAACCAAAGCTTTCAGCACCTAATATGGCTGCTTTTACTACATCCAATCCCGTTTTTAAGCCGCCATCGACCTGGAGGCGAATTTTGTGTCTTAGTCCATTTGCCACTAATGCTTGTTGAGTTTCTGCCAGCCCAAGCTCCCATGGACAACCTGCATATTTCACTGAAGTCAAAGGACTGGCCGCTGTTCCTCCATCGTATCCTGAGATGGTGATTAGGTCGGCATAGGCTTTTGCAACTCCAGTCGCTATGGTACCCACACCAGGCTCACTGACCAATTTGACAGAAACCAGTGCTTTAGGGTTAACCTGTTTTAAATCAAAGATTAATTGAGCAAGGTCTTCAATCGAGTAAATATCATGATGTGGAGGAGGAGATATCAACGTCACGCCTTGTACGGAGTAGCGAAGTTGCGCTATCTCTGCTGTCACTTTATGTCCCGGAAGCTGTCCTCCTTCTCCTGGCTTTGCTCCCTGAGCTACTTTTATTTGCAGTACATCTGCATTGGTTAGGTAGTGCGGCGTTACTCCAAATCGCCCTGACGCAATTTGCTTAATGCGAGAGTTACGTTCTGTACCAAAACGGCGAGGATCTTCACCGCCTTCACCTGAATTTGAGTATCCGCCTAGGCGATTCATTGCTGTCGCTAAAGCTTCATGAGCTTCAGGGCTTAAAGCTCCAATAGACATGGCGGCCGAATCAAAGCGCTTGAAGAGATCCTCACTTGGCTCAATGCGCTTAAGTGAGAGCGGTGTATCAGACTTTTTCAGTATCATTAAGTCTCTAAGGGTTGCCACGGGTCTTTGATTGACTTGTTGGGAGAAATGCTTGTAATCACTTTCGTCCCCCGATTTTACTGCTTGCTGCAGAGTACTAACTACATCTGGGTTGTAAGCGTGATATTCTCCGCCGTGAACATATTTAAGTAAGCCCCCATGTTCAATCTCTTTTCTTTTCGTCCATGCCTTTTTCGATAAGTTGAATAAATCTTGTTGGAAGTCTTCAAAGCCTGCTCCTTGGATACGGGTTGTAACGCCGTGGAAACAGAGGTCTACGATTTCGGAGCTGATGCCTACTGCTTCGAATAACTGAGAACAGCGGTAAGAAGCAACGGTCGAAATACCCATTTTCGACATGATTTTATATAGCCCTTTATTGAGCCCGTATTGGTAACTTTGCATCACATCGCGATAATTCTCATCCAAGATGCCATCATCAATTAACTTACCCAAGGATTCATAAGCTAGATATGGATAAATTGCGGTTGCTCCAAAACCGAGTAGAACAGCGAACTGGTGCGGGTCTCGCGCGGTTGCTGTTTCAACAAGTATGTTGGCGTCGCAGCGAAGGTTTTCTTCTATCAATCTGCGCTGAAGGGCTCCTACTGCCATGGCTGCTGGAATAGGAAGCTTGCCTTTTTCTATCGCTTTGTCTGATAGTACAACCAATACTGTGCCAGCTTTTACACACTCAATGGCTTGCTCGCATACATCATTGATTGCTTGTTTGAGGTTTTTACTATCAGGGTCGTAGTTAATATCGATTACTGTATTTCGGTAGTATTCATCGGAAAGTTCGAGGAGTTGCTGCTTATCTGAGTACAGTAATACAGGAGACTCAAAAGTGACTCTGTGAGCATGGCCGTCGGTTTCGCAAAACACATTCATCTCTTGGCCAACACTGGTTGCCAAAGACATCACATGCTTTTCACGTAATGGATCAATGGGTGGATTGGTGACCTGAGCAAACTTTTGACGGAAATAATCAGTGATCAAACGCTCTTTTGAAGATAGTACGGCCATTGGGGTGTCATCCCCCATGGAGCCGACGGCTTCTTGCCCCGTATCTGCGAGAATTCTGAGTACTTGATCGATCTCTTCATTGCTCACCGCAAATTGCTTTTGGTAAGTTTTGAGAAGAAGGTTGTCGAATTGACGTTGACCAATTTGGTTATCAGGTAACTGAGAAAACGGAGTGAGTTTATGGACGTTATTGTCCATCCACTCTTTATATGGATGGCGGCTTTTTAAATCATTATCGATGTCACTAGATTGCCAGAGCTTCCCATGACGTGTATCGACAACAAGTAACTCCCCAGGGCCGACTCGACCTTTTTCAGCAACCTCATCGGGTGCATAATCCCAAATTCCAACTTCCGATGCCAAAGTAATGAGTTGATCTTTGGTTATCACATAGCGTGCGGGGCGCAAGCCATTTCGATCAAGATTACAAGCTGCATAACGGCCATCAGACAAAACGATACCAGCAGGACCGTCCCAAGGTTCCATATGCTTAGAATTAAAGTCGTAAAATGCACGTAAGTCGGGATCCATATCTGGATGATTCTGCCAAGCAGGCGGAACCAGCATTCTCATTGCCCGAAACACATCCATGCCTCCCGCTAAGAATAGGTCGAGCATATTATCTAAACTGGATGAGTCCGATCCTGTTTCGTTAACAAATGGCGCTGCGGTTTGTAAATCAGGCAGTAAAGGGGAAGCGAATTTATATGCACGAGCACGGGCCCATTGGCGGTTGCCTTCAATAGTATTTATTTCACCATTATGTGCAAGGTAACGGAAAGGTTGAGCAAGGGGCCACCTCGGTTGGGTATTGGTTGAAAAACGCTGATGGAATAAACAAATAGCGGATTCCATGCGTAAATCAGCAAGATCAAGATAAAAGCGTGGTAAGTCAGCTGGCATACAGAGACCTTTGTAGACTAATACCTGAGTAGATAGGCTACATATATAAAAATCTTGATCGTTAACTATCTGTTTTTCTATGCGTCTACGGGCGATGTAAAGACGGCGTTCAATATCACGTTCACGCCAGCCTGCCGGAGCTGATATAAAGACTTGTTGAATGTTGGGTAGGGAGTTATGAGCTATTGGTCCAAGTACTTCAGGGTTGGTCGGAACGTCCCTCCAGCCTGCGATAGATAAGGTTTCTTGGGTTAGCTCTTTATTGATAATGTCTTTCGCTGACTGAGCTTTTATTGGATCTTGGCTGAAGAACACCATACCGATGGCGTATTGTTTGCCAAGCTTAAAACTGTTTTCTTCTGCGATGAGTCGCAGATAAGAATCGGGTTTTTGCAGTAGTAAACCGCATCCATCACCCGTTTTACCATCCGCTGCAATACCGCCGCGGTGAGTCATACGATCGAGCGCTGAAATTGCGGTACGAACCAGTTTGTGGCTTGGATGTCCATCCATATGTGCGATTAAACCAAATCCACAGTTGTCTTTGTCAAGACTTGGATCATATAAAGCCATTGCAATTCTCCCTTTGCTTCTCTGTCTTCCAGACAGTGTTGCCTAAATAATGAAAACGAATGCAGGCGATTTTCTATGCACTCATAGGGTTTAAATCAACATAATAATGTAAATTAAACCTCTTATTATTTTTCTCATTATGATGAAATCATTTTCATCTATCCCAACAACGTAAATCTTATGATATTAAAGGTCAAGCTTTTGATTAAATAGAGCATTAAATGCCTATTTATGAGATGTTTTTCTTTAAATTATTTATTTTTCAATTGCTTAGTGTTTTTGTTGTTACATTTTTGCAACAATTAGACTCGGGAGAAATTTAAAAACATTAGAACAATATACTGACTTAAAGATAAATTTTGGAAGGATTGAGTAGTTATTCTTCTTATGGCTAGAATTATTCATTGTTATTTAACTAAATACGCTTCCACTTTGGTAAAAAAGGGGACCAAGTAGAGAAAAATCAGCAGTCAACTGATATTTTTTGTAGTCTTATATAAGTGGTAGTTAAAGGCAGAGAAGTAAGAATGGAGCAGGTGTTTTACTGGTTGTGGGATACGTCTCATGGGCATGGTCTTGACCTCGTAGTGATTCTATTCTTCATTCTATTGTCGGCCGCGCTCTATTCCCGGGTTCAAAAACATATCGAGCTTCTGGTGCAGGATGCTCCATCAGCGCTTATTCTGGTCGAGGCTAAGACAGGCAAATTGTTGCTTTCCAATAAAAATGCGATGCAGTTATTGGCTATTCGTCGTGTCGGTAAATCTTTTTTATTCCCTGATTCTGTGTCGCGAGATTTTTTGATGTCGACAGTGGGGCTTTTTGCTGGAGATGGTTTCAAGTGTTTTCCGATTGAGTGGAAGGTATCCAAAAACAACCGAATCAAAGTAGATATAAGTGGACGAAGAACCATATATAGAGGTCGTATTGCTTGGTTACTCTATTTATCATCTCATCAAGCCTCACATGCAGAGATGGAGCGTGAAATACAGTCACTGTCTGTGGTGCGCAGTGCTTTGGATAATTTGTCTGAACTTGTGTTCGTCAAAAATAACGAAGGTGAACTTATATCCACAAATAGAGCTTTTGAGCGTTTTTGGGGAGAGCGTCAACAAGAAGGATGCGCTGATATTAAAGGTGTTGTTAAAGGCCGAGCTAACAAACGTAGATGGACGACGGATGAGGAAGGTCGAAGCTGCTTACTGGAAACCTATCAAAATATTCTGATTTCCTCTTCTGGCGAAAGAATCGGCACAATAGGCATTAGTCATGACGTTACAGATTGGCACAATGTACAGAAGAGTCTGCGTGATGAAATGGATAGACGTCGAGATACTGAAGTTGCGTTAGCACAGCGTGATACCATTTTGCAAAACATCCTTGAGTCCAGCCCAGATGCCATCGGCATTTTTAATGAGAATATGGTTTATCAAGCTTGCAACAAGCCTTTCATCAGAGCACTAGGAATTTCTGACGTCAATGAACTAATCGGCAAACGCCTTCAAGATATCATTCCTAATGACGTGTACCGTCGCTTATCAGAGACAGATCAAAAAGTGTTGTATGAGGGAAAATCACTTCGTTACATCGACCAACTGGTTGACAGTAAAGGAAACTTTACTTGGTACGATGTTGTGAAGTCCCCTTTTCGCGATCCTGCTTCAGGTACAAATGGTGTGTTAATCATGGCGAGAGATGTTTCAGAACGTTATTTGGCGGCACAAAAGCTTGAAGAAGCTAATCAGGAACTGGAACGCTTGAGCTTAGTTGATAGCTTAACGCAAATAGGTAATCGCCGCTTTTTCGATGAGCAGCTCACTACTTTGTGGTCTTTGCACAGTCGCGAGAAAAAAACTTTAGCTGTTATGCTATGTGACATAGATTATTTTAAAGGTTTTAATGATCATTATGGGCACCAAGCCGGCGATGATGCGCTAGTTAAGGTTGCTGAGGCTTTTAGTTCAGTCTTGCATCGCGGTAGTGATTGTGTTGCCCGTTATGGTGGTGAAGAGTTCGCATTTATTTTACCTAACTCTACTGCTGAAGGAGCATATCAAGTGGCAGAAACCATTCACTCAAAAGTTAGACAGCTTAGACTTGAACATAATGCTTCAAAAGTGTGCCCAATTTTGACCGTCAGTATAGGTATTGCAAGCATAGTCCCTGAACCTTCTGACACTAGCGAAAACTTAATAGCACTTGCTGATAGCGCTTTGTATCAGGCCAAAGCTAACGGACGAAATCAAACTTGTGTTCATCACACATCTAACAACTAGGTTCATGCAGTAATTAGAATTTTTAGCCGTGTGAGGTGAAAAAAGGTAAAATTTCACTATCTTGTTGCACGGAGCGTCTAATGAAACCTATTAAAAACCTCGCTCAGTATTATGTCGATCTTTTGGTAAAGCTCGGTATTTTACGTTTTTCTATTCTTCTCGCATTAGCCATCGTTGCTTTGGCCGTGGTTGTTCAAGTTGGCATCACATTAGTTCTTAGTGGGCGTGTCGATGATATTGATATTGTTCGCTCAGTGTTTTTTGGGCTCTTAATTACTCCTTGGGCTGTTTACTTTTTGTCTGTTGTGGTTGATCAGCTTGAAGAGTCGAGACAAAGACTTTCTAAGTTGGTTTCTAAACTGCGAGATATGCGTTCACGAGATCAAGATTTAAATCATAAGCTTCATCAAAATATCTCTAAACTGAATCTGGAAATAGAAGAGAGAATTAAAGCTGAAGAAGCGAGAGAAGAAGCAATGAAAGATCTTGAAAATGAGGTCTATCAAAGAGAGCGAACTCAGCTAGAACTGGCTGAAAGAACAGCACTTTTACGCTCTTTTATTGATGCTTCACCTGATCTTATATATTACCGGAATGCTGATGGCGTATTTTCTGGGTGCAACCGTGCCATGGAAGAGCTTACGGGTAAAAAAGAGAACCAGTTGGTCGGTCTAACTCCTTGGGATGTATATCGAAAAGAAGTTGCTCAACAAATTGTTGATACGGACCAAAAAGTCTTTTCTGATAATAAGGCACTGACTTACGAGCAATGGTTAGAATATCCTGACGGCCGTAAGAGTTTTTTTGAACTACGTAAGGTGCCTTTCTACAGCAAAGATGGTCGACATCTTGGTTTGGTTGGGTTTGGACGTGATATTACAGAACGTAAGCGACATCAAGAATCGTTAGAAAAAGCCAGCCGAGATAAGACAACGTTTATCTCAACGATTAGTCATGAATTACGTACACCACTCAATGGGATTGTTGGGTTAAGTCGCATGCTGCTTGAGACGAAACTTACCGATGAGCAGCGCCACCAAATGCAAACTATCAATGTTAGTGCAATTACTTTGGGGAATATATTTAACGATATCATTGATATGGATAAGTTTGATCGACGTAAGCTGGAGTTGTTTCCTGCCAGGTTAAACTTTGAAGAATTTGTTGCAGAAATAGAAAGTATCTCAGCTTTGATGGCTTCACAAAAGAATCTACGTTTTGATTTAGAGCGTCTAACTGAGTTACCTGATGCTATTGAGGTTGATGCGACTCGACTGCGTCAAGTACTTTGGAATTTGATCAGTAACGCCATGAAGTTCACCAAAGAAGGTGGTGTTGTCATGACGGTAGAAGCTGAAATCAGGGATGATGTGGCGCACATAACTATTGAAGTGGAAGATAGTGGAGTTGGCATTCCTGAATCTGAAGTGGATAAAATCTTTGCCATGTATTACCAAGTAAAGTCGGGTAAAGATAATCTTCATGCTGTCGGCACCGGTATTGGGTTAGCTGTCTCTAAGCAGCTAATCAAGATGATGGGAGGAGATATCTGCGTTAGTAGTGAAGAAGGGTTTGGTAGTACCTTTACTGTTTCACTCAGTGCCCCATTATCAGCTACTAAGGAAATGTTAGAGTCGTCTCAGGCTGCTCAAAGAGATTTAAATATTTTCATGGTAGAGGATATCGAACTCAATGTTACTGTTGCTCGCTCTTTATTTGAGAGTATGGGTCACGAGGTGACGGTGGCAATGACAGGCCAAGATGCGATTGAGATGTTTGACCCTGAGCTTTATGACCTTGTATTTCTCGACATTCAACTTCCCGATATGACAGGCTTTGATGTAGCCAGTTTTTATCGCCAAACTTATAAAGACTTACCCCCTTTGATAGCTTTAACGGCTAATGTACTCAAAGACAAAGATGAATACTTACAAAACGGAATGGATGAAGCGATAAGTAAACCTTTGTCTGTCACTGCAATGCAGGAAGTCATCGCCCAATTTACTTCTAATGATATACAAGAGCCTTTACAGCCTACCAAGTCTCTAAACCTAGGTGAGAAGAGCGAGTTATACAATAAAGTCTTAGACCTGGATATGCTTGAGTCTTATGTCGATATTGTTGGTACCCAGCCCGTGCTTGAGAGCATTAGTATGTTTGAAAATATGATGCCTGATTATATAAAAGTACTTGATTCGAATATGACGGCAAAAGATCAGCAGGGTATTGTTGAAGAAGCCCACAAGATTAAAGGAGCTGCAGGTTCTATAGGTTTAAAACATATTCAGCTAGTGGCTCAAAAAGCACAATCGCCAGAACGACCTGCGTGGTGGAAAAATATTGATGATTGGGTCGAAGAAATCAAAAATGAATATCAAAATGATATTGCGACGTTAAAGGAATGGCTTGGACAAAGAGGGTGAGTAAAGAAGGATGAAATGTATTTCATCCTTCTGTTTTATTCCAAGTTAGTAGTGATTAACTTTTGGTTTTTTTGCTTGCAACTTTGAGCCCAGCATTAATATCAAGAATATCTTGCTCATTCAGTGTTCCTACCGCTTCTCGAAGCTGAAGAACACTAAGTATGTAGTTGTAGCGAGCATCAGAGAGGTTTTTATTTGCATCGTACAGGTTTCTTGTTGAGTCTAAAACGTCAACAATAGTACGAGTTCCGACATCAAAACCAGCTTCAGTTGCTTCTAAGGCTGATTTAGCCGAAACCACGGTTTGCTCATAAGCACGCAGTGCACCGATAGAGGCATTAATGTTGTTATTAAAAGCTCGTACATCTTTGACGACACTTCGATAAGAGGCTTCAAGGTTTTGGCTTGCGGCCACAAAATCAAACTCAGCTTGTTTGGTTAACGAAGACGTCGCGCCACCACTGTAGATAGGAACTGAGAGATTTAGGCCGATGTTAAAATTGTCGGAGTCAGAATCTTGGGTTGCAATATCACTGTTCTTTTGTTCTGCAAGTGTATAGCCGCCATCTAACGTAAGTGAAGGAAGGTGACCGGAGCTTTGCAAAGAAATATTGTCTTTAGCAATATCTTTGGTGATTCGTGATGACAGCAGGGTTAAATTTTTCTGCTCTGCTTCTTTTAGCAGAGTGTCGACAGGTGTTTCACTTTTACTCGCTGAAAAACGTTCAATATCCAATACATAGAGGTTTGAATGTTCAACGCCTGTAATTTCACGCAGGCCTTCATAGCTATTTATAAGTTCATTTTCAGCCAAAACTTCATCTGCGAGAACAGAGTCATACTGAGCTTGTGCGTCATGAACATCGGTGATTGCTGATAAACCGACTTCAAAACGCTGCTTTGTTTGCTCTAGTTGACGGCCAACAGCGGCTTTCTCTGCTTGGACAAACTCTAAATTGTCTTGAGCTCTTAGCACATCAAAATAGGCAGTCGACACTCTAAGAATCAGTGACTGCTGAGCTGCTGCATAGGCAGCATCGGCTTTACGAGCGTTTTTTTCTGCGGTATCTAAAGTTATCCAGCTTGAGCGTTTATACAGCTCTTGCGAGAAGCCAAGCGTTGCGTTCCATACATCCGAATCGTTACTCGCATCGCTTAGTTGCTGGCTTGGTATGCTTGTTTCACCTCGATTGAGATCGTATGAAGCCGTTAAGTTGATTTGAGGAAGTAAGGTTGCACGGCTCGAATTGATCGCTTCAAAAGCAGAGTCTTTTGAGGCTTTTGCACTCAATAAAGTAGGATCGTTTGTGATTGCTTGATTATAAATTTCCGTTAGTGTATCTGCGAAAGCGTTCGCGCTAAGGCTGCCTAGTGCTGCACTTATCACCAGTGGAAGCAGTTTTCTCATCGGTTTTATCCCTGCCAAAATATGAAAAAGGTAACTCGTCGAGAGTTTACCTCAACTTTGATGCAAATTTACGCAAATTTTTGTAAATTTTTACACTTGGTTATCTAAAAAAACTCATCCCAAAGCAGTTAAATTTAACTCAGAATATAAAATTTGCATAAAAAGTTTATCTAGACCCTTGGAAGTTAAGCTTTTGTCTGAGTAAACTATAAAATTAACTTATGGGGTAGCCAATGTCACACAGTGAAGAACAACAGCACGAATTTACTTCCAAAGATGTAGAGATACTCTCAAAAGAAACCGTGTTCTCCGGTTTTTTTAATATGGTGAAATATCGTTTCAGACACAGATTGTTTAATGGTGGCTGGAGTGAGGTTATTGAACGAGAAATGTTTGAAAGAGGTAATGCTGCTGCCGTACTTCCATATGATCCTGTTACTGATAAAGTTGTTTTAATTGAACAAATACGTGTTGGCGCTTTGACTCATTCGAGTCCGTGGCAACTTGAGATTGTGGCTGGGATCATTGATAAAGGGGAAAGTGGTGAAAGTGTTGCTCGCCGTGAGGCAGTAGAGGAAGCCAATGTTTCTATTGACGATCTTTTGAAAGTTACTTCGTATTACCCCTCTTCAGGAGGTTGCTCTGAGAGGTTAGATGTCTATGTTGGCAAGGTTGATGCATCAAACGCAAGTGGCATTCATGGTTTAGACTATGAAGGAGAGGACATTAAAGTTCATGTCGTAAACCGAGAGACTGCCTATCAATGGGTAGTCGAAGGTAAGTTTGAAAATGGTGCTTCCATCATTGCGTTGCAATGGTTGCAGTTGAATTACCAGTCCGTAAGAGAGCAATGGCAAATTTAGCAGTAAAAAAAACGTATCATGTAGATTTGGCAGATTTGATGCGAACATATGAAACCAATTATGCCAAGTTAAATGCTTTGTTGCCAAACAAGGCACAGGTTGGTGATGTGCGCTGTTACCAAGCTGCCCATATGACATACCAAATTCAAGTGGCAGAAATCACAAAGTACACAACTTTGGTTGATATTTGTCAAAGCGATGATGTTCCGGTGTTTCCTTTGCCAAAAATGTCTGTCAGGCTTTACCATGATGCTCGAGTGGCAGAGGTGTGCGAGTGTGCGCATCTGAAACGAGTCAGAGCACGTTACGATTACCCCAATGATAAAATGGTTCAACAAGACGAAAAATTACAGCGCAACCGCTTTTTGGGGGATTGGTTATCTTTCTGTTTAAGGCATGGTATTAGTCGAACGCCGCTCAATATTTAGGTTTTTATTTTGAAAGTAACATCTAGTTCTGTGGATGGAAGCATCAGGCTGCTTCAAATTACAGATACTCATCTGTTTGAAGCAAATGATGGCAGTCTTCTTGGTGTCAACACGAGTGACAGCTTTGATGCTGTGGTGAGGGCGATCACTGAACAAAACACAAATTACGAAGCTATTGTCGCCACTGGAGATATTTCGCAAGACCACAGTGCGTTATCTTACCAACGTTTTGAATCAGGCATTTCAAAGCTCAACAAGACTTGTTTTTGGTTACCCGGCAATCATGACTTTAGGCCCAATATGGATTCTGTGCTTTGTTCTCAACAGATCCAGTACCTAGAACACCTTTTACTTGGCGATTACTGGCAAATGATAGTCTTAGATTCTCAAGTGGTTGGTGTACCACATGGTCGTCTTAGTGAAAAACAACTATCACTGCTTGAAGATAAACTCAACCTTTATCCTGAACGCTACGCGTTGGTTTTATTGCATCATCACCCTGTTCTTATCGGTAGTGCTTGGTTGGATCAGCATACCCTCAAGGATTCAGAGAGCTTTTGGAAAGTTATAGAAAAGCACTCCAATGCTAAGGCAGTGCTCTGTGGCCACGTTCATCAGGACATGGATAGATATCGACATGATGTCAGAGTAATGGCAACGCCATCGACATGTGTACAGTTTAAACCACTTAGTGATGACTTTGCCGTGGATAACCAGTCTCCTGGTTGGCGTGAAATTGTATTACATCCAAGTGGGAACCTAACTACAGAGGTTAAGCGTTTGCCTATGGGGAGCTTTATTCCTGATTTTAGCTCTTCTGGGTATTAACTTTCACTGCGTCATTATTATCACAGGATACATGATGAAACCTTCTTTACTCTTATATATCCATGGTTTTAATAGCTCTCCGTTATCGCAAAAAGCGACGTTGATGAGAGAGTACTGTGCATTGCACAGGCCTGATATTAAAGTTGTGGTTCCTCAGCTTCCATGTTTTCCCCAACAAGCTGCAGACTGCCTACTAACCATCGTTGAGCAATACAAAAATGATCATCGCATTGGACTTGTCGGTAGCTCTCTTGGTGGATATCTCTCTGTGTGGCTGAATACTCGCTTTGGCTTTAAAGCTGTGGTTGTAAACCCTGCGGTAAGGCCCTATGAATTACTGCAAGATTATCTAGGAGAGCAAGAAAACCCATATACAGGCCTGCGCTATTTCCTATCTGAAGCTCATATCGATGAATTAAAATCTCTCGATGTTGCGAGTATTCAAAATCCAGAAGACTTTTGGCTTTTGCAGCAAACTCATGATGAGGTACTTGACTTTCGTCAAGCTGTTGAGAGGTTTTCAATGGCTAAACAGACTGTAGAAGAGGGCGGAAATCACAGTTTTGTCAGTTTTGAACGTCATCTAGAGCCGATCATCGACTTCCTTCAGCTATAGTTTCCATTGAGGGAAAAGTCATAAATTTAGTGGTTAGTTAATTATCTCACTTGACATAGTTCCTTCTCTTCCAGACTATGTTTCTCCTGTACTGAGCTGGATAAAAAACGATGAGAGTTTGAGTGTTTTTAGAGTCTATATGCAACCTAATTGACAATGAAAGCAGATTAGCTCAGTTATTCATTATTTTCTACAAACGATATTCCGTATTATGACTGAACAATATAATGCTGGAGCCATTGAGGTTCTTAATGGCTTGGAGCCGGTAAAACGCCGACCCGGGATGTATACGGATACTGCGCGGCCCAATCATTTAGGGCAAGAAGTCATCGATAACAGTGTCGATGAAGCGCTAGCCGGACACGCTTCCAAGGTTCAAGTAATTTTGCATGCCGACCAATCTCTCGAAGTGATCGATGATGGACGCGGTATGCCTGTTGATATACATCCAGAGGAGAAAGTATCTGGGGTAGAGCTGATACTGTGTAAGCTTCATGCTGGTGGTAAGTTCTCAAACAAAAACTATCAATTCTCCGGAGGCTTACACGGGGTAGGTATTTCAGTAGTCAATGCTTTATCAAAGCGTGTCGAAGTCACTGTAAGACGAGATGGACAAGTGTATGAAATTGCATTTGAGCATGGTGATAAAGTTTCCGATCTGACAGTCACAGGGACATGTGGTCGACGTAACAAGGGTACAAGCGTTCACTTTTGGCCTGATGCAAAGTATTTCGATTCCGCCAATTTCTCCGTTGCTCGTTTGGTGAATAACCTTCGAGCTAAAGCGGTATTATGCCCTGGGCTTGAAATTACCTTTACAGACAAAGTAAATGGCAATGAACACAAATGGTTATATGAAGATGGTTTAAAGGATTATCTTGCCGAAGGTGTCAAAGGTTATACCGTATTGCCTGAAGCGCCTTTTACTGGCGAATTCTCAGCTGAAACTGAAGCGGCGACTTGGGCTGTTATTTGGCAGCCAGAAGGCGGTGACATGATCACCGAAAGCTATGTTAACTTGATCCCAACTGCGCAAGGAGGAACTCATGTTAATGGTTTGCGTCAAGGTTTACTTGATGCCATGCGAGAGTTTTGTGAATTTCGAAACTTGTTGCCACGAGGCGTCAAGTTAACAGGGGATGATGTATTTGACCGATGTTCTTATGTGTTATCGGTTAAGATGCAGGACCCGCAGTTTGCCGGTCAAACGAAAGAACGTCTTTCGTCCCGCCAGACCGCTGCTTTTGTATCCGGCGTTGTAAAAGATGCGTTTAGTTTATGGCTAAACGAAAAGCCTCAATTAGCTGAACAGTTGGCAGAAGTGTGTATTGCCAACGCTCACCGTCGTATGCGCGCGAGTAAAAAAGTCGTGCGCAAGAAAGTTGCGTCTGGGCCTGCGTTGCCGGGTAAATTGACCGACTGCTCTTTGCAAGATTTAAGTCGTACTGAAATTTTCTTTGTCGAAGGAGACTCGGCTGGTGGTTCGGCTAAGCAGGCTCGAGATAGAGAATTCCAAGCAGTAATGCCGCTAAGAGGGAAGATCCTCAATACTTGGGAAGTTTCCGCTGACCAAGTGCTCGCGTCTCAGGAGGTGCATGATATATCCGTTGCTCTGGGAATCGACCCTGATAGTGAAAATCTTGAAGGCTTGCGGTATGGTAAAATCTGTATTTTAGCGGATGCTGACTCTGATGGTTTGCATATCGCAACATTGCTCTGTGCCTTGTTTACCCGCCACTTTAGATCCTTAGTCGAAGCTGGGCATATCTATGTGGCTATGCCGCCACTTTATCGCATCGACTGTGGTAAAGAAGTTTTCTATGCCTTGGATGATGACGAAAAAGAGGGTGTGTTAGAGCGCCTATCGAAAAAGAAAGCCAAGATTAACGTGCAGCGATTTAAGGGGCTTGGTGAAATGAATCCATTGCAATTGCGTGAAACGACAATGGATCCAAATACCCGACGTCTTGTTCAATTAACGATTGATGATTCAGAAGCGACGATAGAAATGATGGATATGTTGCTTGGTAAGAAACGGGCAGATGATCGCCGTTCTTGGTTACAAAACAACGGTGATTTGGCAGGGGTTTAACGAATGTCGACAGAAATTACATACGATGGCGTTGAACAGTTGCCAATGCGCACCTTCACTGAAGACGCTTATCTAAATTATTCTATGTACGTCATCATGGACAGAGCCTTGCCATATATCGGTGACGGTTTAAAACCTGTTCAAAGACGTATTATTTATGCTATGTCTGAGCTTGGGCTTTCAGCTGCTGCAAAGTATAAGAAATCTGCTCGCACTGTCGGTGATGTGTTAGGTAAATATCACCCCCATGGTGATTCCGCATGTTATGAAGCCATGGTCTTGATGGCTCAGCCATTCTCGTATCGTTATCCATTGGTCGATGGGCAAGGGAACTGGGGTGCTCCTGATGATCCTAAATCGTTTGCCGCCATGCGTTATACCGAAGCAAAGCTGTCTAAGTTTGCCGAAGTTTTGCTAGGTGAGTTAGGACAGGGAACGGTTGAGTGGCAACCAAACTTTGATGGCACAATGAAAGAGCCACAAATGTTGCCAGCACGTCTACCACATATCCTTCTCAACGGAGTAACGGGTATTGCAGTTGGTATGGCGACCGATATTCCTCCTCACAACGTAAGAGAGGTAGCAGATGCAGCAATTCATTTGATCGACAGCCCTAAATCAGAGCTGGCTGACATAATGAATTTTGTTCAAGGCCCAGACTATCCTACTGAAGCTGAAATCATTTCCCCTAGAGCCGATTTAGAGAAGATCTATCGTACAGGGCGCGGCAGTATTAAAATGCGCGCAGTTTGGCATAAAGATGGTGGAGAGATAGTCATTACTTCTTTGCCTCATCAAGTCTCAGGTGCAAAGTTACTTGAACAGATCGCCAATCAAATGAGGGCAAAAAAATTACCCATGGTTGATGATTTGCGAGACGAGTCCGATCATGAAAATCCCACGCGTATTGTGATAGTTCCTCGCTCTAATCGAATTGATTGTGAACAGTTAATGGATCACCTGTTTGCTTCGACGGATCTTGAGAAAAATTTCCGTGTGAATCTTAACATGATCGGTCTAGATAACCGCCCTCAAGTCAAAGGGCTAGTTAAGATTTTGACCGAATGGATAGAGTATCGCCGTACGACAGTTCGTCGCCGTTTACAGCATCGTCTCGATAAAGTTCTTGCTCGCTTACATATACTAGAGGGTTTGTTGGTTGCTTACCTTAACTTGGACGAAGTGATAGAAATCATCCGTAATGAAGACGATCCTAAAGCTGTATTGATGACAAGGTTTGGCATCACCGACATTCAAGCTGATGCGATTTTGGATACCAAGCTTCGTCACCTTGCCAAACTGGAAGAGATGAAAATTCGTGGAGAGCAAGAAGAGCTTGAGAAAGAAAGGGAAAAACTTGAGCTACTGCTTGGCTCAGATCGTCGTCTAAATACGTTGATCAAAAAAGAAATTAAAGCCGATGCGGAAAAGTATGGTGATGATCGCCTCTCGCCACTTGTTGAGCGCGCCGAAGCGAAAGCATTGACAGAGCGTGATCTGGTGCCAAGTGAGCCTATTACTGTTGTCCTATCGGACAAGGGCTGGATCCGTCATGCTAAAGGCCATGATGTTGACCCTGAAGGGTTGAATTATAAATCTGGTGATAAATATCTTGCTCATGCAAGGGGTAAAAGTAGTCAACATTCAGTGTTCCTTGGCAGTGATGGCCGGAGTTACTCGCTTGAATCTCACTCTCTTCCCTCTGCACGTAGCCAAGGAGAGCCCATTACAGGTCGGTTAAATATCAATGCAGGTACAAGCGTTCGTCATGTAGTCATGGGCGAAGAAGAGCAGCTGTGGCTGGTTGGCTCAGATGCAGGTTATGGTTTCGTTTGTAAGGGCAGTGATTTACTGTCTAAAAATCGCAGCGGTAAAGCCTTGGTGACCTTGCCACAGAACTCTGAAGTGATGGTGCCATACAGCATAAGTAATTTAGATCACGATGAAATTCTTGCGATCACAAATCAAGGGCGGATGTTGTTATTCCCAATAAAAGATTTACCACAGTTAGGTAAAGGCAAGGGTAATAAGATCATTAACATTCCTGCTGCAAAAGCAAAAGAGCGGGAGGAGTTAGTGTCTCATTTGATGGCCTTACCTCAAGGGGCTTCGATAACCTTGTATGCAGGTAAACGCAAACTCGGCTTGAAACCTTCTGATCTGGATAACTTCCGAGGAGAACGTGGCCGCAGGGGTAGCTTGTTGCCAAGAGGTTTGCAAAGAGTCACGCGAATCGAGGTTGAAGCCTCTGAACCCAAGGAAAGCGAATAGAATGTAACCCCCCCATGGAAACATGGGGGTTTTTGGTAGATTAGATCTCTCTCGTGTCTTCGGCAATGGTCACCTTTATTGTTTGTTCCTCACCTTTTCTTAGGATGAGCACATCTACAACGGTCCCGGGGCGGAGCTCAGTTACAATGTCCATAACACTTTGCCTACCATTAATCTTATTGCCGTCAATTTTAAGAATAATGTCTTGTGGTTCAAATCCGGCGTCTTCCCCTGGGCCGTTAGGATCGACACCAAGTACAACAATACCTCCCATATGCTCGTTGCCTAAAAGGCGAGAAGTGACAGAAGTAATGTCTTGTCCATCAATTCCAATGTAGCCTCGAATTACTCGGCCATCAGCAATGATCTTTTGCATGATTTTGTTGGCCAATGCATAGGGGATAGCAAAAGAAATACCATATGTTTCAAGTTCGGTAGCCTGTTGGAAAGAAGCAGTATTGATACCGACTAACTCTCCACGAGTATTTACTAAAGCTCCTCCAGAGTTGCCGTCATTGATTGCCGCATCGGTTTGAATAAATGCTTGGCGTCCTCCAGTACTGATTGATGAGCGTCCAGTCGCGGAAATGATACCAAAGGTTGTGGTTTGACCTAAATTGTAGGGATTACCAATCGCTAATACCACATCTCCTACAGTCGGAGAATATTCTGGGTTTAATGGAATAACCGGTAAGTTGTTACCTTCTACACGCAGGATAGCGATGTCTGTTCGTTTGTCGGTGCCAACTAGCTGGGCGAAAGCGACTCGACCGTCTTGCAGTGCAACAACCACTTGATCGGCTTGTGCCACTACATGATAGTTAGTAATTATGTATCCCTTATGGCTGACGATTACTCCAGAGCCAAGGCTTTGGGTCTGCAGCTTTGAGCGGTTACCCTCAGCATACTTCCTACTATAGATATTGACGACTGCCGGAGCTGCTTTGCGAACGGCACTGTTGAATGAGATCTCTTGTGCTGATGTGATATTGTTTCCACCCGCAAAATCGTCAGAGAGAATATTGGTCCTAAGGGAAGGTATTGCTAATAGCAATAACAATGCCGTTGCTAAGCCTAACCCAATTGAACGCAACAAAAATTGCAGCATAGCCTCGCAACCACCTTAAAATTGAGACAAGTGGCGAAAGAATAGCATTAGATGAGAAAATAATAAAAGGATGGTAGAAGATACTACCATCCTTTGACACAAAGAATGGATGTCTCTAGCGTACGACGAGGTAAATTGTACGTTCTCCTCGCTGAATATTGAGAGCTAGTACACTTGGCTTTTTATCAAGTAATTTTCTAAACTCGGCTAAGTTCTTAACGCGTTTACGGTTAACGCCGATGATAATATCGCCTTTTTGAAGCTGGTAAGTTGCCGCTTGTGAGCCTTTTTCTACAGAAGCCACTTTAACGCCTTGAACAGAATCACTTGAGGTTGTGTTGGTTAACTCTGCGCCAGATAATCCTTCATGGAGTTTATCTGCTGATGCTTTCATGTTTTGCTGCTCACCCAATGTAACGTCATAGTTTTCTTTCTTTCCGTCACGAATGATACCAAGTGAGACTTTTTTACCGGCACCTAAAGTCGCCACTTTAGCTCGTAATTCACTGAATGAGTTAATATTTTTGCCGTTTACAGACACAATTACATCGCCAGCTTTTAGCCCGGCTTTATCGGCAGCGCTGTCTGGTACAACCTGACTAACGAAAGCTCCCTTGCTCGACTCATAGCCTAAAGCATCCGCGAGCTCAGATGTAATTTCTCCTCCTTGAACACCTAACATGCCTCGTTTAACTTCGCCAAATTCTAGAATTTGATCGGTCAGATTGGTCATCATATTAGAGGGGATTGCAAAACCAATACCAACGTTGCCACCGCTAGGACCCAAAATAGCCGTGTTGATACCAATCAGCTCACCTTGCAAGTTCACCAAGGCTCCACCTGAGTTTCCGCTATTAATGGCAGCGTCTGTTTGAATAAAGTTTTCGAAGTTTTCGATATTAAGTCCACTGCGTCCTAAAGCAGAAACAATACCTGAGGTGACAGTCTGTCCCAAACCGAAAGGGTTACCTATAGCAACAGCAAAATCACCCACTCGTAAAGAGTCGGAATCTGCAATCTTAATTTCCGTTAAATTTTGCGCTTTTTCGAGTTTTAGGAGCGCAACATCGGACATCTTATCGCCCCCAACGAGTTCAGCACCATATTCTCGGCCGTCATGAAGTTTGACTCGAATTTTTTCCGCTCCATTGATGACATGATAATTGGTGACGACATAAGCTTTATCTGCATCAATGATTACCCCTGAACCCAATCCTCTAAATGGGCGCTCTTGCAGCTGTTCTGATGGGAATTCTGGCCCGAAAAAGAAACGAAACTGCTCTGGAATTCGCTGCTTAGAAACTTGAGTTCCTTCAACTGCAATGCTGACAACAGCAGGGGTTACTTCCTCCAGCATAGGGGCAAGGCTGGGTAGCTGTTGACCAGAAACGACAAGGGGAAGGGCTGCTGTTGCTTGTATTGGTGTGATGATTGAACTTAAGCTTAAGGAAAGAACGGATAAAGCAAGCAAAGGTTTTTTCATCTGATAACTCCTAGTTTTAGTTAAGGCCTGAGACTTAATATTTGTGTAAAAAATAAGAAATCAAACGACACTTACGGGAATTATGACTAAAAAACCTTTACAAAGTTCACTATGAGCTGTTTGAACTTATGATGCTTCAGCCGCTATAGCCTGATCGGCGCTGAGTTGCTGTTTTTTTTCTTCCTTGAGTAAGCCCGTTGAACCAGAGGCATAATCCTTTGGCGCTTCACTTCTAACTGAAGATGTTTTTTCAGTGGGTGCTTTGGTTGAAGCATCCGACTGCTCAGCGACTTTCTTGCTAAACGGATTATCCTGTTCAGGAAGGCTAGGTAGTAGCTCAGAAGATGTCTTAGCCATATGTTGATACAGTTTGGTGTATTCTTTACCTAAAGAATCCAGCATATCTGCCGTTTTAGCAAAGTGGTCTGTGAGATCTTGCTTTTGCTGTTCAAGTTCGAACTTTGCATTTTCTAAATCTTTTTGGATGGTTTTTTGCTTTTTGTATCCCGGAGTAGTAATGCGCGAGATGATGATGCCTAAAACCGTACCAATAAGCAAACCTACGAGGGCGTAAATCCAAAGCATATTCGCTCCTTATCATTGTTATTTAACATGTTTTTCACCGAACGGTTACACATGCTTAGTGACATGTTACTATGAGAGGCCAAGACGATAAAGAAAAATGCGTGTGCACTGCATAGCAGTTTGTCTTCTTTTAAAGCATTTGAGTAAAGTAATGACACCATTAGATACCTATACCCGAGACATTAAACAACACGGTTTTCAGCAAGATGACGCGCAGCTCAAAGCGGTTCAATCTCTAGATAAGCTTTATCATGATTTTATAGAATATGTGAGCAATCCAGTCGTCAAGAAAACTAGATGGAAACGTTGGTTCAGTAAAACTCAAGCTCAGCATGCAGCACCTAAAGGGCTGTATTTTTGGGGAGGAGTAGGGCGCGGGAAAACGTATTTAATGGACACATTTTTCGAAGCTTTACCCTGCGAAAAAAAGATGCGTGTACATTTCCATCGTTTTATGTACCGCGTTCATGACGAGTTAAATTCTCTGGGTGAGGTGAATGATCCGTTAGAACTTGTTGCTGATAAATTTAAATCTGAAGCGGATATTATTTGTTTTGATGAGTTCTTTGTTTCAGATATTACCGATGCCATGATTCTTGGTACTTTGTTTCAGGCATTATTTCGGCGTGGTGTAGTCTTGGTTGCAACCTCGAATATTCCTCCTCAAGACCTCTATCGAAATGGTTTGCAACGAGCTCGCTTTTTACCTGCTATCGAACTCATTCAAGCAAATTGTCAGATACTCAATGTCGATAGTGGAATTGACTATCGACTTAGAACATTGGAGCAAGCCGAAATTTATCATTTCCCTCTCGATGAACAAGCGAGTATTAACCTTGGCCGTTACTTCGAACAATTGGTAGGCGAGAGCAAACAGGGAGAGACATGCATAGAAATCAATCATCGGCAGATAAATATCGTTAACTCTTATGAGGGAGTACTTCATGCAACCTTCGAGCAACTTTGTCAATCAGCGAGAAGTCAGAATGATTACATTGAGCTATCACGAATCTACAATACAGTCCTACTTGCAGATGTGAAGCAAATGGGGCGGTTAACTGACGATGCTGCGCGCCGTTTTATCGCGTTAGTGGATGAATTTTATGAGCGTAATGTTAAATTAATCATTTCCGCAGAAGTGGCTTTGGAAGACTTGTATACCCAGGGACAATTGGAGTTTGAGTTTCAGCGTTGTCAGTCACGTTTGATAGAAATGCAAAGTCATGATTATCTAGCTAAAGAGCATTTAGCATAAAGGAGTGAAGGTATTTGCTATGACAAGAAAAAAAATCGACTTTTTTGCTGAAAAGAGGTGATTTTTTCAACTGACTTCTCTATAATCCTGCGACCCACCGTTACTGCAGACCAAGTCCTAACGGATTTAGGGTCGAGAGTGCCAACCACTCGAAGGGGTGATGACTGGGCTCTTAGTCAGTGGGAGCAATGCTCCTTAAGTGTAAATTTTAATTAACGGGTTATTATTAGCATGAAAACTTTCGTTGCTAAACCAGAAACTGTAAAACGCGACTGGTACGTTGTAGACGCTGAAGGTAAAACTCTTGGTCGTCTAGCAAGTGAAATTGCATCTCGCCTACGTGGCAAACATAAAGCTGAGTACACTCCACACGTTGACACTGGTGATTACATCATCGTTGTGAATGCGGAGAAAGTTACTGTAACTGGTAACAAGGCTAAAGGTAAGATTTACCATCGCCATACTGAGTTCCCTGGCGGTCTTAAGTCAATCAGCTTTGAGAAGCTTATTGATCGTAAGCCAGAGATGGCGCTTGAGCTAGCAGTTAAAGGTATGCTACCACGTGGTCCTCTAGGCCGTGCTATGTACCGTAAGCTGAAAGTTTACGCTGGTGCTGAGCACAACCATGTTGCTCAACAACCACAAGTACTAGACATCTAATCGGGGATTTCGAAAATGGCAGAGAATCAATACTACGGCACTGGCCGTCGCAAAAGCTCAGCTGCACGTGTTTTCATCAAACCAGGCAGCGGCAACATCGTAATCAACAAGCGTGGTCTTGATGAGTACTTCGGTCGTCCAACTTCTCGTATGGTTGTTAAGCAACCTCTAGAGCTAGTTGAACTTACTGAAAAGCTAGATCTATATGTTACTGTTAAAGGTGGCGGTATTTCTGGTCAAGCAGGTGCTATCCGTCACGGTATCACTCGCGCTCTAATGGAGTACGATGAGTCTCTACGTCCAACTCTACGTGCAGCGGGTTACGTAACTCGTGATGCTCGTTGTGTTGAGCGTAAGAAAGTTGGTCTACGTAAAGCACGTCGTCGTCCACAGTTCTCCAAGCGTTAATCTTTCTTCAAGGTTATTTCCGGTATATCTATCGGAACTTGGTACCCAAAGCCTGGCTTTTTGTCAGGCTTTTTGTTTTCTATCCGTAAATACCTCTCTTTATATCCGTCTTAATAACATATTTTCTGCTAATCTTTCTTTTGTGAGCGAACGGGCTATTTACTTGACGCTTGTTGCAAAAAGGTACCTTTATCTTGTCAAAAAGTAGGGTTTTAATTATCATTTGCCGTCAAATACATACAACTAGATTCGTATTTTTTAGCCATGCTCTGTAATAGGAATAATAATAATCCAAAAGGAGCAACTGGGAGAATGTTTGGATGAGCAATGCGCCTTTAAATAACGGTCGCAGACGTTTCTTGACCGCTACAACTGCCGTTGTAGGGGGTCTCGGAGCTGCTGCTGTCGCCGTTCCTTTTATTAAATCTTGGAGCCCAAGTGAGAAAGCAAAAGCTGCGGGTGCCCCTGTCGAAGTTGAAATCGGTAAGCTTGAAGAAGGACAAATGGTTCGCGTTGAGTGGCGTGGTAAGCCAGTTTGGGTTGTTCGCCGAGCGCAGTCTATTGTTGATGGGCTGAAGAATATTGATGGTCAACTTCGTGACCCATCTTCAGGAGAAGAGCAACAGCCCGATTATGCACAGAATGCTTATCGTTCTATAAAACCAGAGTTCTTTGTTGCAGTCGGAATATGCACTCATTTGGGTTGTTCGCCAACTTATTTACCGGACACTTTTAGTGAACAAGTCCAAGGTGTGAAGTCAGGGTTCTTTTGCCCATGTCACGGCTCTAAGTTTGATATGGCGGGGCGTGTTTTCCAAGGCGTACCTGCTCCTTTGAATCTTGTTGTTCCCAAACATATGTATATCACGGATACCAGAATCATTATCGGTGTTGATGAAGAAGGAGAAGCATGATGCAATCTCTACTTGATTGGGTGGAAAAACGCATACCCGCGATGAATGCGTATAAAAAGCACCTCTCTGAATATCCGATGCCAAAGAACTTCAATTTCTGGTATTTGTTCGGCTCATTGGCGATGATTGTCCTAGTCAACCAGATTTTGACAGGTATCTGGCTAACGATGAACTATGAACCGTCAGGTGATGGTGCATTCGCCTCTATTGAATACATTATGCGTGATGTTGAGTATGGGTGGCTGCTGCGCTATATGCATTCAACGGGTGCCTCTGCGTTCTTTGTGGTTGTATATCTGCATATGTTCCGTGGTTTGATCTATGGATCCTACCAAAAGCCACGTGAGCTGCTGTGGATCTTCGGCATGTTGATTTTCCTTGTGTTGATGGCTGAAGCCTTTATGGGATATCTATTACCTTGGGGGCAGATGTCGTATTGGGGAGCTCAGGTCATCATTTCTTTGTTTGGCGCGATTCCTGTGATTGGCGACGATCTGACGCTTTGGATTCGTGGTGACTATGTTATCTCGGGTGCAACGCTAAACCGTTTCTTCGCACTACATGTGATTGCGTTGCCAATTGTGTTGCTATTACTTATCGTCTTGCATGTTTTAGCTTTACATGAGGTTGGTTCAAATAACCCTGATGGCATTGAAACTAAGCTGCCCAAAGGCACCATGGGTGATGACTATAAAACCCAGTTCAAATTCCATGATGATTATGTGAAAAAGTATGACATTATAGACAGCATACCTTTCCATCCATATGGCACAGTGAAAGACTTAATTGGAATCGCTGGATTCTTATTCCTGTTCTGTTATGTGTTGTTCTTCAATCCTGAAATGGGGGGGTATTTCTTAGAACCACCTAACTTTGAAGCTGCTAACCCTCTGAAAACACCGGAGCACATTGCGCCAGTTTGGTACTTTACACCTTTTTATGCCATCTTACGTGCGGTTCCAGATAAACTGCTTGGGGTTATCGCTATGGGGGCATCGATAGCTGTCCTATTTGTTCTACCCTGGTTGGACCGCTGTCGAGTACGTTCATATCGCTATCGCAGTAAGTTCCATTTGTTTAATATCATCCAATTCACGATCAGCTTCATTGCTTTGGGTGTGCTTGGTGCGCTTCCAGCGACACCGACATACACGTTGCTAGCGCAGATCTTTAGCGTAGCTTATTTTATGTTCTTCGTTCTGCTGTACTTCTACAGTAAGAATGAGGCGACTAAGCCACTACCAGAAAGGGTGAACTTCAAATGACAAAATGGATTGTAACTTTATTTGTAATGCTGCCCTCTCTGGCGATGGCAGCAGGAGCGAACGTGCCTTTGGATAAAGCGAATAATGATTTGAGTGACCAAGCTTCGTTACAAAATGGTGCCAAGTTGTTTATGAACTACTGTTTTGGTTGCCACTCGTCTCAATATCAGCGATACGAACGTGTGGCAAGAGATATAGGTATCCCAGTTGAATTACTCAAAGAAAATTTGATTTTTGATCCGAATGCTAAAGTTGGCGACCTGATGGAAAACGCCATCCCAGATAAGGCGGCTGCCAAATGGTTTGGTGCGACGCCTCCTGATCTCACTTTAGTTGCTCGTGTACGCGGTGTAGATTGGTTATATACATATCTTCGTTCGTTCTATGAGGACCCTTCTAGGCCGTTTGGTGTAAATAACATCGTATTCCCTAGCGTAGGTATGCCTCATGTATTAGAAGAGCTCCAAGGTATTCCTAGCCCCATTTATGAAACTAAGGTTATCGATGGCCAAGAGCATAAAGTGGTTGTAGGCACCGAAACTAATGGCAAAGGGGAACTGAACCAAGAGGAATATGATGATGCAGTTCGTGATCTAGTTAACTTCCTCGAATACTCGGGCGATCCGGTTAAATTAGAACGTCATGCTTTAGGTTGGTGGGTAATGGCTTTCTTAGTTATTTTCACTATAGTTGTTGTCTTGCTTAAGAAAGAATATTGGCGCGATGTCCATTAATTGTGCTAATATGCGGTGCTAATTCCAAATTTTATTGTTGATAATGGAGGCTTAGCCTCCATTATTTTTTATATCTGTATGTGTGCTGGAGGGCTCCATGGCTGTAGCTGCCAATAAACGTTCTGTGATGACTCTATTTTCAAGTGCATCTGATATGTATAGCCATCAGGTCCGTATCGTCCTGGCTGAAAAAGGTGTAAGTGTTGAAGTTGAATTAGTCGATGAAGTAAACCTTCCTGCTGAATTGATTGAACTTAACCCTTATAAATCAGTACCCACTCTAGTTGATCGTGAGCTGGCGCTATACGACTCAAAAATCATTATGGAATACTTAGATGAGCGATTCCCTCATCCACCCTTGATGCCTGTTTACCCCGTAGCGAGAGGAAACAGTCGTTTGATGATTTACCGTATTGAAAAAAATTGGTACACCTTGGCAGAAAAAATTGCCAATGGTAATGCTGATGAAGCTGAAAGCGCTCGCAATAAGTTGCGTAACGATTTACTAACACTGGGTCCAGTCTTTGCCGAGTTTGAATACTTTATGAGTGAAGAATTTAGCTTGATTGACTGCTATCTTGCTCCTCTATTGTGGCGTTTGCCTCAGTTAGGTATTGATCTTGTTGGTCCTGGCTCAAAAGAACTGAAAGTTTACATGAATCGTGTATTTGAACGTGATTCATTCTTAGCGTCTCTAACAGAGGCTGAGCGCGAAATGCGCCTGAGTCGTTAACTTAGGGAGCAAAATGGACATCGCAAACATGACGCCACGTCGGCCATATATGCTGAGAGCATTCTATGATTGGCTAGTTGATAATGAATTAACCCCTCATCTAGTGGTTGCTGCTACCTTGCCAGGAGTCCGTGTACCAGAGGAATTTATTCAAGATGGACAAATTATTTTGAATATTGCTCCTCGAGCGGTAGGTAATCTAGAGTTAGGTAATGAGGCTATCACCTTTAATGCTCGTTTTTCTGGTCGCCCGCATAGCGTAATTGTACCTCTTTATGCAGTGCAGGCTATATATGCGCGTGAAAACGGCGCTGGGACTATGTTCGAACCGGAGGATGCTTACGACGAGGAGCGGATGGGGCTTGATGATGATTTCTCATCTGTAGAAGAACACGATGCTGAAAGTTCTGGCCTTTCATTGGCAACAGAGGTTACTGATGATGATCCGACGCCTGATGATGAGCCGCCTAGGCCTAAAGGGCGCCCAAGTCTTCGAGTAGTAAAGTAATAAAAAAGCAGCCTGAGCTGCTTTTTTATTAGTTGCTGGTTTTAAATGCTTTGATTACTTGCTTTACGCCGGAAATGTTTCGGGCAACATCGACAGCAACATCCGCTTGTTCTGGTGTCAGATAGCCAAGTAAAAAGACTTCTTTATCTTCTGTAATCACTTTCACTTTGACGCCATTAAGCTTTTCATTGGTGAGCAAGGCTGATTTGACTTTAGTGGTTATCCAGCTGTCATGACTAATTTGGCCAATAGATAGAGGTGCTTTGATCCGAACTTGATTGTGGATTTTTTCTACACCTTTTATCTTTTGAGCTTTAGAAATGAAGTTATCAAGAAGTTCAGAGTTACTTGCTTGGCCTATTAAAACAACAGTACCTTCATAGGAGCTGGCTGAAATTCTTACCTGATGCACAAAAGGTGCCTTATTCGCTATGCCAGCAACCTCAAATTCGATATTGTTGTCATCCCAAATTTCTTGTGTGGTACGCGTATCCGTGACTATGTTGGCCGTGGTTGCCGCACCAGCGACAAAAAGACCAGCACAACCTGTAGTGCCTAATAGAGCGCAGCTTATAAGTAATGTGCATAAATATTTCATGAGTTATTCATCGTGAGCCGGAAATAAAACTTGATCGATAAGATCGCACAAGCAGTGAAGTGTCACCATATGCACTTCGTGAATTCTAGCTGTTCTGTGAGATGGAATCCTAATTTCGACATCATTATCACCCAATAGACCTGCCATTTCACCGCCATCTTTACCTGTAAATGCAATGATAGTCATATCGCGAGTTACGGCAGCTTCCATAGCCTTGATGATATTTTTGCTATTACCACTGGTTGATATTGCCAGAAGAATATCACCTGCCTGACCAAATGCTCGGACTTGTTTTGAAAAAATTTCTTCGTAGTGGTAGTCGTTAGCGACGGCTGTTAGTGTGGTATTATCTGCTGTTAGAGCCATGGCAGGCAAGCTAGGGCGCTCAGTTTCAAATTGGTTGAGTAGGCATGATACAAACTGTTGAGCATTGGAAGAAGATCCTCCATTGCCACAACATAATATTTTATTGCCATTGAGTAAGCTAGTAACCATTGCTTGTGCAGCGTGAGTGATGGCATCAGGTAATGCCTCTGCCGCTGCAATTTGAATCTGAATACTTTCTGTAAAGCTGTCTTTAATGCTGTCTAGCATTGATTATCCTTGAGTTATTGCGTTTTTTATCCATTCGATTTGTTGGCCGTGTTGGTGAATGGCTATAAGATCAAATCGAAAGTCAGTAGTATGAACTGATTTACCCTGTTTCATCAACCATACATTGGCTGCTTTGATGAGTTTGAGCACTTTACTCTGGTTCACGGTTTCTGCAGCATGACCAAAATATTGGCTTGAGCGATAGCGCACTTCAACAAACACTATGCTAGCGCCATCTTGCATGATTAGATCGAGTTCACCTCCCTTTACATGGAAGTTCTTTTCGATACTCGTTAGCCCTTTGCCAATCAGAAACCGCTCAGCCAAAGCTTCATAATGTTCACCACTTTGTCGTTTATTCCACTTGTCCATATTCAGCCCAGCTTATCTCACGTTGTACGACGCAGTCTGAGCTGAGACTTAGCAGTCCAGTATTTCCTTGCAATGTATAGCCTTCGACTACTTTCATTTGTGGAAGTTGCTCCATCAATAAATAAGCGTCCATACCAAGAGCTTGTAAACGTTTTTCTGAATTTGAGTCTTTGGGCCAAAGTAGATCCATTTGCGCTTCAAGTGACTCATTAGGCTGAACAAGCAATGGTATATCGCTATACATTACACCTGACAAATCCTCATACTGTTGACGTCCGCTGTTACTGCGTGAATTAGAAAATAGCTTAGGTGGAGCAGTGTCCGGGTTAACTGCTACTTCAATAAAAGGTTTGATTAAGGTCAGTTCAGCATTCCCAGCAACAATATAGACAGCATCTATATCACGTCTACTACGTGGCTGGGTTTTGAGAGGGATATTAAGCAGTAATTCCATTTGTGCGATGTGCTGCTGGCTTTCCTGCAAACCAAATACTTTGTTGATGTCTTTTTGAAGTTGGCGTTTATCTCCGAACAAATTAACCGCAACGTGATTATTGCTATGCTTTTTCCACTCTTGCTCAAAGGCTTCGACAACGCGCGTACCTAAGCTTCCCTGAGGAGCCAAGAGCAGTGGGTAGCGATAACCTTGTGAATATAAATGTTTTGCTGCCTGAGAAACCTCTTGCTCAGGAGAAAGCGCAAGGTAACAAGTATTATTCCCGTTTTCCAAGTTATCTGGAATGTTGAGTGCGAGTGTTGGTAAAGGTTGTGAGAAACTAGACTGTGCTTGGGTGAGCTTGTCTATATTGCTTTTTATTAGTGGCCCTACAACGAAGTCGATACGTTTCTCTACCAGGGTTTGTTCTAGCTGCTCAACTGTAGTGTTGTTGGTGTCAATAATAGTCAGACTGGCGTTTTCATCACGCTGAGTGTCGTTCATCATCTCCAGAATGAAGCCGTCACGGATCAGTTGTGCCTGTTTAGAAAATTTTCCTGATAATGGGAGTAGTAGAGCAGTGTTTACAGGCTTAGTTACTTCTAGGTTGAGAAGATCAATAATTCCTGACGGTGTATATAGCGCGGCAGGGTGATTAGGGTTTTCTTCGAGCCACTTTTCAAGGGTATTCTTTAACTGGGCAAGATTAGCAGATAAGGTTTTTGTGTAGATAGATAACTGCAACCAACCATCTAAAACTTCTTCATCACGGTTAGCGGTAAACTCTGTGATCTGATATTGGTTATATTGACTTAAATTGTCCCAAATACTTTGAGAGATACCTTTTTGTTGTGAAAGTTGTGCGTATTTAGCCGAGGCGACCAGCTCCCTAGCGGCTTCAAAGTAATTAGCCTGCCTGTTGAATAATTGGGCTCTCACTTGATGATAGGTTTGCCATTGAACGTCTGCTAACTTCCACGAAGCATCGAAGTTTAAGTTATTCAAGGCTTCATCATACTGAGCTTGTTTAATTAATAATTCTGTATGTGCTAGTTGCCACTCTGCTTGTTGCATGTGAGAAAGATCTTGTCTAGCTAAGCGACGGATGAGTAAATCACTTTGAGTGTAATCATTGGATTTTATTGCAGCTTTCAGTGCCATGATTAGCCAGTCATTTTGAATATTGCCTTGACTGCTGTCAGCCCGCATAAGGTAAGTTCTCGTTGATTGATTTGGAGAAAGGGTGATATCAACGTTTGTTTGCTTAGATGGTGCCGTAGAACAAGCTGTCAAAATGATAGCAAGGGCTACAGGAGTCAATATGCGTGTTACACTGCGTCTCTTGTGGTTATTCATAGCCATGAGTTATTAACTATTTCCGTACAAATTTTGTCTATATTAATCGTTGAAGTGATGGTAAACAAATGACAGATAAAAAAACCTTACCAACTGAGGTTCCAACTCTCTACATTGTCCCGACGCCAATTGGCAATTTAGGTGATATCACTCAACGGGCTCTTGATACATTAACCAATGTTGATCTTATCGCTGCTGAAGATACTCGCCATACTGGCAAGTTGTTATCCCACTTTGGTATTTCGACGAAAACCTTTGCTTTGCATGATCATAATGAGCAGCAAAAAGCGCAAGTTTTAGTTGAGAAACTGTTATCTGGATACTCTATTGCACTGGTTTCTGATGCTGGTACCCCATTAATTAGCGATCCAGGATACCATTTGGTGACAAAGTGTCGTCAGGCTGGCGTTAAAGTTGTACCGCTGCCTGGTGCATGCGCGGTTGTCACCGCTTTAAGTGCATCTGGTTTACCTTCCGATCGTTTTAGCTTTGAAGGCTTTTTACCTGCTAAGAGCAAAGGACGAAAAGATAAGTTTCTTGAAATTGCTAAAGCTGAGCGTACCTGTATTTTCTATGAATCACCACATAGAATACTCGATTCCCTTCACGATATGCTAGAAATCCTAGGGCCTGAACGTGAAGTGGTTCTCGCTCGTGAATTGACCAAAACCTTTGAAACCATTCAGGGATTACCATTGGCTAAGCTGGTTGATTGGGTTAAATCTGATGAGAACCAGCAAAGAGGGGAAATGGCATTGCTTATTCATGGATATCGAGCGGTTAGTGATGATTCATTGCCTGAAGAAGCAACACGAACTCTGGCTATTTTAAATAAAGAGTTACCCCTTAAAAAAGCCGCGGCTTTGGCCGCTGAGATATATAACTTAAAGAAAAATGCGCTTTATAAGTGGGGTCTTGAGCACCTTAACTAATAGGATTTATAAAATGCTCTTAGGCAATCTAAGATGGTTTTTTCGCCGGTCGTTCTCTTGATTTCATCATATTTGTGATCTCACTAGACACTGAGTGTTAATGTCTATACAATCCGCCTCGGAGTTGACTGGGTAGTCGCTGCTTTATTGATGTCCTTTATCCATGTGGTAGGGGAGACTGATAAAGGGGAGGAAAGTCCGGGCTCCATAGAGCAGGGTGCCAGGTAACGCCTGGGGGGCGCAAGCCTACGACAAGTGCAGCAGAGAGAAGACCGCCGATGGCTCGTTAGAGTACAGGTAAGGGTGAAAGGGTGCGGTAAGAGCGCACCGGACGACTGGCAACAGTTCGTTGCAGGGTAAACTCCACCCGGAGCAAGACCAAATAGGCTTCCATATTGCGTTGCTCGCGTAAGGAGGCGGGTAGGTTGCTTGAGCCAGTGAGCGATTGCTGGCCTAGACGAATGGCTACCGCCGCGTATGCGGAACAGAACCCGGCTTATATGTCGGCTCCACCTATTCGAAACCCATCATAACTCTCATGTTGTGATGGGTTTTTTGCTTTTTATTGACGAACATACTGCCGTAAGCACTAAACTTAGCGCAATATCACGTGTACGATTTAGCATAGGTGGTGATCCTAGACCAAATCAGTAAACTGGCTAGTTTGAACGCATTGGTGCAAGAGTGAGATACAAATACAATGACCGAAGAATTTAAGCACATTTCCGTACTACTGCACGAGTCAATCGATGGTTTGGCAATTAAGCCCGATGGTATATACATCGATGGAACCTTTGGTCGAGGCGGCCATAGTCGTCAGATATTAAGTCAATTAGGAGAATCTGGGCGTTTATTCAGTATCGATCGTGATCCTCAAGCCATTGAAGAGGCTAAGACTATTCAGGATGCTAGGTTTACTATTATTCACGGTCCTTTCTCCGGGATGGCCGATTATGCGGAGCAAAGAGGTTTAGTTGGCAAAGTGGATGGTGTCTTACTTGATTTGGGTGTTTCGTCCCCTCAACTCGATGATGCAGAACGCGGCTTTAGTTTTATGAAAGATGGTCCTCTCGATATGAGAATGGACCCAACCACGGGTATTCCAGTGTCTCAGTGGTTACTAGAAGCTGGTCTGGATGATATAACTTGGGTTATCCGTGAGTTTGGTGAAGATAAACACGCTCGTCGTATTGCGAAAGCCATAGTTAACTATCGCGAAAATGAAGATAATGAACCTTTGACGAGAACCAGTCAGTTAGCAAAGCTTATCTCAGAGGCTGCTCCTAAAAGTTTCAAAGAAAAGAAACACCCAGCTACGCGAGCTTTTCAAGCATTTAGAATATACATAAATAGTGAATTAGAAGAAATTGATACCGCGTTAAAGTCGGCCGCCAGTATTCTTGCCCCTCATGGGCGTTTATCTGTGATCAGCTTCCACTCATTGGAAGATAGAATGGTAAAGCGGTTTATCCGTAAAGAAAGCAAAGGACCAGAAGTGCCTCATGGTATCCCAATGACAGAGGAGCAAATCAGTGCACTTGGTAAAGCAAATTTAACGCCTGTCGGCAAGGCGATTAAACCCTCTAAACAAGAAATTGATATCAATACACGCTCTCGCAGCTCTGTGCTTCGAATTGCGGAAAAACTATAGGTAATCATGGACAAACCTGTTCCTAATTTGGCTAAGCTCATCGTATTGGACCTTGTTACTATTGGTCGAATACCTTTGTTGATCCTTGTGTTTATATTCGCATCCGCAATGGCGGTTGTGTTCACGACACATCATACACGTCAAGCCATTACAGAAAAGGATTTAGCTTTACAGGAACGTGAACGTCTAGACAATGAATGGCGTAATTTACTGATCGAAGAAACGGCATTAGCAGAACATAGCCGAGTTCAAGAAATCGCAAAAGACGAATTGCAGATGAAGCGTCCAGATGCAGATAAAGAGGTGGTTATCGACTTACCATGAGTAAAAATAGAGAGCCTTCCTCAGTAAAGAAAACATCCAAGAAAGTATCGGGAAAAAAGTCTGGGCATATTGAACAGCCGAACCTGATACGTTGGCGTTTCTATTTAGTGCTACTGGCCATGTTTGTTGCATTCTCAGCACTTATCACAAGAATTGCCTACATCCAAATTGTTGAGCCAGATAATCTGATTCAGCAAGGTGACTTACGCTCAGTGCGAGCTAAAACGATTCACTCTGCCCGTGGCATCATTTCTGACCGCAGCGGTGAACCACTTGCGGTTAGTGTTCCCGTTGAAGCTGTATGGGCTGATCCTGTGACCATATTTAAGCGCGATGGCTTTAGCAATATAGATCGTTGGTATGCACTGGCTGACGTGCTCGGCCTTGATCGTCAGAAAATGATTGAAAAGATTCGCCGTAGTAAATCACGCCGGTTTATTTATCTCCAACGTCAAGTTAGTCCTGCGATGGCTAACTATATCCGAGAGTTAAAACTTGCGGGCGTTGGACTAAAAGCTGAATCCCGTCGCTATTACCCCACAGGCGAAGTGAGTGCCCATATTGTAGGCGTAACAGGAATCGACGGACATGGTTTGGAAGGTGCTGAGCGCAGTTACGATAAATGGCTAACAGGGGAAGCAGGAAAGCGGATCATCCGTAAAGATAGATATGGCCGAGTGGTTGAGAATATTTCCCTTGAAGAAAGAGAGCAAGGTAAGCCTTTAGACTTAACCATAGACCAGAGAATTCAAGCCATCGCTTATCGTTCTATTAAACAGGCAGTCGCCGATTATAGAGCGACATCGGCAACGGCTGTTATCCTTGATGTTAAAACGGGTGCTGTGTTAGCCATGGTTAACGCGCCGTCATACAACCCCAATAATCGCTCCGATCTTCAATCGGCAAAAATGCGTAACCGTGCTATTACCGATGCGTTTGAGCCAGGCTCTACAGTGAAACCTTTTGTGGTTTTAGCGGCTCTCGAAAATGGAGTAGCCGATAAAACTACAATTATTGATACCGGCAATGGCGTTATGCCGATTGGTGGCCAAAAGGTTCGTGATACGTCGAAAGTAGGTAAAGCCGACCTGGCTACGATATTAAAAAAATCGAGTAATGTTGGAGTTGCTAAGCTTGCGCTAGATATGCCTCTTGAAGCCTTATTGGGTATGTACAGTTCAATAGGTTTTGGTGAGCTGTCTGGGCTGAATCTTGTTGGCGAGACGCAAGGCATTTTTCCTAACCGTCGCCGCTGGTCAAAGTTTGAAATCGCCACTTTGGCATTTGGATATGGTTTATCCATAACTCCGCTGCAGTTGGCGCATGCCTATGCAACTTTAGGTAATTACGGTAAATACCAACCGATTCACATTATCGAAAGTAATCAACAAGATTTGTCACGTCAGGTGATTAACGAAGAAAATGCGCATGTCGTACTTGATATGCTCGAAACGGTAACACAACCAGGCGGTACTGCCACTAAAGCAGCGGTCCCTGGCTATCGTGTAGCTGCTAAAACGGGAACATCACGCAAGGCTATTGCTGGCGGTTATGGGGATGAATATTTTGCTTACACCGCGGGGATCGCACCTGTGAGTAACCCAAGAATTGCTGTTGTTGTAGTTGTGAATGAACCTCAAGGTGACAACTATTACGGAGGGTCGGTCGCAGGCCCTGTATTTTCTGAAATTACTAAAGGCACGTTACAAATTCTGAATGTTGCCCCTGACGAGAATCGATTCAAAAGAGGTAAATAGAGAAACGATATGACCCAATCCATGACTGTTACTGAGCTATTAGCACCTTGGCTAGATATTTCGGCTGAAAATAGCTTAGATTTTCTTGTTAGAAAGCTTGAACTAGATAGTCGTCTGGTAAGTTCTGGGTGCACTTTTGTGGCGGTAAAAGGTCATGTGGTTGATGGTCGGGATTTTATTGACTCGGCTATTCGTCAAGGTGCAAACGCAGTCATTGCTGAAACTGAAGAGCTAGACAGCCATGGTAAAATTGAGTGGCGTGGAAATATACCTATCATCTACATTGCGAACCTGAATCAGAACCTGTCGCATATTGCAAGCCGATTAATGCCGTTAAAGCATAATCGTTTGATTGCGGTAACAGGAACCAATGGTAAAACGACGATTACTCAGTTAATTGCCCAGTGGCTAGATCTTTCGGGGAAAAAGTGCGCGGTTCTAGGTACTACGGGGAATGGATTTCTTGATGCTTTGCAGCCAGCCGCCAATACGACTGGCCATGCATTAGAAATTCAGGATGTTCTATCAGCACTAGAGCAGCAAGGCGCTCAGTATACAGCTATGGAAGTGTCGTCCCATGGCTTAGTACAAGGCCGGGTTAAAGCACAGCAGTTCGCGGTAGGTATCTTCTCCAATCTAAGCCGTGATCACTTAGATTACCATGGCAGCATGGAGCAATATGCGTTAGCTAAACGTTCGCTTTTTACTGAGCATGATTGTGCTCAGGCTGTTATCAATATCGATGATCCTATTGGCGCCTCATGGACTAAGGAAATCAAATCTTGTATTCCAGTATCACTGTCGCCGATAGCATCTGGTCAAGGCGTATATGCTACCAGTATAAAATATGCATCAACTGGGATTGAATTAACCTTCTCTGGTCAGTTTGGCGAAGGTTGCTTCACCGTGCCTCTCGTTGGAGAGTTTAATGCGAGTAACATACTGCTTGCATTTGCTACTTTGCGTTCTTTAGGAATAGAAAAGAATGAACTGCTGGGTAGTGCTGGTCAATTACAATCAGTATTGGGTCGTATGGAATTATTTCAAGCAGAAAGTAAAGCGAAAGTTATTGTCGACTACGCTCATACTCCCGACGCATTGGAAAAAGCCCTTCTGGCATTAAAGCGCCACAGTAATGGCAAGCTTTGGGTGATTTTTGGTTGCGGCGGAGATAGAGATAAAGGGAAACGACCCATGATGGCAGCCATAGCAGAATCGCTCGCAGATGAAGTGATTTTAACCGACGATAATCCTCGAAGTGAGTTGCCCATAGAGATAGTGAAAGATATGCTGGCTGGAATGACATTTCCCACAAAAGCAACCGTGGAACACGATCGCTATCAAGCTTTGGCTTATGCTCTGCGGCACAGTTGCGCAGACGATATTATCTTGTTAGCAGGTAAAGGGCATGAAGATTACCAGATCGTAGCTGATAAAACCCTACATTACTCAGATCGCGAATCGGCATTACAACTTTTGGAGCTAACACAATGATCTCTCTAACTCTGTCACAATTGGTCGAGGTTCTCGATGCTGAGCTTATCGGTGATGATGTCGTGGTTAAGAGTATCTCGACAGATACTAGAGTCATTGAAGAGAATGCTCTTTTTATTGCTTTGATCGGTGAGCGATTTGATGCTCATGACTTTATTCCTCAAGCAGTCTCCTCTGGCGCGTCTGCTTTGCTCGTTAGTCGCTGTGCTGATGTAAAAGTGCCTCAATTATTGGTTAAAGATACCAAAGTCGCGCTTGGCTTATTAGGTAAGGTTGTGCATCAGATCTGCCAGACACCTACGGTGGCAATCACGGGTAGTTGTGGTAAGACAACTGTTAAGGAAATGTTAGCAAGCATTATGGCTCAAAAGGGGAGAGTGCTATATACCGCTGGTAATTTTAATAATGACATCGGAGTGCCACTGACCTTGTTGCGTTCACAGCCCGAAGATGATTTTGCTGTCATTGAATTAGGGGCTAATCATATTGGTGAGATTGCTTACACGACTCAGCTTGTCAGCCCTGATATTGCTCTTGTCAATAATGTAGCAGCAGCACATTTGGAAGGGTTTGGCTCATTGGAAGGGGTTAAGAGAGCAAAGGGTGAAATTTACCAAGGGTTGAAATCTGGCGCTGTTGCTATCGTAAACTTGGATAGTAATGGCGGGTCGCTATGGGACAGAGTTTTATCTGACAAAACAGTAAAGACTTTCTCACTCTCTGATAACAGAGCGCAATATAAAGCACGTAACCTAACAATGGATATCAATGGTATGGCTTCTTTTACCATTGATACGCCGGATACCAGCTTTGATGTTTCGCTGGGAATGATCGGCCAGCATAATGTCGCCAATGCTTTAGCGGCCACTGCGCTATCGATTGAGTTGGGAGCCTCAACACAAATGATTGCTGCAGGATTGGAAGCTCTGTCTATGGTTAAAGGCCGAGTAGAGAGTATCGAACTCAGCGAAAATATTAAACTGATTGACGATAGTTATAACGCCAGTGTACCTGCTATGAAAGCGGCTGCAGATTTGTTGGGTAGCTTTAATGGTGTACGATGGCTTATTTTAGGCAATATGGCTGAGTTAGGTGAGGAAAGTCTTGCACTTCATCGCCAAGTCGGTGAACATGCGGCCCCATTTAAATTTGAATATGTGCTTACTTACGGATCAGATAGCATAGCGATTAGTAATGTATGTGACGGTAAGCACTTTGATACTCATGACAGCATGATTGAGTTTATAAAGCAGCACATTGCTCAGCATAGTGGTTCCCAGACAATACTTGTCAAAGGGGCGAATAGCGCAGGCATGAATCATATTGTTGCTGCTGTGAAGGAGATGTATACATGATCATTTGGCTTGCAGAGCTTCTACAGCCATACTTTTCATTTTTCCGTTTATTTGAATATTTGTCTTTTCGAGCCATTGTTAGCGTATTAACAGCCCTTGGTTTGTCTTTGTGGATGGGACCTCGTCTTATTAAGCGATTACAAACATTGCAAATTGGCCAAGTCGTTCGTGATGAAGGCCCAGAGTCTCACTTCAGTAAACGCGGGACTCCCACTATGGGAGGGCTGATGATTTTAACCAGTATTATTACAACCGTTCTTGTTTGGGCTGATTTGTCTAACCCTTACGTTTGGGCTGTACTCGCTGTATTGGTTGGGTATGGGACTGTTGGTTTTGTCGATGACTACCGTAAAGTTGTTAACAAAGATACGGATGGTCTCATTGCTCGTTGGAAATACTTCTGGCAATCCGCTATCGCTTTGGTGGTTTCCTTTGCATTGTATGCCTATGGAAAAGAGACAACCGCTACTCAGCTTGTGGTGCCATTTTTCAAAGATGTTATGCCTCAGCTTGGGCTCTTCTATATCGTTCTGAGTTACTTTGTTATTGTTGGAACCAGTAACGCGGTTAACTTAACGGATGGTCTTGATGGATTGGCGATCCTGCCAACTGTGCTTGTCTCTGCAGGTTTTGCTGCGATTGCATGGGCAACCGGTAACGTGAATTTTGCTAATTATCTCCATATTCCCTATGTTCCTCAGGCTTCGGAATTGGTTGTAGTATGTACTGCTATGGTCGGCGCAGGGTTGGGGTTTTTGTGGTTCAATACCTACCCAGCACAAGTTTTTATGGGAGACGTTGGCTCGCTTGCTCTTGGTGGTGCTCTAGGAACTATTGCAGTATTGGTGCGCCAAGAGTTTGTCCTAGTTATTATGGGCGGGGTGTTTGTTATGGAAACGCTCTCTGTAATCCTCCAAGTCGGTTCATATAAACTTAGAGGTCAACGCATTTTTCGTATGGCGCCAATTCACCATCACTATGAGCTGAAAGGCTGGCCAGAACCTCGTGTAATCGTACGTTTTTGGATTATGTCGATTGTGCTTGTGCTGGTTGGTCTAGCAACACTGAAAGTACGTTAAGGAAGTTGAGTTTGATTTTGAAACCTTGGCAAAATATTGAGAGTGTTGTCGTTGTTGGCCTTGGTTTGACAGGGGCTTCGGTAGTAAGACATTTGTTAAGCCTGCCTAAAAGTCTGACGATCAAGGTGATCGATACTCGCGAGCAGCCACCAGGTTCTGAATCTTTGCCGAAAAATGTGGAATTAGTTTGTGGTGGTTGGCCCCAAAATTGGTTGATAGATGTAGATCTAATAGTTGTTAATCCCGGAATTGCTCTATCAACTCCTCAACTGCAACAAGCGATCAGTATGGGAATTCCTGTCATTGGAGACATTGAGCTTTTTGCTTGGCAAGTGGATAAACCCGTGATTGCTATTACTGGGTCAAATGGTAAGAGCACTGTTACTGATCTTGCTGGTTCTGTGGCAAACGCATCAGGCCTTAAGGCGGCTATTGGTGGAAATATAGGTGTACCTGCATTGGATTTACTTGACCAAGATGCTGACCTGTATATTTTAGAATTGTCTAGCTTCCAATTAGAAACAACTTCGAGCCTTTCTTTGGTCGCCGGTGCTTTCTTAAACCTTTCGGAAGATCATATGGACCGATATTCCGATATGGAGGCATACCGCCAAGCTAAACTACGTATTTTTGCACATGCTCAAGCATGTGTGGTGAATGCTGACGATCCAGCAAGCTATCCTGAGCAGCAAGACAAGCGTCTGATCGAGTTTAGTTTGCAGAGGCAAACCGAGTATCATGTCAAATCAGTAGATGGGCGAGAGTTTTTATGTCATCGAGATTCAGCAATATTAGCTGCCGACGAGCTTAACTTAGTGGGTCGACACAATATGGCCAATGCTCTCGTTGTTCTGGCGTTACTAAAGGAAGCTGGTGTAGATGTCGCTAAGGGTTTGGATGCATTAAAAGCTTATACTGGGCTTACTCACAGGTGTCAGCTTATAGCTAATAAGCAAGGCGTAAAATGGGTAAATGACTCCAAGGCAACCAATGTTGCAAGCACTTTAGCGGCTTTATCCGGTTTATCTCTTCCTGGGAAACTTTATTTACTCGTTGGAGGTGATGGTAAGGGCGCTGACTTTTCAGAGCTTGAGTCTGCCCTTAACCCCTTGGATGTTCAGCTATGTTGTTTTGGCCAAGATGGTCGACGCTTTATGTCACTCACACATGATTCAAAGTATTTTGAAACACTAGCGGATATTATTAAGTGGGTGAGTTGTAGAGCGCAACGTGGAGATATGGTTATGCTATCCCCTGCCTGTGCTAGCTTTGACCAGTTTGAAAATTTTATGGTTCGCGGCGAAACCTTTACGGCGCTAGTCAAGCAATTAGCATAACTAAGCTACCGCATATGCAACTAAAATATTTATTAGCAAGAACTAGACATTGGGTCACCACCTCTTCTCCTGAAGCATTGTATGATCGCCAACTGGTTTGGATAGCTTTAGGCTTAATGTTGACAGGATTAGTGATGGTGACTTCTGCTTCATTTCCAATTAGCACGCGTCTTACAGACCAGCCATTTCACTTTATGTTTCGTCATGCTGTATTTCTTTTGCTTGCGTTAGTAACCGCTAGCATAGTACTTCAGGTTCCCTTGAGTAAATGGTCCCAATATGGCTCTTTGTTATTAGGTTTATCGGTTTTTCTTCTTATCGTTGTTTTGGTGGCGGGTAAGTCAGTCAATGGAGCTTCTCGCTGGATACCCTTTGGGCTGTTCAATTTGCAGCCTGCAGAGCTTGCAAAATTGTCATTATTTATCTTTATGTCAGGCTATCTTGTTCGTAAACACCAAGAAGTTCGTTCAAGTTTTTTTGGTGGATTCATCAAGCCGATTATCATTTTTGGTACTCTAGCTAGTTTGCTTTTACTTCAGCCTGATTTAGGAACAGTTATTGTCATGCTGGTTACTTTGTTTGGCATGCTATTTATTGCCGGAGCTAAATTAAGTCAATTTTTAGCACTCATGGCAGTCGGTATTTTTTCTGTGGTTGCTCTCATATTGTTAGAGCCTTATCGAGTAAGGCGAGTGACCTCTTTTCTTGACCCATGGGAAGATCCGTTTGGCAGTGGCTATCAGTTGACACAATCTTTAATGGCATTTGGTCGAGGAGAGTGGTTAGGGCAAGGGTTAGGCAACTCAATTCAAAAACTGGAATATTTGCCGGAAGCTCACACTGATTTTGTTTTTGCTGTACTTGCAGAAGAATTAGGCTTTGTAGGTGTTGTTTTAGTTCTTATGTTGATTTTTAGTTTAGTCATCAAAGCGATTTTAATAGGGCGTAAAGCGTTTGAAAATAATGTGCTTTTTGGTGGTTATTTAGCATTTGGCATCGGAATTTGGTTTGCGTTTCAAACCTTGGTCAATGTAGGAGCCGCAGCGGGTATGGTTCCTACAAAAGGGTTAACTTTACCTTTGATTAGTTATGGCGGATCGAGTTTAATTATTATGACAGTTGCGGTGGCCATATTATTAAGAGTTGATTTTGAATGTCGTATTAGTTCGATGGCCCCAAGACCTAAAAAGATAGCAGATGATGAAAAAAAATAAACGTTTGATGGTAATGGCTGGAGGAACTGGTGGACATGTCTTTCCTGGTTTAGCTGTTGCTAAAAAGCTTCAGCAACAAGGTTGGGATATTCGCTGGCTTGGTACTGCCGATAGAATGGAAGCAGAACTGGTTCCCAAACATGGTATAGAAATCGATTTTATTAAGGTTAAAGGCTTACGTGGGCAAGGTCTATTGAAATTGATTCAAGCGCCTTTTCAGATAGTTAATGCCGTTCTTCAAGCAAGAAAGCATATCAAAGCTTGGCAGCCAGATGTGGTATTGGGCATGGGGGGCTATGTTAGTGGCCCTGGAGGAGTAGCCGCAAGAATTCAGGGTATTCCTGTTGTTTTGCATGAACAAAATGCCGTTGCTGGATTAACCAATCGTTGGCTATCATGGATTGCAGCTAAGGTTTTCCAAGCTTTTCCTGGCGCTTTCCCTGATGCTGAAGTTGTGGGCAACCCAGTTCGTGAGGACGTTGTTGCTATTAGGGACCCTTCTCAACGAATGGGTGGGCGTACCGATAATATTCGTATTTTAGTCATGGGCGGAAGTCAAGGAGCACAAATTCTTAATCGCACTATGCCTGAAGTCATGGCAAAATTAGGTGTCGGATATGAGATTCGCCATCAAGCAGGAAAAAATAACAAGGCTGAGGTTGAGTCTAAGTACCATAGTCTTCAAGTTGAGTCTGCGCAGATAGTCGAGTTTATTGAAGATGTTGCTGAAGCGTATGCTTGGGCTGATATACTTATTTGTCGTTCTGGTGCATTAACGGTATCAGAAGTTGCAGCAGCAGGTCTGGGGGCTATTTTTATTCCCTTTATGCATAAAGATAGACAGCAAGCTTTGAATGCTGATCATTTAGTAGAATGCGGGGCTGCAAAAATGATAGAGCAACCTGAGCTTACAGTAGATAAACTCGCTCAACAAATACAACAACTCGATCGCCATAAACTGATTGAAATGGCAAACAGTGCGCGTTCGGTAGCAAGGTTAGATGCAGATGATAAAGTGGCTGATGCCATCATTGCACTGACAAATTAACGAGAAATTCCATGACTGTTTTACATACTCAAAATTTAGCCCAAATTCGATCCATGGTGCCAGAAATGCGGCGTGTAAAGTGTATTCACTTTATTGGTATAGGTGGTGCTGGAATGAGCGGTATCGCTGAGGTATTGCTCAACGAGGGGTACCAGATATCTGGTTCGGATCTTGCGAATAATCAAGTGACCGAGCGTTTAGCTCAGAAAGGAGCAAGAATCTTTATTGGTCACAATGAGTCTAATGTTCAAAAGGCTAGTGTTGTGGTTGTATCGACGGCTGTCAGCGAGGATAATCCTGAAATTAAAGCCGCTAGAGCAGTTCGAATCCCGGTCGTGCGCCGAGCTGAAATGCTTGCAGAGTTGATGCGTTTTCGTCATGGTATCGCAGTGGCAGGAACGCATGGTAAAACGACAACAACAGCTTTAGTGACTCAGATATATTCTGAGGCTGGTTTGGACCCAACCTTTGTTAATGGTGGTTTGGTTAAAAGCGCGGGTACTAATGCGCGCTTGGGTTCAAGTCGTATCTTAATTGCAGAAGCAGATGAAAGTGATGCTTCATTTCTCCACTTACAGCCCATGGTGAGTATCGTCACCAATATTGAGTCAGATCATATGGATACTTATGGTGGTGACTTTGAAACGCTTAAGCAAACCTTTATTGATTTTTTACACAATTTGCCTTTTTATGGACAGGCAATTGTCTGTATCGATGATCCTGTGGTAGCTGAACTCATCCCGAAAATTAGCAGACAAGTCATTACTTATGGTTTCGACGAACAATCCGATGTTCGTATTGAAAATTACCATCAGCATGGTCAGCAAGGTAAATTCACAGTAGTTCGAAATGGTTGTGCAGATTTGGAGATAACCCTAAACATTCCTGGTCGACATAACGCTCTCAATGCAGCGGCGGCAATCGCCGTGGCCACTGAAGACGACATTCAGGATGATGCTATTTTGCGCGCAATGGCCTCAACCCAAGGTACTGGCCGACGATTTGAACATTTAGGCGAATTTGAAACGGGTAATGGCCTTGTTATGCTAGTTGATGATTATGGTCATCATCCTACGGAAGTTGATGTCACTATCCAAGCGGCTCGTAATGGTTGGCAGGATAAGCGTTTGGTCATGGTATTCCAGCCTCATCGTTACAGCCGAACACGAGATTTATACGACGACTTTGCTAATGTCCTTGAACAAGTTGATGTGCTGATTATGTTGGATGTCTACTCCGCAGGTGAAAAGCTTATATCGGGCGCTGATGGCCGTTCATTATGCCGCACCATTCGCAGTAGAGGAAGGCTGGATCCTATTTTTATTCCTGATATCAGTGTCTTACCTTCAGTTTTAGCGAATGTTTTGCAAGATGGTGACTTAGTGTTAACTCAAGGAGCTGGTGATATTGGCAAAGTGGCGAAGCAGCTTGCGGCACTTGAATTAAACTTAGGCAAAATGACCGCTGGCGATTGAAAAAATGAAAATTCTATTATTTGAGACAAATGATAGAATTAAAGTGTTATTTCTCAATTTCTGTGTTTGATACTTTAGATGACGCCAGTATAATTCGAAGGTAAAGTCAGTACTTTACCTTCTTATGACACACAGGTAATTGATAGGGTTAGGATTGAATGACGGAGGCAATTGCCTTGGTTGAGAGTACGAGCACACAAAGACGTCATTTAACCAAGCATCCACTAGCAAAAAAACATAGCCTCGGTGGGTTGTTTTTGTTACTTGTGGTGCTGTCGATTAGCTCGATTCTATACTCTACGGTATCTTGGATGTGGGATGAAAAGCGTCTGCCTTTGTCGAATATTATATTGGAAGGGGACCTTAAATACGTATCATCCCGAGACGTGCAACGCGCCATTGCAACTTTGCCGCATGTGGGGACTTTTATGTCACAAGATGTCAAAGTTTTGCAAGAAACGGTGGAAGATATTCCGTGGGTTGCGCATGCTTCAATAAGAAAGCAGTGGCCAGATACGATTAAAGTGTTCTTAACCGAGTATGCTGCGGTGGCTATTTGGAATGGGACTGAGCTTCTTAATCGGCAGGGTAATGTTTTCAATGGTGATATTGATAAATTAACTGGTGATCGTGTCAGGCTATATGGTCCTTTGGACAGTAGTAAAGAAGTATTAGAAGTGTGGCGAGAAGTAAGTCCCAAATTTGCGGCGTTAAACCTCAATATTTCGTCTTTATTGCTCAACGATCGCCGAGCTTGGCAGATAATTCTGGATAATGGTATTAGGCTTGAGTTAGGTAAAGAATATTTGCATGAGAGGGTTGAAAGATTCCTTTCATTATACAAAAACTTAGGTAGCGATTCACAGAGAGTCAGCTATATTGACCTCAGGTATGATACGGGAGCTTCCGTAGGTTGGTTTCCCGGACAAGAGATAGAACAAGAGAGCTCAGATGACAAAGACCGCTGATGACAACATTATTGTTGGTCTTGATATAGGCACTGCAACCGTATCAGCTCTGGTTGGAGAAGTATTGCCTGATGGTCAGATAAATATCATTGGAGCAGGCAGCAGCCCGTCTCGTGGGATGGATAAAGGCGGGGTTAATGATCTGGAGTCTGTTGTCAAGTCTGTCCAACGTGCTGTTGACCAAGCCGAGCTCATGGCTGAATGTCAAATCAGTAATGTGTTTATCTCGATATCGGGCCGACATATTGCCAGCCGAATAGAAAAGGGTATGGGAACCATTTCTGATGAAGAGGTTTCTCAAGAAGATATGGATCGAGCGATTCATACTGCTAAATCTATCAAAATAGGTGACGAACAGCGCATTCTTCATGTAATTCCTCAAGAATTTACTATTGATTACCAAGAGGGGATAAAAAATCCGCTAGGGTTATCAGGAGTAAGAATGGAAGTCAGCGTTCATTTGATCTCATGTCATAATGACATGGCGAGGAATATCATCAAAGCTGTCGAGCGCTGTGGATTAAGAGTTGAACACTTAGTTTATTCCGGTTTGGCTGCGAGTACTGCAGTGATAACTGAAGATGAACGAGAACTTGGTGTTTGTGTTGTTGATATTGGTGCTGGCACCATGGATGTTTCTATATGGACTGGCGGAGCACTGAGGCATACTGAGGTATTTTCCTATGCTGGCAATGCGGTTACGAGTGACATTGCCTTTGCATTTGGTACACCAGTCAGCGATGCTGAAGAGATAAAAGTAAAGTACGGTTGTGCCCTCAGTGAACTGGTAAGTAAAGATGATACCGTTAATGTTCCTAGTGTTGGAGGGCGACCTTCACGTAGTTTACAGAGACAGACTTTGTCTGAGGTCGTTGAGCCTCGTTATACTGAATTGATGGGCTTGGTCAATCAAACAATAGACACGATTCAGGAAAAACTGCGAGAAGATGGGATAAAACATCATCTTGCAGCAGGCGTAGTTTTGACGGGTGGAGCTGCGCAGATTGAGGGATTAGTTGAATGTGCTGAACGTGTATTCCGCAATCAAGTAAGAGTTGGAAAGCCTCTTCAAGTGAGTGGCTTAACAGATTATGTAAAAGAGCCGTATCATTCAACGGCAGTGGGTTTACTTCATTATGCAAGAGATAGCCAAATTAATGATGATACAGAGTATACTGAGCCGAAGCGTCAGTCTGTAACGACATTATTTGGTCGTTTGCGTAATTGGATACAAAAAGAATTTTAACCTGAGTGCAGGATAAACGGAGATAACACATGTTTGAACCGATGATGGAAATGTCTGATGACGCTGTCATTAAGGTCGTTGGAGTTGGTGGCGGCGGCGGTAATGCCGTTGAGCACATGGTACGTGAGTCCATCGAAGGCGTGGAATTCATTAGCATTAATACCGATGCGCAAGCGCTTCGTAAAACGAGCGTGAATAGCGTTATCCAAATTGGTGGTGATATTACAAAAGGTCTTGGAGCGGGTGCAAACCCTCAGGTTGGGCGTGATGCAGCTCTCGAAGATCGCGATAGAATTAAAGAAGAGCTCGAAGGTGCCGATATGGTATTTATCGCAGCTGGTATGGGTGGTGGAACAGGAACAGGTGCTGCTCCAGTGATTGCAGAAGTTGCAAAAGAGCTGGGAATTCTGACGGTAGCTGTCGTGACTAAGCCATTTAGCTTCGAAGGCAAGAAGCGCTTAGCTTTTGCAGAACAGGGAATTGAAGAACTATCGAAGCAAGTCGATAGTCTGATAACGATTCCAAATGAGAAACTGCTTAAAGTGTTAGGGCGTGGTATTACTTTACTAGAAGCTTTTGCCAGTGCGAATGACGTACTTAAGAATGCAGTACAAGGTATCGCAGAGCTTATTACTCGTCCGGGCATGATAAACGTCGACTTTGCGGATGTTCGCACTGTGATGTCGGAAATGGGTCATGCAATGATGGGAAGTGGCGTGGCTAAAGGTGAAGATCGTGCTGAGGAAGCTGCTGAGATGGCAATCTCAAGCCCGCTTTTAGAAGATATAGATCTCGCTGGTGCTCGTGGTGTTCTAGTGAATATTACAGCAGGTCTTGATATGCGTCTGGATGAGTTTGAAACGGTTGGTAACACAGTTAAGGCATTTGCGTCAGATAATGCTACAGTTGTTATTGGTACTTCGTTAGATCCTGATATGGCCGATGAAATTCGTGTCACTGTTGTTGCTACTGGTATAGGCACAGAAAAAAAGCCTGATATCACATTGGTAGCGGGAGGGAAGGCAAAAGTGTCCCCTGTTGCTCAGCAACAAGCTCAACCAGTTACGCCAGCTCAACAGCCTGCTGTAAATAAAGTAGAAGAAAAAGCGGCATCAAGTTTGCAGGAGAAACCTCAGGTACCTCCTCAGCCGACAAGTTCTGCTCCTTCAAGCACAGGTGCTGGCCAACAAAGTGCTGCACCAAAAGCCGACAAGGACACCGGATATCTGGACATTCCAGCATTCCTTCGTCGTCAGGCTGACTAAACGTAATTAGACACTGTTCAAAATTATAATTTGACAGTGTTCAAAATTATGAACTAAACCTAATTTGACACTGTTCAAAATTATGGTACGATTCGCGGCTGATATTGTTTATCAACCGAGTTTTGTAGCAATTTGTACTGAGGCAAGCAGATGATCAGACAACGTACTCTGAAAGAAATGGTGAAAACAACTGGTGTGGGCTTACACTCCGGTCGTAAAGTCACATTAACTCTTCGCCCAGCGGCTGCAAACACTGGCGTTATTTACCGTCGAACGGACGTGAATCCACCTGTTGATTTCCCTGTCGATGCTCAATCTGTTCGTGACACTATGCTTTGTACAGCATTAGTCAATGATGAAGGTGTGCGCATTTCAACCGTTGAACACTTAAATGCAGCGCTTGCGGGGATGGGGATCGATAACATTATTGTTGAGGTCGACGCTCCTGAAATTCCGATTATGGATGGCAGCGCAAGTCCGTTCGTATTTCTGCTTCAACAAGCGGGCATTGAAGAGCAAAACGTAGCGAAGCGTTTTATTCGTATTAAAAAACCAGTGCGTTTTGAAGATGGTGATAAGTGGGCAGAAGTCGTACCTTACAACGGTTTCCGTATGGACTTCGAAATTGAATTCAACCACCCAGCAATAGAATCTGATGAGCAGCACCTTTTGTTCGACTTTTCATCACAAGGTTTTGTTAAAGATATCTCTAGAGCCCGAACTTTTGGCTTCATGCGTGATATAGAATACTTGCAGTCACAAAATTTGTGTCTTGGTGGTAGTTTCGATTGTGCAATCGTGCTGGATGAGTATCGCATTCTAAACGAAGAAGGCCTGCGTTTTGAAAATGAGTTTGTTACTCACAAGGTGCTTGATGCTATCGGTGATTTATACATGTGTGGACATCCAATTATTGGTGAATTCCGTGCATTCAAATCTGGCCATGGATTGAATAACCAACTGTTGCGCTCTGTGCTTGCTGATCAAGAAGCTTGGGAGTGGGTAACGTTTGAAGAAGAAGCAACATCTCCTGTTGCTTTTGCAAGCGTTAACGCATTAATTGTGTAAAAATTCTTGTGTTTGAAAACCAGGCAAGCTGCCTGGTTTTTTTGTTTATAGTAGCGGCAAAATGCTGCCTTATTGAAGTAAGCTGGCTCTTAAAGCGGCCAAACATCCGCCATATAATCACTGAAAATAAAGAATGCTTCAAACAAATCACCTTGTTATTGGTCCTTGACGGTAAAATTCCTTAAACTAAGCGCCACTTACGCCTTGAAATCCCGTGTTCTCATCGCAATATCTGAATAACGTGATTTATCTCAGTATTCTTAGTTTAGAACTGTTAGAGACTGAAGGCATAGAATGTAGATCGGGCCCGATCTAAGTAAAGAGAGATGCATAGCAAATGATAACTAAGCTACTGACAAAGGTAATTGGTAGTCGCAACGACCGCACGTTACGTCGCCTTAGAAAAATTGTAAAAGAAATAAATAACTATGAACCGGGCTTTGAAGCACTTTCTGATGAAGAGCTAAAAGCAAAAACTGTTGAATTCCGCCAGCGTCTTGAGCAAGGTGAAACTATAGATGGCCTTCTTCCTGAGGCATTTGCGACTGTGCGTGAAGCGTCAAAACGCGTATTCGGCATGCGTCATTTTGATGTGCAGCTTATCGGCGGTATGGTGCTTAACTCAGGCCAAATTGCAGAAATGCGCACAGGTGAAGGTAAAACACTGACGGCGACACTTCCAGCCTATTTAAATGCTTTAGCTGGGAAAGGTGTTCACGTCGTGACGGTCAACGACTATCTTGCTAAGCGTGATGCTGAAACAAACCGTCCTTTGTTCGAGTTTTTGGGTATGACGGTTGGTGTCAATATACCTAACATGCCTCCTCAAGAAAAAAAACAAGCCTATCTAGCAGATATTCTTTACGGAACTAACAACGAATTTGGTTTCGATTACTTGCGTGACAATATGGCGTTTCGCTCAGAAGACAGAGTTCAACGCGAGCGCTTCTTCGCTGTTGTTGATGAAGTCGATTCCATCCTGATCGATGAAGCCCGAACTCCTTTGATCATTTCCGGCCCTGCTGAAGATAGCTCGGAATTGTATACCCGTATCAATACCTTAATTCCTCACCTTGAGAGGCAGGATCAGGAAGACTCTGAAGAATATCGCGGTGATGGCCACTACACAGTGGATGAGAAATCAAAACAGGTGCACTTGACCGAAACTGGTCAAGAGTATGTTGAAGAGTTGATGATCAAAAATGGTTTAATGGAGGAGGGTGATACACTTTACTCGCCGACCAATATTAGTTTGCTACATCATGTTAATGCTGCCTTACGAGCGCATGTTTTGTTTGAGAAGAACGTTGATTACATAGTTAACGAAGATGGTGAAGTCGTGATTGTTGACGAACACACTGGTCGTACTATGCCCGGGCGTCGTTGGTCTGAAGGTCTTCACCAAGCTGTGGAAGCAAAAGAAGGCGTTAAAATTCAAAACGAAAACCAGACACTAGCATCGATTACTTTCCAGAATTACTTCCGTCTATACGAAAAGCTGTCCGGTATGACAGGTACCGCAGACACTGAAGCATTTGAATTTCAGTCTATCTATGGGTTGGAAACAGTCGTTATCCCAACTAATAAGCCTATGGTTCGTAACGATATGCCAGATGTGGTGTACCGTACTGAGGCAGAAAAGTTTGCCGCTATTATTGAAGATATTAAGCAGCGAGTTGAAAAAGGCCAGCCTTCTTTGGTGGGCACTGTATCGATAGAAAAGTCAGAGCTTTTATCTAATGCACTGAAAAAAGCCAAGATCAAACACAATGTCTTGAATGCTAAGTTCCATGAGCGGGAAGCTGAAATTGTTGCAGAAGCAGGCACACCGGGTGCCGTTACCATTGCGACTAACATGGCTGGCCGTGGTACAGATATCGTGCTTGGTGGCAGCTGGCAGGCGAAAATTGATGCTTTGGATAGCCCAACTCAAGAACAGATTGAGGTGATCAAAGCAGACTGGAAAGAAGTGCACGATAAAGTGTTAGAGGCAGGTGGCCTGCATATTATTGGTACGGAGCGTCATGAATCTCGCCGTATTGATAATCAGCTGCGTGGTCGTTCTGGCCGTCAAGGTGATGCTGGTTCGTCACGTTTCTACCTTTCTATGGAAGACTCACTGCTGCGTATCTTTACTTCCGATCGTATGGCGAGCCTTATTCAAAGTGGTATGGAAGAAGGGGAAGCGATTGAGTCTAAAATGTTATCTCGCTCAATTGAGAAGGCTCAACGTAAAGTTGAGGGTCGAAACTTCGATATCCGTAAGCAGCTTCTAGAATACGACGATGTGGCCAATGATCAGCGTAAAGTTGTTTATGAGTTGCGCGATGAACTGATGAATGTGGAAGACATCAGTGACATGATTGATCAAAACCGAGCGGATGTTATAACTGCTGTCATTGACGAATATATTCCACCTCAGTCTTTAGAAGATATGTGGGATGTCGAAGGACTACAAGAACGTCTGAAAAACGATTTTGATCTCGATGCGCCAGTCAAGCAGTGGCTTGAAGATGACGACAAGCTCTATGAAGAAGCTCTGCGTGAGAAAATCTTGGAAACATCGATTACAGTCTACAAAGAGAAAGAGACCGTAGTTGGTGAGCAGGTGCTGCGTAACTTTGAAAAATCAGTCATGCTGCAGACTCTTGATACGCTCTGGAAAGAGCACCTTGCAGCTATGGACCACCTGCGTCAGGGAATTCACCTGCGTGGCTATGCGCAGAAAAACCCGAAACAGGAATATAAGCGTGAGTCGTTCGAGTTGTTTGAAGGTTTGTTGGATGCACTAAAATCAGATGTGATTACCATTTTGTCTAAAGTTCGTGTTCAGCAACAAGAAGAAGTGGAGCGCATGGAAGCTCAGCGCCTAGCACAAGCTGAAGAAGCTGCGAGACGAGCTCAAGCACAGCATGCTTCAGCTGGTAACCAGCTAGCTGATGAAAGCCAAGAAGACCACTCTAATCAGCCTATGGTCCGTGAAGAGCGCAAAGTTGGACGTAATGAGCCTTGTCCTTGTGGTAGTGGCAAAAAGTACAAACAGTGCCATGGCCAGCTGAGTGGCTAAAAATAGATAGATTTTAAAACATCAAGAGTCGCATTAGCGGCTCTTTTTTTGAGGAAACTGATTGTGAAACGTATCCATATTGTCGCGGCTATCATTTTAAATGCTGAAAAAAGTGAAGTATTTATCACTAAGCGCCCACAGGAAAAACATAAGGGTGGCTTCTGGGAGTTTCCTGGGGGAAAGGTTGAAGACAAAGAAACCATAGCACAAGCCATTAAACGTGAGTTAGATGAAGAAGTTGGTATTCAAGTGACACAACATAGCTTGTTCGAGCATTTAGAATACGACTACACAGATAAATCATTGAAGTTTGATTTTATTCTTGTCACCGATTTTGAAAACCAACCTTTTGGCAGAGAAGGGCAGCAAGGTAAGTGGGTACCTATCACTAAGCTAAGAGACTATGAATTTCCCGAAGCAAATAGAACAATCCTTGACAGAGTGGTGGATGAATATAGCTAGCTATAAGAGTCGTCAATCAGGAGAAAGAAGATAGTGCTTTTCAGCCAAGTAGGAAAATTTCACTATCGAATGTATAGCCAGTCGTCTTTAATATTGGTAGTTTTAACTCAATAGCATACAAAACGTGAATAATGGAGAAGTGCATGGTACGTATTGCAATTGCGGGAGCAGCTGGACGCATGGGGCGTAACCTAGTCAAAGCGACTCACCAGAACCCACTTGCCCAAGTCGGTACAGGCTCAGAAAGGCCTGAATCTTCTTTGGTTGGTGTTGATATCGGTGAGCTTTGTGGAGAGGGTAAGTTTGATGTTGTACTGACGGACGATTTGAGTAAACAGATCGACCAGTTTGACGTCATCATAGACTTTACTGCGCCAGCAAGTACCTTAGCAAACCTCGAACTCTGTCAGAACCATGGTAAAAGTATTGTCATTGGCACGACAGGCTTTACAGAGGCAGAGCGCCAACAAATCGAAGAAATGGCAACGAAAATGCCTATTGTGATGGCATCAAATTACTCTGTTGGCGTAAACCTTGTTTTCAAGCTACTTGAAAAAGCAGCGAAGGTAATGGGTGATTACTGCGATATCGAAGTGGTTGAAGCTCATCACAGGTATAAAGTAGACGCTCCCTCAGGGACTGCTCTTAGTATGGGGGAAGCCATTGCGGGTGCTATGGGTAACAAGCTGAGTGATGTTGCTGTTTATGCTCGTGAAGGGATGACTGGTGAACGAACTAAAGATGAGATAGGTTTTGCCACGATTCGAGCTGGCGATATTGTCGGCGAGCATACCGCTATGTTTGCTGATATTGGCGAACGGGTAGAGATAACCCATAAAGCTACCGATCGTATGACCTTTGCCAATGGTGCGGTTAAAGCTGCGGTATGGTTAAAAGATAAGCCCGCGGGTTTTTATAGCATGACAGATGTGCTTGGCTTAAATGATCTGTAATTAAATAATTATGCGCCGAGCTTGCTCGGCGTTTTTAATCTCTTCCTCTACTTTCACTGTTTACAAAACTTTAATCACTTTGTCCATTTATCACGATCTTTTCTTTATCTTATGGGTGTAATGCTAATTTTTTTATCTGAAGTGTTTGAAAATAGCATTTAATTAGGTGGTTTAACGTTTGCGTAATTCTATTATCTTTTGATGGCATACTCTTCTACTGCCTTACCAAGTAAATTTATACGTTTTGTATCCAATGGCTAAAATTACGGGAGTAAACCTAGTATTTTAGCTGCTACAAGGGCTTATTTGCATTAACTGCCCTAAAATGCAAATTAATTTTTATGCTCCTGTTGACACATTTAATCTTCGTCATTAGAATGCTGCCAATTTGTCTAAATAACCTGAAATCACTTATTCAAGGTGTAAAGGAAGGCAGATTTGCAGTTTAATTTATAATTTATGCATTTTTATTCTGGAGGTTGTCTTGAGTAAATCAGCACTGTTAGTCCTAGAAGATGGGACAGTGTTCCGCGGAGTTTCCATTGGAGCAGATGGTTCATCCGTTGGTGAAGTCGTTTTTAATACCTCGATGACGGGGTACCAAGAAATCCTCACTGATCCTTCCTATTCTCAACAAATCGTCACTCTCACTTACCCACATATAGGCAATACCGGAACCAACTCCGAAGATGAAGAATCCTCTTCTATCCATGCACAAGGCCTTGTGATTCGCGACCTTCCCCTTATCGCTTCTAACTTCCGTAATGAACAAACCCTTTCTGATTACCTTAAGTCGCAAAATATCGTAGGTATCGCTGATATCGATACGCGTAAGTTGACTCGTATTCTGCGTGAAAAAGGTGCGCAAAACGGTTGTATTGTTGCTGGCAGCAATCTAGACGAAGCTTTAGCCTTGGCCAAAGCAAAAGAATTCCCTGGCTTAAAAGGTATGGACCTTGCGAAAGAAGTTACAACGAAAGAAGCGTATCAATGGCAACAAGGTTCGTGGACGCTCGAGGGTGGTCTTCCAGATGCGCAAGACAGTAGCGAGCTACCATATCACGTTGTTGCCTATGACTTTGGAGCAAAGCGAAACATCTTGCGTATGCTCGTTGACAGAGGCTGCTGCTTAACAGTTGTGCCTGCTGAGACAACAGCAGAAGAAGTGATTGCACTTAATCCTGATGGTGTATTCCTTTCAAATGGTCCTGGTGACCCTGAGCCATGTACTTATGCAATTGAAGCAACAAAAGCATTCCTAGACAAAGGTTTACCCATCTTCGGTATCTGTTTAGGGCACCAAATCTTGGCGCTTGCATCGGGTGCTAAGACGGTGAAGATGAAATTTGGTCATCATGGCGCAAACCATCCAGTGAAGGATCTTGACCGAAACGTGGTTATGATTACTTCACAAAACCATGGGTTTGCAGCTGATGAAGACAGTTTGCCAGAGAATTTGCGTGCTACCCACGTATCCTTATTTGATGGTTCTCTTCAGGGCATTCATCGCACCGATAAACCAGCATTTAGTTTCCAAGGTCACCCAGAAGCGAGCCCCGGTCCTCACGACGCTGCGCCGCTATTTGATCACTTTATTGAACTTATTAAACAACACAGCGCTTAATTTGGAGTAGTAGAGAATGCCAAAACGTACTGACCTAAAAAGTATTCTTATTCTGGGTGCTGGCCCGATAGTTATCGGTCAAGCATGTGAGTTTGACTACTCTGGTGCTCAAGCGTGTAAAGCGCTTCGCGAAGAGGGATACCGAGTTATTCTGGTTAACTCTAACCCTGCGACGATTATGACTGACCCTGAGATGGCAGATGCCACCTACATTGAACCTATACAATGGGAAGTAGTACGTAAGATCATCGAAAAAGAACGTCCTGATGCAGTACTTCCTACAATGGGAGGGCAAACGGCTCTTAACTGCGCACTTGATTTAGAAAAGCATGGCGTGCTTGAAGAGTTCGGTGTTGAGATGATAGGCGCAACTGCCGATGCGATTGATAAGGCGGAAGATCGTTCTCGTTTTGATAAAGCGATGAAGTCTATCGGTCTTGAATGTCCACGTGCTGATACTGCTAAGACTATGGAAGAAGCATACCGCGTTCTTGATATGGTCGGTTTCCCATGTATTATTCGCCCTTCATTCACTATGGGCGGTACCGGTGGTGGTATTGCGTACAATAAAGAAGAATTTGAAGAAATTTGTCGCCGTGGTTTAGATCTTTCTCCGACTAATGAATTGCTGATCGATGAGTCTTTAATTGGCTGGAAAGAGTATGAGATGGAAGTGGTTCGCGATAAAGCGGACAACTGTATCATCGTATGTTCTATCGAAAACTTCGATCCTATGGGTATCCATACTGGTGACTCAATTACAGTGGCTCCAGCACAGACATTGACGGATAAAGAATACCAATTGATGCGTAACGCCTCGCTTGCGGTACTGCGTGAAATTGGTGTTGAAACGGGCGGTTCAAACGTTCAGTTTGGTATCAACCCGAAAGATGGCCGCATGGTTATCATTGAGATGAACCCTCGTGTGTCACGTTCATCAGCTTTAGCATCAAAAGCAACCGGTTTCCCTATTGCTAAAATCGCAGCCAAACTGGCGGTCGGCTTTACTCTTGATGAGCTACAAAATGATATAACAGGTGGTGCAACGCCAGCATCATTTGAGCCTACCATCGACTACGTTGTGACTAAGATCCCGCGCTTTAACTTTGAAAAATTTGCTGGTGCGAATGATCGCCTTACGACTCAGATGAAGTCAGTTGGCGAGGTGATGGCGATTGGTCGTAATCAGCAAGAATCGTTGCAAAAAGCATTACGTGGCCTTGAAGTTGGTGCAAACGGCTTTGATGAGATGGTCGATCTCGATGCGCCAGATGCTTTAACGAAAATTCGCCATGAGCTAAAAGAAGCAGGTGCTGAGCGTATTTGGTACATTGCAGATGCGTTCCGTGCAGGCATGTCAGTCGATGGTGTATTCAACCTTACGGCAATCGACCGTTGGTTCCTAGTTCAAATCGAAGAGCTTGTTAACCTAGAAAACCAAGTGAAAGCGGGTGGTTTCGCAGGTCTGACTCCAGATGTATTGCGCAAGATGAAGCGTAAAGGTTTCTCTGATGCTCGCCTGTCTTCAATCCTTGGTGTGTCTGAGAATGAAATCCGTCGTCTACGTGACCAATATGACATTCATCCTGTCTACAAGCGTGTCGATACTTGTGCGGCTGAGTTCTCATCTGATACAGCTTACATGTACTCATCTTACGATGAAGAGTGTGAAGCGCAGCCTACAGATAAAGACAAGATCATGGTTTTGGGCGGCGGTCCAAACCGTATTGGTCAAGGAATCGAATTTGATTACTGTTGTGTACATGCTTCACTTGCACTGCGTGAAGATGGTTACGAAACCATCATGGTTAACTGTAACCCTGAGACGGTTTCTACCGACTACGACACTTCAGACCGTCTTTACTTCGAACCTGTAACTTTGGAAGATGTACTTTCTATCGTACGTGTTGAAAAGCCAAAAGGTGTGATTGTTCAATACGGTGGTCAAACACCACTGAAGCTGGCTCGTGCGCTGGAAGCGGCAGGTGTACCTATTATTGGTACTAGCCCAGATGCGATTGACCGCGCAGAAGACCGTGAGCGTTTCCAAGCAGCTGTTGACCGTCTTGGCCTTCTACAGCCTGAGAACGCGACAGTAACGACTATCGAGCAAGCGGTTGACAAGTCAAAAGAGATTGGCTTCCCACTGGTTGTGCGTCCTTCATACGTACTTGGTGGTCGAGCTATGGAAATCGTGTACGATGAGCAAGATCTGCGTCGCTACTTCAACGAAGCAGTAAGTGTATCAAACGAGTCTCCGGTACTTCTTGATCGTTTTCTAGATGACGCAACTGAAGTGGATATCGATGCTATCTGTGACGGTGAGCGAGTGGTGATCGGCGGTATCATGGAGCACATCGAGCAAGCGGGTGTTCACTCGGGTGACTCTGCATGTTCACTTCCTGCTTACACGCTAAGTCAAGAAATCCAAGACAAGATGCGCGAGCAAGTTGAGAAACTCGCATTTGAGCTAGGTGTACGTGGTCTTATGAATACCCAGTTTGCGGTGAAAGACAGCGAAGTTTACTTAATCGAAGTAAACCCTCGTGCTGCACGCACTGTCCCGTTTGTTTCTAAAGCAACAGGCGCGCCACTGGCTAAAATTGCTGCACGCGTAATGGCAGGTCAATCTCTAGATTCTCAGGGCTTTACCAAAGAGATCATCCCACCTTACTACTCAGTGAAAGAAGTCGTACTACCGTTCAACAAGTTCCCTGGTGTTGACCCACTGTTAGGCCCAGAAATGCGCTCTACCGGTGAAGTTATGGGTGTGGGTGCAACCTTTGCAGAAGCTTATGCGAAAGCGGAACTAGGTTGTGGCAATGTTTACCCAGAAGGCGGTCGCGCACTACTGTCTGTTCGCGAAGGTGACAAACAACGTGTTGTTGATCTCGCCTCTAAACTGACCAAATTGGGCTACCAGTTAGATGCGACTCATGGCACAGCGATCATCCTAGGTGAAGCAGGGATCAACCCTCGTCTTGTTAACAAGGTACACGAAGGTCGTCCACACATTCTAGACCGTATCAAAAACAACGAGTATACCTATATCGTGAATACGACGGCAGGTCGTCAATCGATCGAAGACTCTAAAGTACTGCGCCGTGGGGCCCTAGCAGAAAAAGTGAACTACACGACAACTCTCAATGCGGCATTTGCCACTTGTATGTCACATACGGCTGATGCTTGTGCCTCGGTGACTTCAGTACAAGAGTTACATGCAAAAGTGGCGAAAAGCCAAGCATAAGTAGACAAGGTTTACGCTGTATAGAGACTATAAAGCCTGCTTATTCAAGCAGGCTTTTTTATTGGATAAACAGTTTACCTAATAAGTCGCTCCGAGCTCATGAAGTTTTTATTCATGATTGGTTGGGAGAATAGCCCAAAGGCTGTGTGCCCTTTAGTCCGTTAAGTGCTACGGAGTAGTGAGTGCTGGATGATACGGTAATGAATAACACCTTCTCTTTACTGATATTGGCTTGTATATAAAACCCAAGCGGCACGAAAACCAGTACATCATCTTCTTGAATCGCGAGCAACATAGTGTAGTAGTAAGAGGACTTATTGGCAGATTCACTGGACCAAAATATCCAAGCGCTGCTTTCGTGTCGATAAAGGTTTACAAAACCATCAGACACGATATCCATTATTTTCGCTTTTAGATCAGCTGGAAAGGTGCCGCCGACCACTTCATCAAGCTGTACTTCAAGCTTTGAAATTGCCCCTTGAGGAGAATCACTCGATATTACAGGTTGGATAGTCCTTTCGATATGGATGTTATTCTCTTTTGCTAATTGTTCAGCTTGAGCAATATTCAATTCTAATGATGAATTGAGTGCTTGTTGAAATACTCGAGTTGCCGCTATTGCTTGGCTGATGTATTGAGGCTCCAAAGCAAATAGCGTTTTGAACTTCAGGTCTTGTTGCTCGTCTGTTGCCAAAACCCTTGAATTTGGAGCTAAAGCATTGTTTTTTAAAATTGAGTCACCCAGTACAACAGGGCTATTTACTGGAGTAACCTTGACATCTCTAGTGATGTGCATATTGGCTTACCTCTATGAAATTAGCTAAGTTGTCTGACGGCTTGAAGTCCTTTCAGTTTGATGTCTATCTTATCACTGTCTATCGTCAGCATGTCCGGTTTATGTGGCTGACTAAAAATGCTATGACTGTTATTTTCTATCTCAACTTCTATTGAAAGGAGACTGACAGCCATAAGAGGGCCTGTGCGATTGCTTTGAGAAATAACGAGGAAATTGTACTGATAGTGGGCATGATTACCCTGATTTGTTTCAGTTTCTGAATAGCCAAACCAAGGTTGATCCTTTTGTTTATCGAGATCGCAAAATGCGTGGGCTACTATGGTTTGGAGTCTTTGCTTATCGAAAATACCGAATGAATCTTGTGCAGTCAGTTGGCCTGCTATGTCTGAAGTGAGCATGGATAGGGCTTGATATTGTTTGTTTAGTTCTACGTTTAATGTTGCAATTATTGCTAACCCAGGCTCTGCTTTGATTTGTGCTTTGGCCAGTTCAAAGTCAATAATGCGGTTTTCATTTGAACAGTCAGTAAAGAGTTTGGATAGCTCATATGCTTGAGTCAGATATCGCTCATCCTCAACTTCTAAAAATACCTGATAAGGTAACTCTTTTTGTTTACAAGGCACGATTTCAATATTCATAAATAACCTCTTAGAAGATGTAAGGTTTATATCAGCGTTCTAATGCTTCGGCTATGACCATACTTTTAAAGTTCATGGTTTGTGTGACTTTTGAACCTGCCACCAAAGACAATACGTTACTATCAGAGGACTTTAAGTGAATGTCGACGGATGTAAGCTGGCCAACCATAGTGGCACCTGTCGACTGATTTTGCACAATGTTAAACATATTGTACTGGTAGGACACTTCTTTTTCACTTTGACCAAATATCACAAAGTAACCGCCATTTTTCTGAGCATTGAGATCTAAAAAAGCTCGCGCAGCCATACCAAATGCAGCCCAATTTTCAGTCACCGCTCCTTGAACCATACCAATCAAATTTTGTAATTGATCTATCGCGACCCATGCTTGCATTGTTTGAGCTGTTTCGGCAACCGTCTTTGTGCCAACAACTGCCATGGTTTTATGGCTTTTAGCAATAGTAAGAGCTTGGTCAAAATCTATACCTTGTGTTGCGGTGTGAAGATTGTCAAAGGCACTTAACATATTTACTGCTTGATCTAGATGTTCGAGATTGATGTTTAAGATGGGGCTGAAAATATCAGTTTTAATATCCGGTGCTATGGTTACCGATTCCATGACCTTTCCTTAGTTGATTATATTGCGAATTAGGAGGTGGCAAATGGCCACCTCCGAGGCTTTTATGCCTGTAGCGCTTCAACGACAGTGATTGATTTAACGTTCACAGAGTAGTTGTGCTTATCTTTGGTTGTAATCCAAAGTACTTTCTCTTTGTCGACATCAACAGTGATGGTTAAGCCAATTGGAGCGGCTGCCATAACCGAGCCTGTATCTTTATTGGCCACAGCGAATAAGATGTTGTAGGTGTAGGTGGTCTTGTGCTCGCTTTCCTTACTCCAGAAAATCCAAGAACTTTCTTTTTGCTCATTGAGGTTCGTAAAGCCTTGCTCAATCGTATTTTTGAATTTTTCATAGGTTGGCGTTTCTTTGTCTAGGTAAACACCCACAACAGTATCAAGCAGGTTCATGACATCATCGACCATAGCCGATACTTGGTTATCTTGTTTAACGATTGACTGGTTTATCGTGCCTGTGACTGCCATTTCTTTGTGTTCTTTGACAAGCTGTAGTGCTTGGTCAAAGTTAAACTCTAGCGTGTCACCATTGATGGCGTCTTGAAAAACTTGTGCCATTTCAATTGCTTGATGAACATTCTCTGCTGGAACTTGAAACAGAGTATTGAAGTTAAGCTTGCTTTCACCTGCCTTTTTGATCACATCGTTACTATCTAGAACGACAACGCTATCAAAAGTCATAATCTGATCTCCATGCTGTATTGGTTGGGAGTAAAGTTCATCCCAAGGTCTATATGCAGATCGTTTTACATGCAGGTTTGGTGTTTCATAATTGCGACACTATTCACATAACGAACAACTCGTTATTAAAAGGTATTATTTAAGTTATTGATTAATATTATTTTTACGATTGTTGAATCAATAGTGACCTGTGCTGCGTATTTGGAGGGTTTGATTGATAGTATTCATTTATCCACGATAGATTAAAAGTTTATCTATCAATAAGGAGTTTATTTTTATAAAGAAGCGTTAAATTAATAACGCTCTTTTTAATAATGGATTATTTGAAAATACAAGTGGTTCTAGTAAAAGCATCATCAAATGTTTGGTAAACCAATCCGTTATCTAAATGAGCGGATATATGCCCGTCATAGCCCATACTTGACCACTCATCTTGGTTTCTAAATAGCTTGTATGACATATCTTGATCTGATGTATACCAATCAGACTGATTTAAAGAAAAGCTTCCCCACTCTGAAAATAAATAACCAAACATTCTTGCGGTTGGAAAGAGTGCAATATCCTCAATCTTGGGTAAGCTGCCACCTAGTTTACTACAGTATTGCTCAGACTGAGAAAAGGTTCGGATCATATTGTCGGGTGTAGAGAAAAAACTTGGATTAAAAGAATACGTGAAACTTGAGCCTACAGAGTCAGAGATGAGCAATTTGATTTTTCCTTTCTCTCTAATGGTTAGGACATCTTCTTTAATATCTACATTACCTTCTGTTACTTCAACAGAGTAAGGTGCTACGCCGCCTATCATATTAAGCTTCATGGTTGCACCACTATATGCGGTTTTAGGCAAGCCAGAAGTCGCGCCATTTAGAGCTAGTTCTTTTCTCATTGGAGTACCATAGCTCATCGTAATGGATTCAATAGAGGGAGTGTTTTCATCTTTTGGTTGATAAAGCGCATTATCAGCGAAACACAGTTGGCTTGAAGCCAGTAAAGAGAAAACTAACGCTGTTTTTTTCATCGCAGGGTTATCCTTTTATGTTATTGGGTTATCAATTTACATTTCGGATAATAGTGATTTAGTTCCCACTTGCTAGAAGAAGCAGCGAAAGCTTTGGCTCCATTCCATGCAATCGGTTTTGTATCTAGATTCTGGTCACTCAATATATTTTCTTTTGTTCAGTTTATCTAAACGATAATTAAGAATATCTAGATATTCTTAACTTTAATTATTAGATATCTTAGTTGAGTACTTTGACGGACATCAAAAACAGCTCGTTTTTCCTGCCCTTGTTGCTTCTTTGGCTGCTCACCCAAAGAAGAGAAATAATAAATGTCACTCATAGGTATCTTATATGAAAAAGCCTTTAAAAGCCTTGATACTGGCTATGGGGTTATCTCTTGGTTCAGCGAATAGTTACGCTCTTTCTCTCGAACCGCTCGATAAAAATTTTACTCTTCAACTGCTTGGATCTGGTGGACCTATTTCCGATGATCTTCGCGCCTCTTCCGGTGAACTTATCTGGTGGAAGGGAAAGTCACAAGTGATGATAGATGCTGGTGGCGGAGTTTACCTAAGGTTTGGTCAAGCTGGCGGTAAGCTTGAGGATCTCGATTTTCTCGGTCTAACTCATTTTCACACCGATCACGTTGCTGATGTGCCAGCACTGCTTAAAGGTGGTTACTTTTTTGATCGCCAAGATCCTTTAGATATTGCTGGGCCTGAAGCCGGTTCGGCTTTTCCTAGTATGACCGCCTATATGCAAGCATTGTTCGATGGTGATAAAGGTGCTTACTCCTATCTCAATGGTTTGTTTGATGGCAGTGATGGCTTATTTCCTGTCACTATCACAGACGTACCCTACAAATCTTCACAAGGAACCAAAGTTTACCAGCAAGATGGACTGACCATTTATGCGCTCGGGATTCCCCATGGTGATGTACCTTGCCTAGCCTATCGCATTGAAAGCGAAGAAGGCGTGATGGTAATTTCTGCTGAACAAAATGGCAGTAATCCGGACTTTGTCGAGTTTGCTAAAGGGGCTGATATTCTTTTGATGCCTTTAGCGATTCATGAACAAGCCGATGAAGTGTCGTCATTTTTGCATGCTAAGCCCTCAATCGTCGGCAAAATCGCCGCACAAGTTAACCCCAAACTTTTGGTCCTCAATCATTGGATGGGGCTAGGTCTTAAGCTCAAACCTGAATCGATCAAGATAGTGAAACAGTATTACAAAGGTCAGGTGATTGCTGGACACGATTTATCTAGTTATCCCATGAGCGCTGCTAAGGAGTTATCCAATGAACAATAAACTCGTTCTATCTATTGCAATGACATCGGTTATTACTCTCAACTCAGGTATGGCTTTTGCTGATACTTCGCCGGAAGCTCCGGTTGAAGCCCAATCTAAATCAAAGCATGGCGGGAAATGTGCAGCGGGTAAATGCGGCACAGAAAAGCGCTTTGAAAAACAAGAATTAACAAGTGACCCCCAAGGCCGATTAGTGCGAGCTCGTGACGGTAAATGTGGTGTGACGGGAGAGGGGATCGCTCCTTCTTCTGAAACCATCAAGTTAACTCAAAGTAAAATCACAGGTGGGATATGCGGACAATAACCAATACGTCAAAAGGACTAGGGCTGCGCAGTGAATATATTGATTTGCTGGGCCAGCTACCTGAACATCCTGATATTGATTTTCTTGAATTAGCGCCAGAGAACTGGATGAATATCGGCGGTATGAAGCGCGAACAGTTGCAAGATATTGCGCAAAAATACCCTTTGGTTGCTCATGGACTCAGCTTATCTATTGGCGATTGTCAGACTTTAAATGAACCTTTTATAAGAGATGTCGCGAATTTTCTCGATGAGTTTAATATCGAAATATACAGTGAGCATTTGAGCTTTTCGCGAGACAGTCAAGGCTATTTGTATGAGTTACTACCGATACCAAGACAAAAAGAGAATATTGCTTATTTAGTTGAACGTATTCAGCGGGTCCAAGATTTAGTTCAGCGACCAATTGCGCTGGAAAATATCTCTTATTACCACAGTTATAGTAACGAAATGCCCGAGGGAGAGTTTATCGCTGAGATCTGCGATAAAAGTGGCTGTGATCTGTTGCTGGATATCAACAATGTGTTTGTAAACAGTCACAATCACGGTTATTGCCCTTACAACATGCTCAATAGCTTACCAAGTGAGGCGATACGCTATTGCCATATTGCTGGTCATCTTAAAGAAAAAGATGGTTTTTTGCTCGATACCCATGGAGCGCCAGTTCCTGATCAAGTATTGGATTTAGCTCGCTACACCTATGGTGTTCACGGTAGTAAACCTTTGCTTCTAGAGCGGGATCAGAATATGCCATCCCTACTGGTACTCGCTGAAGAATTGCGCAGTATTCGTAGTGAAATACAGGAATTTGGTCAAACGCTCGAAGGGCTTTGTAAGGGGGGGAGTTAATGCTTAATCCCCCTAGCCAAATGTTGGCTCAAACCGAGCGTTTATCGGCAATGATACGTTTACCAAACGAGCACAGAGATGGTTGTCGATACAGCGAATTTATTCGTGATAATGTTTTTGGTGTGGTGACTAACACCTTCCCACTTTTTTCAGCACAATTTTCTCATTTACAACTTGAGCAAATGATTGATGGCTTTGTGGCTAAACATGCTGCCTTTGAGGCTGAATTTCACCACATAGCAAGCGAATTTGTACAGTTTGTGCAGAAAGATGAAAGTGCTAGTTCGGGAACTATGTTATTGCAACATTTAGCCTTGCTTGAATATGAATGGGTTACTTTTTGCGTAGAGATCGACGCTGTAAGCGACAATTTGAGTGATTTTTATCGAAAAGAAGTAATAGAGAGCGACAGCTTACAAGTCAATCCTACTTTAAGGCTCAATCAAGTCCCTTTCCTACTTCATCAAGACTCAGTGACATTTTTAACCACGGATCGTCATAGCGTGTTTTACGGCGTATTTCGCAACCAAGAGCAGCATGTCGTCTCTCAGAGGCTAAGAGATATTGATATCGCTTTGATTCAAATACTGATAGACCAACTTGATTTAACTTCAGCTCAACTACAGCAAAGGGTTAATCACAGCAATATCAGATTTAACGTGTTGGGGTGGGTGCAACATTTTAGTGAATTAGGACTTATAAGGTCTAATTTTCAGGAGAATAATTATGATTAAGTCAGCTATTAATTGGTTCGATGGCTTAGTAGAAAAGTGTCAAAGATATGATTATCTGGCCTTACTTGCTATTCGTCTTTATCTTATCCCAGTTATCTTTGTTGGCGCTCGCTCTAAAGTTTTGGGATTCTCGGGCACAGTCGCTTGGTTTGGTGCTTCTACGGCTGATGGTGGCTTAAACCTTCCTTTTCCCGAGCTTCTCGCATTTCTTGCTGCCGCGACTGAAGTGGTCGGGTGCATTTGTATTGCTCTGGGTCTTTTTACCAGACTGATGGCCATTCCTATGATCTTTTTGATGAGTGTTGCCAGCGCCATGGTGCATTGGAAACATGGTTGGGACGCTATTGCTACTAGCAGCATGGAAGCAAGTGTGCGGTTGAACGGGTTTATTGAATGGCTAGCTGCTAATTTTCCCGGTCGATACAACTATATTACAGAACTTGGCGATCCTGTGATGCTCAATAATGGGATGGAGTTTGCCGCAACCTATTTTGTTATGTTGATGGTGCTGTTTTTCTACGGTGGCGGCCGGTATGTGAGCCTAGATTACTGGTTACGCAAACCATTTAATGTTACTTCAGTTAAACCTAACTAGATCTCCATTCACTCAAACCCGCTGCTTTCGCAGCGGGAAAATCTATATTCTTGTATTCAGTAGCAAAACCAAACTTATAGTGTATTATGCGCATATTGTTTTATTGATAATGTTAAACAGTTGTGGATGTACGTAACGCGGACATGGAAGCGATGTGCCATGTATTCAAACGCTATATTGAGTACATGGGAGTCGACCAGACGGTGTCTTTTTCTCGAGTAGATACTCAGTTAGAGCAAGTGAAGACCGTGTCGACCAACTACTCGTGGCATCTGGCTTATTGGGGTGATGAGCTGTACAAAAACCTCCATTCGCGCCTCAAACCGGGGATTAATCTTTGGAACAGTCAGGGAGCCCAAAACTTTCGTGAGTCGGCCAAAGCCAGCCATAACCGTGTTGATATTGTGACGAATCAGGGCTCACAGTACGATATCCTCTCTATCTCTTTGCCAATTACGCCCTTACCTTGCGATGTGGTCAGTCAGGCGATTGCGTTTCGTCCTAAGGTTAACCACCTTGCGCTTGAATGCTGGAGCGATAAACAAATACACATCTCTATCGATAGTTTGTCGACAGCTAATTCAACTCAGCCGAGTGTTGCTGAAAACAAACCTTATGTGTTTGGCAACTTGATGCTGACGCAAGATGAACTGACGAGTGTGCGTTACTTTCTTGAGATGAAAACCTTTCAAGAGGTGGCTTTACTTCGCGGTTGTAAAGAGACAGAAGAAGCCCGACGAATCTATATCATCAAATGCAAACTTAGCTGTGAATCTCAGCCTGATTCGGTCTTCTTTAGAAAATTGGTGGAACATGGAGTGACGGTCGCGTGTCTGGACAGTTTCATCATGTATCGTTAACGGTTAGTGATTTAGTCGCTAGCCAAGATTTCTATGCATTGCTTGGTTATCAGCTTGAACGAAGTTATTGGGATGAGCAGGTCACCATTCACATGTTGGAAAACCAAGGCTCGAGAATCGAGCTTTTTCACTTTTGTGGGGACGTTTCAGCCCCAGTTCCTGAATCTTTGATCGCGCTAAAAAGAGTGGGCATCACCCACTTTGCTTTGCGGGTCAATGATCTTGAAGCCTTTCATAGAAAATTATCGGAAGTTACTAACATTACTACTATTTACAACGCTAGGCTAGGTAGTTTCCGTTACTTTTTCTGTTCAGACCCCGATGGAAATCAATTAGAACTTATAGAGGAGTAAAACAGAATGTCACTTACTTGGAAGCAGCGCTCCAGTGCTGTCCTTGGTAATGCCATGGAGTTTTATGATATCGCTGTATTCGCATCGATATCTATGTACATATCCCAGCTATTTGCCACCCAAGGCATTGAACACTCAGAGCTGGTGGTGTGGGGAGTCTTTGCTCTACGTTTTTTGATCCGGCCTTTTGGCGGTGTCGTCATTGGTCGCTATGCCGACAGATATGGTCGTAAACGGGCATTGGTTTTTTGTAACCTATTGACGGGTTTAGCAACTGTCTCGATGGCGTTTGTCCCCGTAGATAGCGTCGGGCAGTACATTGTGGCTGTATTCTTGTTTTTTCAAATGATTCAAGCATTTAGCTTCGGTGGTGAATACCCAACCCTAATCAATTACCTTCTCTACGATGCGAAGAAGTCAGAACGTTCACGTGTGAGCAGTTTGATTGTCGCGAGCTCCATTGTGGGTGTGATCATTTCCCTTCTTATCGTTGCGGCTTTAGAACACTACTTAACCACAGAAGAGATGAGTGATTGGGGATGGCGAGTACCATTGTTAGTGGGTGTAGCAAATATCATTGTAAGCTTATATTTACGTCTTTCTCTACCTGAATTGCCTAAAGCGGAAGCGGTGGCCAGTAAGTCTAGTTGTCAGATAATTGCCAAAGTGTTTTGTATTTCCATTCTTGGTGCTGTGGTGTTCTATGTACAGAACCTAGCTAGCGGCATTTTGGGTAAAGCCATGGGGATCGACAATCTTGCGTTGATAAATTCATCGTTACTTGTTTTGTTGTTGCTCGTATTTTCTTTTCTCGTCGACAAATGTTCTTCACCACAACAAGCGTTTAAATTTGGGGCGCTGTTTATGCTGTTTGCGGCGATACCTTTGTTTGTGCTTCTTGATTCTAGTGAATTTATCTGGCAAGCCATAGCTGTGTTTGGTATCAGTGCGTTGGCTGCGATCATTTTAGGTAACTTGGCTGCGCTGTTATGGCAGCAATCAGCTAACCAAACTACCGGGTTAGGAATTGGTTATAACATTGCATTATCGATTTTTGGTGGCCTCACGCCACTGATAGTGACAGAAGCGATGTTGTTAAGTTCTGCTTATGTTGGCTTGTATGTTGCCATAGCGACCTTGCCTGGATTAGCTGTATTGGCCCGCTTTAATGCAGGCGCTGATCAAAAATCAGTTCAGATGGTTTAGTCATTAGGTTAAAACATGTCCCTCAAGAAAGTCATATTTTATATCCAGCGGCTTTCTTGAGTTTTTGTTGTCTAAGTAATCAATAAGCCTCCTCTTGACATTTTGTTACTATTCAAAGCTTCGAGCCTGCTCAAGGATAAATCAGAGTACAATTTTTCTTTGAGTGATGGGAATGGATAAGAGGCACTTTTATCCATACATTCTGTTTTTAATTAATCATGAAAAAAAGGAATAGGTTAATATCTAAGCTTTCCTTATGTGGGTCTAAAATAGAATGATATGTTTATTATCAATTATTGATTAACAAGCTCTCGATATGGACATCTCATTTGAAATATTAGCCTTACTTTTCTTTGTCGCCACTGCGGCTGGTTTTATTGATGCTATGGCTGGTGGGGGAGGATTACTCACCTTGCCAGCTTTACTTGCAGCAGGCGTTCCACCGACTCAGGCACTGGCGACCAATAAGCTGCAAAGCTCATTTGGCAGTTTCTCGGCGAGTTGGTACTTTGTTCGCAACGGTATTGTGAGCCTCAAAGAAATGCGCCTTGCTATTGGCTGCACCTTTGTAGGCGCTGCGATTGGTGCTGAAGCTGTTCAGTATGTTGATGCAGGTATTCTGACCAGCTTAATTCCCATTTTACTCTTGGCTATTTCTTTGTACTTCCTACTCATGCCTAAGGCTAAAGCACACTCTGGTGAAGCAAAGATATCAGAGGCGATGTTTGCCTTGTGTGTGGGTGGCGGTGTGGGTTTTTATGATGGATTTTTTGGTCCCGGAACGGGTTCCATCTTTACCGTGTGTTTTGTGGTGATTGGACAATTTTCTTTGGTGGCGGCGACTGCTCGAACCAAGGTGCTCAACTTTACCTCCAATATTGCTGCGCTGCTGTTTTTTATTATTGCTGGCTTGCCTATTTGGCAACTCGGTTTAGTGATGGCGATTGGCGGTTTTATCGGGGCGCGTCTTGGTGCGAAAGTGGTGGTAACAAAAGGGCAAAAATGGATTCGACCCTTGGTGATCACTATGTCTATGGTGATGGCACTTAAACTGCTTTGGCAACAGCATCACCAATGGTTGCTATCAATGTTTTAACTCTGGGAGATTGATATACGTTTTGTCTGACACAAATATGGATAGGACGAATAAGATGCGCCAGTTCAGTAAAACGAAAACAGTACTTTTCTGAGATGCTTAAGGTTTTGATAATGGAGTTAGGTATAAGCGCGGGCGCGGTTCCACCTAGAGCAAGCTGAGCGGCGGCTGTATAAGCGTCCATTTCCATAATTGGTGTGATATTGAACTTATCGAGAGTTTGTCGCTGATAACTGTTGGATGGATTGGTTAAATCATTGGTAATTATGGTATCGGGCAGCTTATTTAACGGCTTATTATACACAATTGCAAAAGGCTCATCAGCCAAGTGGAATGTGAGTAGGCCATGATGGGCGGGCATTAAGCCAGCGCAAAGGCCCAATGTGGCTTTACCCGATTTGACATGTTCCACAATTCGCGGTGTGTGATTGGTAGTGATGGTCAAAAAGGCATCGTGTTTTAAGTAATCCGCGATGGTTTTACCAAGATATCCTGCAATCAGAGACTTTGAACTATCTAGAGTTATCCATGAGGTATCTTGCAGAGTTTGCTGTTCATAAATAAGGCCGCGCAGCTCGTTAAATGATGGGCCAATACTGTCGATCAAAGCTTGTCCATCTGCAGTGAGTTTTATTGAACGGCCGTCAGGCTCAATCAGTTTTTTATCCAGTTTCTTTTCTAAATTGGCAATCCGTTTGCTGACTGCTGACTGGCTGATATACAGTAAACTTCCCGCACGACTCATGGTTTTGGCTTTGCTCAAAACCAGCAAAGTTTCAATGCCTTCAAGTAACATAACTAATGTTGAAAAATAGGAATGAATAATTCAATGTAGCGCAACTTGATTTAGTTTCACAGTCGAGTTTCAACACTTAATTAAAAAAGGAGGGTATCCTCCTTTTTTAATTAACGCTATGCGGGTTGGTTTTTAGCTCTCTATGACCCAAGCCCAATTGACCTTGCATATTGTCGCCCCAACATTTGAGGGAATCATCGGCTAACAGAGCGCAAGTATGCTTATCGCCCAGTGATATTTGTTTTGCACTTTGGCCAAGCGTGACTGTGGTTGGAATGGTTTGGCTATCACGGCTGCCAATGCCTAGCTGCCCGTATTGATTATCTCCCCAACATTGCAGTGTGCCATTTTGTAGTATGGCGCAGCCATGCTGTTTACCGAGCGCCAGCTTTTCCACATCGTTTGAGAAGCTTAGGCTGCTTGGCCGTGCTTTGTTTCTTTGACTGCCTATTCCAAGTTGACCGGATTGGTTATTGCCCCAACATTTGACTTGTTTATTATCCAGTAGCGAGCAAGCAAAGTGCTCACCAGTTGCAATTTCTGATGAAGCGCGACCGAGTTCAACCAAAAGAGGGAGCATGTAAGACTGATTGTCTTGGGTGCGATTATTGGCGAAACCAATCCCTAGCTGACCAGAATAATTATTCCCCCAGCATTTTACTTGACCGGACTGAGTTTGTAGGCATGTGAAATTCTCTCCCACTTGGATATCGCTTAAAGGTGAGGTTTCCATCACATTGGTAGGACTTAGTTCACGTCGAGTTCGGCCTGTGCCAAGTTGACCAAAAAAGTTATCCCCCCAGCATTGCGCTGCATTATTAGCTTTGATTAAGCATGCATGATTGCTCCCCATAGATAACGCCAGTGCAGAGGTTTGATTCGGCAACGGCCTTGGAGCGAAGCGACGGTAAGAGCCCGGACCAAGTAAATAACGTATATTGTCACCCCAACAAGCAATATTTCCCTGAGTTGATAGGGCGCAGGAGTGGTCATCCGCTAGGCTAAGTTGCTCCGTGTCTTCGGATAGACTGACCAAGCTTGGTCTTGTTACGCTATGAACATCTGATAAACCGACACCTAGCTGGCCTGCGTAATTGTTTCCCCAGCAGTAGAGCTCATCTGAAGTTGATAGCGCGCAGGTATGGCTGCTACCTAAAGAGACTTGTTTCCAAGAAGTTGGCGTTTGTGCCTGTACAATAGAGATAAAGAAAAAGAGACTGACGAAAAAGAAAACCTTCATTTTAATCATAAACGCCTTATATTTTTATCCAATCAGTGTATAACCGTTATGCTATTAATTTTGACTGGTTAACACCTAGTGATGATTATTACTTAAAATAAAAATAGGCTAATGTCCATATCATTAGCCTATTTAATTCTATGTTTCTATATTGAAATACAGAGTTAAAGTTTATCGCAGAAACATAAGTTAACACTACAAATTGGCATTTCACCAGGAGGGCAGCTAATACTGGCTATTGAGCTAGAGGAAGAAAAAAGAGCGACAGCGAGTAATAGGATTGTTTTTTTCATAATGACCTTATTTTTATATTTTATAATGGATAAAATATAATGTGTTAAAAATTGTTAATGATCAATTTTTTAATAAATAAAATCAACTAATTCAATTAAATGCTTCAAGCTAAACTCTGAGTTGGAAGTTAGATTCTATTTGACCTTGGAAATAATAGGTTCTGTATCCATTGATTAAATAGCTTGAGCCATTAGCACGAATCACTTCAAAAATTTCCCATCGAGAGGTGCCACTGTCTGCAGGCTGAACATTATATCCAGAAGGGCACTGCAGAGACTTTTGTTGCCATAATGCCTCACTTACTCTGAATACCTTAAAGTAACGACCACTTGCTTCAGTTATACGCGCCCACTGTCCTTTTATGGTGACGTAGTTATCATCATGGTCTAACAGCCAATCCCAATCACGACCACCATCAGGCGGGCCACAATAGACATAAGTGGTAGTATTGGCACAGACTGACGAACTTAATAGTAGCAATGAAGATAATAATAGAGATGAAAATTTCATATGATAAACGTTCCTTGTTATTAAAATGTTACAACAAGGTAGGGTATTTCATTTGCCTGAGTAAATAAGTCAAGAATATAAAATATGCATAAGGTCTCAATTATTTAATAATAAATTACAATACTTTGATGTTTGGCTATAAAAATAGCATTGCTATTAATAGATAAGGTAATTAAATTACGTTTATAAAAAATTAAGTTGATTGTAATTATTTATGCAAAATTAACGCTGGATTATTAAATGAATTATGAGTATCTAATTATTAACTTTTAAGCTAGACCATGCATTTGCCTTATTTCTTCCCGCTTCTTTTGAGGCATACAATGCTTCGTCGGCTCGGGCTATGACCATATCCACAGTGCTGTCGTCTGGGGTAATTTCTGCAACCCCTAAACTCACGGTGACAGTACGATTTAGTGAAAAGGCGTTTGACTCAATGGCTTTTCTAATCGCTTCGGCAACTTTTAAAGCGCTCTCTTCCGGTGTTTCAGGGAGTAAGATGATAAACTCTTCTCCTCCCCACCTTGCTAATGTGTCTGTATGTCTGACCTTTTTTGAGACGAGTTCACTGAGCTCTTTAAGGCAATCATCCCCTGCATTGTGTCCAAGCTCATCATTGATTTTTTTGAAGTGATCAATATCGAACAGGATCACGCTGAGTGTCGTGTTAAAGCTTTTCGACTTAGCATGTTCAAACTGTATGTTTTCAGTAAAGGTATTTCGGTTTGAAAGCTTGGTTAAAAAATCGGTACTTGATAGGTAAGTTAGCTCTTTTTTATGAGTAAATTCAGAGTAAATATTCCAAATGTAGAACAAAGACACAACGATAATCAGGATAAAGTAGGTGGCGTAGTTTTGCAGTAAAGTCCCCAACAAATTGTCTCGAGAGCTGCTGATTAGGTAAGCCACATGTTGGTCTTTGAAGTTTTTGATTGAAAGAAAACTGATGATGTAATCTTTGCCTTGTAAAGAGACGGCCTGTGAGAAGCTTTCTTTTTTATCAAATAGCGGTTTTAGCTTGCTACTGTAGGTTTTAGCCTGATCAATAAGACTTCTGTGGTTAACGTCTCGTAAGTGTTTTTCAAACACAGCTTTGTCATAGTAATACCCATCAGTTAGAACACTGGGGATGTAGTGATTTTTCATGTCCTTAAACAATTTTGAGTCTACCGCATCCTGACTAATAATAAACTGGAAGTCATTTTGTGGATAAAGCTCGACCAGCAGGTCGACAATACTACCCATCGAAAGGGAAACTTCAACACTGCCAAGAGACTGTTGTCCTTTGTTAACGGGATAAACAAATCGATAGCCGTTGAAAATACGTCCTTCTTCAAAGCCTTCGACTATACGTTGTTCAGTGTTGGCTAACCGCACTGATTCGCGGATGGAAAACAAGTTATCACCGAACTTTTCGGGTTTGTGTACTCTGAGGAAACTATCACCATTTGGGAAGTGGAAATGTAACTGCCTGAAGTTGTGAGATCTGAGCCGCTTGTAGTCAGATTTTAGTAGCTGATACAACTTGAGCCTTGCCTCATCGCGCTTTACTCCATTTTCTTCTAACGCCACTGTTAAGAGCTCAAGCACTTTTTCGTTACTTATAATCTGCTGGTAAACAAAGTGAGAAAACTTGTTGTACACGCCAATACTAGAGCGTACTTTTGACTCCATAATAATGGAGTAATTGTCGAGAATCCGACGCTTTTGGTCCTGATACTCACTCACCAAAATACCAAAAGATATTGCGATGAGGGCAATGAGTGTGCCAAGGTGAACAAAAAGTCTCAGCCCAAGGGCGGGCCGCAAGTTTGAACTATGATGCAAACCAATTCCCCATTTGATCCTATGAACTATCGTTTACTGATAGTTTAGTATATTAATGGCTTGTGGAAGGTGATTAATGGATACGTTTTGGAAGGGGATTGATGGGGGTAAATAAGGCGCGTAATAGCGCCCTATGGTTTGGTTTCTTTACAATGACTCTGTAAAAGTTCGAGCAATGACGTCTCGTTGTTGCTCTGTAGTTAATGAATTAAAACGTACTGCGTAACCTGAAACTCTGATGGTAAGTTGAGGATATTTCTCTGGGTTTGCGACTGCATCTTCTAAGGTCTCACGTTTTAGAACGTTAACATTAAGGTGTTGTCCGCCTTCAATACGTGGAGCCGTTTCAATAGTTACCTCACGGCTTTCATACTCACCGAGATCGCTAGTCGCGATCACTTGATCACAAGTATATTCAGTCTGTGCGGCAACGCATCGCGCTTCGCCTTTCTCTGTGTCAAGTAGCCAAATTGAGTTAACTAGTGCGTCATTGGCAGCTTTGGTAATTTGTATCCCTTGGATCATGTCTATCCCCTATTCGAAATAATTGTTTGTTGGTGTTTTTTTCTAAATTTCCATACTTGATTATCATATAGCGCACTGACGTTTTCTTAGCTTTGATTTTAATCAATGAAATACTAAGTACTCTAAGTTGTTGATACTATTTAGACTGATTTAAATAGCTTTACTTTCTTGATGTATGTTTTATTTACTCTTGTTATAAAGGGTAAAAGTCTTACTTGGACTATTTTGTTGTTATTTTACTATATTGTTATTTCTGGGATTGAAATGTAAAAGGGCTTAAAAGTGGTGAATCTTTCAAAGGCAAAAGTGGTAAGCTCAATTGGTCGCTAGTCATAGTGATTGTCATCTTGAGAAGCATAAAGAGATGGTGGCATTGCCTCTTGAAATAAGTAGAATTGCCGCTTTTTAAACACTTTAAGCTCCGCCTAGCGGGTTTTTGTTTTGTGCTGTTTAAGATAAGAGTTAGTTAGGCGTATGAAATATAGATAGAAAAAAGCAAATAGACTCGAGTGCATTAATTACATAGCTGGGTTTTTGAAACATTGGCACTAAATTTTCATAGCCTAGTTAGGCTTGCAACTCATGAGGATAAAGTTATGCCGTATACATCCTTTTATATTCGTCCCCGCGTTTCTCGTATGCCAGTGCCAAACCGACATGTCACAGGACAAGGACACCATAGGATACCGCAAAAACATTAATATCACCTTGTTAACCGCTTTGTTCCTTGGACACTTTTTGCGACAATCAGTACAGCATTAACTAGAAAAGGAACAATACAATGGGCCAGCAACTTGCGTGGCATGATGTCATTGGAGCGGAAAAGCTGCAGGATTATTTTCAGCAGACCCTAAACTTCGTTGAGTCTGAAAGGGCTTTAGGTAAAGCCGTGTATCCCCCCGCCAAAGATGTTTTCAACGCGTTTCGAGCGACTGAATTTGGTGATATAAAGGTCGTCATCCTTGGTCAGGATCCCTATCACGGACCAAAGCAGGCTCATGGTTTGTGCTTTTCTGTTCTTCCTGGAATTAAACCACCTCCTTCCTTAGTAAATATGTACAAAGAGCTATCTCAAGATATTGAGGGGTTTGAGATCCCAACCCATGGATATCTGCAAAATTGGGCTGAGCAGGGAGTTTTATTGCTTAACACTGTCTTGACCGTAGAGAAAGGTAAAGCGCATTCGCACTCAAAAACAGGCTGGGAAACGTTTACAGACAAAGTCATTGAAGCGATAAACCAACATCAATCAGGCGTTATCTTTTTACTCTGGGGATCTCATGCGCAAAAGAAAGGCCGATTTATTGATCGTAAACGTCATCACATTTTAGAAGCGCCACACCCTTCTCCTTTATCTGCACACCGAGGTTTCTTCGGTTGCCGACATTTCTCAAGAGCGAACCATCTTCTCCAGTCCATGGGCAAGTCGGAGATTGATTGGCGATTACCGGTGTCAGTGGATGTGACTGAATAGATAGTTTTTCGTTGTTAATTTTCGACTAGGGTCAATATCCGATCAAATGCTTTCTTATACACTTACAAAAAAAAGGCTTAAGAGGTGTCATCATGATGATGGAAAGGATCCACAGAGAACACAGTTATATGGTTCGGCTTCTGGCTGTATTGAAAAAGAAAATAGCGCAAATGCATACAGAGCAGCCAATAAACTACATCTTGGTCAAGGAAATTGTCGACTATATGGCCAATCATTCAGAGCGAGTCCATCACCCTAAAGAAGATATTCTCTATCACTATTATACGGAGCATTACGGCCATAAACAGGAGATGGAAGACTTGGAGCAAGAGCATGAATTATTGTCAGACAAAACTCACGCTTTCCTCAATACGGTTGAAATGATTTTACAAGATGCTGTTGTTCCTCGACATATCTTTGTCGAGCAGCTTGAAGAGTTTATCAAAGTACAAAGGCGTCATTTGGAGTTTGAGGAGCGTTCCATTCTACCTTTAATTGAGAAAAGCTTTAATCTCCATGACTGGCAGGAAGTCGAAAAGCGTTGGAATGTCGGTGAGGACGATCCTGTGTTCGGTGATACTATCGCCGAAGAATATCAACAGATTGCCCAGCGTGTTCGCCAAGGTGAACGAGAAAGTGTTTAATTAAAATAAAAAGGAGGCACTTGTGTGCCTCCTTAAAGTATCAGTAGTCGAGTTCATCAAAATCATCGAAGCCGATGTCCATGTCTTTCAGTTCTCTCTGTAGCCTTTGCTTATCCTTAATTGCTTCAATTTCGCGCCATTTACGTTTGACTGGTTTAGAGCGAGCTGCTCGAGTTTTTGGAAAATCCATTTCCATGATATCTTCAAAGTTTAAGCCTTCCATAAGCCACCTCTTTAAATGATTTCCCTTTAAGGGGTACAGTTTAAATACCACTCCGTTTGAAGCCTAACCTTGATTGGTTTCGCATTTGTTACGATTAAATTAATTTTTTATGCATTTTTAACTGAGCCTCACAGAAAAATGATGAAAATTTGTTGATTTTTTATCCAAACGGAAAAGATTTAGTGTGCAAACTATCACAAGTTAAATGTTAAAAGGGTGTTTAAAAATTAAACGAACTGATTTGTGATGAGTTTCGATATTGTGCTACTTGTTTTGTATGATTGCTATTGTAAATATCACTAACGAGAGTCTTGGATGAGTCCTTGGCATTAAAGGAGTGACAATCATTTAAAGAAGGTCATATGTCTGTCAGGTTGTCTATTATTTATTGTTGTTAAATTTTAATGCTAATGTTTCTTGGTTGTGTTTTTTTTGTGTTTTTTTGTGTTAGCTAATGGTGATTTTATAGTTAAAATTAAAACAGATATGAATGTGCTTTCATATTGATTTTTGACTGGGTAGATAGCATTATCCGCCAGTCAAAAAATACGTTGCTACGTAAAATGGAAGCATGAGGCGCGTTTTACATATCTGAGTTGCACGATAAACAAACAATAATACTAAGCAAAGTTGACACTTGGTTAGCGACTGGATGGAAGGCAAGGAAGCATAGAGCAGCGAACACTCAATATGAGGAGCTTATGACAGATTTAATTAATTTGATGAATGACCTACTTTGGGGTTCGATTCTGGTTTATTTACTGGTTGGTGTCGGAGTGTACTTTACTGTCAGACTTGGCTTTATCCAATTTAGACATTTCGGTCATATGTTTTCGGTTTTGAAGAACAGCCGTAAAGCCGACAATGCAGGCATTTCATCATTTCAAGCCTTATGTACTAGCCTTGCTGCCCGTGTTGGTACTGGTAATATGGCTGGTGTTGCTGTTGCGTTAACGGCCGGTGGACCTGGTGCCATTTTCTGGATGTGGCTTATCGCTATGCTAGGTATGGCGACATCATTCGCTGAAAGTACATTAGCACAGTTATACAAAACCAAAGATGATGATGGCAACTATCGCGGTGGTCCTGCTTATTACATGGAAAAAGGCTTAGGAATGCGCTGGATGGGCGTGCTCTTTTCTATTTTCCTTATCATCGCCTTTGGTTTGGTATTTAACGCTGTACAAGCTAACTCTATTGCTGGAGCAATGAATACAGCATTTGGTTGGGACGAAACTTACGTTGGTATCGCCGTAGTAATGCTTTCTGCAGTGATCATTTTCGGTGGTATTAAGCGAATCGCACGTGTTGCTGAAATGATTGTTCCTGCAATGGCGCTACTGTACTTATTGCTAGCCCTGTTCGTTGTTTTTGCCAATATTGAAAAACTACCAGCAGTACTTAGCTTGATCTTTAAGAGTGCTTTTGGCCTACAAGAGGCTGCGGCTGGTGGTCTTGGATACGCGATTGCACAGGCGATGATTAATGGTATCAAACGCGGCTTGTTCTCAAATGAAGCTGGTATGGGCTCTGCACCGAATGCAGCGGCATCTGCGACGCCTTATCCGCCACACCCAGCATCTCAGGGGTATGTACAGATGCTCGGTGTATTTATGGATACCATAGTTATTTGTTCTGCTACTGTGGCTATTATTCTTATGTCTGGTGAATATGTACCTCATGGTGAAATCACAGGCATCGAGCTAACACAGGCAGCGTTGAGTTCTCAGGTTGGTTCTTGGGGCGGAGTTTTTGTTGCGATTGCAATTTTCTTCTTTGCCTTTACTTCCATCATCGCTAACTATTCCTATGCAGAGACAAACCTAATATTTCTTGAGCATAACCACAAGGCACGTTTGGGGATTTTCCGTATTATTGTTCTGGGTATGGTGATGTTTGGTGCCGTAGCTTCTTTGCCTATTGTTTGGTCACTTGCTGATGTATCTATGGGAATGATGGCTATTGTTAACCTAGTCGCTATTCTGTTACTTTCAGGAATCGTTATCAAACTGGCTAAAGACTATAACCGTCAGCTTAAAGCGGGTAAGGTTCCAACGTTTGATAGCAATGACTTTCCTGAGCTCAAATCACAGTTAGAAGATGGTATTTGGGATAACAGCAAAAAAGAGTCATAGACCTTATCTATGATAACGATACAGAAAGCCATGCAGACATTGCATGGCTTTTTTTGTACTCTATAGATAATCACAACAGGAAGGATAGAGTTAAAGTCATGTTAATCGTCGTATCACCTGCAAAAACTTTAGATTATGAGTCACCTTTAGCGACAGAGAAATATACGCAACCAGAGCTAGTTGAATACTCCAAGCAATTGATCGATGTATGTCGAAAGCTCACGCCTGCTGATGTTGCTAGTTTAATGAAAGTTAGCGACAAGATTGCCGATCTTAATGTTGGACGCTTCCAAGACTGGAATGAGAAATTTACAACCGAGAACGCACGTCAAGCGATTTTGGCTTTTAAGGGTGATGTGTATACAGGACTAGATGCACAAACACTTTCTGACGATGATTTTGACTATGCCCAAAAGCACTTAAGAATGCTATCTGGATTGTATGGGTTACTTAAACCCCTCGATCTAATGCAGCCTTACCGATTGGAGATGGGCACTAAGCTCGCGAATAGCAAAGGAAGTAATCTCTATCAATTCTGGGGTAATGTGATAACAGATAAGCTAAACGCGGCTATTGCAGATCAGGGTGATAATGTGCTGATAAACTTAGCTTCGAATGAATACTTTAAGGCAGTTAAACCAAAGTTACTCGATGCTCAAGTGGTGACGCCGATATTTAAAGATTGTAAAAGCGGCCAGTATAAGGTCATCAGCTTCTATGCTAAAAAGGCACGCGGTATGATGGCAAGATATATTATCGAAAATCGCATTGATAGTGTGGCAAAACTGACAAACTTTGATGTTGCGGGTTATTATTTTGTTGAGCAAGAGTCATCACCAACAGAGTTGCTCTTTAAGCGAGAAGAGCAATAAAGGTTTTTAGTTATGTATGCTTGGCTCAAAAAGTGGATTGTACGTTATGACTCATGGTGTGAGTCTATGGGGCTCGTTGAAGCCAATCGACGCCGCTGTGTTCTTTATCGTGATGACTCTAATGACCAAGTATCTATTTCTACACACAAGGCGCAATGATAATGCGCCTTTTTGACACCCACTGTCATTTTGATTTCGATGTTTTTACAGATGACTTTGCCTATCAGCTTGAGTTGGCTCAGACTCAAGGTGTAGAGAGGATAATGATTCCCTCTATTGGCCCATCAAACTGGGATAAGTTGCTTGCAATGTCGACTGAACATGCGGGTATATATACAGCATTAGGTATGCACCCTTATTTTCTTACCGACAATAGTGTTTATCACCTTACCGATTTACAGAAACAAACAGAGGCCCATCTTAATCACTTTCGAGCGATTGGTGAATGTGGCCTAGATGCTATGGTTGATGTTGACCATGACATACAAGGTAAGGTATTTAATGCACAAATTGCATTGGCAAATGACCTTCAATTACCTTTAATACTTCACAGCAGAAAAACGCATAATGAAGTCCTTCAGCTGTTAAAAAAGCAGAAGTTTGCTTTTGGGGGTATATTGCATGGCTTTTCTGGCAGCTATCAACAAGCGATGCAATTTATCGAACTTGGTTTTTATATTGGTATAGGTGGAGTTATCACTTACCCTCGTGCGAGGAAAACTCGCCAGACGGCAGCGAATTTACCTCTTGAATGGATAGTGCTAGAGACAGATGCTCCAGATATGCCGCTTATGGGGTATCAAGGAAAGCCTAATCACCCCGCAATGTTATCTCAAGTCTTGTCTTGTTTGGCTCTTCTGCGTGATACAGATGAGCTATCTGTCGCACAAATGACATGGAAAAATGCCAATCTGGTCTTTAAAGTTTGTGAATAAAATCTAAGTAAAATGTTATTTATATGATTTAATATATTTATAAGCGAGATCTTTATCACATAAATGAGTGAACACATGATGAATCTTATTAGAAACTGTGAAGAACACATTACTTTATGTGTGGCCGGATGAGTATAATTGCCCCCGCTTTATAGCTCCATAATTGTAACACGCCAACAAACAACATATAAGGAAGTCATAAACTATGAGCCTGTTTATGAGCCTAGTCGGTATGCTAGTTCTACTTGCAATCGCAGTAGCATTATCTAGCAACCGTAAAGCTATTAACTATAGAACAGTGGGTGGCGCATTCGCTATTCAATTTGCACTTGGTGCATTTATTTTATACATACCTTGGGGGCAGGAACTGCTAAAGGGTTTTTCTGACGGCGTTTCGAATGTTATTGCATACGGTAATAAAGGCTCCGATTTTATCTTTGGTGGTCTAGTATCAGACAAAATGTTTGAAATGTTCGGTGGCGGTGGTTTCGTCTTCGCTTTCCGAGTCCTTCCTACACTAATTTTCTTCTCTGCATTTATCTCTGTTTTGTACTACATCGGTATTATGCAGTGGGTAATTAAGATCCTTGGTGGTGCACTACAAAAAGTATTGGGTACTTCACGTTCAGAGTCTATGTCTGCGGCGGCAAACATTTTTGTCGGTCAAACCGAAGCTCCTCTAGTCGTTCGTCCATTCGTTCCTAAAATGACTCAATCAGAGTTATTTGCTGTAATGTGTGGCGGTCTAGCCTCTGTTGCTGGTGGTGTACTTGCTGGCTATGCATCTATGGGAGTTCCGATCGAGTATCTAGTCGCTGCATCCTTTATGGCTGCGCCTGGTGGTTTGCTGTTTGCAAAGATCATCATGCCAGAAACTGATAAGCCTAATGAAAGCTTTGATGGTGATATTAATGGTGCAGAAGACAAGCCTTCTAACGTTATTGATGCCGCCGCTGGTGGTGCAGCAGTAGGTTTACAGTTGGCACTGAATGTTGGTGCCATGCTACTTGCTTTCGTTGGCCTTATTGCGCTTGTTAACGGTATCTTGGGTGGTGTTGGTGGTTGGTTTGGAATGCCTGAGCTGACGCTAGAGTTAATCCTTGGTTATGTTTTCTCTCCACTTGCTTTCCTAATCGGTGTTCCATGGGAAGAAGCAACGATTGCGGGATCATTTATTGGTCAAAAATTGGTAGTAAATGAGTTTGTTGCATATCTAAACTTTGCTCCGCTTTTGGGTGATTCAGCAGAAATCGTGCTATCTGAGAAAACTAAGGCAATCATTTCATTTGCACTGTGTGGCTTTGCTAATCTGTCTTCGATTGCAATTTTGTTAGGTGGCATAGGTGGGCTTGCACCTCAGCGTCGTTCTGATATCGCTCGCATGGGGATGAAAGCGGTTGCTGCGGGTACATTGTCAAACCTAATGGCTGCAACCATTGCAGGCTTCTGCCTAACCTTATCTGGTATGTAGTAAGACCAGCTCGTTGAAGTGAATAAAAAACCCGCTATGAAGCGGGTTTTTTGTTAGTTAGGCCAAAATGATTAAAGCCATTATTTTGAAACTGTTTTTACTTGGATGTTTTGTAAAGCTTTGAAGATAAGCTTTTTGTCATTGTCTTTTAGGTAGGGATCATTAATTACTGTTGCAAAAGTCTGGTATTGATCGTCAGTAAATTTGTTACCAGTTTTTAGGTAGTCAGAGATAGCAGCATTCAGTTCACCACTAAGTTTGATTAAAGCTGGACGTATCTCCGTTTTAAGGTCTCTAGGTTTTTTATGGATATCAGCCGTTTGACTCAGAATATCAGCGCGATAGCGATATTGAATAGCTTTAGCTGCTGAAATTAGACTGCGGGTAAATTCTGTTGTTGAATCACCATCTAAGCCGTATTTTTCGCTGGCAGCTTTTGATTTCTCTACAACGACAGCTTCCCTTTCTACATCTTCTATAGCGAGGTGGTGGTTGATTTTATAAAGGGCTACGTCTTGCATAAAACTCATGCGTTGATTAATTTTTTCAAATACAGTTTTATAACTTTCTTCAGCGTGAGCGAAAACAGGCAATATGAGAAGAGTAGACAGCAGCAAGCCTTTTATTTTATGCATTAAATTTCCTAATACTTAACAAATAAGAATAATTGACATTTCTATCATAGATGCACTTCTCGGTCACATTTATATTTATAATGATGAGATGAAATATTGTTATCCATGATAGTTCATATTCATGCTTGAGTTATTGCATATCAATATCCTGATAAAGCTTAGATTAAGCGCTTGTTTAGGCTTCACTACTTAACTCATTTAGTAGTCTCACCTAAGGCTGAAGTTAGTTTGAGATCCAAACCGTTTGCGTTTTATAAGTGGCTATCGTTATGGGTTAAGCCTAGGTATTGTGACTATATGAGAGTGTTACAGCTGACTGAAAATTTTGATTTCCAGTTTATAGAAATTACATTCTAACTTTTCCATTAGGCCAAAAAATAAATATTGTTCGGAGATAGGAATGAGCGATTTAAAAGACGCGGCTTTAAGGGCGCTTAAATTGATGGATCTTACCACGCTAAATGATGATGATACCGATGAAAAAGTCATCAAGCTGTGTCGCGAGGCTAAGTCAAAAGTTGGCAATACGGCAGCGATCTGTATCTATCCTCGCTTTATCCCTGTAGCCAAAAAGACACTTAAAGAACAAGGCACACCCAATATTAAAATTGCGACTGTGACTAACTTCCCGCATGGAAACTCCGATATTGGTATCGCGGTGGCAGAGACCAAAGCTGCAATCGCTTATGGTGCTGATGAAGTTGATGTGGTCTTTCCATATCGTGCGCTGATGGCAGGTGACGAAGAGGTAGGCTTTGAACTCGTAAAGCAGTGCAAGCAAGCCTGTGGTGACATTTTGCTCAAAGTGATTATTGAAACCGGTGAGCTTAAACAAGAAGCATTGATAAAAAAGGCTTCACAGATATCAATCAATGCTGGCGCTGATTTTATCAAAACATCGACGGGCAAGGTCCCAGTCAATGCCACACCTGAATATGCTCGAATGATGTTGGAAGTGATTCGAGATATGGAGGTCGCTTCTACTGTTGGTTTTAAGCCTGCTGGTGGAGTACGTACTGCTGAAGATGCTGCCGCTTATTTGACCATGGCGGATGAAATATTGGGTGAACACTGGGTCGATGCACGTCACTACCGATTTGGAGCCTCGAGTCTTCTGACCAACCTCCTTCATACATTAGAAGTGACAAAAGAAACCGCTGATCCTGCAGCTTATTGAGATCGATAGATCTTAATCTTGTCAATTTAGCGGTAAGTGTTTACTTGCCGCTGTATCTGATTCATCAACCCCCAATGTATGGGAGGCTCTAATGTATTTACCCCAAGAAATCATACGCCGAAAGCGTGATGGTGAGGTGCTGACCTCTGGTGAAATTAATTTTTTTATCCAAGGAATTACCAATAACAGCGTTTCTGAAGGTCAAATAGCAGCTTTTGCAATGGCGATTTTTTTTAATGAAATGACGATGCCAGAGCGAATTGCGTTGACTTGTGCAATGCGTGACTCGGGAATGGTCATTGATTGGTACGAACAAGACTTTCCTGGTCCGGTGGTGGACAAGCATTCAACTGGTGGTGTAGGAGATGTGACCTCATTAATGTTGGGTCCTATGGTTGCGGCCTGTGGAGGCTTTGTTCCTATGATTTCGGGAAGAGGACTAGGGCACACAGGAGGAACACTGGATAAGCTAGAGTCTATCCCAGGCTACAACATTATGCCATCCAACCAAGTCTTTACTGATGTGACTAGGCAAGCGGGCGTTGCCATCATAGGACAAACCGGAAATTTAGCGCCAGCGGATAAACGTGTCTATGCCACTCGAGATGTCACGGCAACGGTTGATAATATTTCTTTGATCACTGCCTCTATTTTATCGAAAAAGTTAGCCGCTGGATTAGAGTCTCTAGTTATGGATGTCAAAGTAGGATCAGGCGCCTTTATGCCAACCTACGAAGAATCTGAGCGTTTGGCGAAATCCATTGTCGGAGTGGCAAATGGTGCAGGTACCAAAACAACCGCTATTTTAACCGATATGAATCAGGTATTGGCCTCATCAGCAGGTAATGCATTGGAAGTCAGAGAAGCAGTTCGGTTCTTAACCGGTGAATATCAAAACCCCCGTCTTTTAGAAGTGACGCTAGCTCTTGCTGCTGAAATGTTGGTATTGGGAAGGTTAGCTGATAACACTGAGCATGCGCGTACCAAGTTAATCGAGGTATTGGAAAATGGTAAAGCAGCGCAATGCTTTGGCATGATGATTGAAGGTTTAGGTGGGCCAGTCGATTTTGTCGAAAATTACGATGATTACCTAGAAAAAGCGCCTTTTATCCAAGCTGTATTTGCTGAGAAAACGGGAATTGTTACTGCTATGGATACTCGCGCTATAGGGATGGCTGTGGTTGCTATGGGGGGAGGGCGCCGCTTTGCGACAGATAAGATTGACCATGCTGTAGGGTTTGACCATTTTATTCGCTTGGGTGAGCAGGCGTGTTCAGCTAAGCCATTAGCTACTATCCATGCTCGAAATGAGCAGCAATGGAAAGAGGCCGCTACATCACTTCAACAAGCGATCGCTGTTGGAGGTGAATACACCCCAACTCCTGGTGTGTATCGTCAAATTAGAACTGAAGATGTATAGAGCGTGCCTAACTGTATAAATAACGAAAGCTTAAACGCAACTAGAATGCTAAACATTGGAAAAAGGAATAATCAATTATGGCTACCCCACATATCAACGCCCAGCAAGGAGATTTTTCAGATGTTGTACTTATGCCAGGCGACCCACTTCGTGCTCAGTACATAGCTGAAACCTTCCTAAATGATGTCACTCAGGTCTGTGATGTTCGTAATATGCTGGGTTTTACTGGATATTATAAGGGGCGCCGTGTATCTGTGATGGGGCATGGTATGGGTATTCCCTCTTGCTCGATATATGTCACGGAGCTTATTAAAGATTATGGTGTGAAGAAAATCATTCGAGTTGGCAGTTGCGGTGCGGCTAGTAATGATATTAAAGTCCGCGATGTCATTATTGGTTTGGGAGCATGTACTGACTCAAAAGTAAACCGTATTCGCTTTAATGACCACGACTTTGCTGCTATTGCCGATTATCACATGGTACGCGCAGCTGAAGATGCGGCAAAAGAGCGTGGCATCGAGGTAAAGGTTGGTAATTTATTCTCTGCGGAGCTGTTTTACACACCTAACCCTAGTATGTTTGATGTAATGGATAAATACGGTATTTTGGGCGTAGAGATGGAGGCTGCCGGAATATATGGGGTGTGCGCTGAATATGGCGCTAAGGCAATGACGATTTGCACGGTTTCCGATCACATAAAAACGGGCGAACAAACCACTTCTGATGAGCGCCAAACAACCTTTAATGAGATGATACTGATAGCACTCGATTCAATTATCTTGTCCGATGGCAAGTAAACTTTGCCATGATAGGGTTGATGTTGAACATCAGCCCCCTAGCCTAGGTCTTTTAGAAGTAGATTTTCACCCTTTTGTCTGGGCTTTCTGCGCACAACAATGGTCAGAAGTATCCCAGTAATAAAGCTCATGGCGACCATAGTGTACATGTAGCGATCGCTTTTCCTGTAATAATGGTCAGAGAAAGCAGTGACTTTGCCCGTTTCAAACGTAAGGCGCACAAAACCTATCACCACATTATCGTAAGTAACAGGTTCTACGAGTTGCTGCTTTCCTATCCTTGCTGTCTCGAGCGGGGTATCTAAACCGAGAATTTCTCGTACACTTTTGCTTTTGTCACTCGATGCTAATCGCACACCTTCAGCATCATAAATAGTGGCGTCAAATACTAAATCGTCTTTGGATAGCTGATTGGTGAGCTTTAATAAGCGCTCTTGGTCTTGGCTTGCAATCATCTCTCCTGCAGCCAATGATGCTTGAGATACAAGAACTTTAATTAGAGTATCTAACTGGTTTTTTTGAATATCTTGGTTCGCTTGGCTTATCTTGACGCTATTGATTCCAATCACAAGTAACATACTGATAAGAGAGACGATTGTGAGTACTCTCAAAGCCATTCGAAACGAAAATAGGGAAGATTCCATATTCACCTAAACATAAGATAAGTTTACTATAAAGAATATTGATACTTGCGCAGGCAAATTGCAATAGGTTAAGTTGTGGTTAAGTTTTTCAGGAATAACTCACATGGAAACGTTTAAGACTCTTTCTATTCAAAAACAGGCTTCTTTGTATGCTCGGTTACCGGAAGCCAGACTCACTAATCACATGGATAAGGCGAAAGCTAACTGGATTGTTTTTGGTGAGCAGTTACTAGCCGAACATTTTGAACGCATCCATACCTTCACAGGTTACCACAATGATATTGTCGATGTATGGAAAGTCGGGCCTTATCAAGTTGCTTTGATGCAAGGGGACTTAATGTCCGAGCATGAGATAATATTGCAAACATTGTCACTTGATTATGCGTCTCTTAATGATGTTCCAGACCTGTCTAAACCGGGTTTGATTGTGCTGGATATGGACTCTACCGCCATTCAAATAGAATGCATTGATGAAATTGCAAAATTGGTAGGTGTTGGAGAGCAAGTGTCTGAGCTCACAGAGCGTGCCATGCAAGGTGAACTCGACTTTGAGCAAAGCTTGCGTAGCCGAGTCGCAGCGCTTGCTGGTGCTGATGAATCAATTTTAACCCAAGTTAGGGATGAATTAGCTCTAATGCCTGATCTTGGCGGTTTAATTGGTACGCTTCGACAATTTGGTTGGAAAACGGCAATTGCCTCAGGCGGCTTCACTTACTTTTCAGATCACCTTAAAACGACAGTGAATTTGGACTATGCGCGCTCCAATCAACTGGAAATTGCTAATGGTAAGCTAACAGGAAACGTACTCGGTGAGATAGTATCTGCTCAGACTAAAGCCGATATCTTACACGAACTCGCAGAGTTGTATGATATAGAAACACACAATACTGTTGCTGTTGGTGATGGGGCGAACGACCTTATTATGATGGAAGCGGCGGGTTTGGGTATTGCTTACCATGCTAAGTCTAAAGTGGAAAAAAGCGCCCAAGCTGCAGTGCGTTATGCTGGATTGGGTGGCGTGTTATGTATTTTGTCTGCCAGTCTGGCTAAGCAGAGAAAGATAAGTTTTCAGGCTAAGCCATAAAGTCGGTCAATGACACGCGGAGGCGTTGAGTTTAAACGTCTCTATTAACGAGTAAAAAGCTACTCATTTGGCAAGTGCAGTCTAAGTGTCACTTCTTCAGTGATGTCTGTTATTTCGCTATAGCCGACGATACCGGTAATTTCTTTTTCCAATGTTTTAGCATGATGCATATTAAGCGGTGCAAGTTCAGTAATGTCTTGTTGAAGTAGTGCGCTCATCGGCTCGAATACTGGCGCACTACAGATTCGAATCGCATAGAAACGCCCCATCGTTTGAGCTTTTTTTATAAATTCAATTCGCTGTTGTACTGACTCAAATTCACTGATGAGCTTTGACTCGTATGACTGGATTCGTTTACCAAATAAAGTTAACGCCAGATAGATTTCGTGAAACTGTGGCTGTGCCCCGTCGATATGCTTCATCGGCTGGGCAAGTAACGTATTGGTATGTCCTTTGAAAATAGGCTCAAGAGAGAACTTATCTTCCTTACCGAGCTTTGCCAATGGAACTAAATAGGATGGCAGAGGGAAATTAACACCAATCACTCTAGGTTTGAGAGTTCGCGTTGGTTTTTCAACAAAAATAGGCGCGCTGACGATTTTACCTAGGAGAATATCATGCAGGTCTTCTAATAACTCATTGCTAGGGAGCACTTCTGTTATAGAATTTAACTTGTCTTGATTGTGTTGAATTAAACTGCCGAAAAAGGCGATGTTTTTCATGGTATGGCTATCTTCGAGAATCACCAGTTGTAATCGTTTTCCCCCAGGTGAGATTCTAATTACTGTATATGGTACTTGGTTTAAGGTGACGTTTTTATCGAGTTTGTCTAACTCGGTAAAGTTCACCGAGCATGTTTCTCCAGCTTTAAGCGTGCTAGGAGAAGTCAAAGCAATGCTGATACCACGTTTGGAAATATCAAGCGTTATGCCAGAGTGTGTTTGTTTATCTTCCCCAGTAAGTACCAAAGGAGAGCGAAATTGAAAGCGTGGCTCTTTGCGGCGTGATTTAGCATCATAATAAATACAAGCTGGATTATTAGCCGGGTTTCGAACATGGCGAAAATTATTGATGGCGCTACTGGGGAGTTTGGGCTTTGGGGCGATTAAGTAGTCGTCTTTACTTGTCTCTGTCGATAGCTCTTGCAAAATGCCGCAATGGGTGAGTGTGCTTGCATCCAGAGTGAGCTCCGAAGAATGCCGCGCTAATTCGGAGCTTTCTTCTTCAGTAAGCTTGAACATATGAATTCTAAATACTTTCCAACTTTCTTTCCTCGCCCCTACGTGGCAAAACAGTTGTTGTACATCAGGCTTTGCCTCTGACAGCATCATAGAAAAAAACAAAGTTTTTTCTTGATGGCCATGTGTGAAGGTATAAAACGTATGGCTTGAATTTTGTTCACCTGCTTTAAGCATGCGTGCTATGCGTTTGGGATTAAAAAGATTGGTTAAGGCTTGTTGATTACGTTCATCATGCCAATAGTGCCATATTGGCTGATTATTTTCTGTCATTAAGGCAAGCTTTAACTCAGAACCACTGAAGAACAGAGGAAGATTACAAGTATGTTTTAGAAAAGTGTGTTCATAGCCTCTTGAGCGAGCCCGAATGACTTTGTCTTGTGTGTCATGGCGGTTACGTTGGCTATCACTGCTTAGTTTACTATCGATTAACTGCTCAATGACATTCGATTCGTCTAGTTTAAGCAAACGAAGAAACTTGACCGAGTCATTATCGTAGGATTCATCTACACCAACAATTCGGTATTTTATAGGGTTGGTTAATCCTTCGAGCTCGGACTCTTTCATCAATTCAGTAAACTTCACAGAGATTTCTGAGCCAGCTTGATAATCGAACGCCGACGGGACTTTAAACTTTGCTCCTGATGGAGAAAGGTCTATGGTTGTTGCATGAACAAGATCAATAGCGAGTTTAAACTCGATTTGAGAAGAGATTTTGAGGCGATTTTCTCGGCGTTTTAAGTCGTAGCCAAGCTTAACCGCTTCAACATCGAATATGCTGGTCTTTTCTTCGGTTTCGTCACCATGTAACTGGCCTCTTTTTTTCATTACACGGAAGTTATTGTGAGTGTTGCACAATGCCTCCCATACCCCTTCCGTATAACCGCCATACCTGCGTACATTTTTTTGGTAAGTATTGAAGGCGACGTCATCAAGCCAGTGTTTTACCCCATCCAGCTCATACTCTCGGCACTCACCATTAACCCTGCCTCTTAAGTCAACAATTTTAGAGCAAGGCGCCATCACTCGGTTTAATTCCATTTTGACTAAAAGTTTGACAGACGGGGCCTCCCCTTCGGTCATTTGGCTAAGAACGAAGTCAAAATCTTCTGAGTGATAAGCAGTGATGAGTCGCTCTGCTAACGACAATATTTCGGTTTGTTCCATCGGTTACTACTCAATAACCCCTCGCAAAAAATATCTACCTTGATATATAAAACTTTAGTGTTATGTTACAACGAATCAAGGTCTATCGATGACGAATGATAAGGTGATCGGTATTAATTGGGGTCTGGAGTGATATGGCAAAGGTAAAAAGAGCCTACGTATGTAACGACTGTGGGGCGGATTTTCCTAGGTGGCAGGGGCAGTGTAATGCATGTGGTGCTTGGAATACGATCAGCGAAGTTCGGATGGCTGCCTCACCAGCGGGGAATAAACATGAACGGCTTTCAGGTTACGCAGGTAATTCAGGAGAAACTCAGGTTCAAGTATTGTCTGAGATTGATTTGCAAGAGGTCCCTCGTTTTACCAGTGGCTTTAAAGAGCTTGATCGTGTGCTTGGTGGAGGTGTTGTGCCAGGTGCGGCGATACTGATAGGTGGAAACCCAGGGGCGGGTAAATCGACCCTGCTTTTACAAACCATGTGTTATCTCGCTTCTCATATGCCCACACTCTATGTGACAGGAGAAGAGTCTTTACAACAGGTGGCGATGCGAGCCTCGCGCCTCGGTTTGCCAAAAGATAATTTAAAGATGCTGTCAGAGACTAATGTGGACAGAATTTGTCAGGTTGCTGAAAAAGAGCAGCCCAAGCTATTGGTGATTGACTCGATTCAAGTGATGCATGTTGCGGATGTACAATCATCACCCGGAAGCGTAGCTCAAGTGAGGGAGTCGGCGACTGCTTTAACCCGTTATGCTAAACAAAATAATGTCGCAGTGTTTATTGTTGGGCACGTGACCAAAGATGGTACTTTAGCAGGACCGAAAGTACTAGAGCATATTATCGATTGCTCAGTATTACTTGATGGTGGCACTGACAGCCGTTTCAGAACGCTTCGCAGTCACAAAAATCGTTTTGGCGCAGTGAACGAGCTAGGTGTTTTTGCGATGACAGGACAAGGACTCAAAGAAGTCAGCAATCCTTCGGCAATCTTTCTTTCAAGGGGGGAAGAAGAGACGTCGGGAAGCTCTGTCATGGTGGTTTGGGAAGGCACACGACCTTTGCTGGTGGAAATACAGGCGTTAGTCGACTATTCCCAATTGGCTAACCCGAGACGTGTTGCTGTTGGCCTTGAGCAAAACCGCCTTTCTCTTTTACTCGCGGTGCTACATAAACATGGCGGTTTGCAAATGGCGGATCAAGATGTGTTTGTGAATGTGGTTGGTGGGGTAAAAGTTACCGAAACCAGTGCTGATCTAGCATTAGTCATGGCACTGCTATCAAGTTTTAGAGACAGAGCTCTACCTCGAGATGTGGTGATCTTCGGCGAAGTTGGACTGGCGGGTGAAATACGTCCGGTTCCAAGCGGGCAGGAAAGATTAAACGAAGCATTTAAGCATGGTTTTAAGAAAGCGATTGTACCAGCGGCCAATATGCCCAAGGGAGGAATCGCGGGAATGCAAATCCACGTAGTAAAAAAACTGTCTGATGCTATTTCTGCATTTGAAGAGTTGTAAATGGATAGGGTTGAACGTGCTCAACCCATAGCTCTTATAGCATGTTAACGGCTTTTTCAACGCCAGCTATTAATCTGTCAACATCTTCCAAGTTGTTATAAACAGCAAAAGATGCTCTTATTGTGCCTTTAACGCCAAGGGCATCCATTAACGGGTGAGCGCAGTGGTGACCAGCCCTGATGGCCACACCTTGTTGATCTAGCAAAGTGGCCACATCTTGATGATGAACGCCTTCAACTACAAAAGAAATCACACTTGCTTTAGGCTGATAGCCGAGTACTTTCACGCCTTCAATCTTGCTTAGCCTCTGATAAGCTTGCTGAGTGATGCTTTTCACATGTTTTTCGACTTCTTGGATAGACAGCGCACTATACCAATCAATTGCCTTAGCGAGTGCGATTGCCCCTGCCACGTTTGGTGTGCCTGCTTCAAATTTTCCGGGAAGTGCGCTGTATGTGGTACCTGAAAAAGAGACATGCTCAACCATTTTACCGCCGCCGTGCCACGGTGGCATGGCTTCAAGTAACTCTAATTTTCCATAAAGCACGCCAATACCAGCAGGAGCGAAGATCTTATGGCCTGAGAAAACATAAAAGTCAGCACCAAGCTTATTGACATTAATGGGCTCATGGACGATGCCTTGTGCGCCGTCAATAATCACTTTCGCGTCAACTTGCTTTGCCTTAGCAATCACCTCTTCAATCGGTAACCTAGTTCCTGTGACGTTGGTGATATGTGCCAGTGCAACAATTTTTGTTTTTTGGGAGAGTAAAGAGTTAAATGCCTTCATATCCCACTGACAGTCTGTTGTCATGGGGACTTTTACCACTTTAGCACCGGTTTGCTCAGCTACGATTTGCCAAGGTACGATATTGGCGTGGTGCTCCATCTCACTCACTAAGATTTCATCATCAGGTTCGAGCGCATTCCGAGCAAAGGTTTGAGCGATAAGATTTAGCGCTTCAGTCGCTCCCCGCGTCCAAATGATTTCTTTTTCGCTTTTTGCCCCAATAAATTTGGTGACAGTTGAGCGTGCGGATTCAAACTGACCGGTCGCGTGTGCAGTGAGACTATGACTGCCGCGATGAACGTTAGCATTTTGTGCGCGATAGTAGTGAGCAATAGTCTCGATGACGCAGTCAGGCTTTTGCGTCGTTGCAGCGCTATCAAGGTATATCAGCGTTTGTTGATTGACAGTTTGCTGCAATGCTGGAAATTGAGTGCGAATAGCCTCCACGTCTATCATGATTCACTGCCACCTAACTTTTGATAATGAAGAGTAGGAAGAGTAATCATAGGCTGCGCAACTGTCCATGCATGCTTCTTGCCTGAAAGATTGATGATAATTTCCATTGCAAACTCAAGGGCAGTGCCAGGCCCCTGACTGGTTAATAGATTGTGATTGACGTCGTAGGTCACGCGTTTAGCACGCCATTTTTCTTTGCTTATATGAGACTCAAAACTTGGGTGGCAGGTCATAATCGCATCCGGATACAGATTATGGTGAGCAAGCACTATGGCAGGGGCTGCGCAGATAGCCGCAACTAATTTGCCTTCATACATTTGCTGGCGAACGATTTCGATTAGCAATGTGCTATCGCGAAAAACTTCAGAACCACCCACGCCTCCGGGTAAAACAACGGCGTCAAACTCATCGTCGGCAATATCGACCAGTTTGCACTCTGCGGTTAATGTTACGCCGCGCGACGCCTTCATTGCTAACTGACCTTCGAAATCAGCGCTTGCAATAACGGTTTGATAGCCTGCTCGCACCATCATGTCGATGATAGTGATGGCTTCCATCTCTTCTGTACCTTGAGCTATAGGTACCAGTACTTTTTTAGTCATGGTCTTGTTCAATCTGCTTAATTTTTTGAAAGAGCGTTTGGTTGACGGGCGCAGAGATATTATGTGCCTTTGCTCTTTGTAAAAGATAACCTGTGATAAAGTCTATCTCGCTTGGGCGTTTATGGAAAATGTCTTGATACATAGACGAGTAATTGTCAGATGTTGCCTCAATAACCTGATGTACTGTAGTGACTAGCTTTTCGCGAGTTACAGGTAGCCCTTCAGCGTTTAACACTTGCCTTATTTCGTCTATCAGCAAAGTGATGACTTCCTGATATTTAAGGGAGGATAACTCTCCATTTTTAACCTGATCAATTGCAGTCAGCGGATTGATGATGCAGTTTATTGCCAGTTTATGCCAAGTTGGAGTAAGAATATCAGTTTGCCAGCTTGTCTTTGGCAGCGCATGCTCAAACACGGGCTGTAAAAAATCACAACGTTTACCACCGTCGTTATAGCCGCCAAGCTCTGTGTATCCGTTACCTGTATGCAGTACTTGATTTGGTTTTGGGCGAAAGGCGCCATGCGTAGTAGTGGCAATCACCAGTGGATTATTCGGTAATAAAGTGTCGATGGCCTCTGCCGTACCCATGCCATTGTGCATTAAGACCACAATCGTTTCTTGGGCAATATCAAGAACCATTCTCTCGATAACTGGCAGAACCTTAGGGGCTTTAAGCGTGACCAATAACAGGTCTGCTGATGTAAGTTTGTCCTTATCATTGCTGGTAAATTGTATTTCAGGGAAGTGCTCTTGCTGAAGATAAATGGAGTCGCATTGGTGTTGAGACCAAAGTGACACTGAATGGCCAGCGCGGCTTAAGCAACATGCCCATAAAGAGCCAATAGCCCCAGGACCAAGAATAACAATCTTCATTTTAACGATAATAGGCGCAAATTTGCCAAGAGAATACGATGATATGAAGGTATTGCCAATAAAAATGGCACGTAAACGTGCCATTTAAAAAATTGTAGCTTGTTACTTGGTTTAGAACTTATAGGTAACCGATACGTAGTGGCCAAAACCAGTAGTTTTTCCTGCCAAGCCATCATCTTTTAGACCGTAAACGTCTTTATAGCCTTTTAGACCATAGCCGACGGCGAATTGGTCTGAATGCCAATAAATACCATTAAACATGGCACCACCATTTGAGGTTTGTAGTGCAGTATTACCATCTTCCATACCAAACTGATAGTCAATATAACCTTGGTATGAGATAAAGGAACCGTTTTCGAAGAAATAAAATGGTTTAAACCAGTTCGTTGAGATTTGGTAGCCATTCCAATCTTTCATATTGGAATCATAGGTTCCGTAGAGGTTCAGCCCTACTTTGCCAAACCAAGGGAGCTCGACATCTGAACCTAAACCAATTTTTTGGGTATTGACACCTGAATTTCCTCCCCACTCCATTAACGTTGCAACATAGAGTTCTTTGACTGGGCCAAAAGATAAATCTTTACCAGTTAATGCATCTAGAGACATCCGAGGGGCAAATTTCATAAAGATTTTTTCTGCGCCATCCTTATCACTATCAGGATCAGAAGTTAGGTTAAATACATCGACATAGCCATATAAGTCAAATAGACCGGAACGACCACCAAATTCCATTTCTAAGTAATCATGGTCTGATTCACCAGGTAGCTCATTAAAGGCTCCCATTAGGTTAAATTGAAGCCATTTGTAATCGTTTTTGTGAATATCACCGTCTGAGTAGTCAGCTGCCATAACAGGGTTAGACATTGCAGCAACAACACCAAGAGCTAAAAGTGATTTACGCATAGTGGGACTCTCTATGTATAGTTTGTGTGAAAATGTAGTTATCGTGCCGAGGTATACAATCTTCGCTGTACTTTGGCTGGGCGCATAATAGCGATAAACACATCATTTATCAGTGATAAATGATGATATTTTGCACTATTTTGGTGATCCAAATCACGATTTTAATGATTAATTTATTTTTAAATGGAACTAACATGTTTCTAGCAGAAGTGTTGACGGTATCGTTTGCTTCCTGACTTGTTAAATGAAAATATGATTTTCTCGTTTTATTCACACATGAGGCCAAGAATTGATCGAATTGCTACCTGTACCGTAGATCTTGTAAAACGAACATATGGTACTAAGTAGTGAATGAATTAATGCTTTTTCCGCTCGGCTCTGTACTGCTTCCCGGCGGAAAAATGAAACTGAGGATTTTTGAGCCTAGATATAAGAGGCTTATCAAGCAAGCGTGTCAGGCCGATAACACGTTCGGTATCTGTTTGTATGATTCGAACGCCGAATCCGGAGACCCTGCGCTGTCGGTCGTCGGAACCCTTGCTGAGATTGTCGACTTTGAAGTTTTGGACGGTGGGCTGCTAGGTGTCACCATAGTCGGAACAAAGCGATTTAAGATCATTAAAGTCCGCTCGGAATACGACGGGTTAAGGCAAGCCAAAGTTGAATGGCTAGATACTTGGACCTACTCGAAAATAAAAGTCGAGCATCGGCACTTAAGTGAATATCTTAAAGATGTGTACCGCCGCTTCCCTCAGTTTTCCGAGCTTCACCCAGAGTGTTATTTCGATGATGCCACTTGGGTTTGCCAGAGATGGTTAGAACTCCTCCCTGTCAACCAAAAAGAAGCAGACCATCTGCTCATGCAGAGCGATTGTCAGCAGGCTATAGAATTTTTATCTCAGTCGATAGAGAACTAAACTTTAGATAAGATAGAGTCCAATTTTATGAACTCGAATGTGATCACTTTGCTGTCAGTGTTCGTATACCGACTAATACAGCACGTAAAAGGAACTCGGCATGTTATCTAAAGACACTGAGTCGTTTGCTAAGCAAGACTGGTGTGAGTGCATGGACAGAGTGAAAGAGCAGGATAAAGACGCTTTTTCTCTGGTCTTTAAGCATTTCGCACCGCGTCTCAAGCAGTTTGCTTTCAAGCACATGGGGAATGAACAAGTCGCACTTGAGATGGTCCAGGAAACTCTGGCAACAGTGTGGCGAAAGAGCCAACTTTTTGATGGAGCGAAAAGTTCTTTATCTACATGGATATATACTATCGCGCGAAACCTATGCTTCGACACACTACGTAAGCAGCGTGGGCGGGAGTTACATATCCACTCTGAAGATATCTGGCCAGATGATTTTTGTCCGCCAGATCGAATCGAAGATTATGCCCCAGAGCACGAGATGCTCAAAGAGCAGGTCGTCAAGTTTTTGAGCGTACTGCCAGAGCCGCAAAGAAAGGTTGTACAAGCAGTGTATCTGGAAGAACTTCCTCATCAGCAAGTCGCTGACATGTACGATATTCCAGTGGGGACGGTGAAATCGAGACTGAGATTGGCCGTTGAAAAATTACGTCACTCAATGGAGGTAGAGCGGTTATGAGTTATCATCCTGAACTACACATCCTCAAAGCGTATGCGGCAGGAGAACTTAACTCCGTTGACGGGTTTGCTATTGCTACGCATCTAGAGAGCTGTCCAGACTGTAAAGTAAACGTGTTAAAGCACGAGCAATATTTGGGTGAGGAGCTGAGTTCTCTCAAGGGGGAACAAGATCCGAGCTTTGAGTCTATGTTCGCGGACATAGTTGACTCTGAGCAAGAAATCATGCCAATGAGGCCGTTCAGAAAGCCTCTATCAGTGCAAGTGCATGGCAAAACCTTTTCTCTGCCGCTTTCACTGTCTAGGTTTGAAAACAAAATTGGTGAGTGGCGCAGTTACGGCGGCAAAGTATTTAGTGCTCCGGTCGATGTGTGTGACTCAGTCAAAGTGAATCTGTTGTATATCGCGGAGGGGGTGAAAATTCCTCAGCATACACATAAAGGGGTTGAATCGACCTTGATATTGCACGGAGGTTTTAGCGATGAAGCCGGGCATTATGAGGCGGGAGATTATCTAGTCAAAGATGGTTCAGACAAACACAGCCCTTATACTAAAGATGGCGAAGATTGTTTATGCCTTACCGTATTAACCGAGCCAATGATGTTCACTCAAGGAGTGGCGAGAATATTTAACCTGTTTGGCAAGGGAATGTATCCCTAACTTGCACTAAATAGGAAAAGGCTTGGTGATGAAACCAAGCCTTTTTTTATTCCTTTTGTCTATTCGTTCAACCGTGATTTTCTTCGTTATCTTTTTGCTGAGCTTTGTTCAGTAAGTCGGTGAAATGGTGGCGAAGCGAATACAGCATTATCAGGCTTGGAATCACCATTAAACAGGTAATGATAAAGAATGTTGACCAATCGTTTAAATAATCGACCAACTCACCACTGAAGGATGCCAGGGTTGTGCGCCCCAAATTACCAAGTGATACGAGCAGGGCGTATTGGGTCGCCGAAAATGCTTGGCCAGTGAGAACGGTTAGGAAAGACACAAAGGCAACCGTGGAAAATGCCGTTGTGAAGTTATCGACAATGATGGTTGCCAAGAACAGATGCTCATTTGGCCCCACTGATGCTATCCATGCAAACATTAAGTTGCTCGCCGACATAGTGATACCACCAATCATCAACCCTCGAACAATACCGAACCTTACATTGACCATGCTGCCTACTAAGGTGAACAACGTCGTTAGTCCCCAACCTACGAGCTTAGAGTAATAGCCAATCTGCTCATTTGAGAACCCGATTTCCTTGTAAAAAGTAATCGACATTCGGCCAAGGAAAGCTTCACCGATTTTAAATAAGAACACAAATAACAGCAGTGTGAGAGCGACACGTGTCCCATTGCGCTTGAAGAAATCTAGAAAAGGTTCGATAACGGTAACCGTCAGCGATGCTATCACTCTATTTCCAACTACATTGCTATGGCGATCTTCAGCCGCTGCTTGTAATTTCTCTCGATCAGTCGCGGGCTCACCAACTAAAAGAGTAAACAGCATCAACACAGCTACTATGATGGCCATTCCGTAATAAACCCCATTCCAGCCAATGGTGTCTGCGTTGATGAATGCTACATAGCCGGGTAGAGAATATCCTGTCCACCATCCCATTACCGCCATTGCTGAAGCTTGAGGTAGTTTGGAGGAATCTGATTTTGGGAAAGTATCAATACGAAAAGCATCTATAGCAATGTCTTGAGTAGCGGACGAGATTGCTATCGCAAGCGCCAGCATTGATGTGAACAGGAGATTTTCTGCTGGATCAACTCCTGCGATCCCTATGGTGCAGATTAAGACGAGTGATTGACAAAAGAAAATCCAGCTTCTGCGTTGACCTAAGAAGGCATGGAGCAATGGAAGCTTAATTCGGTCAACCAATGGTGCCCAAAGAAAATTGATCGCATAGACAGCAAAGACACTGCCAAAATATCCGATAGCTGCTCGCGTTAGACCAGCGTCTTTTAGCCAGCCAGACATATTTGAACCAATCAGTACCCAAGGAAAGCCACTAGAGCAGCCTAACATGAATACCCAGAGCAATCTTTTGTCTGAATAGCTACGTAGAGTGGCTAGCCACGATTTGGAACAGGAATTGATTGACATGAACTCATCCTAATAGCGTTTAAATGTATACAATCACAAGTAGCTCTCACCCTTTAGGCTGGAGCTAGATACTTAAGCTCTTTAAAACAGCTTTAGTCATAGTGGTTAAAAATATTGCTTAGCCCTTAATAAGGCGAGATGATTATGTTCACTAATAATTTATTTATCAATAATAAACAGCTCCAACCTGCTAGGTTAGAGCTTGCTCTTAATTTAGGGTACTAAAGTTGTTTTAGTGATGATGATTGCCGGGTCAGGGACGTCACGGTAGCGACCTTTGGTTGTCGTTGATACTTTGCTCATGTTTTTGACAGTATCAAAGCCCCTAATGACTTTACCAAAAACAGCATAGCCGTCTGTTAAAGGTTTCGTCTTGTCATTTTTGTTGTAATCAAGGAAGTTATTATCCTTGTAGTTAATGAAAAACTGGCGAGTAGCCGAATTCGGATCGCTAGTTCTGGCCATCGCGATTGTTTCAACTTGGTTTTTTAACCCATTAGATGCTTCATTTTTAATGGGAGCATAAGTAGGTACAGGGTTCATGTCTTTGTCAAATCCACCACCTTGAGCCATAAAGCCAGGAATGACCCGATGAAATTGCGTACCTATATAACTGCCATCTTTGACGTATTTTACAAAGTTGGCGACTGTAATCGGTGCCTTTTCTTTATCGAGCTCAACGGTAAATGCGCCTAAAGTGGTTTCAAATACTACTTTAGGCCCAGCAAAAGCTAGGCTACTAAAAAGCGCCAATGAGGCAATGATTGTCTTCCACATTAGAAGCGCTCCTGCATGTAGTCTTTGAGCTCACGATCGTTGGCGACTTCTTTTAACACTAAGTTAGTCACATCGTTGAGTACCATACCTATTTCATCATCTGATGCGCTTAGTGCTCCATTTCTTTTTGCGGTCCCCGTGTAGGTCTTCACTAGCTTACCCTTGGGAGTTTCAGCGGTGATTTCGAGTACGACTTTGCCGTCCATTTCATTGGCCATAACCGAGTGTTTTACAGATACGAGAGCTTCTTGTATCTCCACACTTACAGAGTTTTCGCTGTTGACTGTGGTATTAAAACCTTGGGATTGGAATTGCTCTAATAAGGCGTTCTCAATACTGATGCGAACATTTTGTCTTGAGTGTATTGGTTCAATGTTAGAGCGCCCGCTGTCTATCAATGCTACGTATTGAGCCGATCGAACATCTTTACTTGTGAGCGTAAAATTTGCATTTTGAACAAGGTTGCTGTTACTCAGAACAGGCTGAGGCATAAAGTTTAGCTGTTCTTGTTGAGGGGAGGCGCATGCAGTAAGTAACGCCACTGAGGCGGCTAGAACCAGTTTTCTCATCATAATTTCCTTTAACGTAACTCTAATATAGAGACATGATAGTGAACTATTTAGTTGCCTGTAAAATAACAAATTTCTTATTTGAGGCGATAAGTTTGACCTTAGGCTTACCAAACAACTTAGATAACTTTACATCGTAGCCGAGGTGTCGATTGCCGATAACTAATAATTTGCCATCATTGCAAAGAACATGCTTTGCATCACAGAACATTTGCCATGCTATGTGATCCGTAATAGCTTGTTGTTGATGAAAGGGAGGATTACACAAAACCAGCTCTGCACTATCGATTTGAAACTTATCCAGACAGTTATTGGTGATACATTCTATCTGTCTATCGGAACCAAGAGCATCGAGTAGATTTTCCTTTGCAGAGGATGTAGCCATGTAACTTTCGTCTACACATGTAATACTTACATCGGGGTTGTCGAGTCCTAGTTTTACTGATAGCACGCCGTTCCCACATCCAAGATCAATGACTCGCTCTGTGGTTAAGCCTTTTGGTAAATGCTCGAGCATAAAGCGAGCGCCTTGGTCGAGCTTTTCTCCCGAGTAGACATTGGGCAAGTTCTTCAGTTCAAAGTTATGCGGCTCAACTTTCCATTTAGTGATGGGATCGACAGCAATAGCGTCAGGAGCGTCAGGAGTAGAAAAAACTAAGCGGTGCTTTTTCCAAGCGAGAGAGGTATGAGTGCTTCCTAGATGTTTTTTGAACAATTTGAGTGTTGAAGAATGGATTTCTTTGGCTTTATTCACCGCAATTACAGGAGTGGCTTTGTCCAAATGTAGCCTCAACTGACTCAACTGCCATGTAAGATGGCGATTGTTTCTTGGGATTTGCATTAGGACGTAATCCACGTGAGCTGGGATATTGGCTAGCGTGCTGCATAAGGTGATATTGTTACTTTGATTATCCGCTAGGTTTTGCTGTGTCGCTTGATGTGCAACATGAGAGTCACTCATCAAGGTAACCTTATGGTTAAGTGAAAACCAGCAGCTTAGCGCACCGAAACTATCGTTTAGGATCAAAATATGTTTGCCAGGGGTAATGTCTAACTCTTCCATGTGGTTTATGAGGTATTCATCTCCAGCATCCCAAGCTTGTAGTGTTTCATTATTCCTTTTGGGGTAGCGATGAAGAGTTAAAGTGCGTTGGTGAAGCGCAAGTTTAGTTTTCATATTTGTAATGGTATGGAAATGTGTACGATAAATTGTCGCAGAAGCAGAAGGTAGTTAAAACTAAAACCTTTAGCTTTATTCATAACAAGAGTATTATTCGTGGACAGGAGCAATTCGTATTGAGGTTGACGTAATGGTACATGAAGCAATAGAAGCTAAACTCTCGGACTACTTTGAACCAGCCCACCTTGAGGTAATAAACGAAAGTTATATGCACAATGTTCCAGAAGGTTCAGAAAGTCATTTTAAAGTTATCATTGTCAGTGAGAAATTTACAGGACAGAGATTGATTGGCCGTCATCGTCAGGTCAACCAAGTTTTGGCAGATGAACTCGCAAATCATATCCACGCACTCTCTATTCATACTTACACAATAGACGAGTGGAATAAACAAAATCAGGTAGCTCCTGACAGCCCAATGTGTTTAGGCGGATCCAAGTAGTATAGCGTATTATAAAAGCCTTGGTGGTAAGCTGTATTTTTCTGATTATAAATTAACCAAGTTTTTAACACTAAATATACAAATACACGGCTTGATTGGCTCGATCGCTAAGTATTTCATACTATGAATAAAATATAGCATTATGAGGTGTGTGGTTATTGCTGTTTGTGCGGTGGTTCAAACTTATGACCAATACTTAACCTTTTAAACTCAAATCCTTCGAAATATATATCTGATTCCTTTCTTTGGTCATGGCGTATACTTCTAAAAAGATGATAGACTACCGCACCTGATAAATCTCGACTAAATTTGTAGCGAGGTTTTTAATAGGATGTTGCGATTTTGGTGTTTTAAACAGCATCAAAACCGGACACTAATGTCGTGTCTAAAAGTTACGCAATCAATGAATCTTTTTCCCGATAAAAGTAGTGCAAGTGCGTATGATTACAATAAAGAAGGGTTTGGACCTGCCAATCGCAGGAACTCCTACCCAGGTGATTAATGATGGTAAAACCATCAAGAAAGTCGCCTTGCTTGGCGAAGAGTACGTCGGCATGCGTCCTACCATGCATGTTCGCGTAGGTGATGAAGTGAAAAAAGCTCAAGTTCTTTTTGAAGACAAGAAGAACCCGGGCGTGAAATTTACTTCACCAGCAAGTGGTAAAGTAGTCGAGGTTAACCGTGGCGCTAAACGTGTCCTTCAATCTGTTGTGATTGAAGTGGCAGGTGAAGAGCAGGTTACGTTCGATAAGTTTGAAGCAGGACAAATAGCTGGAATTGGCCGTGATGTGGTTAAAACTCAGCTTGTTGATTCTGGTCTTTGGACCGCTTTGCGTACTCGTCCCTTTAGCAAGGTTCCAGCTATTGAATCTTCTACACAGGCAATTTTTGTTACTGCTATGGATACTAATCCATTGGCGGTTCAGCCTGAGTTGGTCATTAATGAACAGCAGGAAGCATTCGTCGCAGGTCTGGATGTACTTTCAAACTTGACTGATGGCAAAGTTTACGTTTGTAAAGCCGGCACCAGTCTTCCTCGTTCTTCTCAAAGCAATGTTGAGGAACATGTTTTTGACGGCCCCCATCCAGCAGGACTTGCCGGCACTCACATGCATTTCCTGTATCCAGTAAATGCAGAGAATGTTGCTTGGAGTATTAACTATCAGGATGTGATTGCATTCGGTAAGTTGTTCCTAGCTGGTGAACTGTACTCAGAGCGTGTTATTTCGCTTGCTGGCCCTGTTGTTAATAACCCCCGCTTAATTCGCACCATTCAGGGAGCAAACGTTGCTGACCTTACTGATGGTGAATTAATGCCAGGTGAAGTTCGTATTATCTCAGGCTCAGTTCTTTCAGGAACTCAGGCTTCTGGCCCGCATGCTTATCTTGGTCGCTATCATGTACAGATTTCAGTCTTACGTGAAGGCCGCGATAAAGAGCTGTTCGGTTGGGCGGCGCCTGGTAAGAATAAGTTCTCGATAACGCGTGCCTACTTAGGTCATATTTTCAAAGGTCAGTTGTTTAACATGACTACAACGACCAATGGTAGTGATCGCTCTATGGTGCCGATTGGTAACTACGAACGTATTATGCCGCTGGATATGGAACCTACTTTGTTACTTCGCGATCTATGTGCGGGCGATACTGACAGTGCTCAAGCACTAGGTGCGCTAGAACTGGATGAAGAAGATCTGGCATTGTGTACCTTTGTATGTCCGGGTAAGTATGAGTACGGAGCATTGCTTCGTGAATGCCTAGACACGATCGAGAAGGAAGGGTGATTTTCATGGCTCTTAAAAAGTATCTTGAAGACATTGAACATCATTTTGAGCCTGGTGGTAAGCATGAAAAATGGTTTGCTCTGTACGAAGCTGTTGCGACAGTATTCTATACTCCAGGTCTAATTACGAAGAAAAGTTCGCATGTTCGTGACAGCGTTGACCTAAAACGCATCATGATCATGGTTTGGTTAGCGGTTTTCCCTGCGATGTTCTGGGGAATGTATAACGCTGGTGGCCAAGCTGTAGCGGCTTTGAACCATATGTACGCTGGTGATGAGTTTGCCTCAATTGTTGCTGGCAACTGGCACTACTGGCTGACGGAAATGCTCGGCGGTACTCTTGCAGTCGATGCAGGCTGGGGCAGTAAAATGCTCTTGGGTGCGACTTACTTCCTACCTATTTATGCAACAGTATTTGTTGTTGGTGGTTTTTGGGAAGTACTTTTCTGTATGGTGCGTAAACACGAAGTTAACGAAGGTTTCTTTGTGACTTCCATTTTGTTCGCACTCATTGTTCCTCCAACGCTTCCTCTGTGGCAAGCAGCCCTTGGTATTACTTTCGGTGTTGTGGTTGCTAAAGAGATCTTTGGTGGTACAGGTCGTAACTTCTTAAACCCTGCGCTTGCTGGTCGTGCGTTCTTATTCTTTGCTTACCCAGCACAAATTTCCGGAGACGTAGTTTGGACTGCTGCTGATGGCTTCTCTGGTGCAACAGCTTTGAGTCAGTGGGCTCAAGGTGGTAACGGTGCTTTAATGAATACCGTAACCGGTGCTCCAATTACTTGGATGGATGCGTTTGTTGGTAACATTCCAGGTTCTATCGGTGAAGTGTCTACGTTAGCGCTAATGATTGGCGCAGCAATGATCGTATATATGCGCATTGCGTCGTGGAGAATCATCGCTGGTGTCATGATTGGTATGATTGCAACAGCAACATTATTCAATCTAGTCGGCTCAGATACTAACCCAATGTTCAATATGCCATGGCATTGGCACCTAGTTTTGGGTGGTTTTGCATTCGGTATGTTCTTTATGGCGACAGATCCAGTATCTGCTTCGTTCACTAACAATGCCAAATGGTGGTACGGAATACTTATTGGTTTGATGTGTGTGTTGATTCGTGTTGTGAATCCGGCTTACCCAGAAGGGATGATGCTTGCGATTCTATTTGCGAACCTGTTTGCACCTTTGTTCGACCATGTAGTCATCGAGAAGAACATCAAGCGGAGATTAGCACGTTATGGCAAGTAATAACGACAGCATTAAAAAGACGCTGGGTGTTGTTATCGGGTTGAGCCTTGTTTGTTCAATCATAGTATCAACAGCCGCTGTAGGTTTGCGAGATCAACAAAAAGCGAACGCTGTGCTGGATAAGCAAACTAAAATTATCGAAGTTGCTGGTATCGATACTGACGGAAAAAAAGTTCCTGAGCTTTTCTCTGAATTTATCGAAGCGCGTTTGGTTGATTTCAAAACTGGTGATTTTGTTGACGGCGACGCTGCAACCTATGACCAGCGTAAAGCAGCTAAAGACCCAGCCACGTCAATCAAGTTAAGTCCTGACGAAGACCAAGCTAAGATACTTCGACGAGCTAATGTAGGTACTATTTATCTCGTTAAGCAAGGCGATACTGTGTCTCGGGTTATTATACCCGTTCATGGTAACGGCCTATGGTCAATGATGTACGCTTTTGTTGCCGTAGAAACGGATGGCAACACAGTGTCAGGGATTACCTATTACGAGCAAGGTGAAACACCTGGACTTGGTGGTGAGGTTGAAAACCCATCATGGAGAGCTCAGTGGGTCGGCAAGAAATTGTTCGATGAAAACCACAAGCCTGCGATTAAAGTCGTTAAAGGTGGTGCTCCGGCTGGTTCTGAGCATGGTGTCGATGGTCTATCTGGGGCAACATTAACCAGTAATGGCGTTCAACACACATTTGACTTCTGGTTAGGAGACATGGGCTTTGGCCCGTTCCTAGCAAAAGTTCGTGACGGAGGTCTGAACTAATGTCTAGTGCACAAAACGTTAAAAAGAGCATTTTAGCGCCTGTATTGGATAACAACCCAATTGCGCTTCAGGTTCTTGGTGTATGTTCTGCGCTTGCAGTAACAACCAAACTGGAAACTGCATTTGTTATGACGCTAGCGGTAACCTTTGTTACTGCTATGTCTAACTTTTTCGTTTCTTTGATCCGAAACCATATTCCAAATAGTGTGCGTATTATTGTCCAAATGGCAATTATCGCCTCTCTTGTTATCGTGGTTGACCAAATACTTAAAGCCTATCTTTACGATATTTCTAAACAGCTTTCGGTATTCGTAGGTCTTATCATAACCAACTGTATCGTAATGGGCCGTGCGGAAGCATTCGCAATGAAATCAGCACCACTACCTTCTTTCATTGATGGTATCGGTAATGGTTTAGGTTATGGCTTCGTCCTTATCACTGTTGGTTTCTTCCGCGAATTGCTTGGCTCAGGCAAGCTATTTGGCATTGAAGTGCTGCCTCTAGTGAGCAATGGTGGTTGGTATCAGCCTAACGGCTTGATGCTACTTGCCCCATCTGCGTTCTTCTTAATCGGCTTCCTGATTTGGGCAATCCGTATTCTTAAGCCAGAACAAGTAGAAGCGAAGGAGTAAGAGAGTCATGGAACATTACATTAGTCTGTTAGTTAAATCGATTTTTATCGAGAACATGGCTTTGTCCTTCTTCTTGGGTATGTGTACTTTCCTTGCCGTATCTAAGAAAGTAAAGACCTCTTTCGGTCTTGGTGTTGCTGTTGTTGTTGTACTGACTATCGCAGTACCAGTAAACAACTTAGTATACAACCTAGTTCTTAAAGAGAATGCCTTGGTTGCTGGGGTTGACCTTAGCTTCCTAAACTTCATTACCTTTATCGGTGTTATTGCGGCTCTAGTACAGATCCTAGAAATGGTGTTGGACCGCTTTTTCCCACCTTTGTATAACGCGCTTGGGATCTTCCTGCCATTGATCACAGTAAACTGTGCGATCTTTGGTGGTGTGTCTTTCATGGTTCAACGTGATTACAACTTCGCAGAATCTGTTGTTTATGGATTCGGCTCAGGTGTGGGTTGGATGCTAGCGATTGTCGCTCTTGCAGGTATCCGAGAGAAAATGAAGTATTCTGATGTACCTCCAGGTTTGCGTGGTCTTGGCATCACATTTATATCTGTAGGCTTAATGGCGTTAGGCTTTATGTCTTTCTCTGGTGTTCAACTGTAAGTCGGGTAGACCGCAGCAATAAAGGAATAGTCAATGGATATTATTCTTGGTGTAGTGATGTTTACTCTGATTGTACTGGCTTTAGTACTAGTGATTCTTTTCGCTAAATCTAAGCTTGTACCAACAGGTGACATTACAATTTCTGTTAACGATGACCCATCATTGGCCATTGTTACACAGCCAGGTGGTAAATTACTGAGTGCGCTAGCAGGTGCCGGCGTATTCGTATCTTCTGCTTGTGGTGGCGGTGGCTCTTGTGGTCAGTGCCGTGTAAAAATCAAATCAGGTGGTGGTGACATCCTGCCTACCGAGCTTGACCATATTACCAAAGGTGAAGCGCGCGAAGGTGAGCGTTTAGCCTGTCAGGTTGCAATGAAAACTGACATGGATATTGAACTTCCTGAAGAGATTTTTGGTGTTAAAAAGTGGGAGTGTTCTGTTATTTCTAACGATAACAAAGCAACTTTCATTAAAGAGCTAAAGCTTCAGATCCCTGATGGTGAGTCAGTACCTTTCCGTGCTGGCGGATACATTCAGATTGAAGCGCCAGTGCATCACGTTAAGTACGCCGATTACGATATTCCTGATGAGTATCGTGAGGATTGGGATAAGTTTAATTTGTTCCGTTATGAATCTAAGGTTAATGACGAAACTATTCGTGCGTATTCAATGGCTAACTATCCGGAAGAAGAAGGCATAATTATGCTTAACGTCCGTATTGCTACGCCTCCGCCGAACAATCCTGATGTACCACCTGGCATTATGTCTTCGTATATTTGGTCACTAAAAGAAGGTGATAAGTGTACAATTTCAGGGCCGTTTGGTGAGTTCTTTGCTAAAGACACTGACAATGAAATGGTATTTGTTGGTGGTGGTGCAGGTATGGCGCCAATGCGTTCTCATATCTTTGACCAACTGAAGCGTCTCAATTCTTCACGTAAGATGTCTTTCTGGTACGGCGCTCGTTCTAAGCGAGAAATGTTCTACGTAGAAGATTTCGATGGATTGCAAGCAGAGAACGACAACTTTGTATGGCACTGTGCCTTGTCTGATCCAATGCCTGAAGATAATTGGGATGGCTATACAGGTTTCATTCACAACGTTCTGTATGAAAACTATCTTAAGGACCATGAAGCGCCTGAAGACTGTGAGTACTACATGTGTGGTCCACCAATGATGAACGCTGCTGTTATCGGTATGCTGAAAGACCTTGGTGTTGAGGATGAAAATATCCTACTAGATGACTTTGGTGGTTAACACTTTAAGTTATTGATATGTATGGCTGGCCTACAAGGTCAGCCATTATTTTTTCCTACGCTGTAATTTAAAAGTGATGATAGAAGATGAATCTTTAATCCAGATTTATGTACTATCTTCATTTCGTTATAAGGAGTCAAACAAGTGAAAAAATGGCTTGTTGTTTTTGCTTCTCTGTTCATTATTGCTGGCTGTGAAAAGCCCGTTGATCAAGTCCATCTTAGTGGCCCGACTATGGGCACGACATACAACATTAAATACATTGTTGCCCAAAACCAGCCCACTCCTGATGTGGTACAGAAAGAAATTGATCGCTTACTTGAGCAAGTGAATGATCAGATGTCGACCTATCGAACTGATTCTGAACTAAGTCTTTTTAATCAAAGTGAAAGCTCGCAACCTTTTGAAGTTTCGCCGCAAACGGCAACTGTAGTGAAAGAGGCTATCCGTCTTAATAATCTGACATTGGGGGCTTTGGATGTCACCGTTGGTCCACTGGTGAACTTATGGGGCTTTGGCCCCGAAGCACGTCCTGAAGTGGTGCCAAGTGACAATGAGCTTGAAAAACGTAAAGCAGAGACGGGAATTGAGCACTTAAGTGTAAATGGCAATGCGCTGTCGAAAGATATTCCAAGCTTGTATGTTGACCTTTCTACTATTGCAAAAGGCTGGGGGGTTGATGTGGTAGCGGATTATATTGAGTCGCAAGGCATACTAAATTATATGGTTGAAGTCGGCGGTGAGATGCGTCTCAAAGGCTTGAATCGTGAAGGCGTTAAGTGGCGAATAGCGATAGAAAAGCCCACGGTTGATGAGCGAGCCATACAGGAAATCATTGAGCCAGGAGATATGGCGATTGCCACGTCAGGTGATTATCGTAATTACTTCGAAAAAGAAGGTGTGAGATACTCCCATATAATCAATCCACAAACGGGGAAACCCATTAACCATAAAGTTGTTTCTGTTACTGTACTCGATAAATCCTCTATGACGGCTGATGGTCTAGCAACGGGCTTAATGGTGCTTGGAGAGGATAAAGGTATGAAGGTCGCTAACGACAATAATATACCCGTATTTATGATTGTGAAATCGAGTGATGGCTTCATAGAACTGGCGTCAGACGCGTATAAGCCATATATTAATAGATAATAATTAGTGAGTATGTTGTTATGAGTACATTTCTGATCACCTTTGGTGTGTTTATCGCCTTTATAACGGCCATGTCTGTCGGTTATATCTTTCAAAAGAAAGTGGTAAAAGGCAGCTGCGGTGGGTTAGGGGCTGTCGGTGTAGATAAAGTATGCAATTGTCCCGAACCTTGCGATGCACGTAAAAAGCGCGAAGCAAGAGAAGCGCTCAGAGCTGAAAAGCTAGCCGCATGGGAAAAAGACCGCATAGCATAGAACACATGAGCCCGACTAATCGTCGGGCTTTTTCATCTTCAAGAGCAGACTTATTTATCTTCAAAACTTTATTGTAAAGACCCCTTCCTACTTGTCATTATCAATGACAACCTATCTAGACACACTTAGTTTGCTGTTAGAGGACAATAAAGTTCGCAACTTTTTTGGGGTTTATTTGGCTGCTTATTTTGGGTCTAGCTGATTTTTGGACAATTCTGTGTTGCGATTTTTTATGAATGTCGGGCATTCGGATAAATTTAGCTAGGGCAAAATGAAAGACTTGACCCCGTTCATATCCTAGAAAACGCAAGGTATGGCCCTGTTACGCTCTCGCAAATCAAGCTCAGTTTGCACTCGAACAAAATCCACTAATTAAAAAGCAAACCGCAAAGAAACCAATGATTAATGGGAAAGTTAGCTCTAATACTAACCAGCGTAGGTTTTGACTCCTAAGCATGAGCTTAAATCGATTATCGAAACGCTCTAGTGAGGCAGGTATCCGCTTATCAGTAAGTGTTTTTTCCACAGTCTCGATTTTTTTTTGAACCTTCTCGATATCTGTCTGAACACTTCTAAATGACTCCACCACTGACCTCAAGTTAGGATCATTACTAAGAATCGAAGTATTTACACGTTGTTCCCATTCTTCCAGTTTAGATTTTGTTGTTTCGAGCGGTTCAATTAGAGATGAAATTTTGGAGGCTTCATCTTTCCACCAATTATAAAGTGTAGATTGACGTGGATCTGACGGGTAATCACAATGTGAACTTGAAAATCTTCCAGTTGTAACGAATGCAACTCGAGAGCCCGTAAACCTAGCACACAATTCACGCCAACTGTCATATCCCCCCCATAAAAAGTGAATTATAAGGTAGATGTTAGTAATGAGAAGCGCTTTCTTTATTAGTTCATCCGATAGGTCTTTGAACTTCACACCAAGGACAGATGAGGATGGATCAATCGAAAGGCCTCCTTCTACCAAAGCAATTGAAATTAGGCTAACAACAATTAGTAGGGTGCGGACACGCCTCATGTAGTCTGTAAATTCTGGCATCAGTGGCTCACCGAGTGCCTTTTGAACTTCTTTGATGTTGGACTCTGTCAACTGATGGTTCCTTGTATTCGAGCATTTTATTAGTCGGTAGGTTCACTTCCATAGCAAATCTCAGACAAATGGGCTTCAGATTTCAACCAATAAATAAGCATTTACTAGGCGAACTTTGCACCATGAATCATAGAAGAACCGAGTCATATTCATTCCATCTAGCATTACATAAATTTAGGTGAGGTACAGCTACCTTTATCAAGCTTTGGGACATTTTATGGCTCCCAATAGTGTTTTTAAGCTCACTCTTGATTACTCTAATCATAGTGTTAATTATGGTGATATTTAACGCATTTCTTTCTATCGATATCACGTAGTAAAAAAGTTATTTTTATCCAAAACGACTCTATCTGTGAATATGCCAGACAATATTGACACTAAATCTATCCTTCCACTCTATTATGCAGTCATAAAGAACATAAGGTTCAATATTTCAACTATTTATCTGGGTAATATGCAGGAGTGAACGTGAGCACCTAGTTTGCTACCCTTCCCTTTTTTATCGGAGGTAGAACATGTCAACAAGAGCTTTTCTTTCAATCGAGAGCATCAACAACGGATGTTTATCTAGTGCTTGCAACACCCCTCTTTCTATGGGGAACAGCTACCAGTCAGGTCATGAAGATCAAATCACTATTTTATCTTTCTCTCATTCAATCGCTTATGATAACAACTCCATCCATAACCCGATTAAAATAGTTAAAAAGATAGACAAAGCAAGTCCGATGCTGGCTCAGGCATGCTCAGATGGGGATGAATTAAAATGTTGCTTAACTTTCTATAGGCCAAACCCCAAAGGTGGAAGCGAACTTTTTTACGAAATTAAGCTAACAGGTGCGCTCATACGTTCTGTATCAACACATATGCCACATGTGATTGACTTCAATGACAATGAAATGAATGAAACCATGCTGATCTCATACCGAGACATCAGTTGGAGACATATTGGAGCAAATACTGGGGCCTTTTCTTCATGGCTTCAAGCATTCTCAGAAGCTCGGGATAAGGTTGAGAGATGAGTTCAAGTCGAGGTGAAGTCAGCGAAGATGAAGTGAAAATGATTGTGCGTGGGCTTCTTCAACAAGCCAATACATACAGTCTGACGTACTTGTCTGATCCTACCATTCAGCATGAGTTTCGAGAGCAATATCGTTTTCTCGGAAAATGTTTATTACGAGACTATGAGAATGGTATTTTAGTTGGAGATAGGGTTGTCCGACTAGCACGACGAGAACGCCAGAGCCTAATTGATCAGGCCTTCGAGCTTGGTAATTATGGTATAGGTTTAGTGGCGGGTATTGGGCAAGTATCGGTCGGTTATGGAGGATGTGTTACCAGCTCTATTTTTTCTATCGCGGGGGCATCTTGGTGTAGTACAGTAGGTGTAACTATGATGGCACATGGTGGTAACAATATTTATGAAAATTCATACAATATGACAGGGAATATAGTTCAAAACTGGAAAGGAGAATATACTGGCAAATATGGAGATAGTAATAGTATGTTACGCAAGCAATATCACAAGGCTGCATCATCTCTCGGATTAAGTAAACGAGATGGTGACGCAGCTTATGCCATTGTTGATCTTGCTACAAGCGGGTATGGCCTGATCTCCAAAAAGCGAGTAGCTCAAAAATGGACTAATGCGCCAGACTCTGAGCAGCTTATGCTATTTCGATACGCTAAACGAGACTATGCCAAAGGGTGGCGTTCGATGTCAAAAGGATCACTGTGGTTTGAAGGTTATGGTAACGCGATAACCGCTAAATCTGCGATAAGCCCCTATCTTGACGGTGATGAATAATGTCTATTTGGTTGTACGTATTAGTGAGTCTGCTCGGTGTGATGATATGTCACTTTTTATCTGAACTGTATCTTCGTAAAGAGAAAGTCATGGTATTTATTATCTATTTTCTTGTTGGTGTTGAGTTCGGTAGCCAGCACTATTCCTTAACGTTCGACAAAACCTTTGTAAGACACTGGCTGTTTATATTCGAGGCAGACAACTCTGCCTATACGGATTTGTATCGCTATATTGCATTGGTGTTTATGATAGTGTCGGCTTTTACATTACCACCGTCTAGGCTGACTTTTTTAAATCGTCTATTCAAGAAAAAAAATTATCGTTGTTAGTTTATTCAACCTCCTTTAACCCTTGGGTCTGAGGAGTTGGCAAAGATAGAACTTGCTTTTGACTAACTATTAGTTTTTCTATACCAAATCTGCCCGATGGGCTTTGCCCCATTTCGACACCTAACTCGAAATGGGGCAAAACCTTCTCAGAGCGAAAGACAAACGACGACAAAAAAGTATTGGGAAGTTTGCAACTCTATTTTCACAATTGGCTTTTGGTAGCCATGATAGAAGCGGGTTTCGGGGGCAGACAGTTTTCATTTTTGTTGTTCAGCGACAGTGCATAAACAACGTCTTCTGCCTTGGCGTACCAGTAAAATTACAATATACTGTGTTTATATACAGTTGTTGGGTTTTATGGAATCATGGAGCAAGGCAAAATAAGGAAAATTATCCATATTGATATGGATTGCTTTTACGCTGCTGTAGAGATGCGTGACAATCCAAGCTATCGCTCTCTACCTTTGGCTGTGGGAGGTAGGGAAAAGCAAAGGGGAGTGATATCGACCTGTAATTATGAGGCGAGAAAGTATGGAGTTAAAAGCGCTATGCCTACGGGGAAAGCTTTGACTTTATGTCCGAACCTTGTGGTGATTCCGGGCCGAATGCAGGTTTATAAGCAAGTTTCGCAGCATATCCGACGTATTTTCTCTCGCTATACTTCTCTGATTGAGCCCTTGTCTTTAGATGAAGCCTATTTAGATGTGACTGACTGCCCACTTTATAAAGGTTCAGCCACGCTTATTGCCGAGGCTATTCGGCGTGATATTGCGAAAGAACTTAATCTGACCGCATCAGCAGGCATTGCACCGATTAAATTTTTGGCAAAAGTGGCTTCAGTTCTAAATAAGCCCAATGGACAATATGTAATACCGCCAAGTCATGTACAACACGAAGTGGACAAATTGCCACTGGAAAAAATCCCAGGTGTTGGAAAAGTGAGCTTAGCTAAGCTCAACAAAGCGGGCTTATATACTTGCTCGGATATCAAAAACAGTGATTATCGCAATTTACTTTTAGGTTTTGGTCGTCTCGGCGCTTCTTTATGGACGAAAAGTCACGGCATTGACAACCGCCCCGTTATTGTCGAGAGAGAGCGCAAATCTGTAGGGGTGGAAAGCACATTGACTCATAATATTATGACATTTGATCAGTGTTGGCAGGTTATTGAAAGTAAACTGTTTCCTGAACTTGAAATAAGGCTCAGCAAAGTTTCTCCTGAAAAAATGATATTAAAGCAAGGTATTAAGCTTAAGTTTGCCGATTTTCAACAAACTACGATAGAACACCTGCATTCACAGCTAGACCTTGGCGATTTTAAAGGTTTACTTCGCGATATTCTCAAGCGGCAAAAAGGTCGAGAGATTCGCCTACTTGGCCTAAATGTGATGCTCAAACCCGAAGATGGATCTCAGCAACTAAGCTTTTTCTAAACTTTTCTTTCTCAATACGACTTCATCAAGAACTTGCTGGTAGGCACAATGGCCAAGCTTGCCAAACCCCGTCAATTTCTTGGCTTTTATCTTGGTAAAGCAAGGAGTTGGAATGCCACAAAGAAATTTAGTTTTCACTCTATCCGATAATACTTCTGATGTGAGATTTTCTAATTCTTGTAACCATTTATCCAATTCTGATGTAGGTATATTTGAGTTTACCTTCTCTGGCCAAGGTTTGGTCTCTTCTTTACACACACTGCAGTGACCACATTGTTGCGGCGCGTTAGGATCAGAAAAGTAGGATGCTAAAGCGTAACTTAAACACTGATTGGATTTAAACAATTTAAGCAGAGTGTGAATTCGTTCGATATCGCAGGACTCTTTATCTTTAAACAAAGACCATAGCTTCTGAGCCATCTTCTCTTTGTCATCGCAAATATCATCAACTTGATACACTTCGGTCATTAGCTTACTTTCGAGTTCAATCCATCCTTGCTGATGAAAATAATCCAGCGCGGCTATCGCTCGGTTTCTGTCACCTCGATAGGTATTCCATAAATGTTCAAAGTCTACTTGATTCCATATTTTAGCGCTGGAAACACTATCAAACAGCGCTTGGGTAAATGTTCGTCTTTCACCATTAAAGCGGTTTATGATGTCATTTTTAGCTATTAGAAACTTAAACCGATATTGCGCAAAGTAGGTATACTGAGCGGAGATAAGCCCATGCAATTCCATATAAACCAGTAAGGTTTTGAGAGGTAATGGGCGAATGTTACTTTCACTAGACAACCTGGAAATAACGACCTCCCATTGGGGAGCAGAGGAGGAGGCTTGCTTAATGATATTGAGGATTTCACCATATTCGGGCGTATCACCGTAAATATAATTTTCTAAAGTACAAAGTCCTTCTTCGTTGGCAAGCAATATGCACTGTGAAGAAAGGCCATCTCTGCCTGCTCGGCCAATTTCCTGAGCATAGTTTTCTATAGATTTGGGTAAATCGAAATGAATAACTCGGCGAATATCCGCTTTGTCTACCCCCATTCCAAAGGCGATGGTCGCGACGATACAATCTGTGTTACCTGCCATAAAGGCGTGTTGAATGTTTTCTCTTTGTTCACTCTCAAGGCCAGCATGATAGGCTACAGCATTGATGCCCCTCGAGAGCAGCATCTTGGCCAACGTTTCGGCAGTATTTTGCTGAGTGACATAAATGATGGTGGAGAGTGTAGGCGTTTGATTGAGCAGCGAGAGTAAAACCGTTTCCTTTTGGTTTACTTGGCATGGCAGTACTGACAATTCGAGATTTTGCCGATAAAAGCCAGTGACAGTAATATCATTTTTTTCAATCGTGAACTTATTGCTCATATCATCCAGTACTGCTTGAGTAGCTGTTGCGGTGAGAAGCAACACCTGAGGTATAGAAAGTTGCTGCTGAATTTGAGGGAGCTTTAGATAATCAGGTCGAAAGTTATGTCCCCACTCTGAGATGCAGTGTGCTTCGTCAACAACTAGGAGAGATATGGATTGTTGAGATAGAAAATGACGAAAACGTTCATTCTTCATTCGTTCTACCGACACCATCAAAATACGGATCTCACCAGTTTGAACACCACTCATTGTGGCCTGAACTTCTTCTTTAGTCTGACCAGAATGAAGTGAGGCGGCTTTGACTCCTTTACTTTTAAGAAAAGTAAGCTGGTCTTTCATCAGCGCGAGCAATGGAGAGATCACAAGGGTGAGATGAGGAAGACACAAAGCAGAAAGTTGGTAGCAGAGGGACTTTCCTGAGCCCGTTGGAAAGATAGCTGCACATGACTTTCCGCTCAATACCTTATCTATGACTTGGTATTGTCCTTCTCTTAACTGCTCAAAACCAAAGCACTGTTGCAGTTTTTGGTAGATGATCTGTTGGTTATTTGAAGTCTGCATTTTTGCTATCTGTATGACTTGGGCTCATGAAATAGTATTCTAAAGAGATTATCAGTTGAGGAATATGATTTTAGTATGAATAAGTTTGAGCTACTGCAAACAATATTACTCGAGATGGAAAAGTCGCTCGTCATTGCTCAAAGCGCAACTCAAAGAGCGATTGAATCGGCAACAGATGAAGAGACAGTTCCTGAGCATAAATATGACACTTTGGCATTAGAGGCTTCTTATTTGGCACATGGGCAAGCTATGAGAGTTGAAGAGTGTGAGCGCGAACTGAGCGTGATGAAACAGATGCAATTACCGAAAAATGCTGAATCAGTGATGCTTGGATGTTTAGTCTCACTTTTGGACGATGATGACCAAGCTCAATACTTTTTTATTGCACCATGTTCAGGCGGATTGAAGATTGACTATCAAGCAAAGCGAGTCATGTTAGTCACACTTAGTTCACCACTAGGAAAGGCATTAAAAGGTAAGTTAGTGGGGGATGACGTGGTATATCAAGTTGGACCAAAGAGTTTCTATTATCAAATCGATACAATAATTTGACGTAAGCGGGCGAATTGTTTGCTAGGGTTTGGAAGTATTTAATAAAGCGAGATAAAAATGAAACAAGTGCTTTGGATGATCCCTTTACTTATGGTAGTAAACCAAGTGGCCGCTGCTCAGTGCAGTGTCGATCTAAAAAATGATATTCGATTGAATAATGAAAGGTTGGAAATCCATCAGCCAGACGGTAACACGGCGGTGCTAGATTCGAACAATCGACTGTTGATTCAAGGAGAGGAGGTCACTCTTAAACCTGAACAAACACAAGCAATATCCGACTATCGTGCTCATTTAAATGATTACTTACCACGAGCAAAACAAATGGCTCGTGATGGGCTTGCACTAGCCAATGATATTATCGATGATGTTGCAAAAAGCTTTGATGCGCCTAAAGCATTTGAAGGGGTTAAAGCTTCGATGCAAGAATTTTACGCGAGTATTGAACAAAGGTATTACAAAGAAGGAGATTTGATTTTACCCGCAGATAGCTTTTCTTCTTTGAGTGAAACTTGGAACCAAGATTTGGAAGATGCTAAAAAGCTTTTCAATAAAGAATTCATATCCAGTGCTTTTACTGCAATGTCTGAGAAAATGAAGGCCGAAGATGGCCTTAATCTTACCCAAATAACTGAAACGATGAGCGAGCTTAAAGAGCGTATCTCGGCTAGGTTGAAAAAACATGCTGGCGAGGTTGAGCAACAGAGCCAAGAGTTTTGTGACTCTTTGGGTGAACTTGCAGAAGAAGAGCAAGAGCTGCACCAGATTATTCCTCAGCTTCAAGATTACCAAGTGTTTACTATTTAGACACTTATTTAATACTTCCCTTTACCCTTAGAAAGAGCGCATTGAGCGCTCTTTCCTTCTATACCTTCACTCTTTTGTCTTTTTATCAGAGATCTATTGACTAGCTGATTATTTATGTAAATAAATATTTACGATCTGTGATGTTATTTTTTGCTGAGTAAGTGGTGACTACCGCCTGATACCACTAGAGAGAAATCAGTGATTGTAATATTGTACTAGCCAACTAGTTTGTGAATGCAGTATTTTTAGTTTTATGGTAGCAAAAGATAATAGTGAATCTCGGGAACACTTTGGCTCTCGATTGGGTTTTATTTTAGCGGCGGCTGGCGCAGCGGTCGGATTGGGTAATATTTGGGGATTTCCGACTCAAGCGGCGAGCAATGGTGGAGGCGCGTTTTTGCTGGTCTACCTAGTCATGATTTTGGTTGTCGCTTTTCCTATGCTTGTGGTTGAGATGGCGATTGGTCGCCATGGACAAGCCAACCCTGTGGATAGTATGCGAGCTCTGACACCTAATTTAGCGATGAAAAAATTTGGTGCTATGGTTGGCTGGATTGGTCTGAGTGTCCCTAGTATGGTACTTGCCTTTTACAGTATTGTTGGTGGTTGGCTTATCTGCTTTCTCCTTGGTGCTATCACTGAAATTCTAGGTCTAGAGTCTGCGACGAAATGGCTTCAAGGGTTTAGTGTCGAGCGCAATTTATTTGGTACTCTAGCTTTTTATGTACTGACGATTTTGATCGTCCAAGGCGGTGTAAAGCAAGGCATTGAGAAATGGTCAACGCGTCTGATGCCCGCACTATTTGTTCTGTTTGGACTACTTTTTGTTTACATCATGACTCAGAGTGGAGCGACAGAAGGGTTAAAGCATTATTTGGTTCCCGACTTTAGTAAGGTGATGGATGGCAAATTGATTTTGGCAGCTATGGGCCAAGGTTTTTTCTCCTTAACCATAGGTGGCTGTTCTATGTTGATTTATGGGTCCTACCTGAGTAAGAAAGAAAACCTACCCAAGATGGCGATGCATGTAACCCTTGTTGACACATCGGTTGCTTTTATCGCTGGCTTGGTGGTTATGCCTGCGATGTTTGTTGCCATGCACAAAGGGGTCCAGATCTATGCAGAGGATGGGTCGTTACTGAGTTCAGATACCTTAGTGTTTACTGTACTGCCTTTAATGTTTGATAGCCTGGGATTTTTAGGCCAGTTATTTGCTATTGTCTTTTTCACCTTGCTGACGATCGCTGCTTTAACCTCATCCATCTCAATGTTGGAGTGTCCAGTGGCTCTAGTGAGTGAAAGACTAGGTACCAAACGCAGTTCGACCAGCTGGATTTTGGGAGGCTTGATTGCGCTATTTAGTACAGTGATCGTGTTCAATTTTGGCAATCTCTTTGGCTTGGTTGCCACAGTGGCCACTCAATATGTTCAGCCAGTAGCTGCACTTTTATTTTGTGTATTTGGGGGCTGGGTTTGGAATCGAAGTTCGAAAATCAAAGAATTAGAGCAAGGGTGTCCGGATTTTACTCTCGGTTGGTTTGGAAAACTTTGGCCTGTATACGTTAAGTTTGTTTGTCCTGTACTAGTTGCTACGGTTATTTGGGCATCATTTAGCTAAATAAAATGGCTAGCAACGCCTCATTTGGTATGAGGTGTTGCTAGTTGGGTTGAGTAATTTGTCCTGTGGTGAGTGGCTCAAGATCAGCATCTGAGACCTCATCAATAAAATCGCCTACCACTTGCTCTACTTGCTGATCGTCTTCTTCAAAATAGGCGAGGTGGAAGATGGCATCCCCTTCATTGACCAGTGGCAAGGTTTGTTGCCCGATGACAATCCCCCCTTTACGCGCTTTTAAAGCGATTTCACTGTGGCCTAAGGGCGCACTAATATAGGCGAGCACTTGCCCTCGAGTGACTTTTTCTCCTAGCGTCACCATAGTTCTTAAAATGCCATTACTTTCCGCTCTGAGCCAGTTGGTCGATTTGGCTATTACTGACGTTGGTAAAGTTTTTCTGCTTTTTCGCAGCATTCCTATTGCTTGCATCACACGCTTAACCCCCAAAAAACCAGCATTTATACATATGGGTTCAAAGCGCAGCGCCTCTCCAGCTTCATAGGTAAGCACAGGAATATTGAGTTGTTCTGCTTCACTGCGCAGTGAACCGGGCCGTAATGGGGCATCAATAATAACCGGAGTTGCGAAAGCTTGTGCAATACGCAGTGTCTCAGCATTAGTCAGGTTGGCACGAATTTGCGGTAAGTTAGTTCTGTGAATTGAGCCTGTATGCAGATCAAGGATGTAATCGCAACGCTTCGCTACTTGAGAGAAGAAAGTGTGAGCCATACGAGAGGCGAGAGAGCCTTTTTCGCTACCGGGAAAGCAGCGGTTTAGATCTCGCCTGTCGGGAAGGTAACGTGATTTGTGAATGAAACCAAAAACGTTAACTATGGGGACTGCAATGAGTGTACCTTTGAGTTTATCGATCTCTATGGTGTCTATTAGCTGGCGAACAATTTCAACCCCGTTCAGCTCATCGCCATGGATGGCGGCGTTAACCATAAGTACAGGACCAGCCAGCCTTCCATGAATTATTTCTACTGGGAAGGATAGAGGAGAGTGCGTATAGAGTTTGGCGGCCTCCAATTCAATGACTTTTCTCTCGCCGGGTAATATTGATTGACCGAGAAACTCAAATGCGTGATTTTTTTTAGCCTTTGCCACGAGTTTGTGTCCTTTTACTTGCTGCGTTTTTTTGGATAAATTCAATGATCATTCCAGCAATGTCTTTTCCAGTTGCAGTTTCGATACCTTCTAGGCCTGGAGAGGAGTTAACTTCCATAACCAATGGCCCTCGAGAAGATCTCAATAGATCGACACCAGCAACATTTAGTCCCATTATTTTAGCTGCTGCAACAGCAGTTCGGCGCTCTTGTGGGGTAATTTTTGTTAAAGATGCACTGCCACCGCGATGCAAATTAGAGCGAAACTCTCCTTCTGCACCTTGGCGTTTCATGGATGCAATTACTTTATCTCCGAGAACAAAACAGCGTACATCGGCACCCTCGGCTTCCTTGATGTACTCCTGAACCATAATGTTTGCTTTAAGGCCCATAAAAGCTTCAATCACACTTTCTGCTGCTTTACGTGTCTCTGCCAGTACTACACCTATGCCTTGAGTACCTTCGAGCAGCTTGATAACAACAGGCGTCCCGCCCACCATTTCTAAGAGATCTTTAACATCATCAGGTTTACTGGCAAAACCTGTGATTGGCATCCCTACGCCTTTACGAGATAACAGTTGCATTGAGCGAAGTTTGTCGCGTGAGCGAGTGATAGCAACGGATTCGTTGACAGGGTAGACCCCCATCATTTCAAACTGACGTAGAACGGCTGTGCCATAGAAAGTAACCGAAGCTCCGATTCTTGGGATCACGGCATCGAACCCAGAAAGTTCTTCCCCTTTGAAGTGAATTTGAGGCTTGTCTGAGTTGATATTCATGTAACAACGTAGGGCATCAATCACTTTGACTTCATGTCCTCTGTCTTGTGCCGCTTCTATCAAACGTTGAGTAGAATACAACTGAGCATTACGTGAAAGGATACCTATTTTCATTGGCTTCTGTCCTTAAAGGGGATTAAATATGACTGACTTGGATCAACGACAATGCGTTTACCCATGGCTGTTCTTCCTAGAAGCATGCGAAATGACATATTTTCACGATTGGTGAGAGTGATTTCTATTGGCCAAGTTTGCCCTCCCAATGAGCATATGGACTCAATTACGTAGCGAGACTCTTCATGTCCTCCAGAGTCTCTGACGATTCGCTCGTCAATAATTGCTGCCTCACAGATGATTTCTTCTTCGGTATTGCGTTGTACGGGATGAAGCCAAAACCGAACCCAAGGAGTATTGTGCTTCTCAAATTTTTCCATCCTAAAGGTGTGAAGGCATGACGTGCGTGCCCCTGTATCCACTTTGGCATTTATCTGGGCTATTCCAAGCTCAGGCAGGCTCACCGTCTCTCGCCAACCAAGAACCATTTTTTCTTTTATCACTATTCTAACCCTAACCACGATTTACAGAACCACATTAACAAATTGTTTTTCATGATAAAAATCTTGTTAAGAATGGCTAACTGTCAGTTCTAACTTAGGGGGCTATCCTAGCAATATGGGAGAGATTGGACGAACAGAAAAGCTCATCGTGACGACAAATAATATTTATCGGAGGCATAGGATAAATGATGTGTTGAAGGGGATATCCGATAGGTATGTACACATACAGAGGCGCTTTGTTTGCCCCTGTAGTGCACTATTAATTGAAGTTGAAGGGATTATCTTTTTTCTGGAATGGCTTCGAGCAAAGCGACCATTTGTTCCCAATAGAGAGCCACGGTGTCAATTTTGACTTTCTCATCAGGAGAGTGGGGAAACTTGATGGTTGGGCCGAATGAGACCATATCCATATTAGGGTAAGGCTTTTTGAATAACCCACACTCTAAGCCCGCGTGTATTACCATAATATTTGGCTTGTGACCGTATATGCCTTGATACATCTCGCGAAAGATTGACATGATTTCTGAATCGGGATCTGGTTTCCACCCTGGGTAGGCACCGGAAAATTCAATGTTTGCATTGGCAAGTTCAGCAATTGAACTCAACATACTCTCAACTTGGCTGCGTCCTGAATCAATTAAAGAGCGCACCAAACAAAGGATTTTGATGGTCTTTTCTTGCGTGCTAATTACACCCACATTTAGAGAGGTTTCAACCACACCTTTGATGTCATCACTCATACGAATGACTCCGTTCGGGCATGCATTAAGCGCCGCTATAAAGCGTTGTTGATCGACGATTGCAATCACTTCTTGGCTCGATTCAACGTTTTGATTTAGTGAAATGATGCTGGTTTCTGTTTTTCCCAACTCTTGCTGTATTTGGTTTGTATAGGCATCAAATAAGTCTGACAATTTAGATTCATTGTCAGCTGGAATCGCAACGGTCACAAAAGCTTCGCGCGGAATAGCATTACGCAGTGTTCCGCCGCGAAATTCAACTATACGCAGGTCGAGCTCTTGAGCGTGGCCAGCAAGAAAACGAGCGATGAGTTTATTGGCGTTACCACGCCCTGTATGTATGTCACAGCCAGAATGACCACCTTTTAGCCCCTTCAAGGTTAACTGATGAGTTGTGTAGCCACTCGGGATTGCTTCACGCTGAATATCGAAGGAGATTTCACCATCTACACCGCCAGCGCAGCCCATATAAACTTCGCCTTCCTGCTCTGAGTCAGTATTAAGCAGGATCTCGCCTTCTAGCCAGCCTGCTTCAAGTCCGAAGGCGCCTGTCATACCTGCTTCTTCATCGATAGTAAGTAAAACCTCTAGTGGTCCATGTTTAATATCATTGGAAGCCAGTACAGCCAAGCATGATGCCATACCCATACCATTGTCAGCACCGAGAGTTGTACCTTTTGCCGTTACCCATTCGCCATCAATATAAGGCTGGATTGGATCTTTAGCAAAATCGTGATCTGTGTCCTCATTTTTCTGCGGCACCATATCAATGTGAGCTTGGAGTACCACGCCTTTTTTATGTTCCATTCCCGATGTTGCGGTTTTTTTGATAAAAACATTACCCACAGGATCACGCCGGACATCTAGGTTTTGTTCTTTTGCCCAGTTGACTATGTACTGGGCCAATGCTTCTTCATGCTTAGAAGGATGAGGAATTGAGCAAATTTTATCGAAAAACTGCCATACGACGCTTGGTGATAAGCCGCTAACTTCAGAATGAAATTCAGACACAGGTGACTCCTTTACTGTGATAGTGCCAAGATTTGGGCATGTAATGCTAACCGCTCGTTGTCATACATGGCTCTAGTTGGCGCACGAATTAGAGCATTTGAGAATATCATTCATTACTGCAACCTAGTAGTAAAAGTGAACAAAAAACCGTTTTATCATCACAATTGTCATGATTGAGTATATGATATTGAGCTCGTATTTTGGAGAGTTTAAAACTGATAGTAATGTAATTAAATTACAAAGATGGCGAAATTACTCTTTTTTGATTAAGTTTTTGTGATTTCAATCTTCAATTGTTGTAATAAAACCTCTTTTTGCTATAGTCAGGAACTAACTTCTGCAGTGAAGATAAAATGTTCAAGGGAAGAGTTCGCTGTGTCGCCTCCAAGAAACTGAGAAAGCAATCTAGATTGTTTTTTAATTGAATTAGAAGGTGATGGTTATGAAAGGTTTGCCAAGTGCAAAATTCTAGATAAGCAACTCTATTTACATTGGCGATTTTGTCTATTCATCTAGTTTTGATTATTTAACTTAGACAGAGATTCCTGGATGAAGTTTATATACCCCCTATTAATTAGAATTTTGTCTCAGTCATCTTGTCACTGATATGAATCAACCGCCACTCAAATTGAGTGGCGTTTTTTTATTACTCTATGAACTTAAAGATGTTTTTGATTTAGTGATATTGTTTCACATTATTTGAGCTGAAATATTATAAATAGATTACTTTCTTACAGATGAAATCTGTCTGGAATTTGAAAATATTAAATTCTATAATTCCGCCAATCGATTACGCAACCGTTTACTTTTTCACCTTTGGAATTCGATTATGCTCGAAAAAATCTTTAAGCTCAGTGAACACGGCACAAGTGTAAAAACTGAGATCCTTGCCGGTCTAACAACCTTCTTGACCATGGCTTACATTATCTTTGTTAATCCTGCAATTTTAGCGGATGCGGGCATGGATCATGGTGCGGTATTTGTAGCGACCTGTTTAGCAGCTGCGATCGGTTGCTTTATCATGGGGTTTGTTGCTAATTATCCTATCGCACAAGCACCGGGTATGGGGCTGAATGCTTTCTTTACTTATGCTGTTGTGCTTGGTATGGGGTACACTTGGCAAGTTGCATTAGCCGCAGTATTTGTGTCTGGTTTACTGTTTATTCTTCTGAGTGTCTTTAAGATTCGTGAGTGGATAATTCATTCTATTCCATTGTCACTACGTACGGGCATCTCTGCGGGTATTGGGCTTTTTCTTGCTTTTATCGCGTTAAAAAATGCTGGCATAGTGGTTGATAACCCAGCTACCTTAGTATCATTAGGCGCTATTACATCATTGCCTGCTGTATTGGCATCAATAGGCTTTTTCCTAACTATTGCTTTAGTCAATCGTGGCATCAAAGGTGCGGTTATGATTGCTATCTTAGCGGTGACGGGACTGGGTTTGGCATTTGGTGATGTTCAATGGGCGGGTATTATGTCCACACCGCCGAGTATCGCACCTACTTTTCTGCAACTGGATTTCTCCGCTGTATTCGAAGTGGGTATGATTTCAGTTGTCTTCGCTTTTTTGTTTGTCGACCTATTTGACACCGCTGGTACCTTAGTGGGTGTTACGCAAAAAGCGGGCTTAATGGATAAAGATGGCAAAATCCCTCGTTTAAGCAAAGCGCTGTTGGCTGACTCAACCGCGACGTCTGTCGGGGCTTTGCTTGGAACATCCAACACCACATCTTACATTGAGAGTGTTTCGGGTGTGTCAGCTGGTGGCCGTACGGGTTTAACTGCTGTTGTTGTTGGTATTTTATTCTTACTTGCTTTATTCTTCTCTCCTTTGGCAGGAATGATTCCAGCCTATGCGACGGCTGGTGCGCTATTTTACGTAGCAATCTTGATGTTGTCAGGGTTAGCAAACATCGATTGGCAGGATTTAACGGAAGCGGCTCCTGTGGTTGTGACATGTTTGTTGATGCCGTTAACTTTCTCAATCGCTGAAGGTATTTCGTTGGGCTTTATTGCTTATGCGGCAATAAAGTTATGCAGCGGAAAAGGTCGAGATGTTTCTCTTAGTGTTTGGGTTATGTCATTAGTCTTTATCATCAAGTACATGGTTGCTTAGCGCTTTTCATACTTGCTAATCGGAATCAATCTATGCAGTGGCAAGTTTAATTATTGGGTTATTACAATGACTAAGAAGTTCATTATTACGTGGGATCAAATGCACGCATACTGCCGGGAACTTGCTGAGAAGCAAATGCCAGCAGAACAGTGGAAAGGGATATGGGCTGTGAGTCGAGGTGGTCTTGTTCCCGGAGCGATTTTAGCTCGTGAATTGGGTATTCGCTATGTCGATACCATTTGTATTTCCAGTTACGATCATGATCACCAACGCGACATGAGTGTTCTCAAAGCGCCTGAAGGTGATGGTGAAGGTTATTTAATCGTCGAAGATCTGGTAGACAGTGGTGATACGGCGCGTAAGTTACGTGAACTTTATCCAAGAGCGAAACTTATTGCGGTTTGTGCTAAACCTTCCGGTGCGCTTCTTCTTGATGATTATGTGGTAGATATTGAACAAGAAACATGGATAGAGCAACCTTGGGATATGTCGATTCAGTACATTGAACCAATAAACCGCAAGCAAAAATAATTTGATTAAAACCAGAACCCTTGTCTTGCTGTGCAAAACACGGAACTAATGGAATGGAATCAGACTTAAATGGCCCCTAGTGGGTCATTTTTGGTTTGTCTTTTCCGGCGCGCTTATTTTGATTTTCAGCTGAATGTGAACTTGTATGTTAAACAACAAACCAGATCTGATTTTTAATCCAACCCATGTATACAATGTAGAAAACTTAATAACTAGGCCATGTCATGTCTGAAGAAGTGAGCAAAAACCTCTCAGAAACTCTGTTTACCAACCATAAGCAAGCGAAGGAAACCTCTTCGCTTACTCAATATATGCCAAGCAGCCAGAAAATATTAGACGATAAACGTCACAGAGAGGGGGCTAAGTGGTATAGGAATATCAATCGATTGCAATGGGCATGGCAAGGTTTAGATCCGATTGAAGCAGATGAAGTGTTATCCAAAATAGCATCATCCAAACATTCAAGAACTTATGATGAGTGGCTTGATACAGTGATGGGATATCACAGTGGTAACTGGACCTATGAGTGGACTAAGTTGGGTATGTCACACACCGTTCGCTCTAATGAACTCAAGGGCGAGGAGGCGGCTGATGCACTTTTTAATGCTTCTTTGTGTTTTAGTATTGCTGGTTACCCTCATTTAAAAAACGATAACCTGGCCTCCCAAGCTCAAGTATTAGCAAGTAATGCGTATTCTGAAGCGGCAAAAAAGACTCAATACATAATCAAAAAGTTAGAGATTCCCTATCAGAATAAGGTCATTATTGCTCATTTACACCTTACCAGCACGGATAAACCTCAGCCTGTTGTAATGGTCAGCGCTGGATTAGATAGCTTGCAGACGGATTTGTGGAAGTTGTTTCGTAATCACCTAGCGGCTAAAAATATTGCCATGTTGACGGTTGATATGCCTTCTATCGGCCATAACAGTCATTGGAGTTTGACTGAAGACACTTCGTGTTTGCATCAAGCAGTACTTAATGAATTGTTTAATATTCCTTGGGTCGATCACCATAGAGTAGGCTTATTGGGTTTTCGTTTCGGTGGTAATGCTATGGTCAGGCTTGCATTCGTGGAGCAAGATAAACTTAAAGCCTGTGTCAGCTTGGGTGCGCCGATTCATGATGTACTGTCCTCGCCTGAGAAGCTGAAAAAAATGCCGAAAATGTATCTTGATATACTGGCCTCTCGACTAGGAAAAAGTGCAGTCGATATCAATAGCTTATCGGGTCAATTAATGGCTTGGTCATTAAAGGTTCAAGGCATACTATCAAATCGTAAAACCAAAGTGCCTATTTTAGCGATGAGTTTGGAAAATGATCCTGTGTCTCCACATAGTGATAATCGCTTAGTTGCATTATTTAGCGACTATGGGAAAGCAAGGAAAATTAGTGCGAAAACAATTACACAGGGATATGAGGAATCACTCGATTTAGCCATCAAGTGGTTGGAGGACGAGCTAATTAGATGACAAATCACATAAATTAGTCAACACTTATATATGGGCAATACCCTAACTAAGTGGTCCTGATTTTTGCTCATCATAATTACAACAGATATTGAATATGGAGATTCATTATGTCTGAACAGTCGAAGAATCCAACCCATTACCGTTTATTATCTACGCTAAAAGCAATTGGTCCCTATTTACGAGAAGCGCAGTGTGAGCAGGGCAAATACTTGTTTGACTGCCTTTCTGTGTGTGTGAACGACAAAAAATCACCTGAAGAGAGAGAGTTTTGGGGGTGGTGGTTAGAGCTGGAACAAGAGGGAGAGGCGTTCGAAGCAAAATACCGAGTCGGTTTATATGACGCTAAAGGTGATTGGATGGATGAGAAGCTGCCTAAAAAAGCGGTAGCGGAAGTTAGCCGCACTCAAGAAGGTTTTCACCAGAAGCTCATTGAGACACTGGCAACACAATTTGGTATGACGCTTGATTTTCATAAAGAGTCTGCAGAGTTCGGTTAGATAAGTATCTGTATATATTTCCTAGATTAAAAAAAGGCGCTAATTAGCGCCTTTTCTGCTTGTTAATTGTTGCGTTGATTGTTAAAACATCTAGTTCAACAACACCCAGCAATGACATCCACACTCATTGCAAGCGGGTGGACCAAGGTTTTTATTTTTATAGCAGATCGATAATGAATCAAAAATGCGCGAAGGCTGCGAGCCGTCAAACCGTTGTTATTAAGCTCGGGACCAGTGTCCTTACTGGCGGTACGTTAGCATTAGATAGAGCTCATATGGTTGAACTGGCAAGGCAGTGCTCAGAGCTTAAGAAGCAAGGCCATTCTGTGGTTATGGTTTCATCCGGTGCAATAGCCGCTGGAAGAGAGCATTTAGGTTACCCAGCTTTAGCTAACTCAATGGCAAACAAACAGCTTCTCGCAGCTGTTGGTCAGAGCCAACTTATACAAACTTGGGAAGCATTGTTTGGTCTTTATGACATTAAAATAGGGCAAATGTTGCTTACTCGTGCAGACTTAGAAGATCGTGAACGTTTCCTCAATGCTCGCGATACTATTAATGCGTTGGTGGATAACAATATTATTCCTATTGTTAATGAAAACGATGCAGTCGCGACCAGTGAAATTAAAGTGGGTGATAATGATAACCTTTCTGCATTAGTAGGCATTTTGTGTAGTGCCGATAAGCTCTTATTGCTTACCGATCAAAAAGGACTGTTTACTGCTGATCCCCGCAAAGACCCCCAAGCTGAATTGATCAAAGAAGTAAAAACCATTGATGATACCTTGCGAAAGATTGCTGGGGATAGTGGAACTTCGTTGGGAACCGGAGGTATGGCCACCAAGCTGCAAGCTGCGGACATTGCTCGTCGTGCTGGAATCGAAGTGATTATTGCAGCAGGCAGTGCACCAAATGTTGTATTCGACTCTCTTAGTGAGCAGCCACAAGGAACCCGTTTTCTGCCAATAGAAGAGGCATTAGAAAGTCGTAAACGTTGGATCTTGGCCGGCCCCTCTGCTTCTGGTGACATCGTAATAGACGATGGTGCAGTAAAAGCAGTGTTGTCGCAAGGAAGTAGCTTATTGGCTAAAGGTGTCACTCGCATTAGTGGTGAGTTCGGACGAGGAGAAGTAGTGAGAATTACTGATCAAAAAGGAGTGCTCATTGCTCGTGGTATTTCGAGCTACTCTAGTCTCGATATGGCTCGCATCATAGGTAAACACAGCAAAGATATTTTAGGGATTTTGGGTTATGACTACGGCAGTGAGGTGCTGCATCGTGATGATATGGTCATAATTCAGGAATAATTGAGGTAATGAGATTGGAACTGATTTCTATAGGTAAGGCTGCAAAGCAAGCTACATTTCAACTAGCCAATGCATCAACAGCACAAAAAAATCATGCTTTGGCGATAATTGCCGATGAATTGGAAGCCAACTGTGCTCGCATTCTTGACGCCAATGCTAAGGATATTGAGCTTGGAAGAGAGTCGGGGATGAGTGAGGCACTACTTGATCGGCTTTTACTTGATGAAACTCGTTTAGCCGCTATCGCTGATGATGTTCGAAATGTGATAAAACTTGATGATCCTATCGGTAGCGAAATAGAGAGTAAAGTCCTCGAAAATGGCATGTCGCTAGCTCGCCGCCGAGTACCGCTGGGGGTAGTGGGTGTGATTTATGAAGCGCGCCCTAATGTAACCATAGATATTGCTTCTTTATGTTTAAAAACGGGTAATGCCAGCATCCTTCGAGGTGGTAAAGAGACGTTTTTCTCCAATATGGAGTTGGTCAAGGTCATTCAATCTGCGTTGGAGAGGGCTAATCTTCCAGCAGCTTCCGTACAATATATTGAAAAGCCAGATAGGGAGTTAGTTTCTCAGCTTTTAAAGCTCGACGATTATGTTGATATGATTATTCCGCGTGGTGGTGCTGGTTTACACAAAATGTGCAAAGAGAACAGTACGATACCTGTAATCATCGGTGGTTTTGGTATTAGCCATATCTTTGTCGATGAAAGCGCGGATTTGGAAAAGTCAGTTAATGTGATTGAGAATGCAAAAGTTCAACGCCCATCGGCTTGTAACGCACTCGATACTTTGCTGGTTCATCAGGATATAGCCGCCGATTTGCTAACAAAACTGAAAACTCGCATGCAAAACAAAGTAACTTTTGTTGCAGAGCCAGCCGCGAAAGCATTGCTAGGCGATGCAGAAAACGTTCGTGATAGTGCAGAAGGAGACTTTGATACCGAATGGTTAAGTTACACTCTGGGTGTAAAAGTTGTATCAGATATAGCACAAGCGATTGACCATATGCGAGAGCATAATGCCAGTCATTCAGATGCAATCATGACAAATAGCTTAGAAAATGCAGAGCGATTCATAAACTCTGTCGATTCAGCCGCGGTCTATGTTAATGCATCAACCCGATTCACTGATGGTGCACAATTTGGCCTTGGAGCTGAGGTGGCCGTATCGACGCAGAAACTACATGCTAGAGGCCCTATGGGAATTGAAGAGCTAACCAGTTATAAATGGGTTGGTAAAGCTAACTATCTAGTACGAGCTTAATTAGTGTTTAATTGATAGTTATATTTTTATTTGTTTTGTGCTCAACACAGGGCAGCTCAACATTTTGATCATCTTTAGGATAAAAAAGGGGCGATAATGTCCCTTTTACTTTTCTTCACTTTAGCAAATCCGTTACACTAGCAACGATATATTAAAATAGCTTTGTTGATGGAATTAGCTCGTCAATGAGAGGGTATTTCAGTATATTATGGAGGTGATATGCATTGTCCTTTTTGCGCAGAGAATGACACCAAAGTGATCGATTCTCGTTTGGTGGCTGACGGTCATCAAGTTCGTCGTCGCAGGCAGTGTTTAGCCTGTAGTGAGCGTTTTACCACTTTTGAAACCGCTGAGTTGGTAATGCCTCGAGTAATTAAATCAAATGGAAACCGTGAGCCCTTCGATGAAAATAAAATGATTGGTGGGCTTCAGCGTGCGTTAGAAAAGCGTCCTGTGAGTGCAGATTCGGTTGAGCTCTCAATAAGTATGATTAAGTCACAACTTCGAGCGACAGGTGAGCGAGAAGTTTCCAGTGAGATGATTGGTAATTTAGTGATGGATCAACTTAAAGAGCTCGACAAAGTTGCTTATATTCGTTTTGCTTCCGTTTATCGAAGTTTTGAAGATATTCGAGAATTCGGTGAAGAAATAGCGCGTCTGGAAGATTGACGGTTAGCAGTATAATGTCTGAATTCTCTTCTCTAGATTATAAAATGATGTCGCGTGCCATTAATTTGGCCAAAGGCGGCATCTATACTACGCCACCCAACCCAAATGTAGGGTGTGTTATTACCCGTGATGACGCCGTTGTTGGCGAAGGTTTTCACTATCGTGCAGGTGAACCCCATGCTGAAGCTAATGCACTTAATATGGCAGGGGAAAAAGCCGTTGGTTCAACTGTTTATGTCACACTCGAGCCTTGCTCTCATTACGGTAGAACCCCTCCTTGTGCCTCTGCTTTGATTCAGGCTAGAGTGGCAAAGGTTATTTGTGCGATGGAAGACCCGAATCCCAAAGTTGAAGGCATTAAAATGCTTCGCGATGCTGGGATTGAAGTGCAAGTTGGTCTTTTAAAAAGTGATGCAGAAGCTTTGAATCCTGCCTTTATCAAAAGGATGCAAACAGGGCTTCCTTTTGTGCAATTGAAAATGGCAGCCAGCATTGATGGTCAGACCGCTTTATCTAATGGCGAAAGCAAGTGGATTACTTCTGCGCAAGCCCGAAGCGATGTACAGAAATATCGCGCTCAATCTGATGCTATTTTATCAACCAGCAAGACGGTGATTAAGGATAATGCCTCTCTCAATGTGCGTTGGTCTGAGTTACCTGAATCGGTCAAAAGCCAACTTGCCGAGAATGAAGTGCGTCAACCTAAGCGAGTTATTTTAGACAGGCAAAACTTGCTCACACCTGAACTTAAGCTTTTCTCAACTGAAGGGCCACGTATTATTGTGTCTCAGCAGGGGGAACTCAGTCCTCATCTTGCTCCTAGTGGTCAAATTGATTTAGTTCCCACATTCGCTGATTTGGCATCAAACTTTGGAATTAATCACCTTTGGGTAGAGGCAGGAGCCACTCTAGCTACCAGCTTAATTAAGCAAGGGATAGTGGATGAGTTAGTTTTGTACTTGTCGCCGAAAATCATGGGCAGTGATGGTAAAGGTTTGCTTGGTGCGCTTGGTTTACAGTCGATGCAAGAAATAATAGAACTTAATCTCCGCGATGTAAGGCAGATTGGCTCTGATATTCGTATTATTGCTAAAGTGGAAAACAAAGAATCATAGTTATGTTTACAGGAATTATAGAAGCGGTTGGTACATTGACCGCAATTACTCCTAAAGGTGAAGACATTAGTGTAACGGTTGAAGCCGGCAAGCTTGATATGTCTGATGTGAAACTTGGCGATAGTATTGCTACTAATGGAGTTTGTCTAACAGTCGTTGATTGTAGCTCGACGGGCTACACTGCTGATTTATCTTTGGAAACACTCAATAAAACGGGTTTTACTGACTATCAGGTGGGGAGTAAGGTCAACTTGGAAAAGGCCATGCTACCCACGACTCGATTTGGTGGTCATATCGTCTCTGGACATGTAGATGGCGTAGGGGAAATTGTCGAGCGAAACCAAGTAGGTAGGGCGATCGAATTTTGGGTTTCTATGCCTCAAGAATTGTCGAAATATCTAGCCGAAAAAGGTTCTATTACCGTTGATGGTATTAGCTTAACGGTTAACGCCTTGAGAAAGAACGCGTTTAAGCTGACGATAGTGCCTCATACCGGAGATGAAACGACGATCAAAGACTTTCATGTCGGGCGTAAAGTTAATCTAGAAGTTGATGTACTTGCTCGTTATATGGAGCGTCTTTTAACGAGCCAATCTTCACAACCAGAATCACGCTTAACCATGGAGTTTCTCCAGCAAAATGGTTTTGCTTAATGAATAGTTTGCAGTACATGCTGCACTTCTAATAACGATAATATAGTTCAGAGCCCAAAATACAGGAATCCAGTAATGCCAATTAGTACTCCGCAGGAAATCATAGAAGACATTCGTCTAGGTAAGATGGTTATTTTGATGGATGATGAAGATCGCGAGAACGAAGGCGATCTTATCATGGCGGCAGAACATGTAACCCCTGAAGCCATAAATTTTATGGCGACTCACGGCAGAGGGCTTATCTGTCTGACCATGACTAAGCAACGCTGTGAGCGCTTGGGCCTTCCACCCATGGTTCAGGATAATAATGCCCAATTTACGACAAACTTTACCGTTTCTATTGAAGCTGCTGAGGGCGTTACCACTGGTATCTCTGCCGCTGACAGAGCCAAAACCGTTCAAGCTGCGGTTGCAATTGATGCCAAAGCTGCTGACTTAGTACAACCAGGGCATATTTTTCCACTGGCAGCACAGGAAGGTGGCGTGCTCACTCGGGCTGGCCATACAGAAGCTGGATGTGATCTTGCTAGGTTAGCAGGGCTTGAGCCAGCAGGAGTGATTGTCGAAATTCTTAACCAAGACGGCACTATGGCTCGCCGCCCCGACTTGGAAGTGTTTGCTGAACAGCATGATATTAAGCTTGGGACTATTGCTGATCTTATCGAGTATCGTAATAATACAGAGACGACGATAGAGCGTGTAGCACAGTGTCAATTACCTACTGAGTATGGTGAATTTGAATTGGTGACTTATCGAGATACTATTGATAACCAAGTGCATTATGCCCTGTGTAAAGGTGAAATAACCGAGCATGTGCCTCTAGTTCGAGTTCATCTTCAAGATACGTTTACAGATTTACTACGCAGTGATAGAAATGTTGAGCGTAGTTGGACTTTAGATAAAGCCATGAAGCGGATCGGTAAAGAAGGTGGGGTTTTAGTGATCCTTGGTAATGAAGAATCGAGCGATCTTCTTATCCATCGCGTGAAAATGTTTGAAGCTCAGGATAAGGGGCAAGCACCGACTTTGGCCAAAAAGCAAGGTACTTCTCGACGTGTTGGTGTTGGATCGCAGATCTTGGCTGATATCGGTGTTCGCGATATGCGTCTTCTTTCTTCGACAAATAAGAAGTATCATGCACTGGGCGGATTTGGCTTAAATGTAGTTGAGTACGTTTGCGAATAATACAAGAGTACGTATAACGTTAATTATGATAATCACCGCTAGCGGCATTTTCTGTGACAGTTTTTCTCATTGAGTAGAGACAAATTTCTATTAGATATTGATCACAGGTTTGTGCTAGAATCCGGCGATTCTCACTTGATGAACATAGTTAAAGGAAAGCTTATGAAAGTGATCGAGGGTGGCTTCCCAGCGCCAAACGCAAAAATTGCTATCGTTATTTCTCGTTTCAACAGTTTTATTAACGAAAGTCTATTGTCTGGTGCAATCGATACTTTAAAGCGTCATGGGCAAGTTAGTGATAACAACATCACAGTCGTGCGTTGTCCTGGAGCGGTAGAGCTTCCTTTAGTTGCGCAACGTGTGGCTAAAACGGGTAAGTTTGATGCTATTGTGTCACTAGGTACAGTGATCCGTGGCGGTACGCCTCATTTTGAATATGTTTGCAGTGAGTGTAACAAGGGTTTGGCTCAAGTGTCGTTGGAATATAGCCTTCCAGTTGCATTTGGTGTCTTGACTGTTGATACCATAGACCAAGCTATTGAGCGCGCAGGAACCAAGGCTGGTAATAAAGGTGCAGAGGCTGCACTAAGCGCACTTGAAATGATCAACGTATTATCTGAAATCGATTCCTAATGGGGGCCAGTGTGAAACCAGCCGCACGTCGTAATGCACGTCGATTCGCTCTGCAAGCGATCTACTCATGGCAAATTACTAAAGAAAATGTTGCCACTATTGAAGAGCAGTTTTTATCTGGTGGTAAGTATGATGAAGAAGAGCATCATGCTGCAGAACCTGCATTGATAGCACCAGATACTGATGTCGCATACTTCCGTGATTTATTAACTGGTGTGGTGTTAAGTCACACAGAACTGGACAGTAAAATTCGCCCTTATACGGCTCGTCCAATGCAAGATTTGGATATGATGGAGCTGGCTTTGCTTCGTCTAGCTATGTATGAAATGACTCGCCGTGAAGACGTACCATACAAAGTGGTTATTAATGAAGCTATTGAGTTGGCAAAAGTTTTTGCAGCTGAAGAAAGTCATAAGTTTGTGAATGGTGTGCTGGATAAAGCAGCGCCACACGTTCGCAAAAAGTAGGATAAATAGCTAAAAAAGGTCAGCAAATGCTGACCTTTTTTATATCGCACGTTACATTGAATACTATGTTTGGTGAATTTAATCTTATTGAAAAATACTTTGTTGGCCGTCAGTCTCGTCGTAAAGATGTGTTGCTAGCGGCTGGAGATGATTGCGCTCTACTCAAAGTGCCAGAAGGCATGTCTTTGGCGGTCAGCACGGATACACTAGTTGCGGGAACACATTTCCTCAAAGAGGCTAACCCCGCTTGGGTAGCCCACAAGGCTTTGGCTGCAAATATAAGTGATTTAGCGGCTATGGGAGCGACACCTGCTTGGGTTTCATTAGCTTTGACTCTACCTGAACCCAATGAGTCTTGGTTAGCGCCGTTTTGTGACTCGTTTTTTAAGCTTGCAGATTATTTTGATATCCATTTGATTGGCGGAGACACGACCAAAGGCCCGTTGAGTTTAACGCTCACAGTGCAAGGCTTTGTTGACGCTGAAAAGGCACTCCGAAGAGATGGCGCACGAGTTGGTGACTGGATCTATGTGACGGGAGAGTTGGGAGACAGTCAGGCTGGTTTGGAAGTTATTCTTAATGAAGAGCTGCGTAATAAACCATTTGCTGAGCAGCTTGAGCAAGCACACTATTTATCAACGCCGCGTGTTTTGGCAGGGCAAGCGCTTCTGGGTATAGCAAGCTCGGCGATTGATATTTCTGATGGCTTAACGGCTGATTTGAAGCATATTCTCAGACGCTCTGATGTTGGCGCTCATCTTGAACTTAGTGAGCTTCCCATTTCTAGTCAATTGATCCAGTTTATCGGCAGCGTGGATAAAGCTCAGCAATACGCACTCACAAGTGGTGAAGAATATGAGTTATGCTTCACAGTCCCGGAGCAGTATAAAGGAGTGATTGACGCTGCGTTGGCACATTGTGGTTGTCAGGTGAGTTGTATTGGACAAATTCGTCCTAAGGGACAGTTTCTGCTGTCAAATAAAGGGCAACCTCTTGACTGGCCTAAGCAAGGCTTTGATCATTTTCAATAGAATTAATAGTATGACAAACCCCTTACTTCTTATATCACTTAAAAACCCTTGGCACCTTCTGGCAACTGGATTTGGTAGCGGTTTATCCCCCTTTATGCCAGGTACTGTCGGAACACTGGCTGCTATCCCTTTTTACCTTCTGCTAGCTCAACTACCCCTACCTGCTTACATGATTACTCTAGTGGTGGCATCCATAGCCGGAATTAAAATATGCCAAATAACTTCAGATAGTATGGGTGTCCATGATCATGGCGCTATCGTATGGGATGAATTTGTCGGGTTTTGGATTACCATGCTGGTTGTCCCTTTATTCCACCTTTCTGTCACTGATTGGAAGTGGCTATTGACTGGTTTTGCACTGTTTAGGTTTTTTGACATGCTAAAGCCATGGCCTATCAGCTGGTTAGATAATCATGTTCATGGTGGTTTTGGCATTATGCTTGATGATATCGTCGCTGGTGTTATGGCGTTTGCCTCGCTTTACCTCGTTGGCAGGTTAGCTGGCTGGGTATAATAGTTACTATGTTTTTGAAGGCTAGAACGACAGGGGTTTACCCTGTCGCGCTTTATTTTAGTTTCTCAAGATCAGCTTCTATTTCGGCTATTTTGCTTGAAACGACTTTTTCAAGGTGGCGCAGATCTGAAAGGATTTTTTCCTTAGTGTCTACTTTTGTGAGTTTCTTGGGTTTAGTGATGGTATTCAACTCATCAATAATAAGCGTTAGGTTGCGATTTATTTCCGTCACTTCCTTGTACTTATTGCTTCCCCCATCCACCAACACATTTTTAACCTGCCTTGGGTATTTGAACTTAACGCTTTTTGCGAATAGTTCGCCTTTTTGCTTACGAAAGTAAATTTTTAATACGTCTTTGTGTGCCTCTTGCCTGAGGGAATAACGTTCAATTTGTTTAGGTTCTTGAATTCCTAACGCTGTGAGGTGTTGAAACATAGGCGACCTCTTGTGGTGAATTTAACGACCTTTATCCATGTGTACACTGACAACATAATGACCAACAACACATAATGTAGCAGCCGAAGTTGACTTGAGATAGTTGATTTCTAGTACGCCTGTGTAACTTGTGGGCGAGATCGCCTAAGGAGAAAGCTTGTTGACGCTTTCTATGAGCTGCTTTTGAAGCTCGAGTTCTTCTTCTTCAGTCAGCTTAATACCATGAGCATTAGTAATAATAAATAAATCCTCGGCTCGTTCACCGATTGTTGTAATTTTAGCGCCATGGAGATGCAGATTCAGGTCGGCAAAGGTTGCCCCAACAATTGCCAGTAAACCTGGAGTATCAAGCGCTACGAATTCAAGTAGAGTACGCTTCTTACCTTTTGTTGGCAGAAACTCAACTCGGGTTTTTACTTTAAAATGCCGTAAGTTTCGATGAGGACGGCGCGTTTTTATTTTGTTTGAGCGTCCATTACCCAAAGTGCGCTCTAGCTGCTTTATGATAGCATCATGGCGGCTCTCATCTATGACCTTGCCGTGTTGATCAAGCACCATGAAGGTATCGAGCACATACCCATCTTTGCTCGTCATGACTTGCGCATCATGTACATTTAGGTTTCTTCTATCCAATTCGGCAACTATGGATGCAAAAAGCGCATGTTGATCTCGGCTATAGACAAAGACTTCTGTGCCACCCCGAGTAGCTTTTTTGGATACAAGGATAAGAGGTTGAGTGTGATCGCTGTGACGCAGAATATGAGTACTGTGCCAAGCAATCTGCTTGTGTGAATGCCTGAGAAAGTAATCGGCTTTAAATCGTTGCCATAGCACTTCAATATCTCTGGCGCTGAACCCTTCCTTTCTTAAAAGGGCTGAGGCGAGTTGTTGGTTGTGACGTATTCTTTCTCTCACATCGACTGGATTCTCAAGTCCACGACGTAGTGCTCTTTGAGTAGAATAGAATAACTCTGCTAGTAAGGTTCGCTTCCAACTGTTCCAGAGGGCAGGATTGGTTGCACAAATATCGGCAACAGTTAAGCACACTAGGTATTCTAAATATTCTTCATCTCTTACCTGTTTAGCGAATTCGTTTATAACATCAGGGTCATAAATATCGCGCCGTTGAGCGGTGACAGACATCAATAAATGGTATCTGACCAACCAAGAAACGAGTTTAGCTTCATGTTTTGATAGACCGTGGCTGATACAAAATTCGTACGCTTCTTCTGCTCCTATTTCAGAATGATCGCCGCCACGACCTTTGGCTATGTCATGAAAAATAGCGGCTATGATAAGTAGCTCTTTTTTTTGTATCCGAGGAAAGACTTCGCAGCAAATAGGGTGCTTTTGATGATTTTCTGGTTGGCTAAATGTATGAATGTGTTTTAGAAGGCGGACGCTGTGTTCATCAACCGTGTAAACGTGGAACAAGTCAAACTGCATTTGGCCAACAATTTGACTCCATTGTGGCAAGTATGTTGCCAATACACCGAGCTTGTGCATCAAAACAAATGCTCGAGTAAGAGAGTTTGGGTGGCGACAAAGTTCGATAAACTTTTCTCTGGCTGCTGGAATCGTGTGAAGAAACTTATTCAACCGTCTTCGAGCGGTTCTTAGTTGACGAAGGGTTGAGGGCGCCACACTTTCAATGGTTGAATCATTAGCTATATGCAAAAACATATCAAGAATGGTTTCTGGGCGAGATTGAAACAGCGCGGGTTTACGGGCTTCTATCAGAGGGCCACGTCTTTGAAAGTCCTGACTGAGTATTTCAGGGTCGTACTCAATACCATTGTTTAAAATCGCTTGGTCAAATAGTTTGAGTAACATTTTATTGAGTTCAGCTACACGTCTAAGTGTGCGATAGAACTCTTTCATCATCATTTCAACGCCGCGGTTGCCTTCTCCCGAAAAACCAAGGCTCTCGGCAACTTGTACTTGATGAGCGAACGTTAAGCGATTGTCGTATCTTTTTAGCTGTAGGTGCAAAGCAAAACGCACCCGCCATAGATAATTTTGGCATTCTAAGAGCTCGCGATATTCTGCATCAGTCAAAAATCCATATTGACTCATTTCAAGTAATGAAGTGGCGCCAAAATGCCTTCTCGCGATCCAGCCTAAGGTATGAATATCACGCAACCCCCCAGGTGTTGATTTTATATCAGGCTCTAAATTGTAGGTTGTATCATGGTAGCGAGAATGACGATCTCGCTGTTCCTGAACCTTTGCTTTATAAAAGGTTTCAGTGGGCCAAAATGACTCTGAATGAATCTCAAGTTGCAGTTTACTAAAGGTTTCTTCACAGCCGCAAAGCCATCGCGATTCCTGAAGGTTGGTGGCGACAGTCAAGTCTTCTCTACCAATTGATGAGCACTCACTTATGGTTCTCACTGCGTGCCCTACTTCGAGTTTCAGATCCCACAAAAAAGTAATAAAGCGGCTTATTTTTGTATTTAGGTTCTCAGGCAAAACATGGGTTGAGGTGATCAATATATCAATATCGGAAAGGGGGTGTAGTTCACCTCTACCGTAGCCACCTACAGCAACCAGACAAATATCAGGTTCTTTAGTAAAGCCGAAATATTGCCAAAGCCTTTTAAGGACTCCATCCATGTAGTTTGCACGGCCCAAGACGAGCTCTGATATCGAGTTGTGCGAGGTGAATAGGTCTCTTTGGCCGTCAGCAAACTTCTTAAGTTGAGACTTAAGTTCTGCAACTGATATTTCATCGTCCTGCAAGCTAGAAGGAGACTGATAAGACATAAGCAAGTCCGTGCGAGGCATCCGTATATAACAATCTATCAAAATGTAGAAGATAAAAAAATATCCTCGTTTAGCGAGGATATTTTAGGGTGAAACTAGGCATTATTCATAATTCGTGGAATAGTATCATCACTGCGCAGTGTCAGAATTTCACAACCTGTATCTGTTACCACAACAGTGTGTTCATACTGAGCTGATTTTTTGCCATCCCCGGTGTAGACAGTCCAATCGTCTTGCGCATCAACGCTCACACCAAACTTTCCAGCGTTAATCATAGGTTCAATGGTAAAGCACATTCCTTTTTGCAACACTCGACGATCATTATTTTTGTAATGAACGATTTGTGGTTCCTCGTGGAATTCATTGCCTATTCCGTGGCCACAGAAGTCTTTTACGATAGAAAACTTATTCCTAGGATTTTTTTTGTTATTTTCCTTGATGTATTTTTCAATCGCTGTGCCTATGTCACCGACAGTTGCGCCAGGTTTTACCTTACGTATGCCAATATACAAAGCTTCTTGGGTGACCATACAAAGACGTTTGTCTGCTGGAGATACGTCCCCGACGAGAAACATTTTAGAGGTGTCACCGTGGTAACCCTGAGGGCGCACGCTGAGGTCTGCGTTTTCGTCGTTTGGCACAATAACGGTAATATCAACGTTAATAATATCGCCATTTTTAAGTACGGCAGGTTTCAACTGGCCGTTACTACCGATTTCATCTTCCGATGCTGGAATACCATGGCAAACAATGTGGTTGATAGATGTACAGATAGATTTAGGAAACCCGTGATAATCAAGAGGTGCAGAGTAAGCTCCTTTCTCAATCCCATACTCATGACAAATTTTATTTAATTCATCCGTGGTGACACCTTCCTTGATATGAGGCTCGATCATTTCTAGGATTTCGGCGGCTAATGCACCAGCGATGCGCATACGCTCAATTTCTGCAGAGGTTTTTATCTTGATGGACATCGTTTTTCTCTAATTTAATCAGTAGCACTTATCTGTGCGAATGAGCGCATTCTATCAGGAAGCTAGGCTAATGAGAATGATTCTTCATGTGTGAGGTAAAGTGAGACACTCAAAGCTATGGTCTAATTAACTCCATAGGGTGACTTTTTACTAGCCAAGATGGATGAAAATATGGTATAAAGCGCGCCGGAAATGTTGTCTGTTCTCTCCTTATTTGGCGAAGCTGATGACTTCCATAAAACATTTATCTTTAAATCACACACAATCCGTCACATATTCCGGGGTGCTGGGCAATGAGCCTGGTCGGAGTTATGGGGATTGTGGAGGCCTAACCCCATAGAGGAATTTAAAATGGCAACTGTATCAATGCGCGATATGCTAAAAGCTGGTGTTCACTTTGGTCACCAGACTCGTTACTGGAACCCAAAAATGAAGCCATTCATCTTTGGTGCTCGTAACCGTGTACATATCATTAACCTAGAAAAAACTGTACCTATGTTTAACGACGCTCTAGCTGAGCTAGGTAAAGTCGGCGAGAAAAAAGGTAAGGTTCTATTTGTAGGTACTAAGCGCGCTGCATCTGAAGCTGTTAAAGAAGCTGCTATTGCAAGCAACCAGTATTATGTTAACAACCGCTGGCTTGGTGGTATGCTAACAAACTACAAAACTGTTCGTCAGTCTATCAAGCGTCTAAAAGAGCTAGAAACTCAGTCTCAAGACGGTACTTTTGACAAGTTGACTAAGAAAGAAGCTCTAATGCGTACTCGTGAAATGGAGAAGCTAGAGAAGTCTCTTGGTGGTATCAAAGACATGGGTGGTCTACCAGATGCGTTGTTCGTAATCGATGCAGATCACGAGCACATTGCAGTTAAAGAAGCAAACAACCTAGGTATCCCAGTTTACGCTGTAGTTGATACTAACTCTAACCCAGACGGCGTAGATTTCGTTATCCCTGGTAACGATGATGCTATCCGTGCGGTACAGCTATACCTAAACGCTGCTGCTTCTGCAGTAACTGAAGGTCGTAACAAAGACGTAGCTGCAGCTGCTGAAAAAGACGGTTTCGTAGAAGCTGAATAATAGCGGCTTTGAGCCATACTTAGCTAACGTGAGCTAATGCACAGGTTGGCAAAGTTATCATTATCAGCAGGGGCTAACATGTTAGGCCCCTGTTTTTTACCAAATCCAGATTAAACTGAGGAATAGAGAATGGCTGTAACTGCTGCTCTAGTTAAAGAACTGCGCGACCGTACTGGCGCAGGCATGATGGAATGTAAGAAAGCGCTTGTTGAAACTGACGGCGATATCGAACTGGCAATTGACAACATGCGTAAGTCAGGTGCTGCAAAAGCTGCTAAAAAAGCAGGTAATGTAGCGGCTGAAGGCGCGATCATCATTAAACAAGACAACGGCGTAGCTGTACTTCTTGAAGTAAACTGCCAAACTGACTTCGTAGCAAAAGATGCTAACTTTACAGCATTTGCTGAAGAAGTGGCAGCTCATGCGCTTTCTACTAAAGCGACGGCAGAAGAGCTACAAGCTAAGTTCGAAGAGACTCGCGTTGCTTTAGTTGCTAAAATTGGTGAAAACATCAACATCCGTCGCGTTCAATACGTTGAAGGTGCCGCAATTGCTTCTTACCGTCACGGTGAGAAAATTGGTGTAGTTGTTGCTGGTGAAGGCGACGCTGAAACACTTAAGCATGTTGCGATGCACGTAGCGGCTTCTCGTCCTGAGTATGTTAACCCTGAAGATGTACCAGCTGGCGTTGTTGAGAAAGAAAAAGCAGTTCAAGTAGAAATCGCCATGAACGAAGGCAAACCAGCTGAAATCGCAGAGAAGATGGTTGTTGGCCGTATGAAGAAGTTCACAGGTGAGATTTCTCTAACTGGCCAAGCTTTTGTTATGGAGCCAAAGAAATCTGTTGGTGAAATCCTAAAAGAGCGTGGTGCTTCTGTTGCTAACTTTGTCCGCCTAGAAGTGGGTGAAGGTATCGAAAAAGGCGAAGAAATGAGCTTTGCTGAAGAAGTTGCAGCTGCTCAAAAAGGTTAATCCTTAGATGTGCTAAAACTTTAGACCGTAGCCTAGGCTGCGGTCTTTTTACGAATGGCAGTTATGCGGTTAATTGTGATGAATAGGTAAGTGAGTGATGTGACCAACATCATTTTAATGATGGCTTGCTTGGCTATTCATGACTGTTAATTAATAACTCTCTTTGGAAGGTAAACTCCATGACGACAAACCCTAAACCAGCGTATCAACGTATTCTGTTAAAACTGAGTGGTGAAGCTCTTCAAGGTGAAGAGGGTTTTGGTATCGACCCTGCGATTCTTGATCGTATGGCTCAAGAAGTGAAAGAACTGGTAGAGCTTGGAGTGCAAGTAGGGGTAGTGATCGGAGGAGGCAACCTTTTCCGAGGTGCAGGGCTTGCTGAAGCTGGGATGAACCGTGTTGTGGGCGATCATATGGGGATGCTTGCAACAGTTATGAACGGCCTTGCCATGCGAGATGCTCTACATCGTGCTTATGTTAATGCTCGTGTTATGTCTGCCATACCCCTGAAAGGTGTCTGTGACGATTACAACTGGGCTGACGCTATTCGTGAATTGCGTCAAGGGCGAGTGGTTATATTCTCAGCGGGAACTGGGAATCCATTTTTTACGACTGACTCTGCTGCCTGTTTACGTGGTATTGAAATTGAAGCCGATGTAGTTTTAAAAGCGACTAAAGTTGACGGTGTATTTACCGCTGACCCTGTAGCTAATCCTGATGCAGAGTTGTATGATAAGCTAGCATACTCAGAAGTTCTTGATAAAGAACTAAAAGTGATGGATTTAGCAGCATTTACACTAGCTCGTGATCACAAAATGCCTATTCGTGTCTTCAACATGAATAAGCCTGGTGCACTTCGCCGAGTGGTTATGGGTGAAGCTGAAGGTACTTTGATTAGTACTGCTGAATAACTCATTCAACCCTAGTATGGCAATTTTATACTAGGGTATTGCCTTTTAAAGAATCCTGTTTAGGCTTTCTTTTAAAAAAGAATGACACATTTAAGGTGATATCGTGATTAATGAAATCAAACAAGACGCTCAAGAGCGCATGGAAAAAAGCGTAGAAGCGCTAAAAAATAACCTTTCGAAAGTTCGTACAGGTCGCGCTCATCCGAGCCTACTGTCTGGAATCTCAGTCGAGTACTATGGTGCTCCAACACCATTAAACCAAGTTGCTAATGTTGTTGCTGAAGACGCTCGAACTCTAGCCATTACTGTTTTTGATAAAGAGCTTGCACCCAAGGTGGAAAAAGCCATCATGATGTCAGATCTAGGACTTAATCCGATGTCAGCTGGAACCATCATCCGTGTACCACTTCCACCGTTGACAGAAGAACGACGCAAGGACCTGGTTAAAATCGTACGTGGTGAAGCTGAGGGCGGACGAGTGGCTATTCGTAATATTCGTCGTGACGCCAATGGTGAACTAAAGTCCTTGCTCAAAGACAAAGAAATTTCTGAAGATGAAGATCGCAAAGCTCAAGATGAGATTCAAAAAATCACTGATGCAGCGGTTAAAAAAGTAGACGAAGCGCTCGCATCAAAAGAAAAAGAACTTATGGAAGTTTAATTTCATTCACATTCGAAATATAAAGAACGCTGTGCTCGCAGTACAGCGTTTTTTTATGCTACTCTTTGTCACCTGCTGATAACCATAAATCCTTGTATGCATAACATTCAACTATCTTCAGAACTACTTCCCAAGCATATTGCTATCATTATGGATGGCAATGGTCGCTGGGCAAAAGCGCAGGGAAAACCCCGCGTGTTCGGCCATAAAAATGGTGTGTCTGCGGTAAGAAAAACTATTTCTACATCTGCAAAATTAGGTATTAAAGCCATTACTTTATTTGCGTTTAGCAGTGAAAACTGGCGTAGACCAGAGGATGAAGTCGGTGTGTTAATGGAGTTATTCATCACCGTTTTGTCTACGGAAGTTAAGAAGCTTCATAAGAACAACCTACGTCTGCGTGTTATCGGTGATAAAAGTCGATTTAACCCAAGGCTACAAAAAAAGATAGATCAAGCCGAAGCTCTGACTGAAAATAACACAGGAATGGTGATTAACATAGCGGCTAATTACGGCGGTAAATGGGATATTGTCGAGGCGACAAAAAGTATTTCTGCGAAAGTAGCACGCGGTGAAATTGATGCTAATGACGTTAATGAAGAGCTGATTACGTCTCATCTGACCATGGCGGATCTCCCAGAAGTTGACTTATTAATACGAACAAGTGGTGAATGCCGTATCAGTAACTTCATGCTCTGGCAGATGGCTTATGCTGAAATGTATTTCACGCCGACATATTGGCCGGAATTTAATGAAGACAGTTTAATTGAAGCAATTACATGGTTTGTTAATCGGGAGAGGCGCTTTGGTTGCACCGACGAACAGGTTAAAGAACTGATCGAAAGCGATTAAGGGTTTAAGTTTGAAACAACGAATTATCACAGCTCTAATTCTTGCCCCTGCTGTTATTCTTGGTATTTTCAAGTTACCGTTAGCTCTATTCATGCTAGCTGTAGCGACAGTAACTGTAATAGGTTACTGGGAATGGACCCAATTTGTTGAGTCCAAAACACGTCTTTTAGCATTGACGCCGAGTATTCTTATTAGCGCTATTTCCTTAACTTTCATTCCTTTTGATGCCAGAAGTTTAAGTTTGATGACTGATGTGCATGTCGCCGTGCTCTCAGTTGGAAGTATTTGGTGGATTATTTCTAGCGGCTTAGTACTGTCTTTTCCTCGTTCAGCCAAGCTTTGGCAAAACTCTAATTTTCTCAGGCATGTGTTTGGTGTTCTGACTCTGTTACCTTTTTTCTGGAGTATATTATTACTCAGGGCTGAAGGTATATACGAGGATAGCTACCACGGTGCTAAACTCGTGCTCTTTGTATGCTTTATTGTGTGGGCTGCGGATAGCGGTGCTTATTTTTGTGGGAAGAGCTTTGGTCGCCGAAAAATGGCTCCTTATGTTAGCCCGAACAAAACTATTGAAGGTCTGATCGGGGGAATTGTTACTGCAATTTTTGTCGGTTGGGGAACGGCTGTTTGGTTTGACATTGAGTTTAGTAGTTCCTTCTCTATGGTGATCATTACGTTAATCACAGTGGTAATTAGTGTACTAGGTGACCTTGTCGAGAGTATGTTTAAACGAGTTTCAGGCATAAAAGACAGCGGTAATATTCTCCCAGGACATGGGGGAATATTGGATAGGGTCGATAGTTTGACAGCCGCTTTTCCTGTATTCGCACTTCTTTATTTCATTTTCTAATTACATCGGCAGGTCTTATCCTGCCTTATGGATTTTACTGGTTTCTTTATGCGTAAGTTGACAATTTTAGGTGCAACAGGTTCGATTGGTCATAGCACTTTAAAAGTCGTTGAGCACAATCCATCTGAGTTTGATGTTGTTGCATTGGTTGCGGGAAAAAACGTCGATAAAATGCGTCAACTGTGTCAAAAATGGCAGCCTAAATATGCGGTTATGGCCTGTGAACAATCTGCTCGCACATTGAGTTCCCATATCCAAAGGTTAAAACTCCCCACACAAATACTATCTGGCTCCGAGGCGATTACTCATGTTGCTTCTTTTGACGAAGTCGACACAGTCATGTCTGCAATTGTTGGGGCCATTGGTCTTGTTCCAACCATGGCTGCTGTTAAAGCAGGTAAACGTGTTTTATTGGCTAACAAAGAGGCGTTAGTCATGTCTGGAAAATTGTTTATGGACGCAGTTAAAGAATATGAAGCAGAGCTTATGCCTGTTGATAGTGAACATAATGCAATTTTTCAGTGTCTCCCTAACGCTATTCAGACTAACCTTGGGGGCTGTGACTTAACCCAGCATGGAGTCCAGCATATTACACTTACAGGTTCTGGAGGTCCATTTCGTTACACTGACCTTAGTGCATTGTCGCAAGTTACTCCTGAACAAGCGATAGTACATCCTAATTGGTCTATGGGACCCAAAATTTCGGTCGATTCGGCCAGTATGATGAACAAAGGCTTGGAGTACATAGAAGCTAAATGGCTTTTTAATACCAGTCGAGAGCAGCTCAAGGTTTTAATCCATCCTCAATCAGTAATTCATTCTATGGTGCAGTACAAAGATGGCTCTTTACTGGCACAGATGGGCAATCCTGATATGGCAACACCTATTTCTTATACTCTCTCTTATCCTGATAGAGTTCCAGCTGGCGTACCGCCCCTTGATTTTGCTCAAATTGGCCAGTTGACCTTTCTAGAGCCCGACTACCAGAGATACCCATGCTTGAAGCTAGCGATAGACGCTTGCTACGAAGGCCAACATGCAACGACGGCGCTTAATGCAGCTAATGAAATTGCCGTTGATTCTTTTCTTTCACACAAGTTAAAGTTTACCGATATTGCTGTCGTTAATGAGCGAGTCGCACATTTTATTTGTGGCAAGAGCAGCGAAGCAGATTGTAATAGCTTGGAAAGTATCATTGAGCTAGATAGAATGGCGCGAGCCTTAGCTGTCGAGACAATTAAAGAGTGTTCAGCATGACAGATATCTTATGGAATTTTGCCTCCTTTCTTATTGCCCTTGGCATCTTAGTTGCGGTACATGAGTACGGCCATTTCTGGGTAGCGCGCCGTTGTGGTGTGAAAGTAGAAAAATTCTCCATTGGTTTTGGTAAATCAATTTGGAGCAAAACTGGTCAAGATGGCACAGAGTATAGCCTTTCGATAATACCATTGGGCGGCTATGTTAAAATGCTCGATGGCCGGGTAGATGATGTTCTACCAGAACAAAAGGGACAAGCATTTGATACTCAACCTTTGTGGAAAAGGACGTCGATAGTAGCTGCTGGACCTGTATTTAACTTTTTGTTTGCTGTATTTGCGTATTGGCTTGTTTTTTTAATAGGTGTGCCTGCTGTCAAGCCTGTTATTGGTCAAATTGAGCCTAATTCAATCGCCGCTCGAGCTGGTTTAGAGTCGAATATGGAACTTAAATCAGTCTCTGGCGTCAAAACACCGGATTGGGAATCGGTAAACATGGGGTTGATTTCTCATATCGGTGATAACCAAATGACTTTAACGGTCTCACCCATCAATGAGTATGGTGCCGAAGAGGTGAAAAAATTAGATTTGACGGATTGGAGCTTTGATCCAGAAGTTGAATCAGCCATGTCTTCATTGGGCTTTAAGCCTTTTACACCCGAGGTTTCAACTCGCTTATCCTCTGTTACCCCTGGGGGAGCTGGCGATGCTGCAGGTTTGCAACCTGAAGATAGATTAGTTTTGGCTAATGATCTCGTTCTAAACGATTGGCAGCAGGTGGTTGATTTGGTGCAGAATCATCCCAATCAGGTGATTGAACTAGCCGTTGAACGCAATGGTGAGGCCATAGATTTGACCTTAGTACCAGAAAGCCGAACTCTGTCTAACGGCAGGGTTATAGGGTTTGCTGGTATTGCTCCTCAAGTCGCAGAATGGCCTGAAAACTATCGCTTCGACTTACAATTTGGTGTATTTGAGTCGGTCGGAAAAGCAATTGAAAAAACAGGACAGGTGATAGGTCTGACTATCAGTATGTTGAAAAAATTAATTGTTGGAGATGTGGGTTTAAATAATCTCAGTGGGCCTATTTCAATTGCAAAAGGAGCGGGCACGACAGCTGATTACGGCTTGGTGTATTTTCTCGGTTTCTTAGCTTTGATTAGTGTTAATTTAGGTATTATCAACCTTGTGCCCCTACCCATGTTAGACGGTGGACACTTAATGTTTTTTGCCGTTGAAGCGGTGACTAGACGTCCAGTTCCTGAGCGGGTTCAAGATATGGGCTACCGTATTGGCGGAGCGATTATTTTTTCTCTCATGGCAGTGGCAATATTTAATGATTTTGCTCGTTTATAGTCGGGCAAAGGTTGTAATAAGGAATAACTAAAACAAATATGGCGATGAATAAAATTCTGTTTGCAACGCTATTGGCAACGAGCGTCGCTGCAAATGGAGCCGAAAACTTTGTTGTAGAAGATATCCAAATCGATGGATTACAGCGTGTTGCACTTGGTGCAGCTTTGTTAAAGATGCCAGTTCGTGTCGGAGATACGGTCGATGCTCAAGATGTATCTGAAATTATAAGAGCACTATACTCATCAGGAAATTTTGAAGATATCAAAGTGTTACGGGATGGTAATCAACTCCTTGTACAGGTAAAAGAGCGTCCTACTATTGCCAGCATTTCATTTTCTGGTAACAAAGCAATAAAAGAGGAACAGTTACAACAGAATCTTGATGCATCAGGAGTTAGAGTTGGTGAAGCTCTTGATCGAACGACATTGTCAAATATTGAGAAGGGTCTAGAAGACTTCTACTATAGCGTCGGAAAATATAATGCGACAGTAAAGGCTGTTGTGACCCCTTTGCCCCGTAATCGTTCGGATCTTAAATTTGTATTTTCCGAAGGTGTATCAGCCAAAATACAGCAAATTAACTTTTTAGGTAATAAGGCATTTTCTGATGAGGATCTACTCAGCAGATTTAACCTGAATGTTGATGTGTCTTGGTGGAATTTTTTATCAGACGATAAGTACCAAAAACAAGTTCTGGCAGGCGATCTTGAAGCTTTAAAGTCTTATTATCTAGATCGTGGTTACCTGAAATTTAAGCTTGATTCTACACAGGTTGCGATTTCTCCCGATAAAAAAGGCGTGTATATCACTCTAGCCGTAAATGAAGGGCTGCCTTACACAGTTAAGGATGTCAAATTTCGCGGTGAGTTGATAGGAAAGGAAGCAGAGTTTGAAGCTCTGGTACCTTTTGTCAGCGGAGATGTTTATAACGGCTCTAAAGTAACGAGTTTGGAAGAAGGCGTGAAGCGCGTGCTTGGTGAGGCGGGATATGCGTACCCTAAAGTTCGTACTATCCCTGAATTTGACGACGAGAATCAACAGGTTTCTTTGGTTGTCAACGTCGAAGCGGGCAAGCGAATCTATGTTCGAGATATACGTTTTATTGGCAATAATGCAACCAAAGATGAAGTCTTGCGGCGAGAAATGCGGCAAATGGAAGGTAGCTGGTTAAACTCGAAGTCGATTGAAACGGGTAAAAAACGCCTTAATCGCTTAGGCTATTTTGAAACAGTCGATGTACAGACAGTTCGAGTTCCGGGAAGCGATGATCAAGTTGATCTCGTATACAATGTCAAAGAAGCAAACTCAGGTAGTGTCAATTTCGGTATTGGTTATGGAACTGAATCGGGTGTGAGCTTCCAAGTTGGTTTACAGCAAGATAACTTTTTAGGTTCAGGTAATCGTGTCGGTATTAATGCGATGATGAACGACTACCAGAAGAACGTAAGTCTTGATTATAACGATCCATACTGGAATCTAGATGGTGTTAGCCTTGGTGGGAAAATATTCTATAACACCTTCGAAGCTTCTGATGCTGGGATTATCGACTATACCAATGAAAGCTACGGCACCAGTTTAACCTGGGGGTTTCCTGTCAATGAATTGACTAAGTTACAGTTTGGTGTGGGATATACTCACAACAAGATTGGTAACGTTCCAACTTATGATCAGGCCGAGCTGTTTGCAAAAAGTATTGGCCAACCAGATGGTGATATTTTAACTAGTGATTTTGATATCACGACTGCTTGGATTAGAAGTAACCTTAACCGAGGTTTCTTCCCGACCGCAGGTAATTACCAGCGGGCATCGGCAAAAGTGACAGTACCAGGTTCAGATGCTCAATATTTTAAACTTGATTATGAAGTACGTCAGTATTTTCCATTAACGAAACAACATGATTTTACTTTGCTCATGCGGGGTAGACTTGGCTACGGTAATGGGTATGGCAAAACCGATGGGAATGATAATCTCTTCCCATTTTATGAAAACTACTATGCAGGTGGCTTTACGTCTTTACGAGGCTTTAGCTCACGCTCTGCGGGGCCTAAAGCAGTTTATACCACCAAAGGTGATTCGTGCGGAAACAATGGCTGTGTTGATGTAAATGACGACTCTGTGGGCGGTAATGCCATAGCGACAGCAAGTATGGAGCTAATTGTCCCGACACCATTTGCATCTGATGAGGCTCGCAGTCAAATTCGTACCAGCTTATTTATTGATGCAGCCAGTGTTTGGGATACTGAATTTAGATATCGTGAAGGGGTTAGTGATCCCAAGTATTATGATTACTCAGATCCTACCAATTATCGAGCGTCATATGGTGCGGCCTTGCAATGGATGTCACCAATGGGGCCTTTGGTATTTTCGGTAGCCAAACCGATCGAGATCTACGAAGGTGATGATGAAGAGTTCTTCACTTTCACAATTGGAAGAACCTTCTAAATATTGAGGAATATAAAGTGAACAAAATGATTAAAGCAGCTGGTCTTAGCCTAATGTTATTGACGTCTTCGTTTGTTGCTAATGCGGCAGGAAGCACACAAAAGATTGGTTATATCAATACAGCTCAAGTTTTCCAGGCTCTTCCTCAACGCGAAGTCGTACTGCAAAAAATGCAGGAAGAGTTTAAAGATAAAGCAGACGAGCTTAAATCAATCCAAGCTGAAGCTAAAACAAAAATTGAGAAGTTGAAGCGTGATGGTGAGCTGCTTGGTCCTGAAGAAGTTGAGAAACTGCGTGTAGAAATTGCTCAATTAGACAGTAAATACAAAATTAAAGGGCAAGCTCTAGAAAAAGCATCAGCTCGCCGTGAAGCGGAAGAAAAGCAGAAGCTATTTAAGGTAATTCAGGACGCTGTGAAGAAAGTTGCAGAAAAAGAAGGTTACGATATCGTTGTAGATATTCAAACCATGCAATACGGTAAACCTGAATATAATATTTCTGAAAAAGTCATTAAAACACTTAAGTAACTGACTATGGCAACTCTTACTTTAGCCGAACTGGCAACAATAACTGGTGGAAAACTATATGGTGACGAGCAAGCGCTTGTTACTATGGTTTCCCCAATGGAAAAAGCGCAGGAAGGAGATGTTACTTTCCTGTCTAACCCTAAATACGCAAAGCACCTTGCAGACTGTAACGCGACGGTGGTTATGGTAAAAGATGCGCAACGAGAAATGTGTGCAGGGAATGTCTTGGTGGTCGAAGACCCATATGTTGCTTTTGCTAAAGTTGCTCAAGCCTTAGATACAACACCAGCATCAGCTGAAGGTATAGCATCATCCGCCGTTATTGCTGATGATGTGGACATTGCTGAAGGCGTATCGATTGGCGCGAATGCTGTGATAGAAAGTGGCGTTTGTCTAGCTGAAAATGTAGTGATTGGTGCAGGTTGTTTTATTGGGAAAGATGCTCAAATTGGCGCCAATACTCAATTATGGTCAAACGTGAGTATCTATCACCAAGTGGTTATCGGTTCTGACTGCCTTATACATGCTAACACTGTCATCGGTGCTGATGGCTTTGGTTATGCGAATGAAAAAGGTGAATGGATAAAAATTCCTCAGCTTGGAACGGTTAAAATTGGTAATCGGGTCGAAATAGGATCGTGTACCACAATAGATCGTGGTGCTTTAGAAGATACCATTATCGAAGATAATGTGATCATCGATAACCAGATGCAGATAGCGCATAATGTACACATCGGATATGGCACAGCTATGGCTGGTGGTACTATTGTTGCTGGCAGTACTACCATAGGTAAGTATTGCATGATTGGTGGTGCAAGCGTATTAAACGGCCATATTGAAATTGCTGACGGTGTCACTATTACCGGTATGGGGATGGTGATGCGCAGTATTGATGAAAAGGGAATGTACTCTTCAGGTATTCCGTTGCAACCCAATAAAGAATGGCGCAAAACGGCGGCTCGAGTCCATCGTATCGATGATATGAACAAACGACTCAAGGCTGTTGAAAAGCAGTTAGAAACTGAACAAGATGCTTAAGCGCTAATAGATTCTAAAAGGCTCGCTTTGCGGGTCTTTTAAAATTTTAATGATAGTTAGCTGATACTACTTTCTATAAAAGCGCATGCCTAGCATATCAAGATGACTCGGTTATAATGCCTGCCAGTTAATTTAGCATTTAATATAGGAAAATGACTTTGACTACTGAAAACAAAACGATGAACATCACTGAAATCCAAGAACTCTTGCCTCATCGTTACCCTTTTCTGCTGATTGATCGTGTGATTGATTTCCAAGAGGAAAAATATCTGACTGCAATTAAAAATGTCTCAGTGAACGAGCCTCAGTTTACCGGTCATTTCCCTCAGCTGCCTGTGTTTCCAGGGGTTTTAATTCTAGAGGCTATGGCTCAAGCGACTGGATTACTTGCGTTTAAATCTTTTGGCGCCCCTTCGGAGAATGAGCTGTACTACTTTGCGAGTGTAGATGGTGCTAAGTTCCGTAAGCCTGTGACTCCGGGTGATCAGCTTGTAATCGAAGTTGAGTTTGTTAAAGAGCGCCGCGGAATTGCTGCTTTTAACGGTGTTGCAAAAGTGGATGGTGAAGTAGTTTGTTCCGCTGAGCTAAAGTGCGCACGTCGAGAATTTTAATATGATTCATGAAACAGCTAAGGTTCATCCATCTGCTGTCCTTGAAGGTGATGTAAGCATTGCTGCTAATGTCACCGTAGGGCCTTTTACCTATATCTCAGGCAAGATTGAAATTGGTGAGGGGACAGAGATAATGTCCCATGTGGTGATCAAAGGTCACACTAAAATAGGTAAAGACAATCGTGTTTTTCCTCATGCGGTCATCGGTGAAGAAAATCAGGACAAGAAATACGGTGGTGAAGACACGACGGTTGTGATTGGTGACCGTAATGTGATTCGCGAAGCGGTTCAAATTCACCGTGGTACTGTCCAAGATAAGGCTTCAACAGTGATTGGTGATGATAACCTATTGTGTGTCAATGCCCATATTGCGCACGATGTTATCCTTGGTAATCATACCCATGTGGGTAACAATGCAATACTTGGCGGACATGTGACTGTTGAAGATCACGCTGGCGTTATGGCTCTTTCTGCAATACACCCTTTTTGCAAAGTCGGCGCATACAGTTACATAGGCGGGTGTTCTGCGGTTGTTAAGGATGTCCCTCCTTATGTATTAGCTCAAGGTAATCATGCCACTCCTTTTGGTTTAAACCTCGTCGGCTTACAAAGAAATGGCTTTGAAAAAGCGGAGCTACGTGCACTGCGTAATGCCTATAAAGAGTTTTATCGTGCAGGTAAGACTCAAGCTGAAGCGATACAGTCCCTGCAAAAGATGGCAAAAGACTGGCCATCAATCCAACATTTTATTGATTTCGTGGATACTTCTGAGCGTGGCGTCATTCGTTGATAATACTCGGAAACTTTAGAAAAAGATCGCGCAATATGCCGCGATCTTTTTTACGTTTATGGCAAAAGAAAAAGGTAGTTCAGTAATGGAGAAACCATTGCGCATTGGCATTGTTGCCGGAGAGCTTTCAGGGGATACCTTGGGTGAAGGTTTGATTAAAGCCATTAAGCTTATTCACCCTAATACTGAGTTTGTCGGCATTGGCGGCCCTAAAATGATATCGCAAGGCTGTGAGTCATTATTTGATATGGAAGAGCTGTCGGTGATGGGGTTGGTTGAAGTGCTTGGACGTTTACCTCGTTTGCTCAAAGTAAAGTCCGAGCTGGTACGTTATTTTACCGATAACCCGCCTGATGTGTTTATTGGTATTGATGCGCCGGACTTTAACCTTCGCTTAGAGCTAGATCTGAAAAATGCCGGTATAAAAACCGTGCATTATGTGAGCCCTTCCGTTTGGGCTTGGCGGCAGAAACGAATTTTTAAAATTGAAGCGGCGACTAATTTAGTGCTGGCATTTTTGCCCTTTGAAAAAGAGTTTTATGATAGATATCAAGTTCCATGTGAATTTATCGGACATACTCTAGCAGACACTATCCCTCTTGAATCACAAAAAGAACCTGCTCGTGATTTACTTGGTCTTGAGCAAGATAAAACTTGGCTTGCGGTATTGCCAGGCAGTCGTGGAAGTGAACTTAAGATGCTTGCAGAGCCTTTTATTGAGACCTGTAAACGTTTAAATAAAAAACATCCAGAAATGGGCTTTGTCGTTGCTTTAGTGAATGAAAAACGCCGAGCTCAATTTGAACATGCATGGAAAGCACTTGCGCCAGAACTGGACTTTAGATTGATTAACGATACGGCTCGTAACGTGATCACAGCATCAGATGTTGTGATGCTTGCTTCTGGCACCGTCGCCCTTGAATGTATGCTCATCAAACGCCCAATGGTTGTTGGTTATCGGGTTAATGCGTTTACCGCATTTCTTGCTCGGCGTATGCTCAAAACCAAATATGTTTCTTTACCCAATATTCTTGCCAATGAAGAGTTGGTGACAGAGCTTCTTCAAGAATCCTGTACCCCAGAGATGCTCGAGAGTGAAGTTGAGAAATTACTAACAGAGCGTGGTGAGTATATGCTAGAGCGCTTTACCAAAATGCACCATCAGCTTCGTAAAGGTGCGGATACTCAAGCCGCTCATGCAGTGCTAAAACTTATTGATAGATTACCATCATGAACGAAAAAAATACGCTTGTTGCCGAGTTTCAATACCCAGTTGGGTATCAACAAATTGCGGGTGTAGATGAAGTTGGACGTGGTCCCTTGGTTGGCGATGTTGTTACCGCTGCCGTCATTCTCGATCCTAACCAGCCAATAAATGGGTTAAATGATTCGAAGAAATTAACTGAAAAAAAGCGCTTGGCTCTATTTCCGGAAATTTTGGATAAGGCATTAGCTTGGTCAATTGGGCGTTGCTCTCATGATGAAATTGATCAGCATAATATTCTTAATGCCACTATGCTTGCTATGCAAAGAGCAGTGGAGGGTTTGAATGTGACGCCAGACTATGTCCTGATAGACGGAAATCGGCTGCCAGATTTACCTATGGAAGCACAGGCGGTAGTAAAAGGTGATTTGCGTGTTGCCGAAATTAGTGCGGCATCTATTATTGCTAAGGTTGTACGAGATCAAGAAATGGAAGCACTGGATAAAATTCATCCTGAATTTGGTTTTGCCAAACATAAAGGGTATCCAACTAAAGCCCATTTTGAAGCGATTGAGCAGTATGGCGTAATAGAACAACACAGAAAAAGCTTTAAGCCAGTAAAAAAAGCCTTGGGCTTACTGTAGAAGTTTTTAAACTTTATTTTTCTGGGGTATATCTAATTGACTATATCACGTAAAATATCTCAGCTTCTCCATAGACTCAGCACAGTTGCGGAATATTCATGTCAGACCCTAAATTTATTCATCTCAAAGTTCACAGTGACTTTTCCATGGTTGATGGCTTATCTAAAGTGCCTCCTTTGGTAAAAAAAGTCGCCGAGATGGGCATGCCAGCGGTGGCGCTGACCGATTTCACTAATTTATGTGGTTTGGTTAAGTTCTACGGTACTGCTCATGGATGTGGTGTGAAGCCTATCATTGGGGCTGATTTTGCTATGCAGTCGGATCAGTTTGGTGAAGAGCTGACAAGACTCACCATACTTGCCTCCGATAACCTGGGTTATAAAAATCTCACTTTGCTTATTTCCAAAGCCTATCTGCGCGGTCATGTGCAGCATCAACCCGTGATTGATAAAGATTGGCTAGTTGAACATGCTTCTGGTTTGATTGTGTTGTCTGGTGGAAGAAGCGGTGAAATTGGAAAAGCCCTGTTAAAAGGAAATCGCAGACTCGCTGAGCAATGTGCCGATTTTTTCCGTCAACACTTTGCTGACCGTTTTTTTCTTGAATTAACGCGAACAGGGCGATCAGACGAAGAAACGTATCTTCATTTTGCTCTTGAGTTTGCACAGAGCGAACAACTTCCAGTGGTCGCGACTAATGATGTTGTTATTTTAGATGAATCAACATTTGACGCGCATGAAATTCGCGTTGCGATTCACGACGGTTACACATTAGAAGATCCTCGCCGACCCAAAAACTACAGTGCGCAGCAATATTTGCGTAGCGAAGAGGAAATGTGCGCTCTTTTTGCTGATATTCCTGAAGCACTAGAAAACAGCGTAGAAATTGCCAAGCGTTGTAACGTTTCTGTTCGTTTGGGAGAGTACTTTCTGCCTGCTTTTCCAACCGATGGCATGGAAGAAACCGAATTTCTGGTGAAAAAGTCGCAACAGGGATTGGAAGAGCGTCTTGAGTTTCTGTTCCCGGATGAGAACGTCCGTATCCAGCGACGCCCAGAATATGATGAAAGGCTAAAAGTAGAGCTTGAGGTGATCAATAACATGGGGTTTCCCGGTTATTTCTTGATCGTTATGGAGTTCATTCAGTGGTCGAAAGACAATGATATTCCAGTTGGACCCGGCCGAGGCTCTGGCGCGGGGTCGTTAGTTGCTTATGCCCTTAAAATTACCGATCTTGACCCTCTAGAATATGATTTGCTCTTCGAACGTTTCTTGAATCCAGAACGTGTTTCCATGCCCGACTTTGATGTTGACTTTTGTATGGATAAACGCGATCAAGTGATTGACCATGTAGCTGAAATGTATGGAAGAGACGCGGTATCTCAGATCATTACTTTTGGTACCATGGCGGCCAAAGCTGTTATTCGCGATGTGGGTCGAGTGCTAGGACATCCATTTGGTTTTGTTGACCGCATATCCAAAATGGTGCCACCCGATCCCGGCATGACCCTAGAGAAAGCCTTTCAAGCTGAGCCTGCTTTAGCTGAGTTGTATGAAGCCGATGAGGAAGTCAAAGAACTCATCGACATGTGTCGTATTTTAGAAGGCTGTACGCGTAATGCGGGTAAGCATGCGGGAGGGGTAGTTATCTCTCCGACCACGATTACCGACTTTGCCCCTATATACGCAGACGCAGAAGGGCACTTTCCCGTAACCCAATTTGATAAAAATGATGTAGAAACAGCGGGTTTAGTGAAGTTTGACTTTCTTGGGTTGCGTACACTGACCATTATCGATTGGGCACTTGGATTGATTAACCCGAGGCTTGAAAAGCAGGGCCAAGCGCCGGTGCGCATTGAGTCGATCCCCCTTGATGATGATGCCTCTTTTAGACTACTGCAAAATGCCGAAACCACCGCGGTATTCCAGCTTGAATCTCGTGGAATGAAAGAGCTGATTAAACGTCTTCAGCCAGACTGTTTTGAAGATATTATCGCTTTGGTGGCCCTGTTTCGTCCCGGACCTCTTCAATCGGGGATGGTGGATAATTTTATTGACCGCAAGCATGGCCGTGAAGCTATCTCCTACCCAGATGAAACATGGCAGCATGAGTCATTAAAAGAAACACTTGAGCCTACCTATGGCATTATCTTGTATCAAGAGCAAGTTATGCAGATTGCTCAGATATTGGCAGGATATACGTTAGGCGGTGCAGACATGCTGCGTCGTGCTATGGGTAAGAAAAAGCCTGAGGAAATGGCAAAGCAGCGTGCTGTATTTGAAGAAGGTGCGATCAAAAACGGCGTAGATGGCGAACTTGCAATGAAAATCTTCGATTTAGTGGAGAAATTTGCAGGTTATGGTTTTAACAAGTCTCACTCTGCCGCTTATGCTTTGGTGTCTTATCAGACACTTTGGCTTAAAAAACATTACCCTGCTGAGTTTATGGCAGCGGTAATGACCGCTGATATGGACAACACGGAAAAAGTGGTGGGTTTGGTCGATGAATGCTTGCGGATGAAGCTCAAGGTGTTGCCACCTGATATCAACTCAGGCTTGTACCGTTTTAATGTCGATGAAGACGGTGCCATTGTGTATGGTATCGGTGCAATAAAAGGGGTAGGAGAAGGGCCGATAGACGCTATTCTTGAAGCTCGCAACGCTGGTGGTTATTTTAAAGATTTGTTTGATTTTTGTGCCAGAATAGACCTAAAAAAAGTCAATAAACGTGTAATTGAAAAGCTTATTTATGCTGGGGCGCTGGATAGATTAGGGCCACATCGTGCTGCTATGATGGCATCATTAAACGATGCTGTAAAAGCGGCAAGCCAATACCACCAAGCAGAAGCTTTTGGCCAAAATGATTTATTTGGTGTCCTTACTGAAGCGCCTGAAGAGGTTGAACACAAGTATACTAAGGTTCCAGCTTGGCCGGAAAAAGTTTGGTTGGAAGGAGAACGTGATACACTAGGGCTCTATTTAACTGGACATCCGGTCAATGCGTATATCAAGGAGCTTGGTAAATATACCAGTTGCCGATTGAAAGATGCGACGCCGACACGCCGAGATCAAAGTGTGACGATTGCTGGCTTGGTTATTGCTGCGAGAGTAATGACAACTAAGCGGGGCAATCGTATCGGTATTATGACGCTTGATGATCGAAGTGGTCGCATGGAAGTGATGTTGTTTTCAGATGCGCTTGAGCGTTATGCAGAACTGTTGGAGCAAGACAGAATTTTAGTTGTTTCTGGACAGGTCAGCTTTGATGATTTCAATGGTGGTCTTAAAATGACGGCGCGCGAGGTCATGGATCTTGGTGCGGCGCGTGAGAAATACGCACGAGGGCTGTCGATTTTTATGGAAGAGTCCCAAATCGACGAGCAATTTTTTGAGCGCTTTAGTAACATACTAGAGCCTCATAAGGCAGGTAGTGTTCCTGTCCAAGTATATTACCAGCGCAGCGATGCAAGAGCGCGCTTGACGTTGGGAACAGAATGGCGCGTGACGCCTAGTGATGAATTAATAGACAATTTGAAACAGCTACTTGGTAATAATCAAGTAGAACTCGAATTTAACTAAGTTCGGCAGAGCATGCCGAATAAGAAAGGATCTATAGATGAGCCTGAACTTTTTAGAATTTGAAAAGCCTATTGCTGAGTTAGAGGCTAAGATCGAAGCCTTGAGAAGTGTTTCTCGCCATGGTGGCGACTCTGGCGTTGATCTAGAGAAAGAGATTGAGCAGTTAGAAAAGAAAAGCTTGGAGCTTAAAAAGAAAACTTTCAGCGATCTTGGAGCGTGGGAGACAGCTCAGCTAGCTCGTCATCCTCTACGCCCTTATACCTTGGATTACATTGAACATGTGTTTACAGAGTTCGAGGAACTGGCTGGTGATCGTGCTTATGCTGACGACAAAGCCATTGTTGGCGGTATGGCACGCTTAGATGGTCGTCCAGTGATGATCATCGGTCACCAAAAAGGTCGTGAAACGAAAGAGAAAGTGAAGCGTAACTTTGGCATGCCAAAGCCAGAAGGTTATCGCAAAGCACTTCGTTTGATGGAAACGGCAGAGCGCTTCAACATGCCGATCATTACTTTTATTGATACTGCTGGCGCTTATCCTGGTGTTGGTGCAGAGGAACGTGGCCAGTCTGAAGCGATCGCGAAAAATTTAAAAGTGATGGCAGGGCTTAAGGTACCAGTGATCTGTAATGTCGTTGGAGAAGGTGGTTCTGGTGGTGCACTTGCTATCGGTGTTGGTGATTACGTGAATATGCTGCAGTACTCAACGTATTCTGTTATCTCACCTGAAGGCTGTGCCTCCATTTTATGGAGAGATTCGGATAAAGCGCCTCAGGCAGCCGAAGCGATGGGACTGATTGCTCCACGTTTAAAAGAGCTTGAGCTGATCGATGAAATTATTGAAGAGCCTTTAGGTGGCGCACACCGTGATCATGTTCAAATGGCAGCGAACATGAAAGCAACCTTAGTAAGACAGCTCAATGAGCTTACTCATTTCGATAATGACACCTTACTAGAGCGTCGTTACCAACGCTTAATGAATTATGGCTATTGTTAAGCTATCGTAATAGAGAATAAAGGCTGAACTGAGGTTCGGCCTTTTTTATTGTTGATGTTAAACTAAGCGAGTCGATTGTTTGATTAAAAATGCATGGCTAAAGGCAAGTATACTAAAACAGACACTCTTATCTTTGCAGTAAAACGGTTTCTTTTAATATGGATTTATATCAGCACTTTTCGTCAGTCATTGGTCAATATATGTCATCAGAAGGGCGGCTTGTCGTTGCTCTTAGCGGTGGAGTTGACTCTAGAGTGTTGCTTGCCTTGGCTGCTCGTTACCAAAAAGAGTGTAAAAAGCCTTGTATAGCCATACATGTACACCATGGATTGAGTTCTAATGCTGATCATTGGGCTCAGCAATGCCGATTGTGGTGTATTGAAGAAGGTGTACTTTTTCACTTAGAGAAAGTCAGGTTAGAAAAGCAAGGTAAAAGTATTGAAGAAAGTGCGCGGGAAGCTCGCTATCAAGCACTTAAATCCCACCTAGTCTTCGGAGACTTGCTGCTTACGGGCCAACATAGAGATGATCAACTAGAAACTTTCCTTCTCGCATTAAAGCGAGGAAGCGGCCCTAAAGGTTTATCATCTATGGCTCAATGCACTCCGTATGCTGGTGCAAAGCTAGTTCGCCCAATACTGCAAGCAAGTAGGGAAGAGGTTGAATCTTACGCGCAAAGACATAACCTTACTTGGGTGGAAGATGAGAGTAATCAGGATACTCGCTTTGACCGCAATTTCCTTCGCCACCAAGTGATCCCTTGTCTCACTGAGCGATGGCCTCATCTGACCAAATCTGTACAGCGAAGTGCAGAGCTTTGCGCAGAGCAGGAATCACTGCTCGATGAATTACTATCTGATCATTTAGAAAAGTCTGTACACCAAGATGACTCTATTGATATTGCTCAGTTAGCCGAAATGTCTTCTTTAGTGCGAGCACGGGTGCTAAGGATGTGGCTTAACAAACAGCAAGCTAAGATGCCAAGTCGCGATCTCCTTGATCGGGTTTGGTTTGAAGTCGCCATGAGTCGCCAAGATGCCAATCCTATTCTGTCTTTAGCGGAAGGACAGATTCGCCGGTTTAATCATCGATTATATTTGGTTGCGCAATGGCAAGATTTGTCACATTGGCAACAGGAAATTGAGTTTGATTGCGAGCTAACTCTGCCTGAAAGTATAGGAAGCATAACGCTTTTGAATACTCAATCTGGAACATTATCTAAGGCAGCCCTTTCAAACTCGCCACTTCGCATCATTTTTGAACCTCAGGGGTTGATTGCTAAGCCTTGCGGACGTCGCCATAGTCGTAAACTCAAAAAACTCTTTCAAGAATACCATGTGCCGAGTTGGTTAAGACGCCGACTACCGATCCTTATGTGTGGTGACAAGGTTGTGGCGGTGGCTGGTATATTTATTGATGCTGACTTTGTTGGTCAAGATTGTGAACTTGTTTGGGACAAATTCGTACCAGATATGTAAAGATTCTTTATATAAATACACATAAAAACAGTGGATACACTAAGGAAGCGCAATGAAAAAAATGGTAATGGGAGTCTTGATTGGGATCAGCTTTACTGCCAGCTCTGCTTTTGCTGCTGGAGACATCGCTGCTGGAAAGGCTAAGTCAGCGGTGTGCGCTGCTTGCCATGGCGCAGATGGTATTGCAGTTATTCCCGGTTATCCAAACCTGAAAGGGCAAAACGAGCAGTATATTATTTCCTCGATTAAAGCCTATAAAGATAAACAACGTAATGGAGGACTTGCTGCTGTCATGCAAGCTCAAGCTGCTATGTTGAGTGATTCGGATATTGCAAACTTGGCGGCCTATTACTCCAGTTTAAAGTAGCCTGATGTAAATAAAACCGCCTAGCCCGAGCGATAAGGGGCTATCCGTCTTTATTTTTCGAACACCAGTCGCTAAGGTGTTATGAAGATATAATAAAGGTAGATAGTCTTGATCCGCTTGGGCTTTTTATTGTTTGTTGACCATGGGATAATATAGACGCTTTTGAAAATTAAGGGATGAAGATGAAAAAAATAGAAGCCATTATTAAACCATTTAAATTAGATGACGTAAGAGAAGCCCTGGCTGAGGTGGGAATTACAGGCATGACGGTCTCAGAAGTGAAAGGGTTTGGCCGTCAGAAAGGACATACAGAGCTCTATCGTGGCGCTGAATACATGGTGGACTTTTTGCCTAAAGTAAAACTGGAAATTGCGGTGACAGATGATGTAGCCGATCAATGTGTTGACACCATTATTGATACTGCTCAGACGGGAAAAATTGGTGACGGTAAAATCTTTATTACCGATATTGAACGTGTTGTTCGCATACGAACAGGTGAAGAGGATGAAGAGGCGATATAATCGTTACAGTATGGGCTCTGTTGGTGCGTTGAATGAAGACTAAGTGGTTTTTGCTTGGTCTAACGGGCATGGTGTTGGCTGGATTTGCGGCGTTTTACGCCATTTTTTCTCTGCCAAGTCAGCCGAAAATTGCTTTAATATCGCCATCAAATGAGGCGTTCTCCCAATATTGTGTAGAAAATTCATCGAATGGTAAGCTTGATGACAATGGTCAGCTAAACCTACTTGTATGGAATATTTATAAACAAAACCGGGGCAATTGGCAGCAAAGTTTGCAGTCTTATGTGAAAAATAAACACTTAGTTCTGTTACAAGAATCTCGTTTAACTCTCGAATTAAAAAATTGGCTTAAATCTCAGCGGTGGTATGCGTATCAGGTTGATGCATTCGAGATATTTGATACCAGCGTTGGGGTATTGAATTTATCTCACACGACGCCGCAAAAGGCGTGTGCCTACACAGAATTAGAGCCTTGGCTCCGCTTGCCTAAATCGGCACTTTATACCACTTATCCTCTTTCAAATGGTCAACTGCTGGCGGTTATTAATATCCACGCAGTCAATTTTACCTATGGTACCCAAGAGTATCAGAAACAATTTGATACCTTGATGGATTTGGTGGATAAGCACAGTGGTCCAATCATAGTCGCGGGTGACTTTAACAGCTGGAGTGAAGCGCGTATCGCAGTGATTGAACAGGCTTTCAATCAGCTTGGCCTCATCGAAGCGAACTACTCTCCTGATAACCGAACTCAGTTTATTACTGGTCACGCATTGGATCATGTGTTTTATCGAGGGCTGAACTTTATAAGAGCAGAAGCACCAATCTCTGATGCTTCCGACCATAATCCTATTGAAGCGTATTTTGAGTTAATTGATGTAGATAGACCTCAACCCTAGGTAAAAAGTCACTAAAGTGAGTGTTATGCACTAACTTTGGTGACATCGATGTACAGTTTTAGTTTTTGGCCTGGTTGCAGGTATTTCTGCCGACTCAGGTCATTCCATTTGACTATATCCTTGGAATTGACTTTGAATTTATCTGCAATCGCACTAATAGTGTCACCATTTTTTACGCTATAGAAAATGGTGCGAATGACAGCTCCCTCTGATGTGTTCTTCCAAATCACTAAAGTTTGCCCTACTTGCAGGGTATCTTTGGGGCTCATGCCATTCCATTTTGCCAGAGATTGATGGGATACCTTGTTAGCGCGGGCTATGGTCCAAAGGCTTTCACCTGAACGCACCGTATGAATGAGTTTGTACTGACCCCGTGATTTCGCTTGTGCCTTGGCCAATCTATTACTTGCGCTAAGAATATAAGCGGCATCGCTTTTGGTCGATGTCGGGATCATAAGAAATTGCCCGATTCGAATTGAGTCGCTAACTAAGTTATTGGCATTTTTGATAACTTTGGTGGTGGTACTATATTGATCGGCAAGGGCACTTAGACTATCTCCCGATTTCACCTTATGTCTCACCAATTTCATGCCTTTTCCACGATTATTGGCAAGACTTGTTTGAAATCTATCTATGCTACTGACAGGTATAAGCAGTTGATGAGGGCCACTAGGAGCGGTTGCCCACTGATTATAGGCAGGGTTTAATGCTTGTATTTGTTTGACACTAATATCGGCATAACCTGCAGCAATCGCGAGATCGAGTTGCTCTTTAGGATCGATGAGTTGTACTGCGGGTTTATTGGCAATTGGTGGGATATCTATGTCATATTTATCCTGATTGGCGATGATGTCGGCTAAAGCCATTAACTTCGGCACATATCCGCTGGTTTCTTCTGGCAAATCAAGAGAAAAGAAGTCAGTAGGTTTGCCTAGTCTTTGATTCTTACGAATCGCACTGGATACTCGACCGCCACCACTGTTATAAGCTGCGATGGCATGATTCCAATTGCCCTCGAAGCGGTCATTTAATGCGCTAAGATAATCTAAAGCCGCATCAGTTGAGGCGGATACATCTCGGCGGCCGTCGTACCAATAATTCTGTGTCAATCCGTAGTATTTTCCAGTACTGGGAACAAACTGCCACAGTCCAGCAGCGCTGCCATGAGAATAGGCAAAAGCATCAAATGAGCTTTCGACAATTGGCAGTAATGCTAGCTCTAAAGGCAAGCCTCGTTGTTCAATTTTTTCGGTGATCAGATATAAAAATGGCTGGGCTCGCTCTGAGACAGTTTCTAAATGCTTGGGGTGTGTCAGATACCAAGTACGATAGTAGTCGACCATCTTGTCATTTGAGACTGGCAATTCAAGTTGCATAGCAATGCGTTGCCAAAGATCTTCTTGGGATTTAGGGGATAGCGCCGGTCCGCTGTCGTTCTCTGGTTTTTTTGCCATCTGACCGGATGTCTGTTCAGGAGAATGATTGGTGTTTTGAGATGGTGATACTTGGTTTTCTGTTTGCTGGGTTAGCTGACATCCCGTCAGCAGTAGCGCTAATATCCAGCTATGTGTTACTCGCATTTCACAACCCTTTTGCTTGTTGGCTGCTGATAATACTTGTCTAAATACCATGGTGACAAGTTACAACGCCTCAAAATTCATTCTTCCATTCGCGTAGTGCGGTAAATATAGCGAGAGAATCGGTGTTTGATGTTCGGTTCGCGACCGAGCGAATAACACTTGGCTGGTCAGTTCTCAGAAATGGGTTGATGTGTTTTTCTTTACCGATTGTTGTTGGCACAGTCGGTTTATTCTGCGCTCTGAGGCGGTTTACCTCATCACGATACTTTTGGAGTAAGGGGTTATCAGGCTCAACGGCAAGAGCAAACGCGACATTACTAGCGGTATATTCGTGAGCGCAGTAGACCTTGGTCTCTTCTGCCAAGGTTACGAGTTTGTTTAATGAAGTATGCATTTGAGACATAGAGCCTTCAAAAATCCTTCCACAACCTGCTGAGAAGAGCACATCGCCACAGAAAAGCTTACCATCACCAACGTAGCCTATATGCCCTTTGGTATGACCCTCAAGCCCCAATACTAAGAATACTTCGCCAAATAATTCAATTTGTTCGCCTGCTTCAACAGCATGAGTCAATGTGGGAATGGGTTCATTGGCAGGACCTACCACATCAATGTGTGGAAATTGCCTGACCAGTTCAGGTACGCCACCAATGTGATCGTTATGATGATGTGTGATTAAAATGGCATCTAAAGTTAAATTATGTTGTTCTAGATATCGTATTACAGGGGCAGCATCTCCTGGGTCAACAACAGCACAATGTTGATCGCTATTTTCAATTAGCCAGATGTAATTATCATTGAATGCAGGTATGCTTTTGATATCTAACATGGTTGTTTCTCCAGTTTCCAGAGTAAAGCAGGTTAAGTATGAAGCCAGCACGAAGTTTTAAGAAGCTTGAAAAGCCTCATTCATGGTCTCAGCTTAAGAATGGCCAATGGGTTAGCGAATCAATACAAACGCGTATTGATGAATGGTGCCCAAAACTATTTGGCTATCATATGCTTAAGCTGGGAGGGCTCAGCTGCGAGTTAACCAGCTTTAACTGTAATATTCAACATCAAGTTCACCTTGATATTCAGAACCCCCTCCACAATGTCATTGCTGACGGGTTCAACCTACCTTTTCTCGAAAAAAGCTTTGATGTAGTTGTATTAGCTCACCAGCTAGATTACTGCAATGATCCGCATCGAATGCTGCGCGAAGTGGACCGTGTGATGATTGATGATGGGTATATTATTATCACGGGTTTTAACCCTGTCAGCTTGACGGGGTTATCGAGTTTAATGCCTTGGAGAAAAAACAATTTACCTTGGAGTGGGCGTATGTTCACCCCGAGTAGAATTAAAGATTGGCTCAATATTCTTAATTACCAGATCTTAGATTGCGATCAATACGCTTTGTTTCCGATGGAAACCTACCGAACTATGTGGACTTGGCTTGAAAACAGCTTAGGAGACTGGGCTTCACCTATGGGGAGTTTGTATTTTATCGTCGCACGTAAAAGAAGTTACCCTCTCAAACCCATTAAACCTCATTGGAAGCTAAAACGTAAGCTGACGCCAGTTAGCGTCAACTATAAAATATCCAGTAAGTAGTGGAATTAACTTGGTTGGTAACCTGTGTCCTCTTCGGTTGGGTTTTCAGCCGCGGTGCGGGCTAATTCATCACACATTTCATTTTCTCGGTGGCCAGCATGGCCTTTTACCCAGCGCCAGTCAACATCATGGCGAGCTGTTTCTGTATCGAGATCCTTCCAAAGGTCCGCATTTTTAACTGGTTTTTTATCTGAGGTTTTCCAGTCGCGCTTTTTCCAATTGTGGATCCATTGGGTGATGCCTTGCCTTACATATTGGCTATCAGTGGTGAGTATGACCTGACAAGGCTCTTTTAAGCTTTGCAGTGCGATTATAGTCGCCATCATTTCCATACGGTTATTGGTCGTTAGGGTAAAGCCTTGGCTGAGCGTTTTTTCGACTTGTTTGTAGCGCAGCACAATACCATAGCCGCCCGGTCCTGGATTACCCAGGCAAGATCCATCTGTGAAAATTTCCACCAGTTTCGTCATGATTTGATACTATTGGGGTAAGCGTAGAATTTGTATAGTCTGACACACAATTTGTTATGAATACCAGCAACAATTCCAATCACAATCGTATTGTGGTTCTCGATACCGAAACAACCGGTATGAACCGAGAAGGTGGCCCTCATTATCAAGGCCATCGCATTATAGAAATCGGTGCGGTTGAAATCATCAACCGTAAGCTGACAGGGCGCCATTTTCATGTCTACCTCAAGCCGGATCGTGCCATTCAACCGGATGCGATTGAAGTTCACGGTATCACGGACGAATTTCTGGTCGATAAGCCAGAGTATCGTGATGTTCACCAAGAGTTTCTAGCATTTATTCACGGTGCCGAGCTGGTCGCGCACAATGCGCCCTTTGATACCGGTTTTATGGACCATGAGTTTTCATTATTGGATCCTAACATAGGTAAAACTCATGACTTCTGCCGAGTTACCGATACCCTTGCGATGGCGAAGAAAATCTTCCCAGGCAAGCGCAATAACCTCGACGTATTGTGTGACCGATACGGGATAGACAATTCACATCGAACTCTTCACGGCGCTTTGCTTGATGCCGAGATTTTGGCCGATGTATACTTATTGATGACAGGTGGCCAGACATCATTGCAGTTTAGCTCAAGTCAATCGGCAGATGGTGGATTGGGAGGAGAATCTATAAAACGAGTGTCTGGTGGACGAAAATCGCTAAAGGTTATCCGAGCCACGGCCGATGAACTAAAAGCACACAGTGATCGTTTAGACCTAGTTGAGGAGAGCGGCAGCTGCCTCTGGCGTCAGTAGGAGAAGAAATGTTGAAGATTTGGTTTACCTTATTTGGTTTGTTAGCCAGTGCCTTTGTGTATGCTGAGGAATCTTCAATGACTCTGCTTGATAATCGATTTCGAGTCGATCCGACCATAGAGCAAATCACTTTTGTTGTTTATCGAGCTGAACGCTCACGACCTGTGGTTTTGGTGCGTCCTGATGGTAAAAAATATTATGCATGGCGTAAGCCGGATAATGTGCGCTGGTACCAAGAACCAGCAATGGATATCATCTCCATCGATAAGCCGATGCCAGGGCCATGGCAGGCCGTAGGTAAAGTTACCCCAAAAAATAAAATCGTTTTGATCTCTCACCTCGCTCTTACCACGGAAAGAATGCCATCTCGATTGTTTCAGGGAGAGCAAATAAAATTCACCGCTCGCATTACTTCTGACGACCAACCGATAGTGATGAGAGACTTTCTAGATAGAATCAATCTCTTGGTGACTTTCACTAAGTATGTGGAAAATGAAGCGTCACTCATCAAAGAAGCAAGGCCGATCGCCCATAAAATTGGAGACTTTGCTGATGATGGGGTTGGTTTGGACGAGGTAGCTGGAGATGGTGTCTTTACTGTATCACTCAATATCACTCCAGAACCGGGCAAGTACCGCGTTCGCATCACCTCAGGTAATGGTGTTTTCCTGCGGGCTCAAGAGCAAGAAGTTTTGGTCTATCCAACGCCGATACAAACCACTTTTATTCAAAGCCGCTTTGAAGGTAAAGAGCACATGGTGGCGGTTTCGGGTGAGAAAGGCATGATAGAGCCGGGTAGTATTGCGGCTCAAATCGAACATATGTCGCCAGATGGTGAAGAGTATGTGATGGCAAAAAGTGCTGCTGAAGAGGCTGAGAGAGTATTAATACCGATCCCGTATAACGGGGATATTGGCAACTACTCTTGGATGGGGCAAGCTTTTGCGACTGAATTAGGTTCGGGTCGACCACTCTATTTTCCAATCAAAAAGCAGACATACAGCGTTCTTCAAGAAGTTGATATTGCCGAAACCCGAAGACTTCAGGAAGAAGAGAGACTAAAACAGCAGAAATTAATGGAAGAAATGCGTTTGCTTGAAATGCGAGAAGAAAAGCGCACCAATACCATGATTATGATTGCTGTGGCCAACATAGTCGTGATTCTTATTGGGGTAGCAATGTATTTTGGTATCGGCAAACTGAAATTAAGACCGAAGAAAGAAGAAATACCTGAAATGCAGTTAGAGATGCCTAAGAAGTAGTGAAACCATTGGCACCATAAAAGGAAAGGGCTGCCTAGGCAGCCCTTGTTGTTTGTTTTACGCTACTTCATCCATCCGAGGAAACGCCTCTTTGGGTGTCGCAGCTAAGTGCTTTGGGTCAAAGTCATCCACGTTGATCACATACAAACGGTGCTGCTCTGCATCTCGCAGTAACTTGGCATCGTCTGAGTCTATAATGCCTTTTTCTAAGCCAATATCTGCGATGAGATCCAATCTTAAGAATGGACGTCGCTCATCTATCGCTTGGCATACCTTGTTAAACACAGGTTCAGCTTGCAAAATGACATGCAGCGCTTGCTCAACTTTACCAGCGGCATTAAATTCGCTCGCTTGGAAATATTGGTTACGTCCTAAACGATCACGCGTTGCTGATGGTGTTTGTAGAATCCGCGCTACTTCACTATCGAGTTGATCGCTAGGGGCTTTTCTAATTCGACCAAAAGGAAGAATCACAAATCTTAATGCTTTTCCTAACCACTTGTTAGGGAAGTTAGCCAACAGCTCATCAATAGCAATTTCTGCTTGCTTTAGACTGTCTTGAAGCCCCCAGTGTAATAACGGCAAGTCATCGGCAATACGACCATCACTATCAAAACGTTTCAATGTTGCAGAGCTTAGATACAGCTGGCTGAGGATGTCACCTAAACGGGCAGAAAGTCTTTCTTTACGTTTTAAGGTGCCGCCCAATACCGCCATTGAAATATCAGATAGGAAGGCAATATTTGCACTGTAACGATTCAGCTGTTGATAGTAGCGACTGGTCGAGTCGTTCACCGGTGTCGATGAAAAACGACCATCTGTCAGGCCTAACCAGAAGCTGCGTACTAGGTTACTCAGAGTAAAGCTAACGTGGCCTGCTAAGGCGGCGTCAAATTTATCTAGCGCATCTGAGTCTTGAGAATAAGCGGCATCCATTTCTTCAAGTACGTATGGATGACAGCGAATTGCGCCTTGACCATAAATAATCATTGAACGGGTTAGGATATTAGCACCTTCAACGGTCACCGCTATCGGCGCACCTTGGTAGCCGCGAGCTAAGAAGTTTGATGGGCCTAAACAGATACCCTTACCACCAACGATGTCCATGGCATCTATGATGCTTTGCTGACCCCTGTGGGTACAGTGGTATTTAACAATCGCAGAGATAACCGATGGTTTTTGTCCAAGGTCGATTCCGGCCACTGTGAGGTTACTTGCGGCATCCATGACATAGGCATTACCACCCAAACGAGCGAGCGGTTCTTCAACCCCTTCCATTAGGCCGATAGGCTGTTTAAATTGACGACGGATACGTGCATATGCACCTGTGGCCAGCGCCGCGGTTTTGATGCCGCCGGTTGAGTTTGAAGGAAGTGTAATACCACGTCCGACTGATAAACACTCAACCAACATACGCCAACCTTGGCCTGCCATTTTAGGGCCACCGATAATGAAATCTAATGGGACGAATAGATCTTCACCACGTGTAGGGCCATTTTGAAACGGCACATTAAGCGGGAAATGTCGGTTACCTATTTCCACACCTTTTAGATTGGTTGGGATAAGCGCACATGTGATGCCTACCTCTTGCTCGTCACCCAATAACCCCTCTGGATCACGCAGCTTAAAGGCTAAACCAAGCACGGTAGCGATGGGCGCTAATGTGATATAGCGCTTGTTCCACGTTAGGCGCATACCTAGCACTTCTTTTCCTTCCCATTTCCCTTTACACACTATGCCAAAGTCTGGAATTGAGCCTGCATCGGATCCCGCTTCTGGGCTGGTTAAAGCAAAACATGGGATCTCTTTGCCTTCAGCAAGTCTTGGAAGGTAGTGATCTTTTTGTTCTTTGGTTCCATAGTGCTGAAGAAGCTCGCCAGGGCCAAGTGAATTTGGTACGCCAACGGTTGAAGACAGAACCGATGACACGCCGGTAAGCTTTTGCAAAACGAGAGATTGAGCGTAAGCCGAAAACTCTAAACCGCCATACTTTTTCTTGATGATCATGGCGAAGAATTTTTTGTCTTTTAGGTATTGCCATATCTCTGGTGGTAAGTCTGCGAGTTCATGAGTCACCTGATAGTCATTGACCATGGCGCAGACTTCACTGACTGGACCATCGAGGAATGCTTGTTCTTCAGCACTGAGCTCGGGTGCGCGAATATCATGCAGCGCGTTCCAATTTGGTTTCCCTTTGAACAGTTCAGCTTCCCACCAAACCGTCCCCGCATCTAGTGCTTCTTTTTCTGTCTGTGACATTTCAGGCAGCACTTTTCTAAATACAGTCAGCGCTTTTTTACTGATCAGTGACTGACGTAACGAGGGGATGGTAAGAACAGCCACTGACGCTATGAAAAGGATCCAGCTAACTGAACCTGCAGCGCCAAAGACTGACAGTACTAATAAGGTTGCGGTAAGAGCAGCCACAGATTTTATCAAGGCTGTTCGGTGATAAAGACAGACTGCCAGTACGACAGAAAATCCAAGTATTGAGAGCAAAGTGTCCATGATTTATGTTCCTTGTTCAGCGTTACTATCTAGTTATACGCTGTAATGCAGCTAGAGGTCCAACCAGTAAGAGTGTAATAAAAATATTAAATAAATGTAAAACATAAATGTGCATGAAAAGTGATCTTAGTAGAGTAAAAAACCTAAAAATGAAGAAGGGAGCGGGTTTTTTAGGCGCAGAATCACGATAAAAATGGAATTGTTTGCTGGCAGCTATCGACACTGAGGATTGTTTGAGTAAACTCTGACTATAACTATGTCGATAAAAACCTCGACCTTTGAAGACCCAATAATTAGAGAACAACCTATGTATCAGGATTTGATCAAAAAAGAATTAACGGAAGCTGCTGACGTACTGAATGCATTTTTGAGTAATGAACAAAATATTGCTCAAATCGAAGCAGCAGCCAAGATGCTCGCTGATTCTTTCAAACAAGGCGGCAAAGTGCTTTCTTGTGGAAATGGCGGCTCGCATTGTGATGCGATGCATTTTGCTGAAGAGCTAACAGGCCGCTACCGTGAGAACCGCCCTGGCTACCCAGGCATTGCGATTTCAGATCCTAGCCATTTGTCTTGCGTGAGTAATGACTTTGGTTACGACCATGTTTTTTCTCGCTATGTTGAAGCTGTTGGCTCTACCGGCGATGTCTTGTTTGGTTTATCAACCTCTGGTAATTCAGGCAATATTCTAAAGGCAATTGAAGCGGCAAAAGCTAAAGGAATGAAAACCATCGCGTTAACTGGCAAAGACGGCGGTAAGATGGCGGGGCTTGCGGATATTGAAATTCGTGTCCCTCACTTTGGCTATGCTGATCGCATTCAAGAAGTGCACATCAAGATCATCCACATAGTGATTCAGTTAATCGAAAAAGAGATGGAAAAGTAATCATTGTAAATGGTTAAGGGTTAATTGAACTTATATAATACCAGTGTTAAGCACTGGTATTGCTGTTTTATAAGGAGCTTTTTGAGCTATGTGTGAACTGCTCGGAATGAGCGCCAATGTGCCGACTGATATTTGTTTTAGTTTTACTGGATTGATGCAACGCGGCGGTAATACCGGCCCGCATCGTGATGGTTGGGGCATTACCTTTTATGAGGGGAAGGGCTTTCGTAATTTTAAAGATCCTAACCCAAGTTGTGATTCCAAAATTGCCGAACTAGTCCAAAACTATCCAATCAAAAGTTGTGCTGTGATCAGCCACATACGCCAGGCAAACCGCGGTGCGGTGAACCTTGAAAACACGCACCCTTTTACTCGTGAGTTGTGGGGACGTTATTGGACCTTTGCTCACAACGGCCAGTTATGTGATTACCAAGATTTGGTGACAGGGCGCCATCGTCCCGTTGGCCAAACCGACAGTGAGCTGTCTTTTTGCTGGTTACTAAAGCAAATGGAAGACAAGTACCCGCAGCCACCTCAAGACATGGCGAGTGTCTTTAAGTTTATCGCTCAGTGCTGTGACAAACTGCGCGAGAAGGGCGTATTTAATATGCTGTTGTCTGATGGTGAATATGTAATGACCTATTGTACTAACCATTTGTACTGGATTACCCGCCGAGCGCCATTTGGTAAAGCGTCTTTGATTGATGAAGATGTAGAGATCAACTTTCAGGAAGAGACGACACCAAATGATGTGGTGTCTGTTATTGCTACTCAACCTCTGACTGATAATGAAGAATGGCACCGAATGAAGCCCGGAGAGTTTGGCTTGTTCCATTGTGGAGAATTGGCCGATGGCAATGCCGATCAACTCATCGATGTGCCTTTTGCCGAGAAAAAAGTGAAATGCCAAGCGCCGACTGAGCCTCTAGAATAAGTATCATTGCGAGAAACTAAAAAGGCTGATGTATTACCATCTAATGCCGATCGGTTTAGAGACTTGAACGATCCTGGGATCGTATGATAATCCCCACTAACTTTGTTAGTGGGGATTTTTCTATGTTGGCTGAAGAGTTAGTTCTAGCTCATGATACTATTGAAGATGGCAAAAATTATGAGTCTGTAATTAATGCCATTCAACTTGAATGGATAGAGCAAGCTCTCTATGAAACATCTAAAGCGAGTATCAGAAGGCGTCGGCTACCAGCCCAACAAGCCGTATGGCTCGTCATTTGGATGGGATTGCAGAGAAATAAATCCATTAAAGAGGTTTGC
>NZ_QLYY01000025.1 GCF_003350295.1 Vibrio tetraodonis
GCATCAGGCTTGCGCCCATTGTGCAATATTCCCCACTGCTGCCTCCCGTAGGAGTCTGGACCGTGTCTCAGTTCCAGTGTGGCTGATCATCCTCTCAGACCAGCTAGGGATCGTCGCCTTGGTGAGCCCTTACCTCACCAACTAGCTAATCCCACCTGGGCATATCCTGACGCGAGAGGCCCGAAGGTCCCCCTCTTTGAGCCGAAGCTATTATGCGGTATTAGCCATCGTTTCCAATGGTTATCCCCCACATCAGGGCAATTTCCCAGGCATTACTCACCCGTCCGCCGCTCGACGCCATTATCGTCACCCGAAGGGTCAGATAACTCGTTTCCGCTCGACTTGCATGTGTTAGGCCTGCCGCCAGCGTTCAATCTGAGCCATGATCAAACTCTTCAATTAAAGTTTTGTGCATCTAAGATGCGGCTCAATGAATACTGATAACATTACTGTGTAATGTTGAATTGACTGTGCCGGTATTACTACCGATTGGTCACTCAGTTCATTGATAAATCTTTTTGGATTATCATCAACGAGTGCCCACACAGATTGATAGGTTTAGTTTGTTAAAGAGCATTCTTCTTTAGCTTTATTTACTCTCTAAAGAAGAGTCGGCTATTTTAGCGTTCTAAAGTTAAGTGTCAACCACTTTTTTAACTTATTTTTAAGCATTTATGCTTAACTCTAAGAGCCTAGAGTGCTGAGCATTTTATGAGCTTGACTTGTTTAATCAGGCCTTTCCCTGTCAGCGGAGGGGCATTATAGAGATTACATTCTCGATGACAAGTACTTTTCGATATTTTTCGGTATTTTTTACTTTTAGGCTAAAAAACAGACTCAAACGCCTAAATTTGACTCTATTATCTAGAGTTCATTAAAGTTTTGGGCAAATAAAGATACCTTTTCCCAATTGGTGTATTCGACTTCTTTACTCGTATCTGTCTCTCCACCAGTCAGGCTCATTATTAGTTTAATCATCATTTTATCGAAAAATTTATAACGTGGATAATATAGCGCACCAGCAAAAACACCTATTAAAGTAGGTTGCCATGGAGACTTACTTAAAAACTTCTGTATATAAGCACTACCTTCGGGAGTGTCCTTCCCTTGGCTTTCTTTTCTCGCCGTTAAATTTACACAAAAAAAGCCAACCTTAGCGGCATCTAATTGGTCTTTATGATGCTCAATAAACTGATAAAGCTTTTTATTGAGGTGACCATAGCGAATGGAAGCACCAATCAAAACTTTGTCATACTTTGAAAAATCAACCTGCTCAACAGTATGTAAATCGGATATTTCGATCTCGAGGTTAGATAAGCTATCCTCTATATAAGAGAGGATTTTTTTTGTTTGTCCTTCACGAGATGAATATAGAAATAACGCTTTAGACACACAGCCTCCTTAGCTACGCCAAAAAGTTGGGGTTAGCAGAATCAATAAGGTGAAAATTTCTAATCGTCCAAATAGCATGGAAACAATCAGTACCCATTTAGCTTTCTCGTTCACATCGCCAAAATGAAGCGCTACTTCTCCCAGACCAGGCCCCAAGTTATTTAATGTTGCCGCAACGGCAGAGAAAGCACTCAGTTCATCCATGCCAGTAGCAATTAAACCAAGCATACACACGACAAAAACTAAAGCGTACGCAGAGAAGAATCCCCAAACTGCATCAACAACTCGCTGAGAGAGTGCGGTACCGCCAACCTTAATCGTATAAACCGCACGGGGGTGGACAAGGCGTTTCAACTCGCGAGCTCCTTGCAATGTCAGCAGTAACACACGAATCACCTTCATTCCTCCACCTGTTGATCCAGCGCACCCACCGATAAACGAAGAAAACAGCAGCAACACAGGCAAAAACAGCGGCCAATCAGCAAAGCCCGTTGTAGTAAAACCAGCGGTAGTCGAAATAGAAACGGTTTGAAACAACGCTTGGTCAAATGCATCGTAAACAGAATTGTAAGAATGGTGATTAAGCAAAACCAGAAAGCACACAAAAAAGAGCAAGGTTTGAGTAAAAATAAACGCTCGAAATTCAGGATCCTTCCAGTAATATTTCGGATGTACTCCACCTGAGGCGAAAGCGGCAAAATGCAGAGAATAATTACACGCAGATATAAGCAAAAAAACCACGGTAATCATATTAATAGCATAACTATCAAAGTAGCCCATGCTGGTATCATGAGTAGAGAAGCCACCAATAGCTATGGTAGAAAAACTATGCCCAATCGCATCAAAAGGTGTCATCCCTGCTAACCAAAATGCAAATGCACAAGCAATAGTCAGACTTAAATAGATATACCATAGTGCCTTGGCCGTTTCAGCAATACGTGGGGTCATTTTGCTGTCTTTGACTGGCCCGGGGATTTCAGCACGATAGAGCTGCATCCCTCCAATTCCGAGTACAGGAAGAATAGCGACGGCTAAAACTATGATTCCCATCCCGCCAAACCATTGTAAAAATTGACGGTAAAACAAAATGGCTTTGGGCAGCTCATCAAGGCCCACTATGACGGTCGCCCCAGTAGTCGTTAAAGCGGAGAAAGATTCAAAAAAGGCATCGGTCACTGACACACTGGGGTTGTCAGCCAGTAAAAAAGGAATCGAACCTGCGCTGCCAATGACCGTCCAAAAAAGAACGACTATCAGAAAGCCATCTCGCGCTTTAAGTTCATGTTTATGACGTCGGTTTGGCCACCAGCATATCGCCCCACAAATAAATAGGAAAAAGAAAGTTGTCACAAAGGAAACACCTGCACCATCGCGATAGATCAAAGCGACAAGTGCAGGAGCCAACATAGACACACTAAAAAGAGCGAGCAAAAGCCCGACAATTCGGATAATTGAACGAAATTGCATGAATTGATGATTACCGAAGCAAAGCTCCCGACTTCCTGATTATCATTGTTTACCATTTATAGAGGTCACCATCACTTTGGCACCGCTCTTATTGATTACGCTCTGGGTGAAATGACTGACATAACGCATTTCAATGTCCACAACCATTTTCACTTGTTGACTATAGTCAGCCTCGACTTCTTGCGCATCAAATTGAATGAGTAAACCTTGAACAATAGCAACAAAACCATAGTCTAACTCTAGTAGTAGCTTTGTGGTTATTTTTTTCTCAATTGTTTGAAGCAACTTAAGCGCTTGCTGCACTCCGCCACCATAAGCTCGAACTAAGCCTCCGGTTCCAAGCTTTACCCCTCCAGAGTATCGAGTCACCACAGCGGTAATCTCACCAACCCCAGATCCTGAAAGCTGCGCAAGAATAGGCTTTCCTGCTGTACCAGTGGGCTCTCCATCATCACTAAAACCCCATTTCATTGAATCTTCAGGACGACCCGCAACAAAACCCCAGCAATTATGTCTAGCTGCTGTATGCTGGCTTTTTACTTCTTCGATAAAGGCCTTAGCCTCTGCAACCGATGACGTGTGATTTAAGTGAGTAATAAATACACTTTTCTTTATTTCCTCTCGATAAAGAGTTAACTCTTCAGGGATAAGAAATGGCTTTTGATTCATGGCTCTATTGCTATAAACATCTGACATTTGAGTCTATCATGCCAACCCAACAAGAGCGCCAAAAAGATCAGTTACAGCGCACAGTGTTAAACACTTGTTTAAAAAATGTATTGAATTTCATTTTCTCTAAGTCCAAACTTAACAAACTGGTCTAACCAGAACAAATGTACGACATTTATCAATGTCGGCTTAAGACCGACATACGCGCAATCTCAAGATTGTATGTCATGGAGATAGATAATGATTTACCAAGCCGAAACCCTACAGGTAAAGGAATTACAAGACGGCATCGCTGAGCTAAGTTTTTGCTCTCCAAACTCCGTCAATAAACTAGACCTAGCGACCCTCGAATCAATCGACAAAGCCCTTGATGCACTATATAGCCATAATGGACTAAAAGGCCTATTACTTACCTCAAACAAAGATGCCTTTATAGTCGGTGCCGATATTACTGAATTTATGGGATTGTTTGCCAAGCCAGAAGCCGAACTGGATAAATGGCTTCAGTTTGCAAATAGTATCTTTAACAAACTGGAAGATTTGCCAGTGCCGACCCTTTCGGTATTGAAAGGACACGCTCTTGGTGGCGGGTGTGAGTGTGTACTTGCTACCGACTTTAGAATAGGTGACAAAACGACAAGCATAGGATTACCAGAGACAAAACTCGGCATAATGCCAGGTTTTGGTGGCTGTGTTCGTCTTCCTCGCCTGATCGGCGCAGACAGCGCAATGGAAATCATCACCCAAGGCAAAGCATGTCGAGCCGATGAAGCCCTAAAAATTGGTTTAATAGATGCAGTTGTAGAAAGTGAGTCTCTATTTGAATCTGCTCTAGCGACCATATCGCAAGCAATTAACGAGAAGGTAGACTGGCAGCAACGTCGCAAGCAAAAAACATCAGCGCTTACGCTTAGCAAACTCGAGTCTATGATGAGCTTTACCATGGCTAAAGGACTTGTTGCTCAAAAAGCAGGCCCACACTATCCCGCTCCAATGAAAGCGGTCGTTGCGATTGAGCAAGCGGCACAAAGCGCTCGAGATGATGCGCTTGATATTGAAAGAAAATACTTCGTTGAGCTTGCCAAGTCAGAAGAAGCCAAATCGCTTGTCGGACTGTTTCTTAATGATCAATATATTAAGGGCATTGCCAAGAAAGCAGAAAAGTCAGCAAGCAAAGAGACCAGACGCGCTGCTGTGTTAGGCGCGGGGATCATGGGAGGTGGCATCGCCCACCAATCGGCTTTAAAAGGTGTACCTGTCTTAATGAAAGATATTGCACAGGCATCGCTTGAGCTTGGTATGACAGAGGCCTCTAAACTGCTCAATAAGCGACTTTCTCGTGGTCGAATTGATGGATTTAAGATGGCGGGTATTCTAGCTTCCATCACGCCTAGCCTACACTATGCAGGTATTGACGAGTCAGATGTTATTGTCGAAGCTGTGGTTGAGAATCCAAAAATCAAGGCTAGCGTTCTTAGTGATGTGGAGCAACAAGTCAGCCCAGATACTGTCATCACATCTAATACGTCAACCATACCAATTAATCATCTCGCAAAATCGCTAAAACGCCCTGAGAATTTCTGTGGCATGCATTTCTTTAACCCTGTTCATAGAATGCCATTGGTTGAAATTATTCGCGGTGAACACACCTCAGAAGAAACCATCAATCGCGTTGTGGCCTACGCGGCTAAAATGGGCAAATCCCCAATCGTAGTCAATGATTGTCCGGGGTTCTTCGTTAACCGTGTGCTGTTTCCTTACTTTGGTGGTTTTAGCATGCTACTGCGCGATGGAGCAGACTTCACCCAGATTGACAAAGTGATGGAGCGTAAGTTTGGTTGGCCAATGGGTCCTGCGTATTTGCTTGATGTAGTAGGTATTGATACTGCTCACCACGCACAAACGGTTATGGCCGAAGGCTTCCCACAACGTATGGGCAAGTCATATCGCGACGCTATAGATGCTTTATTTGAGGCCAACAAGTATGGTCAGAAAAATGGCCATGGATTCTACAGCTATAGCGTTGATAAACGCGGCAAGCCGAAAAAAACCTTTAGCGAGGATATTCTGCCCGTTCTCTCAGATGTGTGCGCGGAGAAAAAAGACTTTGACGATCAAGAAATCATTCAACGCATGATGATTCCAATGATCAATGAAGTCGTCCTATGTCTAGAAGAAAATATTATCGCCTCTCCTCAAGAAGCAGATATGGCTCTAGTGTACGGATTAGGTTTCCCTCCATTCCGTGGCGGCGTATTCCGTTACCTTGACAGTGTTGGCATTGTGGAATTTGTCGCAATGGCAAAACAGCACTCAGGTTTAGGTGCTATGTACCAAGTACCACAGCTACTAATAGATATGGCAGCTAAAGGTGAAACCTTTTATGGCAATCAGCAACAAGGTTCTATCTAAGGAGATACCCGTATGAATAACCAAACAAAAAGTGTTGTCGTAGTCGATTGCCTACGTACACCCATGGGGCGCTCCAAAGGTGGCGCTTTTCGCCACACCCGCGCTGAAGACCTTTCTGCTCATCTAATGAAAGGGATTCTAGCTCGCAACCCTCAAGTTAACCCTAAAGACATAGAAGATATCTACTGGGGCTGTGTGCAGCAGACGCTTGAGCAAGGTTTCAATGTTGCTCGAAATGCAGCTCTGCTCGCTGGGCTGCCTATTGAAATTGGTGCAGTCACGGTTAATCGCTTATGTGGATCTTCTATGCAAGCTCTGCATGATGCTACGCGCGCCATTATGACAGGTGATGCTGAGATTTGTTTGATTGGTGGCGTTGAGCACATGGGACACGTTCCTATGACTCACGGCGTTGATTTCCATCCTGGCATGTCAAAAAATGTTGCAAAAGCAGCTGGCATGATGGGACTCACAGCTGAAATGTTGGGAAAAATACACAATATTAGCCGTGAGCAGCAAGACGAGTTTGCAGCCCGTTCTCATGCACGTGCACATGCTGCAACTGTCGAAGGGCGCTTCAAAAACGAAATATTGCCCACAGAAGGGCACGCTCCTGACGGAACGCTTTTCACTCTTGAGAATGATGAAGTCATACGTCCAGAAACCTCTGTCGAAGGTCTTTCACAACTTCGTCCAGTGTTTGATCCAGCCAATGGTACAGTGACCGCTGGCAGCTCATCCGCTCTATCTGATGGTGCATCGGCAATGCTGATCATGAGTGAAGAGAAAGCCACACAACTAGGCCTTAAGATCCGAGCCAAAATTAAGGGCATGGCAGTGGCGGGATGCGACCCATCCATTATGGGGTATGGCCCTGTTCCCGCAACTCAGAAAGCTTTGAAACGTGCGGGTTTATCAATAGAAGATATGGACGTTGTGGAGCTAAATGAAGCCTTTGCGGCGCAATCGCTCCCATGTGCAAAAGACCTAGGCTTAATTGATGTCATGGATGAAAAAGTAAACCTCAACGGTGGTGCGATCGCGCTTGGTCATCCACTCGGTTGCTCAGGTTCTCGTATTTCGACCACACTCATCAATCTTATGGAAGATAAGAATGCAAAATACGGCCTAGCCACTATGTGTATTGGCCTTGGCCAAGGCATTGCGACCGTATTTGAGCGTCCTTAAACACAATAAAATTAAGGCCGGCACTACGCTGGCCTTAAATGTGCACAGTTAGTTATCCCCCAGCCAGTCTTTATGAAGGCGCTCACTATCCCCCAGATAATCGATCATCCATTGAATTAGTTTATGGTTATCGTCCTTACGCCACACCAAGCAACATCGACTCACAGGCTGTTGATCAGGCAAAATCTTCTCTTTCAAAGAACCATTTTTAACTAATGGCATAGCCAGGTGACGTGGCATATATCCCACGCCCACACCATTTTTTAAACACTCGATTGCAGTATGCCAATTGGGTAAAAGTAGTCGACGTTGATAAGGATAATGGCCAGAGTGGCGTTTGGGTAAGACGGTAGAGGTATCATCTAAACAAATGGCTGGAAATTGACTGACAAATTCTTCGGCTAGCACCTTAGCCTTTGCGCACGGGTGTTCCGGGGCTGCAACAAACGTCCAATCCAAAACACCCATATCTCTTACTTCAAAATCTCCTCCAACAGGAATAGCTGAAGTTGCACCAATCACAATATCCGCCCTTTCTTGTGATATGGCCTCCCAAGAGCCGTTAAACACTTCCATGTTAATCTGCAGTTCAGCATGCGGAAAAGTTTTGTAGAAATCTTCAACCAGTGGCTTTAAGCGATCCAATTTGACCACATTATCAAGCGTTAGCTTGAGCGTTTTTTGCCAGCCATGAGCGGCTCTCTTAGTTTGAGCTTTCACCTCCTCCATTTGCCTTAGCATAGCTCTTGCTTGCTCAACAAATACTTCTCCAGCAATGGTGAGCTCCACCTTCCTAGGTAAGCGGCGAAACAAAACCACACCAAGATCTCGCTCAACCTGACGAACGCTATAACTAATTGCAGACGGGACTTTATGTAAAACTTCAGCAGCAGAAGTAAAACTTCCAAGCCGAGCAACCGTCTCTATTAGCTCTAAAGATACCTGAGAAAAAGCACTCATCACTTCCCTTCAAATTTTTTGATTGATAACCATAAAAAACAACGCTTATAAGCTAGGTTTACCAAAAATATAATCTAAAGACCAATATTAGCGTTGGAAATGGACAATATTTTCAAATGAATTTTTTTGAATGGATATAAAATGAACATCTCAAAGATACAACTTCTCTACCTTGCTTCTCTTTCGATGCTCGGGTTTATTGCGACAGATATGTACCTGCCAGCATTCAAAGCAATGGAAAGTGATTTCGCCACAGGCCCAGAGCAAATCGCTTTGTCCCTAACGGTATTTTTAGTTGGAATGGCGGTTGGCCAGCTATCTTGGGGGCTCGCCTCTGATAAATTTGGCCACAGAAATACCCTAGCTGCGGGATTAGGTTTATTTACACTCGCATCTTTAGGTTTGGCATTTAGCGATCAAGTCTGGCAACTCCTCACTTTGCGTTTTATTCAAGCGATTGGCGTATGCGCTCCAGCGGTGATTTGGCAAGCCATGGTCATTAAACGCCACGCAAGCCAAAGCCAGCAAATCTTTGCCACTATAATGCCCTTAGTTGCTCTCTCACCTGCACTGGCGCCTCAGCTAGGCGTTCTACTCTCTGACTTTTGGGGATGGCAGAGTATTTTTATAACCTTAACCATAGTCGGATTAGTCTTAATCACAGCCACTATGGCGCAAGATAACCCAGAGCAGCAAGAGAAAAAATCCACAGTTGGAGCCGATATAAAAGCTCTGCTCACCTCGAAAACCTACATAGGCAATGTCACCATATTCGCGACCGCTTCTGCCGCCTTTTTTGCCTACCTTACTGGCATGCCAGAAATTATGGCTCAGCTAGGCTATGATGCCAGAGATATAGGCTTAAGCTTCATTCCCCAAACAATCGCTTTTATGGCGGGCGGATATATCGGTAAAAAATGCGTGGCCAAATATGGTGATGAACACGTCCTTAGAATACTCATCGGACTGTTTAGCCTAGCCTCAGTCATGATATTTGCAACATCACAATGGCAGCTGTCTTCAATCTGGCCTATTCTAGCGCCTTTTTGCTTAATCGCTATCGCCAACGGTGCCCTATATCCCATAGTGGTCAATAGAGCGCTCGCAAGTGCCAAACAAAGCCCAGCGACCGCAGCAGGCCTGCAAAATAGCTTACAAATTTGCATCAGCAGCCTTTCTAGCGCGTTAGTGGCTGCAATGGCAAGCCAAGCACAAACAGTAACAGGAATCGCAATCCTAATCTGTATGGTGGGATTATGGGTTGGCTACTGGCTATCAGCCCGAAGCAAAGATACTGGAATAGAGATGGATAACGCCTCTGCCGTTACAGAAAAATAAACAAAAAACGCCGCTAATTGCGGCGCTCAAGTCTGTTATTTTTTCGTTGGCCTCTGCCAGTTCTGTATCACTCGCTCTTTGACGCGAGTGATCACTAACTCACCTTCTTCGACATCCTTGGTAAGAGTCGTGCCCGCACCAAGTGTCGCTCCATCAGCAACCGAAACTGGTGCCACTAGCTGAGTGTCTGAGCCAATGAAGACATCATTACCTATGATGGTCTTAAATTTATTCACTCCATCATAGTTACAGGTAATCGTTCCTGCACCAATATTGGTACGTTTACCAATCTCAGCATCCCCCAGATAGGTGAGATGATTGGCTTTAGAGCCCTCTCCAACTAAGGTGTTTTTCACTTCAACAAAGTTACCAACATGAGAGTCATTGCGCATCTCAGCACCTGGTCTAAGACGTGTAAATGGACCAACTGTACAATCTTCACCAACAGTTGCACCCTCGATAACACTGTATGGGCGAACTAGGGTATTGTCATCAATCTCACAGTCTTTAAGTACACTACCCGTGCCGATGAAAACATTGTCACCAAGAGTAACTTTGCCCTCAATAATCACATTAGTGTCTATTTCGCAGTCCATACCACATTGCAATTCCCCGCGAAGATCAAAGCGAGCAGGATCGCGCAGCATAACGCCCTGCTCAAGTAACTTTTGTGCCTGCGCCTGCTGAAAAGCACGCTCTAGACGAGCAAGCTGCGCTCTATCATTGACGCCTTCAACCTCGATAGCACTTACAGGGTGAACCGCCTCTACCGCTCGCCCTTCACTGTGGGCAGCTGCAATCACATCAGTCAGATAATATTCACCTTGAGCATTATCATTACTTAGCCCAGATAGCCAGCGTTTGAGATCTCTTCCCGTAGCGACCATCACACCAGTGTTTATCTCTTTGATAAGTTTCTGCTCTTCAGTCGCATCTTTTTGCTCGACAATTGCCACTACTGGGCCATTTTTACGCACAATGCGACCATAGCCCGTAGGGTTATCCAAAACCACAGTAAGCAATGCGATTCCGCCCGTTGGCTGCGCATCAAGCAAGCTTGCTAGAGTCTCTTCAGAGATCAAGGGGACATCACCGTAGAGAATTAACACTTTTTCATCGTCTTCAAACTGAGGCGATGCTTGGTCCACTGCATGCCCTGTACCCAGCTGCTCTGCCTGCAACACCCAATTGACAGACTCTTTCGAGAGTACTGTCTGCATCTGATCGCCACCATGACCATAAACTAAGTGGACATTCTGCGCTCCTATACCTTTACATGTATCAATAACATGCTTAACCATAGGCTTACCCGCTAGAGTATGCAGCACTTTGGGTTTGTTAGAGTACATGCGAGTACCTTTACCCGCTGCGAGGATCACCGCGCTAAATTTCATTCAAAAGACCTTCAATTGGTGTTGTAAAACTGAGATGTATTGTAGACATTAACGGATAATTAGTTAATCATTGCAGAAAAAATTTACTTTAAAATAGAAAAAAAGCGGTCAAACGACCGCCTTTATCATTTTTGAAACACCTTAAAATTTTTAACGGCGTTTCTTTGTCAGCTCGATAACACGTAGCTGAGCAATGGCTTTTGCCAGCTCACTGGCCGCTTGAGCAAAGTCCATATCACCATGCTGATTTTGGATACTCTCCTCAGCACGGCGTTTGGCTTCTTCTGCCTTCGCTGCGTCTAGCTCTTCACCACGGATAGCCGTGTCTGCCAATACAGTCGCTGTACCTGGCTGAACTTCTATCATACCACCGGAAACATAAATAATTTCCTCGTGGCCGTGCTGTTTCACAATACGCACCATACCAGGCTTGATAGCGGTCAGTAACGGAGTGTGGCCATGGAAAATCCCTAGCTCACCTTCGCTACCGGTCACCTGGAACGTTTCAACACGACCAGAAAAGATTTTCTTTTCTGCGCTGACAACGTCTAAGTGAAAGGTTATTGGTGCCATATCGCCTCCTAGTTAGCCTTATAGCTTCTTCGCATTCTCGATAGCATCGTCAATTGCACCACAGTACATAAACGCTTGCTCTGGAACGTCATCGTAATCACCAGCTAGTAGACCTTTGAAGCCACGTAGAGTCTCTTTAAGAGGTACGTAGATGCCAGGGTCACCAGTGAATACTTCCGCTACATGGTAAGGCTGAGTTAGGAAACGCTCAATCTTACGTGCACGAGATACTACTTGCTTATCTTCTTCAGACAGCTCGTCCATACCTAGAATCGCAATGATATCTTTCAGCTCTTTATAACGCTGTAGTGTAGACTGAACACCACGAGCGATATCATAGTGCTCTTGACCTACAACGAGAGGGTCAAGCTGACGAGATGTCGAATCTAGTGGGTCGATCGCTGGGTATAGACCCATAGCAGCGATGTTACGGTTAAGTACAACCGTTGCATCCAAGTGCGCGAACGTAGTAGCTGGGGACGGGTCAGTCAAGTCATCCGCAGGTACGTATACCGCCTGTACAGACGTGATAGAACCTTGCTTAGTTGACGTGATACGCTCCTGTAGAACACCCATTTCTTCAGCTAGAGTAGGCTGATAACCTACCGCTGAAGGCATACGACCTAGAAGGGCTGATACCTCAGTACCTGCTAGTGTATAACGATAGATGTTATCAACGAACAGTAGAACGTCACGGCCTTCGTCACGAAAACGCTCAGCCATTGTTAGACCAGTCAAAGCAACACGTAGACGGTTACCCGGTGGCTCGTTCATCTGCCCGTAAACCATTGCTACTTTAGACTCTTCAGGTTTCTCAACGTTTACAACGCCCGCTTCCTGCATCTCAAAGTAGAAATCGTTACCCTCACGAGTACGCTCACCAACACCTGCAAATACTGATAGACCAGAATGCTGAAGTGCGATGTTGTTGATAAGTTCCATCATGTTAACGGTCTTACCAACACCAGCACCACCGAATAGACCAATCTTACCACCCTTAGCGAATGGACAAACTAGGTCGATTACTTTAACGCCAGTCTCTAGTAGAGCAGTTTCATTTGATTGCTCTTCGTAGCTTGGTGCTTCACGGTGGATAGAGTAAGTCTCTTCTGCACCGATTTCACCACGCTCGTCAATTGCGTCACCTAGAACGTTCATGATACGACCTAGGGTCTTAGTACCAACTGGTACTGAAATTGGAGCACCAGTATTTACTACTTCTACTCCACGACGTAAACCATCAGAGCTACCCATCACGATACAACGAACTACGCCACCGCCTAGCTGTTGCTGAACTTCAAGAACTAAACGCTCTTTTGAGTCCGTTACGTTTAGAGCGTCATATACACTAGGTACTTCGCTCTGTGGGAACTCTACGTCGACTACCGCACCGATGATCTGTACGATCTTACCTGTAGCCATCGTTAATCCTCTAAACTATTTCGTTTTACCTATGCTTACACCGCAGCAGCACCACCAACAATTTCAGACAGTTCTTGAGTAATCGCAGCCTGACGGGCTTTGTTATACACAAGTTCAAGATCTTCAATCAAGTTGGTCGCATTGTCAGTTGCAGCTTTCATCGCAATCATACGAGCCGCTTGCTCACAAGCAAGGTTCTCTACCACACCTTGGTAGACCTGAGACTCTACGTAACGCACCAATAGTGCATCCAGTAGAGGTTGTGGCTCAGGCTCATAGATGTAGTCCCATGAATGATCACGCTGCATTTCTTCGCTGTCTGATTTAGGCAAAGGTAGCAATTGATCGATCGTTGGTTGCTGAACCATAGTGTTAATAAACTTGTTGAACACTACATACAGACGGTCCAGTTCACCTTCATCGTATTTCTTTAGCATTACGCTTACAGAACCAATTAGGTCTTCTAGGCTCGGGCTATCGCCAAGACCAGAAACCTGCGCGGCGACTTTAGCACCACTATTGTTGAAAAAAGCGGTTGCTTTTGAACCGACAACTGCAAGTTCAACCTCAGCACCTTTTTCTTTCCAAGCTTGCATGTCTGTGATTGCTTTCTTGAACACGTTAATATTCAAACCACCACACAAGCCACGGTCTGTAGAAACGATGATGTAACCAACTCGTTTCGCTTCACGCTCTTCTAAGTACGGATGACGATACTCTAGATTTGCGTTCGCCACGTGACCGATCACTTTACGCATTGTTTCAGCGTATGGACGAGAAGCTTCCATAGCGTCTTGTGAACGACGCATTTTTGAAGCTGCTACCATTTCCATCGCTTTCGTAATTTTCTGAGTGCTTTTAACACTACCGATTTTATTACGTATCTCTTTTGCGCCGGCCATCGTTACTCTCCATTAGTTGGTGGCAATCAATGCCACCGACCTATTACCAAGTTTGGGTTGCTTTGAAATCATCCACTAGCTTCTTAAGCTGAGCTTCGACATCATTGTTAAAAGCACCCGTCTTGTCGATCTCAGACGCAAATTCAGCGTGTTGACCGCGAGCATACGATAGTAGAGCCGCTTCGAAATCTAGCAGTTTGTTGAGTTCAACATCTTCTAAATAGCCGCGCTCTGCAGCGAAGATTACCAGCGCTTGGTCAAATACAGACATTGGAGCATATTGTTTTTGCTTCATTAGCTCTGTAACTTTCTGACCATGGTCTAACTGCTTCTTCGTTGCTTCATCAAGATCAGACGAGAACTGAGCGAACGCTGCAAGTTCACGGTACTGAGCCAGTGCAGTACGGATACCACCTGATAGCTTCTTAATGATTTTCGTCTGAGCAGAACCACCTACACGAGATACTGAGATACCTGGATCAACCGCTGGACGTACGCCCGCATTGAATAGCTCAGTTTGTAGGAAGATCTGACCATCGGTAATCGAGATTACGTTAGTCGGTACGAATGCTGAAACGTCACCGGCTTGAGTTTCAATGATAGGCAGAGCGGTCAATGAACCAGTTTTACCTTTCACTTCACCGTTAGTGAATTTTTCTACGTAGTCTGCATTTACTCGAGCAGCACGCTCTAGTAGACGAGAGTGAAGGTAGAATACATCCCCTGGGAATGCTTCACGGCCTGGTGGACGTTTTAGTAGTAGAGAGATCTGACGGTAAGCCACCGCTTGCTTTGATAGATCATCATAAACAATCAATGCGTCTTCACCGCGATCGCGGAAGTATTCACCCATCGCACAACCTGAATAAGGCGCTAGATATTGTAGCGCAGCAGATTCAGAAGCTGATGCCACAACCACGATAGTGTTTGCTAGCGCACCATGCTCTTCCAATTTGCGAACAACGTTAGCAATCGTCGAGGCTTTCTGACCAATTGCTACGTAGATTGAGTAAATACCAGAATCTTTCTGGTTGATGATTGCATCGATCGCTAGAGCAGTTTTACCTGTCTGACGGTCACCGATCACAAGCTCACGCTGACCACGACCGATTGGGATCATTGAGTCAACTGATTTGTAACCAGTTTGAACTGGTTGATCAACCGACTGACGGTCGATTACACCAGGTGCAATCACTTCTACAGGTGAAGATAACTTGGCTTCAATTGGACCTTTACCATCAATAGGCTCACCTAGTGTATTCACTACGCGACCTAAAAGTTCTGGACCAACAGGAACTTCAAGAATACGACCTGTACCTGTAACTTTCATGCCTTCTTTTAAGTCGGCATAAGGACCCATTACAACCGCACCAACCGAGTCACGCTCAAGGTTAAGTGCAAGGGCATAACGGCCACCCGGTAATTCAATCATTTCACCTTGCATCACGTCAGCTAAGCCGTGAATGCGGATGATACCATCGCTTACCGATACGATAGTACCTTCATTGCGAGCTTCACTAACAACGTCGAAAGATTCGATACGTTGTTTAATTAGATCGCTAATTTCCGTGGAATTAAGTTGCATGCTCCAATCCCCATTAAGACTGCAATGCATCGCTTAGGCGATTCAGACGACCACGTGCTGAATCATCGATGACTAAGTCTCCGGCTCGAATAATCACCCCACCAAGTAGGGCCTCATCTATACTGCAATTCAGCTTAACTTTGCGCTCTAAACGCTGCTCAAGTTTGCTGCTGATATTTGCGCACTGTTCCTGCGAAAGCTCTGATGCTGAAATAACTTCAACGTCAATTTCTTTCTCACGCTCTTTTTTAAGCGCTAAAAACTGCTCACAAACATCAGGAAGGGTCGCCAAACGACCATTCTCCGCCATCACCTTCAAAAGGTTCTGACCATGAACATCAACTTGGTCGCCACAAACAGCTACAAATACCTCAGCCAGCTTATCTGCTGACATAGACCCGGTTAAGAGTTCATGGATTTGCTCGTTTCTAGCAACTTCCGCAGCGAAAGATAGCATTTGACCCCATTGGTCCAATGCGTTCTTTTCTACGGCAAAGTCAAATGCTGCTTTAGCATAGGGGCGTGCGATAGTAGTCAAATCAGACATAAGCGCCCCCAGACTTAAAGTTTTGCAGTAATGTTGTCGAGAATATCTTTGTGCGCTTCTTTATCAATAGAGCGTTCAATGATTTTCTCAGCACCAGCTACAGCCAGAGTTGCAACTTGTTTGCGCAGCTCATCGCGTGCACGGTTACGTTCAGCTTCAAGTTCAGCTTCTGCTTGCGAAAGAATTTTCTGACGTTCTGTCTGAGCATCTTCACGAGCTTCATCTAAAATTTGAGCTTTACGCTTATTCGCTTGCTCGATGATCTCAGTTGCTGTGCGCTTCGCTTCTTTCAACTGATCAGAAGCGTTTGCTTGTGCTAGGTCTAGATCTTTAGCAGCACGTTCAGCTGCTTGCAGACCGTCAGCGATTTTTTTCTGACGTTCTTCGATCGCTTGCATCAATGGTGGCCATACATACTTCATGCAGAACCATACAAATAGTGCAAACGAGATTGCTTGACCCAGCAGAGTTGCGTTTATGTTCACAACAGCTACCCCTTCTATTCGGACTTAGTGTTAATCAATAACAAGCTAGGCTTGTCGACCTTAAACGAGATTAACCTAGCTGACCAACGAACGGGTTAGCGAACGTGAATAGAAGTGCGATAACGATACCGATCATTGGAACCGCATCAAGTAGACCTGCGATGATGAACATCTTAACTTGTAGCATAGGAGCCATTTCTGGTTGACGCGCTGCACCTTCAAGGAATTTGCCACCTAGAAGTGCGAAACCAATCGCTGTACCAAGAGAAGCAAGACCGACGATAAGACCTACGGCGATTGCAGAAAAGCTCAGTAAAGTTTCCATTACTATCTCCAATTTATAGTTTTTTGGCTAGTTGCCCAAATAAAAGCTTTTAAAAAAATTAATGATCGCTGTCTTCATGTGCCATTGACAGGTAAACAATTGTCAACATCATAAACACGAAGGCTTGAATCGTAATAACCAATACATGGAAGATTGCCCACGGTAGTGAACCCATCCATTGTAAATACCATGGCAGCATTGCCGCACAAAGAATGAATACAACCTCACCCGCGAACATGTTACCGAAAAGACGCATACCAAGTGAGAGAGGTTTTGCCAGTAGCGAAACCACTTCGATTAGCAGGTTAAACGGAATCATCAAGGGGTGATTAAATGGATGCAATGCTAATTCTTTAGCGAATCCACCTAGACCTTTCACTTTGATGCTGTAATAAATCATCAGAGCAAACACGCCTAGAGCCATAGCCATGGTGATATTAACATCAGCTGACGGTACAACCTTAAGATAAGGAATACCAAGCCAATGTTGTGCTGGGTAAGGTAAGAAGTCGATAGGCACTAGGTCCATCACGTTCATTAAAAATACCCAACAAAAGATAGTCAGTGCTAAAGGTGCGATCAGTGGGTTGCGTCCATGGAACGTGTCTTTGACGTTTTCTGCGACAAATTCAACGATCATTTCTACAGCACACTGAAGCTTACCTGGTACACCCGCTGTTGTTCTCTTTGCTACTTTGTAAAAAATTCCAAGGAAAATTAAACCAGTAAACCAAGAAAAAAACAGGCTATCGATATGTACGTTCCAGAAACTTGCCTCCTCCGCTACAAGACCTAACTTATAAGTAGAAAGGTTTGCAAGGTGGTGGGAAATGTATCCGGACGAAGTTAGCGCTTCACCTGGCGCAGCCATAACTCATCCTATTTTTTTGTTGTTAATGAATAGCACTGGCGCACAGATATTAATACCTAGTGCCAGCAAATAGGTTAGCTTAAGGGGAACAAGTTCCACCTGTATATACATGTAAGCAATGGAAAAAAGCGCAACCGTGATCAGGATTTTCAGTGCTTCACCTGCGTAGAAAGAGTTCGCTATGCGCTTTGCAGCACGAGCTCCTCCATACATAAACACAAATAAAGCAAACACCGCATTAGCCACGACAAAAATGCCGCCGCCAATCAGTGCAGAAAGTCCCCATTTAACATTCACAGCCAGTGCCATTACCACTGCCGTAAGTGTAACCGCGCTTAACTGGATCATTAACAATCGCTTTGCAAGCTCTCGCCCTGGTCTAGCTAACGCCGCTACCATGTATTCGTACCTCGAGTAAAATCCACAGCCTTACTACCTCATGCTGGGAAATTGGCGAAAATTATACGGTGAGTCTTATTGAATGCAATTAAAACACCGCAAAAAGTTACAATTTTGTTTACAAACCGACAACTTTCGCACAAAAAATCGTTTTTTACATAATTGATTGGGAGCGATTATCTCATCTAGCCTGCTAGCTTGGCAATAAGATGCTCTAATTTGTGAGGTTCATCTAGACTAATAGTTACCTTGGATGTTCCATTTTTGGCTTTTACAATTGCAACCTTAGCATCCAACATTTGACTTAATTTCTGTGACATTTGTTGTGCTTCAGTGTCTTGCGGCTGATTTTTCTCTTCAGATTGTGGCTGAAGGCATTTTTTCACTAGCTGCTCTGTCTGACGAACCGTCATGCGCTTTTTAGCCACAAGCTCTGCCACATCAACTTGCTGTTCACCCTCAAGAGCAAGTAAAGCGCGAGCATGGCCCATTTCGAGCAACCTTTCGGACAAGAGATACTTAACATCCATCTCTAACTGGTTGAGTCTGAGCAAGTTGGTTACTGTTGTTCGCGACTTACCGATGACTTCAGCGACTTGCTGATGAGTCAGAGAAAACTCTTCTTGGAGACGATCTAACGCCACAGCTTCTTCGATCACATTAAGATCTTCTCGCTGGATATTCTCGATCAAAGCCATAGCGATCGCCGCGCGATCATCAACATTTTTGATCACGCAAGGTACTTCTTTTAAACCGGCTTTGCGCGCCGCGCGCCAACGCCTTTCACCAGCAATTATCTCATACTTATCATTCTCGACCTGACGAACAACAATAGGCTGTATTATGCCTTGAGATTCTATTGATGCCGCCAACTCTTCAAGCGCTTCTGGTTCCATATCTGTGCGCGGTTGGTACATACCTGGCTTGAGATAATTAATATTAATTTCAGTGAAATCTCCCTCAGAAGACAACTCCTGACTGTGTATTGCACTTTGCTGTTTCTCACGCGCAAGAGAACTTGTTGAAAGCAGAGCATCTAGCCCCTTACCTAAGCCACGTTTAGACATGAAACACAATTCCTTTGGTTGAGTTATGCAGGAACTTCATCACGGCGAAGCATCTCTCCGGCCAGAGCAAGATAAGCTTTAGCACCTGCAGAATACTTGTCGTAGTACATAGCTGGTTTGCCATGGCTAGGCGCTTCAGCCAGACGGACATTACGCGGAATAACCGTCCGATAGACTTTATTACCGAAATGCTTTTTCAACTGATCCGAAACTTCATTGGATAGACGGTTACGAGGGTCATACATGGTACGTAAAAGACCCTCTATTTTGAGTTTATCATTAACGACAGCGGCAAGCTTACTGATGGTATCCATCAAAGCCGTCAACCCCTCTAAAGCAAAATACTCACACTGCATAGGTACCAATACAGAATCAGCAGCAGCCATCGCATTAACGGTAAGAAGATTAAGCGAAGGGGGGCAATCAATAAAAATAAAGTCATAATGATCTCGCACGCCAGCAAGCGCGTGCTTTAAACGGACTTCTCGAGCAAAGACTTCCATTAATTTGATCTCTGCAGCAGTCACATCACCATTTGCAGCAATGAGATCATAGTTACCCGATGTCTTACGACAAACGACATCGTCAAAGGCCATTTCTTCGACCAACAATTCGTAAGCGGTCGCATCAACTTGGTATTTATCTACACCACTGGCCATAGTGGCATTGCCTTGGGGATCGAGGTCAATAACCAACACCTTGCGCTTTGTCGCCGCCATAGACGCGGCTAAGTTAATGCAGGTCGTTGTTTTACCAACACCACCTTTCTGGTTTGCAATTGCTACGATTTTTCCCACGACGAACCTCGCTTTTATTCCTTGCGGGATAAGATTACTAGATGACGCTCACCTTCCAATTGAGGAACAGTCAAAGCTTTGATGTCCATCACAGAACACCAACTTGGTAACTGTGTAATCTCATCCTGTGGTAGTTGTCCCTTTAATGCAAAGAAACGTCCAACTCCTTGTTTAGGAAGATGATGGCACCATTCAACCATATCAACCATGGATGCGAATGCTCGGCTCAACACACCATCAAACTTATCGTCAGGCTGGAACTGCTCAACTCGGCTCTGAACTGGAGTGACATTTTCAATCTGTAACTCATGTAAAACTTGTTTAATAAAACGAATACGCTTGCCCAAGCTATCAAGTAAATAAAACTCTTTTGTTGGATGCATGATCGCCAGCGGTATACCTGGCAATCCTGGGCCTGTTCCTACATCAATAAAGCGTTCGCCTTCTAAATACTCACCAACCACTATGCTATCTAAAATATGTTTGACGAGCATATCACTTGGCTCACGAACGGAAGTGAGATTATACGCTTTATTCCACTTGTGTAGCATTTCAACATAACCAACAAGCTGTTGGCGTTGTTTATCAGATACTTCAAGTGTAGTTTGGGCGATCAAAGAATCCAACTGTAGACGTAATTGGCTCATTATGCTTCACCGCCTTTGCGCAGCATGCCTTGTTTTTTTAAATGAACAAGCAAGATTGATATTGCTGCTGGTGTTATTCCAGAGATACGAGATGCAATACCAATAGATTCTGGTCTCGAATCACTCAATTTTACCACCACTTCGTTGGATAAGCCCTTAATGTTCGAATAATCGAGATCAGCTGGTAGTAAAGTGTTCTCATGACGAAGTGATTTCTCAATCTCATCTTGTTGACGTTTGATATAGCCTTCGTACTTAACTTGTATTTCAACTTGCTCTGCAGCCTGGGTATCATCCATCGCTGGGCTAAAAGCATCAAGTTGAGTCAACTTTTGATACGTCATTTCAGGTCGACGTAACAAATCTTCGCCACTCGCCTCACGGATCATTGGTGTTTTGAGCAACAGATTGAGATCATCAACACCTGCAGACTTTGGGTTCATCCACACATCTTGAAGTCTTTGTCTTTCCTTCGCTATGTTGTCTAATTTCTGATTGAATCGTGCCCAGCGAGTATTATCTACCAGACCAAGCTCACGCGCTTTTTCTGTCAAACGTAAATCAGCATTATCTTCCCTTAGGAGCAGCCGATATTCGGCGCGAGAAGTAAACATACGGTAAGGTTCCTTTGTCCCCATGGTAGAGAGATCATCGATCAAAACACCCATATAAGCTTGATCTCTTCGTGGACTCCAACCTTCTTTTTCTTGGCTATATAGGCTGGCATTAAGCCCTGCAACCAATCCTTGCGCCGCAGCTTCTTCATAACCTGTTGTACCATTGATTTGACCAGCAAAAAATAAACCCTGAATAAATTTAGTTTCATAGGTTTGTTTCAGGTCTCTAGGATCAAAAAAGTCATATTCGATTGCATAACCAGGTCGAACAATATGCGCATTTTCAAACCCTTTCATGGATCTTACAATTTCGACCTGAACATCGAAAGGTAGACTGGTGGAAATACCATTAGGATAAAGCTCATGCGTTGTTAGCCCCTCAGGCTCAATGAAGATCTGGTGACTATTCTTATCAGCAAAACGCATTACCTTATCTTCAATTGATGGGCAATAACGCGGGCCAATTCCTTCAATAACTCCAGAGTACATTGGACTGCGATCGAGATTGTTTCTAATGATCTCATGAGTTTGATCATTAGTGTGAGTAATGAAGCATGGTATTTGCCTAGGATGCTGAGATCTTTGACCCATGAATGAAAATATAGGAGTGGGATCATCACCATGTTGAACCTGAAGATCGGAGAAATCTACACTTCTGGCATCAATTCTTGGCGGGGTTCCCGTTTTAAGTCGATCAACTCTAAATGGGAGCTCACGCAATCGATCTGAAAGAGCAATTGAAGGAGGATCGCCTGCACGACCTCCTGATGAACTTTCCATACCAATGTGAAGCTTACCACCGAGAAAAGTTCCAACTGTAAGTACAATCGCTTGAGCTTTAAATTTGAGCCCCATTTGGGTGACAACCCCGACAGCGCGATCTTGCTCAACAATTAAATCATCGACTGATTGTTGAAATAAGGTGAGATTTGGCTCATTTTCTAATGCTTCACGAACATAAGCTTTGTACAAAGCTCTATCGGCCTGAGCGCGTGTTGCCCTTACCGCTGGTCCTTTAGATGCATTGAGAGTTCTAAATTGAATACCTGCATGGTCAATCGCTTTTGCCATCAGACCGCCCATAGCATCTACTTCTTTAACTAAATGTCCTTTACCAATCCCGCCGATTGCAGGATTGCAGGACATTTGACCTAAAGTATCGATGTTATGAGTCAACAATAAGGTTTTTTGTCCTGTACGAGCAGAGGCAAGAGCCGCTTCGGTTCCTGCATGTCCACCACCAACAACGATGACATCAAAACTTTCATGGTACAACATGTACTGACCTCTGGTATTCAAAAGAGATATAGGCAACTAAAAGGAGCGTTATTCTACCTGCTTTCGCTGAGATAGAAAATCGCTTTTGATGTTTTTAATCTAAGCCACTGACAAAGTTTAATCTTATATGATCTTATATATGATCTTTTATTGGATCTATTATTAGGATCGCAGTTTTCTGTGGATAAGTGAATTTTGATCAACAAGATCATGGATCTTAGGTGGATCTAATCTTGTGATCTAGCTTTGATCTAAACAAGGATTTCCTGAGATCAAAATGGCTGGTTATACACAGGCGAATTAGGATCATTAAGTTGTTATTGGGATAACTATAGGTTGATCACCGGATAATTATCATTTTATCCACAACACTTTTTGAGAATTTGGCGAAAATATTTCAGGTAGGAAGTAGCCAGAGCTGCTACTTCCCACCGATTTTATAGTTGATTAATGTACTTTGTTAACCAAGTTTCTGCGGCATCTTCAGGTACATCATGGCTTAGAACATCAATGGTGAGGCATTCTGTAATAGGTGTGCCTCCTATATCCTCAAGTAAAGTATGCGCATGTTTCCCTGCACCACAAAAGGTGTCATAACTTGAGTCTCCAATCGCGATCACGGCATATTTTACATTAGACATTTTTGGTGGGGTGTCTTGTAACGCTTGAATAAATGGCTGAATATTATCCGGATAATCTCCAGCACCATGAGTGGAGGTGATGATAAGCCAAGTCCCCTCTGCTGGAATTTCATCGAGTACTGGCTCGTTATGGATACAGGTTTCAAAACCATGTTTTACTAATAGATCGTTTAGGTGATCACCAACATATTCTGCGCCACCTAAAGTACTGCCTGTAATGATTTGGATCATGTTGTTTCCTTTATCTAAAGATTGCTTTCTTTATGTGCTGAACAGATGAATTATTTCCCAATACAAAAAGAAGAAAAAATACGTCCAAGAAGATCATCAGAGCTAAATTCGCCTGTGATTTCATTAAGGTGCTGCTGGGCGATTCTGAGCTCTTCTGCAAGAATCTCTCCTGCCATATAGCCTTCGAGTTGTTGCTGACCAATATTAAGGTGCGTTGCAGCTTGTTCAAGTGCTTCCAAGTGACGCCGGCGAGCCATAAAACCACCTTCGCTACTACCGGCAAAGCCCATACATTCTTTGAGATGATGACGCAGCGCTTCAACACCTTGTCCTGTTCGAGCAGATAAGCGAATCAAGGTCGGATTATTAACATGACAAATTCCGATTTCCTCATTGGTTTGATCGGCTTTGTTGCGGATCACTGTCATGCCGATATTATCCGCTAAGCGATCAACAAAGTCTGGCCATATTTCTTTGGGGTCGGTGGCATCGGTTGTTGTGCCATCCACCATGAAAAGTACGCGATCAGCTTGCTCTATCTCTTCCCAAGCTCTTTCAATACCGATCTTTTCTACTTCATCAGAGGCATCGCGTAACCCTGCTGTGTCTATAATATGCAGTGGCATACCATCTATATGTATGTGCTCACGAAGAACATCACGTGTAGTACCTGCAATGTCTGTGACTATCGCAGACTCTTTACCTGATAGCGCATTGAGAAGGCTGGATTTTCCCGCATTTGGTCTACCTGCAATAACCACTTTCATGCCTTCGCGCATAATGGCCCCTTGATTGGCCTCTTTTCGAACTGAATTGAGTTTGTCTATGATTGCCTGTAGATCAGTTGATACTTTGCCATCAGCAAGGAAGTCTATTTCCTCTTCAGGAAAATCGATCGCCGCTTCGACATATATTCTTAGATGGATTAGAGACTCTACTAGTGCATGAATACGCTGTGAGAAAGCACCTTGGAGAGATTTTAACGCAGACTTTGCTGCTTGCTCTGAACTGGCATCAATTAAATCGGCGATCGCTTCTGCTTGAGCAAGATCCAGCTTATCATTTAGAAACGCTCGCTCAGAAAATTCACCAGGACGCGCGGTTCTGATCCCCTCTATTTTTAAGATACGCTTGATGAGCATGTCCATCACGACTGGTCCACCGTGTCCTTGAAGTTCAAGAACATCTTCCCCTGTAAAAGAATTTGGATTCGGGAAAAATAGGGCAATACCTTGGTCAAGCTGAATACCATCTTGGTCGATAAATGGCAGGTATTCAGCATATCGAGGCCGTAGTTGCTTACCCGTAACTGCTAACGCGACTTGACTCGCAAGAGGACCGGATACACGAATAATGCCTACGCCCCCACGACCAGGAGCGGTGGCTTGAGCCACTATGGTATCAGTTGTCATAAATGTGCCTGTGTAGTCTTTGCATGCCCTATATGGCAAATATCTGTTAGCTGAATTGTAATCAGCTCAAAACGAAAAGGCGACCCTTTGGTCGCCTTTTGATAGTATTTCTATTAATGGCTTACTTACTATGCAAGCCTTTCTTTTCCAATGACTTGTATATCAAGGTTTGTTGGATAAGTGTCACAACATTTGATACTAGCCAGTACAGCACTAGGCCTGATGGGAAAAATAGGAAGAAGAAAGTAAACATAACCGGCATAAAGGTCATGATCTTCTGTTGCATAGGATCTGTGACTGTAGTTGGGCTCATCTTTTGAATCATGAACATAGAAGCGCCCATCAGCAATGGCAAGATGTAATACGGATCTTGTGCTGATAAGTCAGTAATCCAACCAAAGAATGGAGAGTGGCGAAGTTCTACCGATTCCATCAGTGCCCAATACAGAGCGATGAAAATAGGCATTTGTAAAAGTAGAGGTAAACAGCCACCCAATGGATTCACTTTCTCTTTCTTATACAGCTCCATCATCTCTTGGCTCATACGCTGGCGATCGTCACCAATACGCTCACGCATAGCTTGTAGCTTAGGCTGAAGCATACGCATTTTAGCCATTGAGGTGTACTGAGCTTTAGTAAGTGGGTACATAGCACCACGTACAATGAAGGTTAGACAGATAATTGCCAGACCCCAGTTGCCCACAAAGCCTTGGATGAAAGAAAGCAGAGTATGAAGTGGTTTAGCGATAAACCATAACCAGCCGTAATCCACTACCAAATCTAGATTTGGAGCCACTTCTGCCATTTGCTCTTGAAGCTTAGGACCAATCCAAAGTGTGGCTTTAAACTGAGCAGAGTCACCGTTAGCGATAGTTTTGTTTGGCATGCGAACACCAATATCACCAAGGTTACCAATTACACGAGTATAAAGGTTGGTACCAGGTTCATTGCGAGGGACCCATGCAGTAGCAAAATAGTGCTGAATCATAGCAGCCCAACCTTGACCATCTGGCAAGTTGACCGATAGATTGCGGTCTTGCATATCGTCAAAGCTGTATTTTTTATAGCGTGTTTCTTCGCTTGAGTAAGCACCGCCACGGTATGTTGGCATGGTTATACTGCCGCCATCATCCATTAAATTTTGACGCAGGTGAGCATACATACCAAAAGTGGCGTTGTTGCCTGAGTTGTTTACTACATCATATTCAACATCAACTGCATAACTGCCGCGCTTTAAAATGAAGGTCTTTGTATACTCAAGTCCATTGGCTTGATAAGTCATTGGAATACGTAACTCATCTTGGCCATCGGCTAGGGTGAAACTGTCGGCTGCGACTTGATAAGCAGGACGGTTGCCACTGCTCAAATCGATACCTTGAGGTCCGACTAATCCACTTTGGGCGATGAACTGATGACCCGCTTCATTTTTCAATAGAACGAATGGGTCTGCGGAGTTAAGTTCAGCTGAGTATTGATTTAGGTCTGCGGTGATTACATCACCACCTACCGCATCAATCGACAGAGTCAAGACGTCAGTTGTCACGGTAATCGTTTTAGCAGACGCTTGCTGCGCGGGAGCGGGATCTAAATCATCCGCAAGAGACGGTGCAGGTGCTGTACTGCTTGATTGTGCCTGTTCAACCGGCTGTGGTGCTGGATTCTTTGCTACTTGCCATTGTTGAAACAACAAGAAAGAAACCAGTGCTAGCGCGATCAACAGGATATTACGTTGAGAATCCATCGTTATTTATCTCTGTCTTGTTTCTGGACTGGTGGTACTGGGTCAAAACCACCCGCATTCAAAGGGTGGCATTTTAATAGACGTTTGCTCGATAACCAACAACCTTTTACAAATCCATAAGATTTAAGTGCTTCAATAGCGTAACTTGAGCAGGTTGGAGTGAAACGACAACGCGGTCCTATCAGTGGACTTATTAGGCCTTGGTAAAGACGGACTAACCCGATAGCTACCCACGCGAAGGGCGAGACAGACGTTGCCATAATTTATCAAACAACTTAAAAATTTCATCATTGCTGAGATCCTGAGCACTTTTTTTAGCAATTACAACAAAATCCTTATTAGGAAGCTGATGTTGTTTATTGCGAAAACTTTCACGAGCTAGGCGCTTAAAGCGATTACGAGCAGGCGCTGTTTTAATTTGCTTTTTCGGAACAGCTAACCCCAATCTTGGGTGAGAAAGAGAGTTATTACGAGCAATGATAGTGAAATGAGGTGAGCCAGCTCTATGAGCTTGCTGGAAGACATTTTTGTAATGCTCGGGAGTTAACAAACGTAACTCCCGATTGAACGCGTACGTATTCAAAATAAACTAATGATTACTTTGAAAGGCGCGCACGGCCTTTTGCACGACGTGCATTGATTACTTTACGACCGTTCTTAGTTGCCATGCGAGCACGGAAACCGTGAGTACGCTTGCGCTTTAGAACTGAAGGTTGAAAAGTGCGTTTCATGATAATTACCTTTACTGATCAGTAGTTTTAGGTCAATGTTATCCTTGCGTTGGCCATTTTGTCTCTTGCTACGCAAATTAGACAGACCGACACCTCTAAACAAAGAGGCGGAATTGTAATCACAGTCACACAAAGTGTCAATCATTGAGCAACTGCTAAATTCCGGCTGAGCGATTATACGGAGTGTACGCAAAATCTCAAGGATCAAGCGCTGTTCGGTGGCGATCTTTATTTTTCGCCAACTTGTCTAAGGAATTTTTTAAGTCGAGGATCCTGTGGATGATTAAAAATATCCTGTGGAATACCCTGTTCTACAATATTTCCTTCGGCCATAAAGATCACTCTGTCTGCGACTTCTCGGGCAAATTGCATTTCGTGAGTGACTACCAACATGGTCTGATCCTTGTTGGCCAATTCTTTCATAAGTTGTAGAACCTCGCCAACCCACTCAGGATCCAGAGCTGAAGTTGGTTCATCAAACAATAGTAGTTCTGGTTGAAGCGCCATGGCTCGACCTATGCCTACACGTTGCTGCTGACCGCCAGAAAGAGCAGCTGGATAACTATCTCCTTTATCTCCAAGGCCAATATCATCGAGAATTTTTTGTGCGTGTGTTAGGGCGAGTGCTTTTTTCCAGCCGTGAACCGTAATTAAACCTTCAGCAATGTTTTGCTTTGCTGTCATATGGGCGAATAAGGCATAGTTTTGGAAAACAAATCCTGTTTTTCGACGCAGCTTGAGTATCTCAAATTTTGAGTGTTTTTCTGCATCAACGCTAATTTCACCTATGGTTATTTCACCTTTGTCGGCTTGTTCTAAAAAATTAACTGTGCGCAGTAGGGTTGATTTTCCTGTTCCGCTGGAGCCGATAATGACAATGATTTCACCTTGGTTGATTTCAAGATTAATGCCGTTGAGAACCTTTGAATCACCAAAGCGTTTATGGATATTGGTAAGCTTAATCATCTTATATACGCCTTATTCAGTTTGACCTCTGCCCAGTTTTGTATTCGGGTGAGAATGACAACCACGGCCCAGTAAATTAACGCGACGGCCAAAAAGGCTTCGAAAAAACGGAAACTGGATGAAGCCTCCATTTGCGCTTTAGCCATGATCTCAGCTACGCCCAAAGTAAAGGCCAGCGAAGTCGACTTAATCATATCAATGAAGTAATTCATCAGTGAGGGAAGCGCAATTCGCGTTGCTTGAGGAAGGATTATCCGACGCATAGCTTGGAAAGTGGTCATTCCCACAGACATACTGGCTTCCATCTGACTGCGGTCTACCCCTATTATTGCTGCTCGAATGCTTTCCGCCATATAGGCTGCAAAGTGCAGAGTTAGACCGATCACAGCTGCGCTAAAGGCATTGAGCCCCACAAATAGAGGAAAAATTTGTGGTAACCCATAATAAAGAAGAAACAGTTGAACGAGGAGCGGTGTACCACGGAAAAAGCTAATATAGACTTGGCTCAATTGATCCAATACTGGTACGCGAAAGACTCTAATGTTGGCTAATACAACAGCTAATATTAGAGCGAAGACCAAACCTAATGTTGCCATTTCCATGGTAGTACCAAGATACTTTAGAAGTATTGGCATTAGGTTTAGCATGTAGTTGAAATCAAATCCCATAGCGTATCTCGATAAAATTCGTCTTACCAAAAAGTAACAACCCACTGCAATAACCAGGCACAGTGGGCTGTATTACCTTTTTCTAAATTATTGGGTGATGTCTGCACCAAACCATTTTTGTGAAATGGTATTTAATGTTCCGTCAGCACGCATGGCTGCTAGAGCTTTATTCACTTCACCTTGAAGCTTGTGACCTTTTTCGTTATCAACAAATGGCCAGGCATTTTCAATGGTTTCGAATGGTTTGCCAGCGAGTTGCAAAGGCAAACCTGTTTTCTTGATAAGTTCAAGTGCAGAAAGTCGGTCCATGACAAAAGCATCTGCTCGACCTAAAGCGACATCGTGCTCTATTCCAGTATCGTATGTCTTAATGTTTATTTTACCGCTTTGGTCATGCTTTCTTAGCAGTTGTTCGAAGTTAGATCCCAAGTTAACGGCAACCGTTTTACCTTCTAGATCGTTTATGTTTTTTATACTTGTATTGCCCTTTCTAACCGTGATTTGTGCACCATCAACAACATAAGGGTTGGCAAAAAGGTATTTGTTTTTTCGTGCATCGGTAATCGTTATTTGGTTTGAAATAGTATCGATACGTCCTGTTTCAAGTAGACCAAACAACCCAGAGAAATTGGCGGTAACGTACTCGACCTTGTAGTCATTACGTTTACCAATCTCATCCCAAAGATCAACTTCAAATCCTTGTAGCTTGTCTTGTTCAACAAATGTAAAAGGGTAATAACGTCCAGACATGCCAACCTTGACATTCGTTGCGGCTTGAACGGTTATTGCAGAAAGTGCTAATGCGGCTATTGCAGCCTTAATCCAGGTCTTCATAGTAAAACTCCATAGTTTAATGGAGCTGATACTACTGCTAATTTGCTTACTAATAAAAATAACCAAGAGCAATAACCTAGACAGTCGAGGAATAAGCTGTGAGTGAAAGGATCAAAAATAGCGCGACCAATCACAACTTAAGAAAACTTGTTCCACAGAGTTATCACCAGAGTTTAGATCTGTGAGAAATTGCTCAAATGTGGATCTTTTTGTGAGTAACAATAGGGCTGCTTGTGTTGATCTTACGAATAATAAAGAAGATATTGTGAATAACTTAGATCTTATTCACTGGAACCGCGATCATTTACTGGCGATCTTGGTTATCAACAGGTAAAATTACAAATCTTTTTCGATCATTTATTTAGGGTGGGCCCAACGTGTCATCTTCGCTTTGGTTGCAATGTATGCAGCAGCTTCAAGAAGAGCTACCAGCTACAGAATTCAGTATGTGGGTACGCCCGTTACAAGCGGAGCTCAATGACAGCACGCTCACTTTATTCGCACCTAATCGTTTTGTAATGGATTGGGTTCGCGATAGATATCTAAATAGTATCAACCGCTTACTGCAGGATTACTGTGGAAACGATATTCCTAGCTTGCGTTTTGAGGTTGGGAGTAAACCTGTCTCAGCACCTAAGCCTGTGCCCAAAAGAACACCGGCAGATGTTGCTGCCGAGTCATCAGCGCCTGCTCAGTTGCAAGCGCGCAAGCCAGTGCACAAAACTTGGGATGATGATGAGCAGCGAGTAGCTGAAATAAACCATAGATCTAACGTTAACATTAAGCATAAATTCAATAACTTTGTTGAAGGTAAGTCTAACCAACTTGGTTTAGCTGCCGCGAGGCAGGTCGCTGATAATCCTGGAGCTGCGTATAACCCTTTATTTCTATACGGTGGGACAGGCCTAGGTAAAACACACTTATTGCATGCCGTTGGTAACGCTATTGTGGATAACAAGCCTAACGCTAAAGTTGTTTATATGCACTCTGAGCGTTTTGTGCAGGATATGGTTAAAGCGCTGCAAAATAATGCGATTGAAGAGTTCAAGCGCTACTATCGCAGTGTTGATGCTTTGCTGATAGATGACATCCAGTTCTTTGCCAATAAAGAGCGATCTCAAGAAGAGTTTTTCCACACTTTTAATGCTTTGCTAGAAGGCAATCAACAGATCATCCTAACATCCGATCGATACCCTAAAGAGATCAGTGGTGTAGAAGATCGTCTTAAATCTCGTTTCGGTTGGGGACTTACGGTTGCGATCGAACCACCCGAGCTAGAAACTCGCGTCGCTATCTTGATGAAAAAAGCAGAGGATCACCAAATTCATCTTGCTGATGAAGTTGCTTTCTTTATTGCTAAAAGGCTGCGCTCTAATGTTCGAGAGTTGGAAGGCGCGCTTAACCGTGTTATCGCCAATGCCAATTTTACTGGACGCCCAATCACCATTGATTTTGTACGAGAAGCATTACGCGATCTTCTTGCCTTGCAAGAAAAGCTTGTCACTATCGATAATATTCAGAAGACGGTGGCAGAGTACTATAAAATCAAAGTTGCTGACTTGTTGTCAAAGCGTCGTTCGCGCTCTGTTGCTCGTCCTCGTCAATTAGCCATGGCGTTAGCTAAAGAGCTGACTAACCACAGTTTGCCAGAGATAGGTGATGCCTTTGGCGGTCGTGACCACACAACGGTACTGCATGCTTGTCGGAAAATCGAGCAGTTGCGTGAAGAAAGCCACGATATCAAAGAAGATTATTCTAATTTGATTCGTACACTTTCTTCTTAAATCGCATTATTCTAAGCAAAAAATCGATTCATTCTTTCATTAAGCTAAACGAATTCTGAAAAGAGCGTACTATGAAATTTTCTATTGAGCGTAGCCATCTACTTAAGCCGCTTCAACAAGTCTCGGGTGCTTTGGGTGGACGCCCAGCCCTTCCTATTCTCGGTAATTTGTTGCTTAAAGTTGAGGGTAATATGCTTTCAATGACGGCAACGGATTTGGAAGTTGAACTTATTAGTCGTGTGGCTTTAGAAGGAGACTTCGAAGCTGGCAGTGTAACAGTACCTTCGCGTAAATTTCTCGATATCTGTCGAGGACTTGCTGATGATTCGGTTATCACCTTCGTTCTTGATGGGGATAAAGCACAAGTACGTTCGGGTAGAAGTCGCTTTTCTTTATCGACCTTACCAGCAAACGATTTTCCCAATATTGAAGATTGGCAAAGTGATGTGAAGCTATCCCTTACTCAAGGAACACTTCGAGCATTGATTGAGAAAACGCAGTTTTCCATGGCTAACCAAGATGTGCGTTACTATCTCAATGGTATGCTGTTTGAAATCGATGGTACAACATTGCGTAGTGTTGCAACAGATGGACATCGTATGGCTGTATCACAAGCGCAGCTCGATACCGAGTTTGCCCAGCAGCAAATTATAGTTCCGCGCAAAGGTGTATTAGAGTTGATGAAATTACTAGACGCGCCTGAGCAGGATGTCACCTTGCAGATTGGTAGCTCCAATCTTCGTGCTGAAGTTGACCGTTTTGTGTTTACTTCCAAACTCGTTGATGGTCGTTTTCCTGACTATCGCCGAGTTATGCCTCAATCAACAACTAAGATACTTGAAGCTGATTGTGATGAGTTGCGTCAGGCTTTCTCGCGCGCAGCGATTTTATCCAATGAGAAGTTTCGTGGTGTGCGAGTTAACTTATCTGGTAATGAGTTGAGGATTACGGCTAATAACCCAGAGCAAGAAGAAGCAGAAGAAACGCTTGATGTCAGCTATGAAGGTGAACCGATTGAGATTGGCTTTAATGTCAGTTATGTCTCAGATGTATTGAATACCTTGCGCTGTGAAAAGGTGAGAGTGTCAATGTCAGGAGCCAACGCCAGTGCGATGATTGAAAATACGCAAGACGACAGCTCTATATATGTGGTCTCGCCGATGCGACTTTAATATGCCACTTTCACGCCTTGCTATTCAGCAGTTTCGTAACATTGAAGCCTGTGATATTGAATTATCTGCAGGCTTTAACTTTCTTATTGGACCAAATGGCAGTGGTAAAACTAGCGTTCTTGAGGCCATATACATGCTTGGGCATGGCCGCTCATTTAAGAGCAGTCTAACTGGACGAGTAATTCAGAATGATTGCGATCAGTTGTTTGTTCATGGCCGTTTTTTGAACTCGGATCAATTTGAGCTACCTATTGGTATTAATAAGCAGCGTGATGGTTCAACAGAGGTTAAGATAGGGGGTCAACCCGGTCAGAAATTAGCCCAGCTCGCACAGGTTTTACCATTGCAAATGATTCATCCAGAAGGTTTTGATTTGTTAACCGATGGACCAAAGCATCGCAGAGCATTTATTGATTGGGGTGTATTTCATGTTGAGCCTGCATTTTTTGATACGTGGGGAAGATTTAAGCGTCTCAATAAACAGCGCAATGCTCTTTTGAAAACCGCTTCCTGTTACCGCGAGCTTTCTTATTGGGATCAAGAAATGGCTAGCTTAGCTGAAAATATAAGCCGCTGGCGAGCAGAATATGTCAGTCAGGTGAGTGAAAAAATAGCGCGAATATGCCAGATATTTTTACCTGAATATGAAATTCAGCTTAAGTACTATCGAGGGTGGGAAAAGAGCACTCCTTATGCATCAATCTTGGCCGAAAACTTCGAACGAGATCAGGTGTTAGGGTATACTTTTAGCGGCCCAAACAAAGCCGATTTAAAAATCAAAGTGAATGGGACACCTGTTGAGGATGTGCTTTCACGTGGTCAACTTAAGCTTATGGTATGTGCCTTGAGAGTGGCACAAGGACAACACCTGACTGAAGTGACCGGTAAGCAATGCATCTATTTAATTGATGACTTTGCTTCAGAATTAGATAGCCAACGTCGTAAGCGTCTTGCTGATTGCTTGAGAGAGACGCGGGCACAAGTTTTTGTCAGCTCTATTACGCAAAGTCAAATCGACGATATGTTAGACGAAAAGGGCAAGATGTTCCGGCTGGAACATGGCACAATAGAGCAAAATATATAGTGGAAGATAACTCATGTCTGAAAATTACGATTCATCGAGTATTAAAGTACTAAAGGGCCTAGATGCGGTACGTAAGCGTCCGGGAATGTACATAGGCGATACCGACGATGGTACCGGCCTACACCACATGGTGTTTGAGGTGGTGGATAACTCTATTGATGAAGCGTTAGCTGGCCACTGTAAAGACATCATAGTGACGATTCATGAAGATGGATCAGTCTCTGTACGTGATGATGGACGTGGTATACCAACCGAGATGCACCCTGAAGAGAATGTTTCTGCTGCAGAAGTTATCATGACAGTACTTCATGCTGGTGGTAAGTTTGATGACAACTCGTATAAGGTATCGGGTGGTTTGCACGGTGTTGGTGTTTCAGTTGTTAATGCTCTATCTAAAGAAGTGTCATTAACGATTCACCGAGGTGGACAGATTCATGCTCAAACCTATCATCATGGTGAGCCCAAGGCTCCTCTGTCAGTTATTGGTAATACAGATAAAACCGGCACAGAAATTCGTTTTTGGCCGAGTGAAGAGACTTTCTCTAATATAGAGTTTCACTATGATATTTTAGCCAAGCGCTTGCGTGAGCTGTCATTTCTTAACTCTGGTGTGTCTATTAAGTTAGTTGATGAGCGTGAAGAGGATAAAAGCGATCACTTCATGTATGAAGGTGGTATTCAGGCCTTCGTTGAACATCTTAACACCAACAAAACCCCCATCATTGAGAAAGTATTTCATTTTAATGCCGAGCGAGAAGATGGCATTGCGGTAGAAGTAGCAATGCAATGGAATGATGGTTTCCAAGAAAATATTTACTGTTTCACCAACAATATTCCTCAGCGTGATGGCGGAACTCACCTTGCGGGTTTTAGAGCGGCTCTGACTCGTACTCTGAACTCCTTTATGGACAAGGAAGGCTTTTCTAAGAAAGCAAAAACAGCCACATCGGGTGATGATGCTCGGGAAGGTCTGACTGCTGTTATCTCTGTTAAAGTGCCAGATCCAAAATTCTCCAGTCAGACAAAAGACAAGCTTGTTTCTTCAGAGGTGAAGTCAGCGGTTGAGTCGGTTATGGGAGAAAAGCTGTCTGAGTTTTTGGTTGAACACCCAACAGAAGCCAAGACGGTTTGTAGTAAGATTATCGATGCAGCTCGAGCCCGTGAAGCTGCTCGAAAAGCTCGTGAAATGACACGTCGCAAAGGCGCTCTTGATTTGGCGGGTTTGCCAGGTAAGCTGGCAGACTGTCAGGAAAAAGACCCCGCACTTTCAGAGCTTTATATAGTGGAGGGTGACTCTGCGGGTGGCTCAGCTAAACAAGGTCGTAACCGCAAGAATCAAGCAATTTTGCCATTGAAGGGTAAAATTCTTAACGTAGAAAAAGCGCGTTTTGACAAAATGCTGTCTTCGCAAGAAGTCGCTACCTTAATTACGGCGTTGGGTTGTGGTATCGGACGGGATGAGTACAACCCTGATAAACTGCGCTATCACAACATCATTATCATGACAGATGCGGATGTCGATGGTTCTCATATTCGTACATTGCTTTTGACCTTCTTCTATCGCCAAATGCCAGAGCTTATAGAGCGTGGCTATGTGTACATTGCTCAGCCACCGCTTTATAAAGTGAAGAAAGGTAAGCAAGAGCAATACATCAAAGATGAAGATGCGATGAATCAATATGAGGTTGCTCTCGCGCTTGATAATGCGGCCTTGCATGTAAATGCACAAGCACCAGCTCTTGCTGGAGAAGCGCTTGAAAAATTGGTTCACCAATATAATGCGGCAATTAAGCTGGTGGAACGTATGAGCCGCCGCTATCCGCGTGCTTTGGTTCATGAGTTGATCTACACGCCGCGTATTACGGCAGAAAAATGTCATGATGCTAGCTTTGTTGATGCATGGACCAAGCAGCTGGTGGAGCAGCTTAACGCTAAGGAAGTGGGTGCAAGCCAGTACAGTTATGAAGTTGAGCAGCATGCTGAACTTGGTCTTAACCTGCCGAAGATTTTAGTTCGCACTCATGGTGTGACTCATGAGTTTGCGTTAAGCGTCGATCTGATCAATTCAAAGGAATACGCTAAGTTAGCGAGCTTGTCAGAGGCGCTTGATGGCTTAATTGAAGAAGGCGCTTACATTCAACGAGGTGAGCGCACTCAGCTAGTGTCTAGTTTTGTTGATGCGCTAAATTGGTTGATTAAAGAGTCTCGCCGAGGTCTTACTCGCCAGCGCTACAAAGGGTTGGGAGAAATGAACCCGGACCAGTTGTGGGAGACGACTATGGATCCTGAAACGCGCCGCATGATGCAAGTAACGATTGAAGATGCGGTTGGTGCGGACCAGCTGTTTACGACCTTGATGGGTGATCAAGTAGAGCCGCGTCGAAACTTTATCGAAGAGAATGCACTCAAGGTAGCAAACCTAGACGTTTAGATCGCGATGAACTGATTTCTGTACTGAGGGTGCTCATTTACGCTTATAAACCGCCCTCTCCTTGAACTAAGCTCGTCCAGCTTTGATAAAAATAATCTAAACCTTCTAAAGGACTGCCAGAAATGGTGGTCTTTTTGTTTTTAAGTGTATTAAAAATATTGAGTTTTAAAATTATTTGAAAATAATCCCTTGAAAACAGTTTGCTTAATCCATATATCTAGTTGTGAAGAGGGAAGCTGTCTTGCTCAAGAGAGAAGAAACAGAACCTCACTAACCGCTAATAAAGTATCGCTCAGGAGAGGATGACTTTAGAGGCACACAATTGAACTTGATTCGACACTAGGTCCCAGAGTTAACAGAACCCGAGGAGTAGTGAATGAATCCCTTAGTCGGCAAGGACCTGTACGAGATAGATCCGCGCAAACTCACGGCTAAGACTATTGCTTACTACGAGGATAGCATTATGAGAACTGTAGATTTCACTCCACTTTACCGCAACGCAATTGGCTTCGATCGTTTGTTTAATATGATGGAAGCAACATCCGCGAAAAACACTTCTGGCGGTTACCCTCCTTATAACATCGAGCAAAAAGATGAAAACAACTACCGTATCACTATGGCAGTTGCAGGTTTTGCTGAAGAGCAGCTAGAGCTAACTCAGAAAGAGAATACCTTGATTGTTAAAGGTGAACGTAAAGAGGAAGAAAGCAAAAATTATGTGTATCAGGGGATCGCTGAGCGTGACTTTGAACGCAAGTTCCAGTTGGCCGATTATGTAAAAGTGGTTGGTGCCAGTATGGAAAATGGGCTTTTGCATATAGAGCTGGAAAGAGAAATACCAGAAGCTATGCAGCCACGTACTATAGCCATAAATGGTAAAAAGCTTATTGAAGGCTAGAACCACAAAATTGCTTTTAGATGAAGAGTGAAAGAGCGCCATAGGCGCTCTTTTTTGTTGCGTTCATCAATCGTTACTTTTGTTGGTAGGCTTTGCCTACTTCTTCAGCAATAATTCTGATGCCTTTTTGCATCATGTCATCGTCTTGCACATAGTTCATGCGCAAACATTGGTGAGCATGTTCCCAATCATCTTCTTGACCAATAAAGAAGTACTCGCCTGGAACAATAAGAACGCCTCGTGCTTTTAACCTTTGATAGAGCTCCATCGTGGTTATCGGTAGTTCATCAAACCAAAGCCAAAGGAAAATCGCGCCTTCGGGTTTGTGGATTCTAAAGCGAGGGTCCGTTATTTCTCTTTGTAGTAGCTCTACTGCTCGCTGTGATTTTTGTTGGTAGAAAGGTTTAATAACTTCAGTGCTTAGCTTGAGTAGATCATCATTTTCGATCATATGATACCCAAGAGCCGGGCCTAAGCTTCCGGGGGCTAGGCTAATGATGCCATTCATATTGGTTAGAGCTTGAGTGATTTCTTCGCTCGCAATCACAATTCCACAGCGTATTCCGGGCAGCCCAAGCTTCGATAGACTCATACACAAAATGGTATTTTCATTCCAAAATGGTTTTACATCCTCAAAAATAATATTGGGGAAGGGCAGCCCATAGGCGTTGTCTATTAAAAGTGGAATATTGTTTTCACGAGCGATTTGATCTAGCTTCTCTATTTCTTCATCAGTGAGAACATTACCTGTGGGGTTTGTTGGCCGTGATGCGCAAATAGCAGCGACAGACTCATCGACTTTTAGTTCTTCAAAATTCACATGGTATTTGAAAAGGCCATTATCGAGAATTTCAATATCCGGTTGGTATGAAACAAAAATATTCTCATCAACGCCTGCGTCGCCATAACCTATGTACTCTGGTGCTAAAGGTAAGAGAATTTTCTTATGTGAGCCGTCAGGTTGCTGGCCTGCCAGTAAGTTGAATAGGTAAAAAAAACCACTTTGGCTGCCGTTGGTAAGGCTGATGTTTTTAGCGCTAATATCCCATCCATAGGTTTTTTTGAGTAGATCTGCTAAGGCGGTAATAAACGTATTTTTCCCTTGAGGGCCGTCATAGTTGGTCAGAGCGGCGACAAGCTCTCCATTTGAGAGCATTTTTTCACTAGCTTGTTGAAAGTAATCGAGCATTGCGGGAATGGCTGCAGGGTTGCCTCCTCCAAGCATCATGGCACCAGGGGTGCGCAGGCCATCGTTTAAGTCATCCATGAGACGAGTTATTCCGGAATATTGGTTAAACTTTTCACCAAACTTAGAGAATTGCATTTGTCGTTATACCTGATGTGTTGTGATTGTTTTTATATTAATTGCTAAAACCTGAGGTCAATAAGGCTTCCTTGCGCAAGACTAATTGACTGTCAATGTTCAGGCAATCCTTGAACATACCTTAATGTGATCGTGAGGCAAAGGACAAAATTTGGTCGTGTAAAAAAATAAAGCCCAACTTTGATAAGTTGGGCTTTATCACATGTCTATTGTTGCATGTTTTACTTTTGAAGAAGTGAAATATCTGCGATTTGTAGGAACAGGTTTCTCAACTTATTAAGAAGAGTAAGACGGTTCTTTTTCAAGGCTTCATCATCTGCCATAACCATGACATTATCAAAGAAAGCATCGACAGGCTCTCGTAAATCCGCGAGTTTGCTCAGTGCATCTTGATAGTTGCCAGTTGCAAAGGCGGGCTCTAGAGCTTCTGCCATGACTTCAACACTTTCAGCCAGCGCCTTTTCGGCATCTTCTTGAAGAAGAGTAAGATCAATAGACTCTGCAAGCTCACCATCAAACTTAGCCAGTATGTTGCCCACTCGCTTGTTAGCAGCAGAAAGTGCTTCTGCGGCTTCAAGCTCTCGGAAGTGGGAAACCGCTTTTACGCGTCTGTCGAAGTCAGCTGGTTTGGTAGGGCGGCGTGCTAGAACGGCCTGAATAATGTCTACGCTGAACCCTTCATCTTTATACCAAGCGTTAAAGCGACCAAGCATGAACTCGACAACATCGTCTTCAACACTTGCATTGGTTAACTTATCACCAAATAAAGATTTGGCTTTCGCAATCAGATCGGTTAGATCCAGATGGTAGCCATTTTCAACGATGATACGCAGCACTCCCAAAGAAGCACGGCGCAAAGCAAATGGATCGCTTCCTTTGGGCGCTTGTCCAATGCCAAAAATACCCACTATGGTGTCAAGCTTATCTGCGATAGCTACAGCAGTAGACACGCCGTGTGATGGTAAAGTATCACCAGCGAAGCGCGGCATATATTGTTCATTAATTGCCACAGCGACTTCTTCCGCTTCTCCATCGTGCCTCGCATAGTGCATGCCCATGACACCTTGAGTATCGGTAAACTCAAACACCATAGATGTCATTAGATCGCACTTAGCTAGCAGGCCTGCCCGTTTTGACTTTTCAACGTCCGCACCGATTTTATCAGCGATATAACCCGCTAATTCGGTAATGCGGTCGGTTTTGTCTTTAATCGTGCCTAGCTGTTTTTGGAAGATGGCTTGCTCTAGCTCAGGTAAGCGGTCGATAAGAGGACGTTTTCTATCAGTGTTAAAGAAGAACTCTGCGTCAGCTAGACGAGGGCGAACGACCTTTTCGTTACCTTCGATGACGTACTTAGGCTCTTTCGATTCTATGTTTGATACGAAGATGAAGTTGGGTAGAAGCTTCTTGTTTTGATCGTAAACAGGGAAATACTTCTGGTCACCTTTCATGGTGTAAACCAGAGCTTCAGAAGGTACCTTTAGGAATTCTTGTTCAAATTTGGCCGTTAGTACAACTGGCCATTCAACCAGAGATGTGACTTCTTCGACTAGATCATCTTCGAGATCGGCGATGCCGCCAACTGCTGATGCCGCTTTTTGTGCCTCGGCAATGATTATCTGTTTACGAGTCTCGTAATCAGCCATAACTTTACCGCGCTCTTGCAAGATCTCAGGGTATTGCTCAGCAGACTCGATAGTGAACACTTGCTCACCCATGAAGCGATGGCCTCGAATGCTACGTCCAGATGCGACACCAAGTATTTCACCGTCGATCAGTTCCGCGCCCATCAGTATGGTCAAAGTTTTTACTGGACGGATAAATTGGGTGGTTTTGTTGCCCCAACGCATTGGTTTTGCAATCGGGAGGTTGGCGAGCGCTTTTGAAGCGAGACTGACTATTATTTCACTCGTTTGCTTACCTTTGACCTCTTGCTTGAACAGCAGCCATTCACCTTTGTCTGTCACCATGCGATCGGCTTGCTCTACCGCTATTCCACAGCCACGAGCCCAGCCTTGAGCAGCTTTGGTTGGGTTACCTTCTGCATCAAAAGCCGCTGTTATGGCAGGGCCACGCTTTTCAACAATCTTATCTGCTTGGCTTTCTGCTAGCTCAGTGACTTTAAGCGCAAGGCGTCTAGGTGCAGCAAACCACTTGATACCTCGGTGAGCAAGCTCAGCGCTTTGCAGCTCGGATTCAAAATTTGCAGCGAAAGCTTCAGCAAGAGTACGAAGCTGTGTTGGTGGAAGTTCTTCTGTACCAAGTTCGATTAGAAATTCTTTTGCCATGTTACTCTTATCCCTTACGCCTGTTCTTTCTTACACATTGGGAAGCCAAGCGCTTCACGAGATGCATAGTATGCTTCAGCAACTGACTTGGTCAGGTTGCGAATACGCAAAATATAGCGCTGACGTTCTGTTACTGAAATCGCCTTGCGGGCATCAAGCAAGTTGAATGCATGGCCTGCTTTTAAGATGCGCTCATAGGCAGGAAGTGGCAATGGCTTTTCAAGCTCAAGTAACTCACGGCATTCTTTTTCGCACTGCTCAAAGAAGCTAAATAAGAAGTCAACATCAGCATGTTCGAAGTTATAAGTAGATTGCTCGACTTCATTTTGATGAAAAATGTCACCATAAGTGACAACGCTGCCATCTGGTGCTTTGTTCCATACTAAATCGTAGACAGAATCGACCTCTTGAATATACATAGCAAGGCGCTCGATGCCGTACGTTATCTCACCAGTAACAGGTTTACACTCAAGTCCGCCCACTTGCTGGAAGTAAGTAAACTGAGAGATCTCCATACCATTTAGCCAGACTTCCCAACCTAGTCCCCAAGCACCTAGTGTTGGATTTTCCCAGTTATCTTCTACGAAGCGAATGTCATGTACTAGCGGGTCGACACCAAGAACTTCGAGAGAGCCTAAGTACAATTCTTGAATATTGTCTGGGGATGGCTTCAGCGCGACTTGAAATTGGTAGTAGTGCTGTAGACGGTTAGGGTTTTCACCATAACGACCATCCGTTGGGCGACGAGAAGGTTGTACGTAGGCTGTTGACATGGGCTCTGGGCCAAGCGCTCGCAAACAGGTCATTGGATGCGATGTGCCAGCGCCAACCTCCATATCAAGTGGTTGAACAATAGTGCAACCATTTTGAGCCCAATAATCCTGCAGCGCGAGGATCATTCCTTGGAAGGTTTTGGTATCGTATTTGTGCATAAGTCAGGTTCGCGCAATTCTGTGATTACTTGTATTTTCGCCTGCTTCGTTGCCTTTTTAGGCAAAAAGTGCGATTCAAAGTAACTAGGGTTGAAAAAATAACAATCAAGTATACCCATAACTGGGCTATGGGAGTAGGGGTAATCTTGCTTAATTGGTAATCAAAAGTGCGATTTAATAGAATTTATGGCGCTTATTATTGCTATTTTTTCTAAAACACATGATTTGATGAAAATCTGACTTGTGATTTTTGGCAGTGGTCTTTAAAATTTGGCCATCTTTGGGGAGTAGCTTGCCGACGGAGTATTTGTTCGGTTCGTTCGTCAACATATTTGGTGCACAATCACCATGGCGTTCGAGACTCATCGCCTGATGAGTTTAGCAAGACCTTAGATAAACATCGTGAACCGGGGCGGGGCACGAGGTTTATCTTAGGTTAAAATTATAATCCCTGCCTCATTGAGCATGTCGTGAGCGTTTTAGCTATATCAATTACCACAGTCGCCTTAGCCGAAATAGGTGACAAAACCCAGTTGTTATCTTTGTTGCTTGCCAGCCGATATCAAAAGCCAATTCCCATTATCATTGCTATCTCGTTAGCAACATTGGTCAATCACGCCTTGGCAGCATGGTTGGGTGTCGTTGTCGCTGATCATATACCTGCAAATCTTTTAAAATGGGTTCTCTTCATTAGCTTTCTTGTAATGGCGTGTTGGATTGTTATTCCAGACAAACTAAACGAAGACAGCAGCATGAAAAATCGTGGCGCATTTCTAACCAGCTTTGTTGCTTTTTTTATAGCTGAGATAGGAGATAAAACTCAAATAGCGACGTCTATTCTTGGAGCCCAATACGCCCAGTCATTCGTTTTGGTCATTGTCGGTACAACAATAGGTATGTTGCTAGCGAATATACCGGTTGTTTTTATTGGTCGTATGTCAGCAGGCAGGTTACCGCTTGATATGATTCGTAAAGTTACAGCGATATTGTTTGCTGGCTTGGCAGTGAGCAGTTTGGCTCTCTAGCCTATCAGGCTAAATAAATTGTATATCGCTAGATATAGGGCGTGACACCTAGCATACCAGTCAAACTATACTCGTGCTATGTTAGCTATTTGAATAATGTTACTCAAAGTGTTGTGAGATCTTATGAATTTTCACCAGACTGCATGAGAGGTCAATATTATGCTGACACGTTATATGGGGATATCTCCCAAAAGTCAGAGTTACTTGTTTAGCTTTGGCCTAGTACTATGTTTGCTGGCAATGGCGCTGACGGATATGTGGCTGCCAATCGTTGCAGGCTCGTTTGTTCTGACTGCCCTGACTGTTGAGGCTTGGATCAGGGTTGCGCATATCCTGCCTTTACAGGAAGAAATGCGCCAAATGAAAGAGCAAGTCGAGCAGTTACACTCCAAGCTAAAGTAAAAGGTTAAGCATAAAAGAAAGCCTGTAATGAAAAGGCTTTTGTATCTATTCAATCCCTTTTCTGATCAGGTATTGATAGGGTAGCTGCTCGGTTTGTGAGTCGATTAGTTGATGATCCATGAACCGGCAAAAGCTTGGTATATCTCTGGTGGTGGAAGGATCGTCAGCAGTCACAAGTAATATTTCACCGTCTTTCATATTACGGATCGTCTTCCTGACCATCATTACTGGCTCTGGACAGCGCATTCCTTCAGCGTCCAGTATTTTGTCTGCCTGCTCTACATTGAACATTGTGGTCATATCTCAAGTTAACTTTAAGGGGCTAGATGATACTGGCGGAGAAAAAATATTCAATAACCTCTTGGCAAACGACACGAATTGATTTAACGTGGTTAACAACTTGATAACATTGTGTGCGGGGATTGCTTATGAATGAGCTTGATCGATTAACAATATACTCCGTGCTTTGCTTTCTGTGTTTTTGCACTCTTGTATTTCGACCTTCACATGAGGTTTCGCTATTACCGGCAGTGGGTATGTTAGCTACTATCTTTGGTATTTGGTTTGAGACCCGTTATTGGCGAGAGTCATCCAATAACCGCCAAGCTTAAGAGTGTGGTAAAAGCGCCAGTTACATTCCGATACTATCCCCATTTTTTCTTGGGCTTCCCCGCTGAAAGGCGGGATTTTTTTATCTAAATTTTATGACAGCTTATAAGCTGTTAGCTAGTAAACATCATAGTCGTTCGGATAAGTGCCAAGCCCAAGCAAACAGAGTGTCTGCTGAGTCAGTCAAACTGCAACTGACTCTAAATTATTTCGCCGTTAGAGTTTAATTACAACTCGCCCGGTAACCTTTCCGTTAGTGATGTCTTCTGCGTAGTTGGATGCTTGTTCTAGCTTGATTTCTGTACATGCTTGTTCGAAGTAGCTTTGAGGCAATAGTTTCGCCAGCTTATTCCATGCCTGAATGCGTTTTTCTGTTGGGCACATGACTGAATCAATACCTTGTAGACGCACGTTACGGAGAATAAATGGCATAACTGTGGTTGGTAAATCGAAGCCTCCCGCGAGCCCACAAGCTGCCACGGCTCCGTTGTAGTCCATTTGGGATAAAACTTTTGCTAATACCTTACTACCAACAGTATCTATAGCGCCTGCCCAAGCTTGCTTTTCTAGTGGGCGTGCGGTTTGTTCAAATTCTGAACGGTCTATTATACGCGTCGCACCAAGCTTCTCTAGCAGAGGACCGTTTTGTTCGATACGACCAGTTACCGCTGAGACTTGGTATCCAAGCTGAGAGAGTAGGGTTATTGCCACAGAGCCCACACCACCGCTTGCACCTGTTACCAAAATTTCCCCAGAGTCTGGTTGAATGCCTGCGTCGATGAGAGCCTCAACACATAGCATGGCCGTTAAGCCCGCAGTACCCACCATCATAGCCTGTTTACCGCTAAGGCCTTTGGGTAAGGGGACAAGCCAGTCGGATTGTAGACGAGCGCGCTGAGCCATCCCCCCCCAGTGATTTTCACCTACTCCCCAACCTGTTAATACGACTTTATCACCGGCTTGGTAACGATCATTATCCGAATGAGCAACTGTGCCAGAGAGATCTATGCCTGGCACCATAGGGAAGTTGCGGATGATTTTACCTTTTCCAGTGATGGCTAAGCCGTCTTTATAATTGAGAGATGAGTAATCAACATCAATCAATACATCACCATGTGGCAATTGACTTTCGTCTATCTTGTCAATACCAGCGAGAGTTTGGTTTTGTTCTTGTCTTAAAACGAGTGCGCTAAACATAAAATGGTCTCCACAACCAAGCAAGAGTTTTGTTGGGCTTTGAGTTTAGATCCAAAAGGTAGCTGACTGAAATGAAACTTTCGTATTATGGAGATGTTGTTGAGCTAGATTAAAGTTTGGTCGTCATTTAATCTTTGGGTAGATGCTAGGCATATTTAGTGATGAAACCATAGAAACTAGGGGCAGAACAAGCCTAGCCCCCAGGCTTTGTTAGGATGATAAGAAGAACTTATAAGATGGATTATCGGTTTCGTCTTTACATTGATAGCCAAGCTCTCTCAAATGAGAGGAAAAGCGTGACAGATCGGATTCATCAAGCTCAAAGCCACACAGCACACGGCCATAGTCCGCTCCATGGTTGCGGTAGTTGAATAAGCTGATATTCCAATGGGTCCCAAGAGTGCTGAGGAACTTGAGTAAGGCACCGGGATACTCAGGGAACTCGAAGCTGTAGAGACGCTCTTTCAGTTGCTTTGATGGTCTGCCTCCAATCATATAGCGAATGTGTAGCTTAGCCATTTCATCCTCTGACAAATCTACCACAGGATACCCACCTTCACGCAGATCATGGATGATGTGCTCTAGTTCTTCTTGGCCGCCTTGAAGGCGCACACCAACAAATATATTCGCTAATGCATCGTCGTTATAGCGGTAGTTGAACTCAGTCACCGCGCGCCCACCAATGAGGTGACAAAACTCAAAAAAGGCCCCTTGACGCTCGGGAATGGTTACAGCCAGTAAGCCTTCACGCTTTTCACCAAGTTCACAACGCTCTGAAACATAGCGCAGACCATGGAAGTTGGTATTGGCACCAGATAGCACTGTGCCAAGGATGCAATTTTCGAGCTTGTTTTGCTCGCTGTATTTTTTAAGGCCTGCAAGAGCCAGTGCGCCAGAAGGTTCAGCAATCGCGCGGGTATCCTCGAAGATATCTTTGACTGCGGCGCAAATTTCATCACTTGAAACAGTAACATGTCCATCAAGATATTGCTGACAGAGTCTAAATGTTTCATCGCCGATACGTTTTACCGCAACACCATCAGCAAACATACTGACCTGATCAATAACCACGGGCTCGCCTGCATCCAGCGCTGCTTTAAGGCAGGCTGAATCTTCAGGCTCAACTGCGATAACTTTGATTTCTGGCATCAATTGCTTAACAAGCACAGCCACACCGGCTGCTAAGCCACCCCCGCCAACAGGTACAAAGATATGATCGAGGTGGCCATTTTGCTGCAGCATCTCCATACCAATTGTCCCCTGACCTGCAATCACGAGTGGGTGATCGAAGGGGGGAACAAAGGTATAACCATGTTGCTTGGCTAACCGTTCCGCTTCTGCTTTTGCTTCGTCGAAATTATTACCATGCAAGACAACAAGCCCACCAAAACTACGTACAGCATCGACTTTGATGTCTGGGGTTGTTTTTGGCATGACAATGGTGGTTTTGATGCCAAGCTTAGTGCCTGATAACGCCATGCCTTGCGCGTGGTTGCCGGCTGAGGCGGCAATCACACCTGCAGCTTTCTGCTCTTCTGATAAGCTAGCAACCATGTTGTAGGCACCGCGCAACTTAAAAGAGTGAACAGGCTGGCGGTCTTCTCGCTTGATCTGCACCTTATTACCAATACGCTCACTCAAGCGCGGCATGGCTTGTAATGGCGTGACGGTTGCAGCTTCATAGACTGGTGCTCTTAGGATCTGGCGCAGGTAGTCTGCGCCAGTCTGGTTCTCTTTCCCTGAAAATTCACACGCTGACATAAGCTAGTCCTCTAGCTTAGACTTGTCTCGCACTGCACCTTTGTCAGCACTGGTTGCCATACTCGCATATGCTTTTAGGGCAAAAGAAACCTCACGCTGACGATCGACGGGTTTCCAACCTAGCTCGTCTTGTTTGGCCCTACGTTCGGTAAGTTCTTGCTCAGAGACCTCTAATGCGATTGAGCGATTGGGAATATCAATCGCAATCATGTCGCCTTGCTTAACTAGGCCAATTGCACCGCCGTTAGCCGCTTCAGGAGATGCATGTCCAATGGATAACCCTGATGTACCACCAGAGAAGCGCCCATCAGTAAGTAGTGCGCATTCTTTGCCAAGCCCCATAGACTTTAGATAAGTGGTTGGGTAAAGCATCTCTTGCATACCTGGGCCACCTTTAGGGCCTTCGTAGCGAATGACGACCACATCCCCCGCTTTTACCTTGCCACCAAGAATGCCTTCAACCGCGTCTTCTTGACTCTCAAAAACGACCGCAGGTCCTGTAAACTTGAGAATGCTTTCATCGACGCCCGCGGTTTTGACAATGCAGCCATCAAGGGCAATGTTACCGGATAGAACTGCAAGCCCGCCTTCTTGGCTAAAGGCATTGTCTTTGGTGCGAATACAGCCATCGACGCGATCATCGTCGAGGCGATCCCAGCGACAATCTTGAGAAAAGGCTTTGGTCGTACGAATGCCTGCTGGTCCTGCTCGATAAAACTTAAGTACATCAGCATCTTCTGTTTGCATAATGTCGTATTTAGCAAGCTGTTCTTTCATCGAGAGTCCGAGCACAGTTCGCGCATCATTGTGCAACAGACCTGCTCGGTCTAATTCACCTAAGATCGCCATTACTCCGCCTGCGCGGTGTACATCTTCCATATGATACTTGGGTGTTGATGGAGCGACTTTACACAGGTGTGGAACTTGACGAGATAGACGGTCAATATCGTCCATATCGAAGTCAACCTCACCTTCTTGCGCTGCCGCAAGAAGGTGAAGAATAGTATTGGTTGAGCCACCCATAGCAATATCCAATGCCATAGCATTCTCAAAGGCATCAAAGGTGGCGATGTTGCGTGGTAATGCAGACTCATCATCTTGTTCGTAGTAACGACGAGTTAGCTCGACAATGCGCTTACCTGCATTGATAAACAAAGCTTCACGATCGGCGTGAGTTGCAAGCATTGATCCGTTACCTGGCTGAGATAAACCCAGTGCTTCGGTTAAACAGTTCATAGAGTTTGCGGTGAACATGCCAGAACACGAACCACAGGTGGGACACGCTGAACGTTCGACTTGCTCGCTTTGTTTGTCCGATACCTTAGGGTCTGCACCTTGAATCATGGCATCAACTAAGTCGAGCTTGATCAATTGGTCTGAAAGCTTGGTTTTGCCTGCTTCCATTGGACCACCTGAAACAAAAATAACGGGAATGTTGAGGCGCATTGAGGCCATCAGCATTCCCGGTGTGATTTTGTCACAGTTTGAGATACAGACCATGGCATCAGCACAGTGTGCATTTACCATATATTCTACCGAATCAGCAATAAGCTCACGAGATGGCAGTGAGTACAACATGCCGCCGTGGCCCATGGCAATACCATCGTCAACGGCTATTGTGTTGAACTCTTTCGCGATACCACCTGCTTTTTCTATTTCACCCGCGACCAATTGGCCCATGTCTTTGAGGTGCACATGACCGGGTACAAATTGAGTGAAAGAGTTCACTACAGCGATAATGGGCTTACCAAAATCTTCATCTTTTACGCCGGTTGCACGCCATAGAGCACGGGCGCCCGCCATGTTACGACCATGGGTGGTGGTTGCTGATCTGTATTTAGGCATTCTACTACTTCCTTAATTTGCCGTGTCTTATGGGTGGACGTAATCCAACCAGCCCCACTTATCTTCTGTGGTACCGTTGAAAAGTCCAAAGTAAGCTTCTTGGAGCTCTTTTGTTATAGGTCCGCGTTTTCCGCTGCCGACTTCAATCTTATCGATAGTTGCAACAGGAACGACCTCTGCTGCAGTACCTGTCATAAACACTTCGTCGGCGAGATAAAGCGCTTCACGAGCAATGTTAGCTTCTTGTACTTGATAGCCTTTATCTCGAGCGAGTGTCATGATTGAATCACGCGTGATGCCAGGGAGAATTGCGCTAGTTGCTGGAGGAGTGGTGAGAACGCCATCTTTGATTACAAAAATATTTTCACCAGCACCTTCTGATAAATAGCCATCGACGCTTAATGCGATACCTTCATCATAACCGTGGCGACGAGCCTCACCACCAACGAGTAGGGATGATAGGTAGTTACCACCCGCTTTTGCTGCTGTAGGTATAGTGTTAGGTGCCGCTCGGTTCCAGCTGGAAATCATGGCGTCAACGCCTTTTTCTAATGCTTCTTCACCTAGGTAAGATCCCCATGGGAAAGCAGCAATAATTAATTCCATTGCTGTATTTGCAGGCGGGCAAACACCCAGCCCCACATTGCCGACAAAGCCAAGCGGCCTGATGTAAGCGCTGTCTAATTGATTTGCACGCACGGTTTCTCGCGTTGCTTCCATGATTTCATCAACCGAATAGGGAATTGGGAAGCGGTAAATCTTGGCAGAATCTTTGAGTCTTTTTGCATGCTCACGATGGCGGAAGATGATTGGACCTTTTGGAGTATTGTAACAACGCACGCCCTCGAACACAGAAGTACCGTAGTGCATTGCATGAGTGAGAACATGAACATTCGCTTTGTCCCAAGGAACCAGTTCACCGTTAAACCAAATAAATTCCGCTGTTTTTGTAGCCATTGTTGCCTTCCTTTATGCGCAAACTTTTTGCTGAAGATTGTTGTTAGGGAGTTGATCACTCGCAATTTGAGTCACCTCAACAGTACGCACATCCCAGAGTTTTTCAATCTGATTGGTCAGAAAAGAGATAGGTCTATCGCTATCGACAATGATTTCAACACTGGCAATCTTGCTTTCATGGTTTTGTGTCCCAGCAACCTGCCTAACAATGAAACCGCGATGGCGAACCACTCTAAGGACGCGCTCAAGTAAAACGGGTTTATCGTCTGCTTTTATGTCGATTAAATATCTTTCCATTTTACGTGTTCTCCAGCATATCATTGTTTGACGCACCCGGTGGTACGAGTGGCCATACATTTTCTTCCTCATCAATCATGACGTGAAGTAAATACGATGTTTCACTTGCCAACATCTCTTTGAGTGCGGGTTCCACCTCTTGCTTGGTGGTGATGGTTTTTCCTGGAATATCGAATGCTTTTGCTAGGGTTATGAAATCTGGGTTGTCATCCAGTATCGTTTCGCTGTGGCGACCATCAAAGAAGAGCGATTGCCACTGGCGTACCATCCCAAGGCGTTGATTGTTCAATAGAACAATTTTTACCGGGATCTGACGTCGCTTTAATGTGCCCAGCTCTTGGATGTTCATCATGAAAGAGCCATCACCTGTAATAAGGATAGATTGATCATTAGGTCTGGCGACAGCGGCCCCCATTGCCGCTGGAAGTCCAAATCCCATAGTGCCAAGCCCAGCAGAAGTGATAAAGTTTTGTGGGTCGCGAGGCTGAATGTGTTGAGCTGCCCACATTTGATGTTGGCCTACATCTGTCGATACCATTGAGCTATCAGGCATCATATCGGACAGCTGTTTTAATAGCCTAGGAGCAAAAATTAGGTCCCCAGGGTGGTCATAGCGCCATTTAAAGCCGCTACGAAGACTTTCACTATGCTTAACCCAAGGCGTAATATCTTGAGCTAACTCCAATTTGGGCAGTATGCTATCGATAGTACCACGCAAAGGTGCATGTGCATGGCGCAGTTTGTTGATCTCTGCAGCGTCAATATCAATATGGATAACACGTGCGTGAGGAGCAAAGGTTTCAAGTTTTCCAGTCACTCGGTCATCAAATCGAGCGCCGACAGCAATCAATAAGTCACATTCTTGAACGACTAAGTTTGCTGCTTTGGTGCCGTGCATCCCTAGCATACCTAAGTAATGAGGATCATGGCGCTCTATGGTACCTAGGCCTTTTAAGGTGCTTACCGAAGGCATAGGATTTAAGCGTAAGAATTCGCGTACCGTCTCTGTTGCTTGTCCAAGTTGCACGCCGCCACCGACATAAAAAACAGGCCGAGTACATTGTGACAGCAGGTTTTGTGCTGTAACCAGCGCTTGCTCACCAGGTTGTGGGGAGGAGGGAGGCGTGAAAGATGGCAAACTATCAACGGGTGCTTGAGCCAGTTGGACATCTTTAGCAATATCAACGATGACAGGCCCTGGTCTACCCGCTTTGGCAACTTCAAATGCTTCGGCTAGGGTTGGCGCTAATTCATCTATATCCGTTACTAGATAGCTATGTTTGGTGCAAGAAAGCGACATACCTATCACATCCATTTCTTGGAATGCATCTGTACCTATGTGCGAGCTTGCGACTTGACCTGTTATTGCCACCATAGGGATGGAGTCCATCAAGGCGTCTGCAAGACCAGTCACTAGGTTAGTGGCGCCAGGTCCTGAAGTGGCCATACATACGGCAACATCTTGCGTTGCTCTAGCCATGCCAATGGCTGCCATTGCGGCTCCTTGTTCATGACGACAGAGTATATGTTCAACGCCACCATCATAGAGCGCATCATAAATTGGCATTATGGCACCACCTGGGTAGCCAAATACCGTTTTAATGCCTTGTTGCTTGAGGGCTGCAACGACTAATTCCGCACCTGTCATTGAACGCTCCCCATCTTGCTTGGTATTCTTTTTGTTGTGTTGCACTTCATGTGCGCTCCCCATTCTTCCTGCCCGTTATTGGCCGAGCTAAGTTTTCCGACTCATTTAAATTTGTGATTATTATTTTGCTGATAGCAGCTTTTAAGTTGAAAAAAACCCCCGAACTTCTCAGTGCGGGGGTTTTTTCAAATTTGGTGTTTATTTTTCGCCCACCAGCCCCCGCGCGGAATCGATAATGACCACGATAATCAGGTTAATCAGCAGTTTAATGTGAGCGTTTTTATTCATATCTTGTTGTGATGTTTTATTTATGTAATTTGATACTAAATGTTTGCGTCCTTAGTGTTAACACAGAATTCTGTTACATGACAAGCAAAATCTCATTCTTTTTTCACATTCTTTCATTATCTCTGCAGGTTATATAACAAGCATGCCGTTAAATTAAACGAATTATCAGAGGGATAAACTGATAGTGTGGGAGTAAAGTTGAGTATGGGACTCGCGATTATTTACAGCCGAGCGTCGGTCGGGGTCGAAGCCCCTCAGGTAGCAGTTGAAGTACACATCAGCAACGGTATGCCAGGTTTTACCTTGGTGGGATTGCCAGAAACAACAGTCAAAGAATCACGTGATAGAGTGAGAAGCGCGATTATCAACTCACGCTTTGAGTTTCCCGCGAAGCGAATCACGGTGAATTTAGCCCCAGCAGATTTACCCAAAGAGGGTGGAAGATTCGACTTACCTATTGCCCTTGGTATTCTCGCTGCCTCTGAGTAAATCCCCGCTGAGGGTTTATCCAGCCGCGAGTTTGTTGGTGAGTTAGCACTGTCGGGTAAACTGCGCAGAGTGAAAGGGGTTTTACCGGCAGCGCTAGCCGCCCAAAAGGTGAAAAGACGCTTGGTTGTCCCCCATTTCAATGGCGATCAAGCTGCATTAGTGGGACACGATATACATCAATCAGCGGCTAGTTTACTTGAAGTTTGCGCTGATATCTGTGGTCAAAAAGCACTAGATTTGCATCAAAACATGATTCAATGCCAAGTAGTTGAACAAAAACGCGATCTGCAAGATATCATAGGCCAGCAGCAAGGAAAGCGAGCTCTAGAGATTGCGGCAGCGGGCAATCACAACGTACTTTTTCTTGGTCCGCCAGGAACGGGTAAAACTATGTTGGCGTCGCGCTTGTGTGACTTATTGCCAGATATGACGGAAGAAGAAGCAATGGAGACGGCTTCTGTGGCTTCTTTAACCCAGCAAGACATCAATGCACTTAACTGGAAAAAACGGCCCTTTCGTGCTCCGCACCATTCAAGTTCTATGGCTGCTTTAGTTGGTGGTGGGACTATCCCAAGGCCAGGAGAGATTTCGTTAGCGCATAATGGTTTATTGTTTCTAGATGAAATGCCTGAATTTGAAAGGAAAGTTCTGGACTCTTTGCGAGAGCCGCTGGAATCTGGAGAAATTATTATTTCAAGAGCACAGGGAAAAACCCGCTTTCCAGCTCGTTTTCAGTTGGTTGGTGCTTTAAACCCGAGCCCTACGGGCTATTATGACGATCATCATTCAAGAGCGAATCCACAAATTGTTTTGCGTTATCTGAGTCGCCTTTCTGGTCCTTTGCTAGATCGCTTTGACATGTCTATCGAAATACCGGCACTGCCCAAAGGCACCTTGTCTGAGGGAGGAGAACGAGGGGAGCCAACTGAAATTGTAAAAGCTAGAGTTGAACAGGCAAGATACTATATGCTGGAGAGAGCGGGTAAGGTTAATGCTTTGCTCGGCAGTCGAGAAATGGAGCAGTACTGCCCGCTTGCAAAATCAGACGCTCAATTTTTAGAAGCGGCTTTGCATCAGCTTGGTTTGTCGATACGCGCGTATCATCGGATTATCAAAGTGGCTCGAACCATTGCAGATTTGGATGGTAAAGAACGCATAGCGCGTCATCACATAGCCGAAGCTTTGGGTTATAGAGCCATGGATCGTTTACTTAAACAGCTAACCAATCAAGCAGTGTAATGGCCCACTAGCTGTGGGCCGATTGATTTAGAACTTGTAGTTCATACCCACGGTAAATAGGTACTGCTTTGTATCGTAGAAATCAATATTTGAGTCAGATTCTGTGTAACCCGAAAGTGAGATTAGAGACCAGTTTTGCCAGCCCATAAAGTTTTTGTATTCGTATGCAGCGAATAAGCTCCACTCGTCCTCATCGCGAACTTTATTATAGATTGGGTTAGTACCGTCAAACGAACGGCTGGTGTAGCCAGCAGTCAGCGCGAGTTGATGTCTATCGAATATTCTAAGATAGGTAAGTTCACCGCCAACAGAGCTAAGAGAGTTCGCATCGCCATCTGCATCTGTGTTGATGTAAGTAATGGAAGGCTTCAAGAAAGAGGTTCTACTGATTGGTTGTCGGAAGTCGCCTTTAATATAGAAAGTTTTTGCGTCGCGTTGTAGAGCGTTTCTTTCCTCACTCGTTAGACTCGATCCTGATAATTCATTATCAATATCTCGACTGCCGTAAACCGTATCTAAGCTAAATCTAGATCCCATGATGTTATTGAACTTAAGACGAAATGCGTTGCCTTTTTCATCCGTGGTTTGACGCTCTTGATTGGTGAGAAAGGGATCCGCCCATGTTTCACCTGACATAACCGTGGGGAGAAATGAGGCGTCAACTATAGTCCCAGACGATAGCTCTTGTTTGTAGCCGACTTCTAGAACTAGAGTACCGACCGCGATATCCTCACGAGAGGTACCAGCATAGACTTGTTTATCTTTGTTATTGCCAAACGTATAAGCTAAGACGCCAAGTGGAAGTACTAAGCCGCCGCTATCTTCAGCAGCACCTTGGTTGACATCAGTAATGACTTTATCACCATTAGTATTGAGGTTAGACGTTGTTGAGGCAAAGCCCGCACTGAGCGCTAACTCTCCACTAAATCCTGAGTGATCTGCTAGCTGTGCTTGTGCACAAGACGCTATAAGCGAAAAGGCTAACAACGAGAGTCTTGTTTTCATTAGGTGATTTCCTTGTCATTTATTTATCGGAGTTAATTAAAAATTGGGGGTATTCTCGCAGAACTTGTCTGACCTGAGTCAGAGAGAGTACAAAACTCTGTCATATCGATTTCAATATGACCATGGGCTTGTATAATTACACGCTGTTTTCATCTTCAACAGGTGAAGTCCTATAAATTCTACTCGAGATCTCATTATTATTTAGTCTTATGTTTGCATATCTAGTTCTTGTATTGAATACCACCCTAGTCATACTGAATTCTGCATTGTGTTCAGTGCTAATATGTCTGATTGCTATGATAAAAATGGCCTTGCAAACCGATCAGTTGAAAGCAAAAGCGACAGCAATGGCTAATCGTGTTATGTGGCTTTGGGCAACGATCAATTCCGGTATTCTATCTGTTACAAATTCGATTGAGTGGGATATAGAGGTTGATGATAACTTACGCAAAGACGGTTGGTATTTGCTTATCAGTAATCACTTAAGTTGGACAGATATTGTGGTGCTGTGCTGCGTATTTAAAGACCGCATTCCCATGCCGAAGTTTTTTCTTAAGCAGCAATTACTCTATGTGCCATTTATTGGTTTGGCTTGCTGGGCTTTAGATATGCCCTTTATGCGTCGCTATTCACGGGAGTATCTGCTGCGTCATCCAGAAAAGCGTGGTCAAGATCTCGCAACGACGCGGCGTTCTTGCGTCAAGTTTAAACACACACCAACCACAGTGGTTAATTATGTTGAAGGAACGCGTTTTACCATACAAAAACAGCGAAAAAGCTCCGCTGGGTATCAATACCTGCTGCAACCTAAAAGTGGTGGTATAGCCTACACTCTGGCCGCTATGGGAGAGCAGTTTGATAATGTTATTGATGTTACCTTAGCTTACCCCAGTAACAATCAAAGTCCATTTCGAGATTTATTAACTGGACGTATGAAAAAAGTTGTGGTGCGTAGCCAAATACTACCAGTAGATGAAACTCTAAAAGGTGATTATTTTAACGACAAACCTTATAAGCGTCAGTTTCAACAGTGGCTTGGGGATGTGTGGCAGGAAAAAGATCAGCAGCTACAAGACATTCATCAGAGTGAAAAAATCAGGTATTGAGAGTAGCAAAAGAAGATGATGTTCTTTTGCTACTCTGGGTAAGCGGCTACTTTTTGCTAACTAGGAAATTAACCAGTTCGAAATACTCATCTATTGTCTTGAGGCCTTGAGCTTCAACAAGATATTTATTGTTGACTATTACAGCGGGCACCCCTGTAAGTCCACTTTGTTCAAATTGCTTGTCAAAGCGGCGCGCCATGGAATCTACCGCAAAACCTTTGAATGCGGCATCAAACTTCTTGGCATCAATACCTTGGTCAAGAAAAATTTGGCGCAGCTCTTGCTCATTTTGAGGTGGCTTGCGCATATTGTGTATACGATTAAACATCACGGGGATCATTTTGTCTTCAGCTTTTAGCACCACCATGGTCGCATAGGCTCTGCTCATAGGCTCTCCCATACTGCCTCCCATAAAAGACACATGGACTTTTTGAAACTTGGTGTCTTTAGGAAGCTGAGCTTTGAGCTGCTGAATGATGGGTTCAAAAGTGTTGCAATGGGGGCAGAAAAAGGAGAAGTACTCGGTGACCGTTGGCTTTTTGGATGCTTCCAAGTCGAGAACTTTGTAATGTTCTCCTTCTTTGTATTGGGCTGCTTGAGCAGACAGGCTCAGCATGACAGTTGCGACAAGTGCAAACAGCTTTTTCATTGTTGACTCCGTGTTGATTATTTTGGCTTCTTACCACTGTGGCATGAGTGAGAGTGGTGGCTCACTGAGTGCCGAGATTTGTTCTTTAAAAGCCAGAACTTGGCTTTCCCAGTATTTTGCGTCATTGAACCAAGGAAAGGCGATTGGAAATGCAGGATCTTGCCATCGCTTGGCTAACCATGCCATGTAATGCACCATGCGTAGACCACGTAACGGTTCAATTAGTTTCAGTTGGTTAGTGTCGAAATCGTTAAATTCTTGATACGCCTCCAAGATAATATCAAGTTGTGCCAGTTTTTCAGAGCGTTCACCGCTTAATAGCATCCATAAATCTTGTATTGCAGGTCCATTGCGCGAATCGTCGAGATCGACAAACATCGGACCGTCACGCCAGAGAATATTGCCAGGATGACAGTCGCCATGAAGACGAATGATGTCATCAGGCTCATTCCAATGCTGTTTAATAGACTGGATAAGTAAGTCTAAGTCATTGAAAAAAGCTGTTTCTAAATGAGTGGGGATAAACTGAGACTGCTCAAGTAGTTGGCGTGGTTGATATAAGTATTCATCCAAGCCAATGGTGGGTCTGTGCTGAAAGGGGACTCTTGAGCCTACTTTATGAATTCGTCCTAAAAATCGTCCTACCCCTTCAAGTTGATCAAGGTTATCCACTTCAAATTGTCTCCCTCCTACACTTGCAAATAGGGCGAATAGGTAGCCTTGGTACTGATGCAGTGTTTTGTCATGGATTTTTACAGGAGGAGCCACTGGGATCTCAGATTCTACCAACTCTAGTGTAAAGTCATGCTCTTCCTGTATTTGCAATGCAGTCCAACGTTCTGGACGATAGAACTTAACTACATAGCGTTGGCGCTGCTCATCGGTGAATTGATAAACGCGATTTTCATAACTATTAAGTGGCAAGAAGCCAGACTCTGCTCGAATTCCAACGCTTTCTATGGCGTACCACATAAAGTCTGGAGTTAATGCATCGAAGTTAAAAGCTTGTTGTGTCATAGGTCAAAGGATCCGCAGCTCAAGTATTGTAGCTGGTGTAATGGCTTGTAATAAAAGCTCGACGACTTCATATGGAACAATATACATCAAGGGGCGGCATTAGGATACCTAACGAATAAATCAGCCAGAGTATAAGCGTTCGCTTTTTTATTACTAGCCTTGTTTCTTTCGCCTAGAAGTTGATAGGTTGCGAATATCTATCGATTGATAGGGTCAGTGAGCAAGGCATGCTTTTCGATAATAACGGTCAGCTAGTGGCCTTTGTGCCAATGAAGCCAAAGTTTCAGCAAGTGGTTAGTCCCGAATAAGAGAAAAGTCTAAGGGTAGACTTTCTTCCTACTCGGGAAATGGCGCTAGCTTAGAGCTTTTTGATAAACCTACTTTCTACCGACATAGTAAAGTCATGATTATCTGAGAGAGTAAACTCTATGGTTGCAACGGGGGAGCTAAGGCTCTCGGGTTGTACGCCAAGACTCATAGGTAAGCTAAAGACTTCTCCAGGCAAGACGTTGACGGTTTGCTTTCCATACCAAGACACATCCGTTAACCCTTTTACGTCCAGTTTATATTCTTGCTTTTGTTGTGTTTTATTGATGATTTTTAGTGTGTACGTATTTTCGACTTCACCTAGCTCATTGACTCTAAATAGTTGGTTTCTGTCTCTAAGCACACTCAGGCCCGCAGGGTCAACGGCAGCTATTTGGGCGAAGAACAACCCGATCATCAACACAAATATCGCACCATAGCCCAGTAATTTGGGGCGCATGATCTTAGTGTGCTTGCCAGAAAGCCTATGCTCAGTGGTATAGCTGATTAAGCCTTTGTCGTAGCCCATTCTGTCCATAGTGTGATCACAGGCATCAATACAGGCGCCACAGTTAATACACTCATACTGCAAGCCATCGCGGATATCGATACCAGTAGGGCAGACTTGAACACATAAATTACAGTCGACACAATCACCCAAGCCTAACTCTTTTGGATCAGCCTTACGTGATCTTGCTCCGCGTGACTCGCCACGTTTTACGTCATAGCCAACGATAAAGGTATCTTTGTCGAACATGGCTGATTGAAAACGGGCATATGGGCACATGTGAATACACATGATGGATCGCATCCAGCCAGCATTACCATAGGTACATCCAGCAAAGAATAACACCCAGAACACAGGCCAAAACGCTTCATCCCAAGTGAAGAAATTGATGACTAGGTCGCGTATTGGCACGAAGTAACCAACAAAGGTAAACCCTGTAGCGAGAGCGATAGTTATCCACGCAAAATGCTTGGCACTTTTACGCATAATGAGATCGCCAGTGAGTTTACCGACATCTTGCTTGCGACGTTTATTGGCACTACCCTCAAACTTTTCTTCAAACCAAATGTACATAAAAGTCCAAACGGTTTGAGGGCAAAGGTACCCACACCATACTCGCCCCAAAAATGTAGTGATAAAGAAGAGTCCAAAGGCTGAGATAACGAATAACAAAGCCAGTAAGGTAAGATCTTGCGGATAGAATGTAGTACCAAAGAAGTTAAACTGCTGATTTCCTATATCCAGCAGCACAGCTTGTCGCTCTCCATATGTAATCCATGGCACTAGTGCAAAGAGCAGCAACAAAAACCAACCACCATAGCGGCGTAGTCGCTGAAACTGTCCCTTACTCTCACGTACATATATACGATTACTTGGATTAAACCTGTCCCCTTTGGTTTTGTGAGTTTTGGGGTTAAAGGTTTTGGGAGTCACGTCTTTTACTTCAATCTTGTCCTGACTCATAACGCTTCCTTCTTGGGCTAAAGGCAAGGCTTCTTTGTGGCCTTGCTCTATCGACAATCCTTGTTAAGTATTGTCTTATTTGGCGATGATTATATACGCGGCGTCATATTTATTTCTTTAACGCAATCAACCTTTAGCAACAAAGAGCAGTACAGTTTGATAAAAAAAAGACCTAACAGTTTATCCATGTCTATGATTTAGATATAAAAACCATCAAAGATGGTTACTAATGTACACCTATTCTATGATTCCTCGGGCTTTCAGCAATGCAGATTTAAAATTAGGCTCATGGTCTTTTGCTAAACCAGGGATCATTTCATTTTTGGCGCTATTGCGCATTTTTAGATGGTAGATCAATACATCATCCGTGAGTTCTTCCAGTGGACCGTGATATCCCGCTTCTTTTGCTAGTTTGACAATAAAGGATAGCAAGTTGAGATCTTGGTTTTTATTCCATTCGGACTCTAGGAGATCGAGCAATTCTTCAATACGATGACATTTCATGGTGATTCCCATGCTTTTTGTAATGATATGGTGTCAAATGTATCAAATGGCATGCTCCAGTACCAAAGATAAAGTTGAGTTGAGACTATATTGGAATAAAAGAAAAAGCGCAGTGTCGCTGCGCTTTTTAACTATGCCGCCTTGGTAACTTTGGTTGTAGATGACGCCAATAATGCCGTCTTTTCTACTAAAGTCATTCCGGGCGCGAGATTGTGTGTCGCGGGTGTCTTTACAAAGCCACTGCGGCGACGCATCGCACGGTTGGTGTGCGAGCACCTGACTAATGTTGGTCGCATTGATTAACCTAACTGCCAGGCATATCCATTGCCAAACTTATGGCCTAATCAGTTATGAGTTACGCTATTGCAAGGAACTCTTCTGGCTCACGCCAATCCAAGTAACTAATCAGGGACTGTGATATGAAGCATACATATCACTGATTAGACTAGCACCATCTTATTAATTGGTCGATATCTAATCGTTTATCTTTATCCAACCTCACTGCAATTATGTGAGAAAGGTTGCAGTAGTCTAGCTCCTGTCCAGATTAGTATGAGTCTACGAAGTTGCATCTAGCTGTGTTGTTCCTAGGAGAAGTGAATGTCGTTTTTTAAGAAAACCCTTGCAAGCTTTGGTATAGGATCCGCGAAAGTAGACTCTGTACTCCAACAAGAAGTGCTTTACCCTGGTGAAAAGATAAACATAAGAGTTGATGTTTATGGGGGCGCGACTGCGCAAGAAATAGACAACATCGAAATAAAACTCTATTGTCGCTACATTAAGGAAATGTCTGCTAATCAAGGTCATGATAAAGGATCGAATAGTCGAATGCGACGAGTACCCAGCAACCATGCCTTAGCTTGTTGGAGCTTGCCATATACGTTTACGCTTGAGCCTGGTGAAACCCGCAATTTTGATGTTGAGCTTAACATACCTTGGAACACACCAGTGACAATAGGTGATTCCAAAGTATGGCTAGAAACGGGATTGAACATCGCTTTGGCGAAAGACCCGACGGATAAAGATATATTAACGGTACGCCCAGATCCTTTGCTAGACGGTATCTTCACTGTATTGGAAGAGAGTGGTCTTCGTATTCGTCAGGTTGAATGTGAGGCTGTTGAAGGTTTTGATTTACCTTTTGTACAAGAGTTTGAATTTGTACCGACTACAGGGCCATTTCATGGGCGATGGCGAGAGTTAGAGCTGGTAGCGCATAGAAATGATCAACACCTTGAAATCTGGTTTGAAATTGATCGTCATCGTAAGGGTACTCAGGGGATGCTGGCCAGTTTACTTGGTAGTGGCAAATTGAAACGCCAGCTATCTATCCCTCTTGATACACCAATTAAGCAGGCTAGTCATCTGGTTGTAGAATTCCTAGACAAACACACTTAACCTAAATTTAATATTTTAAGCTTACATGTGTAAGCCGAGTGTGTCATAATCTAGAGTAATTATTCCACAACATAGCTAATGATGAAGACTCAGCATAGCCCCGCGTACAGCACAACAGAAGAGCTGGCAAACACTCTAACCCATGGCGTTGGCATCTTGTTAGGGGTGGTCGGCTTAATTTTACTTTTAATAAAAGCTGTCGATCATAATGCAGATACCCTGACTATTACCAGTATGAGTATTTATGGTGCGAGCATGATAGTCCTATTTCTTGCTTCGACACTTTACCATGCTATCCCCTATCAAAGAGCCAAAAGAGCGCTTAAAACGTTCGATCACTGTGCCATATATTTGCTTATTGCTGGCAGTTATACGCCGTTTCTCTTAGTCAGCTTACGAACCCCTCTTGCGATTGGCTTAATGATAGTTATCTGGGTATTGGCTCTTATCGGTATTATTATGAAGCTGGCATTTGTCTATCGTTATAAAAAACTATCACTTGTAACCTATTTAATGATGGGCTGGTTGTCTTTGGTGGTGATTTATCAACTTGCGCTTAACCTAGAAGTGGGCGGGTTAACCCTTTTGGCTGCTGGAGGAATAATATATTCACTTGGTGTTATCTTCTATGTTGCCAAGCGGATTCCCTTCAATCATGCGATATGGCATGGATTCGTTCTGGCAGGTTGCGCTTGTCATTTTTTCGCCATTTACTTGTATGTTGATCCAGTTTAGCGATTGATGAGACTGGTGATATTTGCACTAATGAAATACTGGTCTTGTTTAACCACATCCAGCTCTATATCCTTGCCTTTCTTCACTTGCTGTGGTCGCAGGTAGGTCTCTGGCATACGTTTGATTGATTGCCATATTGTGACACTTTTTTTCGTTAGGGCTTTTTTGTCTATCCCTGATACCTCAATCTCAATTTCAATGAGTATCACAGAGTTGAGACTTTGATTAGTGATAGAGGTTGGAATAATGAGTTTACCATCAACATAACTTGGCGCTCCGAGCAGCAGATCCACTCCCGAATCTGAAAGCTGCATGCTTGGGTGATTGCTATCGAGTTTAATCATACTAGCCACTTTTTTATCGATAAGTGGAATGGCTACAAGTTGTGGCTTATCTGAAGTAAGGCTTTCAGCCTCGTCAGGTGGCGTTTCGGCTACATATTGCCAAGTAAAGTTGTCATGTAAAATGACCTGGCGACCATCATTTAAAGTCACCGTTTGATCTGCCATCACAGTTGAGGCAGCGAGTATGGTAAGCAAGCTTATAGCTTTATACATCTTTTGTCCTTAGCGCTTCCAAAATGCCGGGAAAAATAATACCAATATAGTGAGTATTTCCAGTCGTCCCATTAGCATGCCAAAGCTGAGTAACCATTTTGCCATATCGGGAAGGGGGGCAAAATTACCAGTTGGACCAATGACAGAGCCCATACCTGGTCCTACGTTTGCGACTGCGGTAATGGAACCAGAGATGCTGGTAATAGTATCCAGTCCTAGCGCGCTTAGGCAGCCAGCAATAAAAATAATGGTGACGAAAAACATCAGTACAAATGCGACGACTGAGCGAACAATATCATCGTTAACGGGTCTGTGGTTATATCTCTGAACAAACACACCTGAAGGGTGGATCAGTTTCATCATTTGTTTATTGAGCAAAGTGATTGCAATTTGAAAGCGGAAAATCTTAATGCCCCCAGAGGTAGAACCAGAACAGGCTCCCGCCATCATCAAGAAGGCAAATAAAGTGGTAGGCAAAGCTCCCCAAGCGGTAAAGTCTTCTAGGCCAAACCCTGTGGTAGTCAATACAGACACAATATTGAACATAGAGACTCTTAGAGCATCCATTATCTGGTAGCCATCTCGAATTACTAACCAGCCGGAGATAATAAGACTAGAGCTTAGGAACAAATAGGTGAAGCCTTTTACTTGTGCATCACTAAATAGCTCAGTGACGGTTCGCTTTCTAAGTGCGGCCACAAATAATAAAAAGGGTAGGCCGCCAAGAAACATAAACAGAGTGGCAACCCAGTGTGACCCATGGGAGAAATGGTTCATTGAGCCGTCAGAAGTCGAATACCCACCGGTAGAAAGGGTTGTAAATGAGTGATTGATTGCTTCAAATAAGCTCATACCCGTAAGAAGGTAGCCAACCATACACAGCCCTGTCAGGCTCAGATAAACCAGCATTATATTTTTAGCAACGGTTTTGGCTCTGGGACTGCTTTTATCTGACCAGTCTGATGATTCGGTGTGAAAGAGCTTCATGCCCCCAACGTTGAGCATTGGCAGTACTGCAACCGCCATTACAATGAAGCCGATACCACCCAACCATTGTAATATAGATCGCCATAGTAAAATGCTCGGCGCCATGTTATCGAGCCCACTCAGTACTGTTGAACCGGTCGTTGTGATACCAGACATGGTCTCAAAGTAGGCATCGGTAAAGCTGATGTGATTGATAAACACAAAAGGCAGAGCCGCAAATGAGCTGGCTACCGTCCACACCAAACTAGTGATTAAAAACATGTCTCGAGCACTAAGCTTGAAACTTTTAGTTCGCCCTATAGTTAAACATGCAAACGCTGCTGTGTGAGTGATGATAACGGCTTGGCCAAACTCTATAAACCCAGCCGTTCCGGTGAAAAAAGCCACCAGCGTTGGGATATACATAAATAAGGCAAGCTTTGAGAGTACTAAGCCAATAACAAACAGAATAGGGCGAAAGTTGACCATAAGTTCAAACCTAGAGGAAGAATGGACTCGGCTGGAACAGAGCTTCTACGTCGGCAACGTATTTCTTATCAACTAAGAACATTACCACATGGTCATCTTGCTCTATGATAGTGCGGTCGTGAGCTATCAATACCTCTTCCCCTCGTACAATGGCTCCAATCGTGGTTGCTGGCGGGAGCTTGATGTCACCTATCGCTCGACCTACGACTTTTGAGGTGGTTTCATCACCATGCGCAATCGCTTCGATGGCTTCAGCTGCGCCTCGGCGAAGAGATGATACGTTAACAATATCTGCTCGGCGAACATGGGTCAGCAAAGCGGAAATAGTGGCTTGCTGTGGTGAGATGGCAACATCGATAACTCCACCTTGGACGAGATCCACATAGGCTCCGCGCTGGATTAAAACCATGACCTTTTTGGCGCCCATTCGTTTTGCCAGCATAGCAGACATTATGTTGGTTTCGTCTTCATTCGTCAGCGCGATGAACACGTCAACCTGATCGATGTTTTCTTCGAGTAGCAGCTCTTGATCGGCAGCATCGCCACAGAAAACGATGGTGTTCTCAAGCTCTTCAGATAGCCTTTCCGCTCTTAGATAGCTGCGCTCTATAAGTTTGACACTGTATGATTGCTCAAGACGCTTGGCGAGACTCGCACCAATGTTACCTCCACCCACAATCATGATTCGTCGATATGGTTTCTCAAGACGCTGTAATTCGCTCATCACTGAGCGAATATGGTTACTTGCAGCGACAAAGAAAACCTCATCGTCTGCTTCAATAATGGTTGTACCTTGAGGACGGATAGGCCTACCTTGGCGAAAAATGGCCGCAACTCTGGTATCGATATGCGGCATGTGTTCTCGAAGAGCAGAGAGAGCGTTGCCAACCAGAGGTCCGCCATAATAGGCTTTAACTGCAACTAAACTTACTTTTTGATCGGCGAAGCTGACAACTTGAAGCGCTCCCGGATATTGAATCAGACGTTCAATATAGCTTGTTACTAGTTCTTCCGGAGCAATTAGATGATCGACAGGCACTGCGCCAGATTGAAACAGTGCCTCTTTTTCATAAAGGTATTGGGGTGAGCGAATTCGGGCAATGCGGTTGGGCGTGTTAAACAAAGTAAAAGCCACTTGGCATGCTGCCATATTGGTCTCATCCATGTTAGTCACAGCAACCAGCATGTCGGCATCTTGAGCGCCAGCTTCGCGCAGTACATCGGGATGACTTGCATAACCGTTGACGACTCGCAAATCATACTTATCTTGAAGCTCGCGCAGTCGGTCACTGTCTTTATCAACTATGGTGATATCATTGTTTTCGCCCACCAGATTTTCAGCTAATGTCCCGCCGACTTGCCCTGCACCAAGAATGATGATTTTCATAGTGTTTCCTGTTTAACCAAAGTTGAAAAGACCCTTAGCCTCTAATCATTATGCACTTTCTTAAGAATGGCATAGTAAAATCCATCCATACTTTCCTCTCCAGGAAGTATTTGTCGCCCAGGCGTTTCTGTTGTAGAGCCTTCTAATTGCGCGTCTTTGGTGCGCGATAGGAAGGCCTTTATTTGTTCGCGATTTTCTTGTGGAGTAATAGAGCACGTCGCGTACACTAATGTACCGCCTGGCTTTAACTCTTGCCACATAGCATCAAGGATTTTGCTTTGTAACTCAGTGAGTGCAGTTACATCTTCTTGGCGTCTTAACCATTTTATGTCTGGATGACGACGAATGACACCAGTGGCAGAGCATGGAGCGTCAAGCAAGATTCGATCGAATTTTTCTCCTTGCCACCAATTCTGTGGATGGCGTGCGTCACCGCAAATAACCCGAGCGTTGAGTTTTAGGCGACTTAGGTTGTCATGGACACGCTTAAGCCGGCTTTCATCACAATCAATAGCAACGACTTGAGCCCCTTCAGTTCTTTCCAGGATATGCGCTGTTTTGCCTCCCGGCGCTGCGCAGCAATCAAGGATAAGATCGCCATCTTTGGGAGTAAGATAGTTGAGAGAAAGCTGTGCTGCTGCGTCTTGTACCGATACCCAGCCTTGTTCAAAACCAGGTAGCTGAGAAACATCACAAGGCGTTTCTAATCTGAGAGCATCCCGCGCTTCACTGTGGGCGATACTATTGATGCCACTATCTTTAAGAAGCTGTTGGTAATCTTCACTGCTATGGTACTTGTGATTAACCCTCAGCCACATGGGTGCCTTGCTATTATTAGCTTCAACTATGTCTTGCCACTTATCAGGGTATGCGTTTTGAAGTAGGGTTAGCAGCCAGCTCGGGTGGCCGTATTTACCAGCGTTGTGACTGACTGAGTGGGCATCAAGCTCTTCCTGCTGACGCTGATAGTTACGCAGTACGGCATTGATTAAGCCGCGCAGGCGAGGGCCTTTGAGTGTCTTGGTGCCTTCAACCGTTTCTCCCACTGCCGCATGAGCTGGAATACGCATAAAGCTCAACTGATAGATACCGACTAAGATCAGATGATGAAAAACACGTTGTTTGCCTTTGAGAGGTTTATCCATGAGTTCATTAGCTATGGATTCAAGGCGAGGAAGATAGCGCAGGGATCCATAACATATCTCTTGAAGCAGAGCTTGGTCACGAGGTTTAACTTGCTGTTGAGCCAGTGGAAGTGCAGTGGAAAGAGACTGGCCCTTGTCGACGACTTGGAAAAGGACAGTAGCCGCAGCAGCGCGAACATTCATGTAAAATACCTTGATAGTAAGGAGAGGGTGTCTCCACCCTCAAAAAGTACGTATAAATTAAGTCAGTTGTGTACCGACTTCAAACCAATTAGCTCGTGAATTCAGAATATCTTGAATTGACATGGCCTTTTTGCCTGGGACTTGGAGCTGCTCCAAAACCAGAATATCTTTACCAGTAGAAACATAAATGCCAGTTTTATCTGCTTGGATTATAGTTCCCGGGGCCTGGTTAGTGTCTTGCTGCACCACTTTGCTCTGCCAGATTTTAATGCTTTTATCGCCAGCAACAAAGTGACTGATTGGCCAAGGGTTGAAAGCCCTTACGCAGCGTTCAATGTGCTTAGCATCGTCACTCCAATCAATGCGAGCTTCTTCTTTGCTAAGTTTTTCGGCGTAATTGGCTTGGTTGTCATCTTGCTTTTCCGCGCTTGCTGATTCATTGGCTATTTCGCCAAGACAGTCGATCAAAGCTTTGGGGCCAAGTTCAGCGAGTTTGTCGTACATTGATGCACTGGTATCTTGTGGTTCGATAGGCAGAGTAGCAATTTTCAGCATATCTCCTGTGTCCAAGCCAATATCCATTTGCATAATGGTCACGCCCGTTTGCTCATCGCCCGCCCAAATTGAGCGCTGAATCGGTGCGGCACCGCGCCACCTTGGCAAAATGGAACCATGGACATTGATACAACCAAGCTTTGGCGTGTCGAGTACTGCTTGAGGCAGTAGTAGGCCATAAGCAACAGAGACCATAAGGTCTGCTTTTAGACTGGCTAAATCTTGCTTGTCTTGGGCGGACTTGAAGTTTTCTGGCTGGTAGACAGGGATACTATGCTCAATCGCTAAGGTTTTTACTGGGCTAGCGGTGATTTTCTTCCCGCGCCCCGCTGGGCGATCGGGTTGAGTGTATACTGCGATAACCTCATGCTCAGAAGACAACAACGCCGCCAAATGACGGGCGGCGAAGTCAGGAGTACCAGCAAAAACAATCTTTAAAGGTTTGCTCAAAGTGGGTTCCTTTGCTTATTTGTTAGGCTTTACTGGCGTTTTTTTCGTTAAAACGTTTTATTTTTGCCAGTTTTTCTTGGATGCGTTTACGCTTCAAAGGCGACAAGTAGTCGACAAACAGCTTACCTTGTAAGTGGTCAAGTTCGTGTTGAACGCAGATTGCGAGCAGGTCGTCTGCTTCAAATGTGAATTCTTTGCCATCTCGGTCAACCGCTTTTACTGTCACTTCCGCAGCTCTTGGCACCAAGGCTCTCGCGCCAGGAACAGACAAACAGCCCTCTTCGATGCCATCTTCACCACGTTTTTCAGTGATTTCAGGGTTGATAAGAACCATAGGCTGATCGCGCGTTTCTGATATATCAATCACGACGACGCGTTTATGAACATCGACTTGAGTGGCAGCAAGGCCAATTCCTTCTTCGTCGTACATGGTTTCAATCATGTCGTCGACGAGCTTTTGAATCTCAGGTGTCACCTGTTCCACGGGTTTTGCTACCGTGCGTAGGCGATCATCTGGAAATGTTAATACTTGTAATACAGACATATACACTCGAAATTTTGAACTGAGCTGAATCAGGATAAAGTTTACTGGGTCAATTCTAGACATTTTACCACCTAAATGACAGCATGGTTATTGCTTTTGACTGTTTTTCCTGAATTAAAGCCAGTTGAGTACTAATCAGGTTACTTGGATGTTCCTGTTTGATTTATATACTGAGTAACACGCTAGAAATATAGAGGTGACATCTGAGTGACTCCCCTAATAAAAGTGATGAGCTAAGAGCTTGGTTAAGTTTGTACTTTACCCCAAGAGTTGGCCCTAAGACTTTTCATAAAATGGTTGCTATTGAATCACCCTCCAATATAGTTCAGTCGTCTTCTCAAGCGCTAAGCGCGTTGGGGTTTAACTCTCGGCAAATTCAATATCTTAAGTATCAAGCGCTCAAAGACGTCGATGAGTGTGTTGAATGGCAATCCAATGGTATAAGCCGACATATTCTAACCCTTGATGACCTTGGTTATCCTGAGCAACTAAAACAAATAGATTCCGTGCCTCCAGTGCTTTTTATTGAAGGTGATCTCAGCTGCTTACAAGAGCCACAAATTGCCATCGTCGGCAGCCGCAACGCCAGTATTGACGGTCTTAATCTTGCAAGAGATTTTGCTATACAGTTGGCTAGGCAAGACTTGGTTATCACCAGTGGTATGGCATTAGGAGTGGATGGTTATGCTCATGATGGCGCTATGCAAGTAGGGGGAGACACAGTGGCGGTTTTAGGTTGTGGCTTAAATAATGTTTATCCCGCTCGTCATCAAAAGCTTGCGCAAAAAATTGCATCTCAGGGAGCTTTGGTGTCTGAATTTCACCCCAATGCAAAGCCAAAAGCAGAGAATTTCCCTCGGCGCAATCGTATTATTAGCGGCTTGTCTTTAGGTGTATTAGTTGTTGAAGCAGCGGAAAAAAGTGGATCGCTTATCACAGCTCGATACGCAAGCGAACAAGGACGAGAAGTCTTCGCTATCCCGGGTTCTATCCATCACAGCCAAGCCCGTGGCTGTAATTGGTTGATAAAGCAGGGAGCGTGTTTGGTTCAACAGGTATCAGATATTATTGATGAGATAGATTGTTTGATACGTTGGTCTAATTTTCACCCATTGAAAGAGACGACGGAAGCATTTGAACAAATTGATTGCAAAGAAGAATTGCCATTTCCTCACCTGTTAGCTAACGTAGGTAGTAAGGCTATACCCGTTGATATTCTTGCAAGCAGGACCAATATACCTGTTCAAGATGTCATGATGCAGCTTTTAGAGCTTGAGCTCTTAGGGCACGTTGTTGCAGTTTCTGGTGGCTATATTCGAAAGGGGAGGGGCGAGCTATGATGATGGATATCCTTATGTATCTGTTTGAGACTTACATCCATAGCGATGCAGAGTTACAGGTCAATCAAGATGAGCTGGAAGAAGAATTAATTCGTGCTGGTTTTCATCAAAAAGACATATATAAAGCCCTTGTTTGGCTCGAAGAGTTAGCAGCATTACAACAGAGCGAAACGCATGCGGCGATTTCAATTTGCAGCACGTCAACATCGACACGTATTTATACCGAGAAAGAATGTTTGAGACTGAACATTGAATCTCGTGGCTTTTTAACATTCCTTGAGCAAGTTAACGTTTTGTCCACTGAAACTCGTGAAATGGTCATCGACCGTATTATGGGGTTAGAGACAGATGAGTTTGAGTTGGATGATTTAAAGTGGATCGTGCTGATGGTGCTGTTTAATGTGCCGGGTAATGAAAATGCCTATACCTTAATGGAAGAGCTTCTATACACTAAAGAGCAGGGTATTCTTCATTAGAGCGTATGAGTGGTAAAATTGATAATCAACTGTTCTCTGCCCATGAGCACGCTTTAGAACAAAAAGCATGCCCTAAATGTCGCTCTCAGCAAGGCAATGGGCAGCTTCAACTTCGTCATGGTAAACATGGCGTTTTTCTTGGCTGCAGCTTGTATCCTAGTTGCGATTATGTTCAGCCACTGCATCAAAATGATGGTCATGTTGTTAAAGAGTTAGGGGTGCCTTGCCCCGAGTGTGGCCAAGAGTTAGTGCTGCGTCATGGTCGTTATGGCATGTTTATCGGTTGCAGTGATTATCCAAACTGCTCCCATTTAGAATCGTTAGACCAAGAAGCCAAGTCAGCCCCATGTCCTGACATAGCCTGTCCCGAATGTCAAAAAGGCCAATTGGTTGAGAGAAAAAACCGCTTTGGTAAAACCTTCTATGCTTGTGATAACTTCCCTAAATGCCGCTTTGCGCTTAATCAGCCACCCGTGAAAGGTTGCTGTGAGCAATGTGGTTTTCCTTTACTGGTCGAGAAGACGTTTGCCAATGGCAATAAGCTTCAATGTGCTGACCGAAAATGTGGTTACACACAGGCTTTAATTGAAGAAAAAACGGCGCTATGAATAGCGCCGTCTGACTTGGTTTGTTAATTGCCCGCTTTGTCACGCCATTGCTGAACAGCAGGAAAGGCGGAGGAGTCCAATAGGTTAGACAAAGTAGCAAGTTTTCGTTGTAGCTCGCCTGTGTAATCACCGCAAACATTAATGTGGCCCATTTTTCGCCCAGCTCGCTTCTCTTTACCATACCAGTGTACATGGCACCCCGATAACTCAAAGACCTCAGATGGTAAGTTATCTTCTCCGAGGATATTGATCATAGAAGTTTCACGAACAAGCTTGGTACTGCCAAGAGGCATTTCACATACCGCTCTCAGGTGATTCTCAAATTGACAAGTTTCAGCTCCTTGTTGTGTCCAGTGGCCGGAATTATGAACGCGAGGCGCGATTTCGTTGACAAGCAAGGTGCCGTCGAGATCAAAGAACTCAAGTGCCAGCACTCCGATGTAGTCAAGTTGATTAGCAACAGCAGTGAACATAGTTTCCGCTTGTTGCTGCAATTCATTATCAGCAATAGCGGTTGATATGCTCAATACACCCTCAGTGTGGATATTTTCTGCTAACGGATAAACCTTGATTGTCCCATCTTTTGCGCGAGCGCCAACTAAGGATACTTCCCGGTTAAATGGCACGAATTCTTCAGCAACAATGGCTTGATCATTTGTTGATTCAATACAGATTTTCATCTCTTGCCAAACCGATTCTATCTGCTCATGGCTTTTCAGACGCCATTGACCCTTACCGTCATATCCACCAAGAGCGCTTTTTAGCACCATAGGGATACCGATCTGCTCGATTGCTTGAGTGAAATCCTCTTTTGTTTGAATAACATGATACTTGGCGCTGCGAACTTTGGCTTTATCCAGTAGCGCTTTTTCCATGCGTCGGTCACCGCCACACTTTATTGCCTCAGATGAGGGCAGAAGTTTCCCACTGTCTTGGCACTCATCTAAGATTGGATGCGGTATATGCTCAAATTCAGCGCTAATGACATCGGCCTTCTCAATGGCATTCGCCAGTCCTTTACCTATTTTTTCTTGTGTCAGAGGGTGAACAATTTCTTCACTACCGACGTCATAGGCTATGACCTTGATGTCCAGAGGGGCGCCAGCTAAAGACATCATACGTGCCAATTGACCTGCGCCAAGCACTAACACTTGCATGGGTTACTCCTCAGCTGGATTAGAATTAGCGAGAACGGTTTCGGTTTGTTGATCTCTAAAAGCCTCAACTTTTGCCATCACAGCTTCGTCATGAGTTCCTATGATTTGTGCAGCTAGGATGCCAGCATTGGCTGCACCTGCTTCACCAATAGCGAGAGTTCCAACCGCAATGCCTTTTGGCATTTGTACGATTGAAAGTAAGGAATCCATGCCTTTTAAAGCCCGCGATTGAACTGGCACACCTAATACAGGAAGACTAGTGAAAGCTGCGGCCATACCTGGTAAATGGGCTGCGCCACCTGCGCCGGCAATAATCACTTTTAATCCGCGCTGCTTAGCGCTATTGGCGTAATCGGCGAGAAGTTGTGGGGTGCGATGAGCTGAGACTACTTTTGTTTCGTACTCCACTCCAAACTGATCCAGCATTTCTGCTGCCAGCTTCATGGTTGGCCAATCAGACTTAGAACCCATGATGATACCGACTTTCATCTTCAACTCCTTAATTCAACTCTTTTATATATGAGCAGATAAATTTGCCCGTATTATACGAGGATTTTCACCTCAAGCAAACGTTTGCGCCCGCTTTTGATTGTGATGAGTGTAATTTGTCATCAAATAGCTTTAGGCATTGGAGAAGAATATTTGTAAACTTTGGTTCTTCAAGTGCAAATCAGACAGGAAAAACCCGTGGATAATTTTGAGCAAGTGTTATCGGCTCTTAATAATGGTGAGGTCATAGCTTACCCAACAGAAGGAGTGTTTGGCGTTGGTTGCGATCCCGATAGCCAAGAAGCCATTATAAAGCTGCTGGAGTTAAAGCAAAGACCTGTTGAGAAAGGCTTGATTTTAATTGCTGCTAGCTATGAGCAGTTATTGCCATACATAGATGAGTCTCAGCTTTCTGAGCAGCAACTTAATCAAGTCCATAGCACTTGGCCTGGTCCAGTAACTTGGATTATGCCGTGCAGCGATAAAGTTTCAAACTTGGTGAGTGGCCAATTCGACTCGATAGCGGTGCGTGTTACCGATCACCACTTGGTCCAAAAGATGTGTAACGCTTTTGGAAAACCGTTAACTTCGACCAGTGCTAACTTGAGTGGTCAACCTCCTTGTATGACAACGCAAGAAGTGGAGCAGCAGTTAGGACACCGATTGTCGGCAATTTTGGCAGGTGAAACTGGTGGAAGAGATAAGCCGAGTGAGATTCGTGACGCTAAAACATCTGAGGTTTTGAGACAAGGTTAATTCTGTTAGGGAAGTAAGACAAATGTCAGCCATCAACAAACAAGCAGTAAAGCAATTTTTAATTGAGCTACAAGATTCAATTTGTCAGCAGTTGGAACGGGTAGATGGAACCGCCAAGTTTAAAGAAGATGCATGGAGTCGAGATCCCGGAGAGAAACTAGGTGGAGGAGGGCGCACTCGCGTTATGACTGATGGGGCAGTCTTTGAGCAAGGTGGAGTGAACTTTTCACATGTAGAAGGCCAAGAAATGCCAGCTTCAGCAACGGCTCATCGTCCTGAGTTGGCGGGGCGACGTTTTGAAGCTATGGGGGTATCGTTAGTGATGCATCCTAATAATCCCTATGTCCCCACCTCCCATGCTAACGTGCGCTTTTTCATTGCTGAAAAAGACGGTGAAGATCCTATCTGGTGGTTTGGCGGTGGCTTTGACTTAACACCTTTTTATCCATTCGAAGAAGATGCTCAGCATTGGCACGAGACCGCCAAGCAAGTGTGTGCTCCGTTTGGCGAGCATGTCTATCGGGAGCATAAAGCTTGGTGTGACAAATACTTCTATCTGCCTCATCGTGACGAAACGCGTGGAGTGGGTGGCTTGTTTTTCGATGATCTTAATGATTGGGAATTTGATAAATGCTTGTCATATATAAAAGCGGTTGGTGAGGGGTATACACATGCCTATTTACCCATAGTTGAGCGACGTAAAGACACTGACTTTGGTGATAGAGAGCGCCAGTTCCAGTTATATCGTCGCGGTCGTTACGTTGAGTTTAATTTAGTTTTTGACCGCGGCACTTTGTTTGGATTACAAAGTGGTGGTCGAACCGAGTCAATTTTAATGTCTATGCCGCCATTGGCTCGCTGGGAATACGGCTATCAGGTTGAAGAGGATAGCCATGAAGCGGAGCTTTATAAACATTTCCTAAAACCGAGAGATTGGTAGGCTTTGCTCCCGAGAGGGTTGATGATAGTGTCATTGATATTGAGTAAACCTTTTTTACTAGGGTAAGGACATGACAGAACAGAAAGAGTGTTATGCGGTGTTTGGTAATCCGATTAGTCAGAGTAAATCGCCATATATTCATACGCTATTTGCGCAGCAAACTGACCAGCCTATCGTATATACCGCAGAGCAAGCACCTATCGATAGATTTGAAGAAACGGTTCAGGCTTTCTTTGACCAAGGTGGTCAAGGATGTAACGTCACAGTACCATTTAAAGAGCAGGCTTTTGGAATGGCGACCAAGCTTACTGAACGTGCTCAACTTGCAGGGGCGGTCAATACGCTGAAAAGACTTTCGGATGGGCAAATATTAGGTGATAACACTGATGGAGAAGGCTTGGTTCAAGACTTACTTCGACATGGTGTAAAGCTTGAAGGTGCTCGTGTTCTGCTTATTGGTGCTGGTGGGGCTGCTCGCGGGGTTATAAAGCCGCTACTTGAGCAGGGGCCGGCTAAGATAGTGATTGCCAATCGTACACACAGTAAGGCCAAGGAGTTAGCAGAAGTTTTCCAGCCTTATGGTGAGGTTGTTGCCCAATCAATGGATTCCGTGCTAGAAACTTTTGATGTGATCATTAACTCAACATCTGCCAGTTTAACTGGTGAGGTGCCTGATATCTCTAGCGCGATCTTTTCATCATCCAGCGTTGCTTACGATATGATGTATGGAAAAGGTAATACTTCTTTTTGCCAGTGGTCAATAAATAGTGGAGCCGTCTCCGTTTACGATGGTTTGGGCATGCTTGTCGGCCAAGCTGCGGAAAGCTTCTTTCTCTGGCTAGGTGTCAGGCCCGAGATAGAGCCAGTACTTGATGAACTTAGACACCATCTTGAGGGCTAGTCATGAATCAGTCGATCTTGTTTTCTGACATACAGACATGGAATGAAGCTAAACAAGTGGTGTTATTTCCAGCACAGTGCTGCGGGGCTCTTATACAGTGTCAAATCAGCAAAAAGGCACTAGAGAAGATGTCTGGGTGCCTTTTAAATGATGAGCATCATATATTGACGGTTTTTTCTCAGTGGCGCTTTGAGATTGAAGAGCTTGCCGAAGCTTTAATTGAAGATGAAGCCTTTGATGAAAAGGGCATGATTGAGATTATTAATTGATATCTTTTACCTTGTGAAGATAATCTTCTTTATTTTGTACATAGTTACTTGCCGATTTAAGTAGGGAAGCTCGTTCTTCCTCTGTTAAAGGACGAGCCTGCTTCACTGGGCTTCCCACATATAAAAATCCACTTTCAAGCTTTTTACCTGGTGGGACTAAGCTTCCTGCTCCTATCATTACGTCAGCTTCTATTACTGCACCATCAAGAACGATAGCGCCCATGCCAACGAGCACTCGGTCCCTGATTGTGCAGCCGTGAAGCATAACCTTATGCCCAATGGTAACGTCATTACCTATTATAAGTGGAAAGCCCTCTGGATTTTTTTCGTTTTTATGTGTGACGTGGAGGACACTGCCATCTTGTATGTTGGTTCGTTCTCCTATGTGGATATGGTTAACATCTCCTCTAGCAGCAACAAGTGGCCAGACGCTAGAATCTTGACCAATGCGAATATCGCCAACAAGAACAGAGCTGCTATCTATATATACTCTTTGGCCTAGCTGGGGTTGAATGTTTTTATAGCTACGGAGAGAGTTCATTCTTTATCCTTTTATCTAGAAAATTTAAGCTTTTCTATGGCCCAAAGTAGCAAAAACGAAGATTATTGAATAGAAAATCTTCAAACGATAAAAAAATTCCAAAAAACTAAAAAAAGAGCTTGCCAATGTGAAGCTGATCTCTATAATTCCCCCTCGCTGACACGGGAACGCAATCAAGTTTTATTTGATTGAGTGCCTCGGTTCAGAAGGTAAAAAAGCGTTAAGCAAATTGCTTAAAATTAAGTTAAAAAGTGATTGACACTTAACTTTATCTCGCTAGAATAGCCGTCCGTTATGAGATTTGCTCATAACAACGCTCTTTAACAAACTAAACCTATCAATCTGTGTGGGCACTCGTTGATGATAATCCAAAAAGACTTATCAATGAACTGAGTGACCAATCGGTAGTAATACCGGCACAGTCAATTCAACATTACACAGTAATGTTATCAGTATTCATTGAGCCGCATCTTAGATGCGCAAAACTTTAATTGAAGAGTTTGATCATGGCTCAGATTGAACGCTGGCGGCAGGCCTAACACATGCAAGTCGAGCGGAAACGAGTTATCTGACCCTTCGGGTGACGATAATGGCGTCGAGCGGCGGACGGGTGAGTAATGCCTGGGAAATTGCCCTGATGTGGGGGATAACCATTGGAAACGATGGCTAATACCGCATAATAGCTTCGGCTCAAAGAGGGGGACCTTCGGGCCTCTCGCGTCAGGATATGCCCAGGTGGGATTAGCTAGTTGGT
>NZ_QLYY01000026.1 GCF_003350295.1 Vibrio tetraodonis
GGGTGTGTAAGCGTTGTGAGGCGTTGAGCTAACCTGTACTAATTGCCCGTGAGGCTTAACCATACAACACCCAAAGGGTTTTGTTGTGGACTCAACTAGAACATTGAATGTGTAAGAACGAAGAAACAGCTTTCCGAATTAACAAATTTTGCTTGGCGACCATAGCGTTGTGGACCCACCTGACTCCATGCCGAACTCAGTAGTGAAACGCAATAGCGCCGATGGTAGTGTGGGGCTTCCCCATGTGAGAGTAGGACATCGCCAGGCTTTATATTTAGACTCAAGAGTCTAACCAGTGCGGAGCGGTAGTTCAGTTGGTTAGAATACCGGCCTGTCACGCCGGGGGTCGCGGGTTCGAGTCCCGTCCGCTCCGCCACTTTTTCTAAACCCCAGCAGCAATGCTGGGGTTTTCTTTTATCCAACACCTCTATTTTATTGCTTTCCAGTAGACACTGTTCCTCAAGCTTAATCGATGGCTTTGATATTTAAGCTATAGGAATCTGTAGGATACGAAGATGTTGCTTCTCTATGATTAGAAGTTTAGATATTTCGTACTAGTGTTAAGATCTCTGAGAAAAGCAGAAAGGCTCTGATAGAGCCTTTCTGTTAATAGTTGGATATGATGATTAGTTATTATCCGACTCCATCTCTTTTTCAGCAAGCTTGGCTTTTTCTATCATAGGGGTAATCGTTGAACCCTGAACTAAGATGGAAAACACTACGACTGAGTAAGTCATAACGAGGATAATTTCTTTCACGTCGATGAGCTTGTCTTGAATAACCCAAATGCCTGAGGGAATAGAAAGGGCCATAGCTAGAGCTAAACCGCCCCGTAAACCGCCCCAAGTCAGGATCTTAACTGACCATGGGTTGTATTTTCTATGCCGTTTAAAGCCGATATACGCAAGGAAAACACTTAGGTAACGCGCGCCCAGTACTAGGGGTACGGAAAATGCCATTAAGATCCAATCTTCTTCATGGAATTCAAACAGTAGCATGGACATACCGATCAAAAGAAACAGCACGCCGTTTAAAAACTCATCGACGAGTTCCCAGAAGTGATCAAGGTGGTCTTCACTCTCTTTAGAGAAACCAATAAATCGAGTCCAGTTGCCGATCATAATTCCAGATACAACCATAGCAAGCGGCCCTGAAACGTGCAGAACTTCTGCAAATGCATAACCAGCCGTAGGCACACCTATCGTTAGCAGTAACTCCATTGAGTGATCGTCGGTTGAGCTGATGAGGTAATGGAATAGCAATCCAAGAGCAAATCCATATACGATGCCACCAATAGCTTCTTGGATAAACAGCATAGTGACGCTACCTACTGTTGGAGCTTCACTACCAAATGCTATGGTGAACAGCGTGACGAATATAACTAAGCCGAAACCATCGTTAAATAAAGATTCTCCCTCGATTTGAGTGGAGATACGCTCAGGTGCGTCTAGTTTTTTGACAATAGCAAGAACGGCAATAGGGTCGGTCGGTGAAATTAGTGCGCCAAAGAGCAAGCAATATACAAGGTCAAATTGAACACCGAGCAGCTGGCAGAAACCATATAGGACAAAACCGATGAAAAAGGTTGAGAATAATGTAGCGCCCAATGCGAGAACGGTAATCTCCCACTTTTGATTCTTTAAGTGAGGTAACTTAATGCCTAAACCACCAGCAAACAGTAGAAAACCCAATATGCCTTTGAGTAGAAAGTCTTCAAAATTAATACTCGATACGGTATCAGAAGCAATTTCGGTCAGATGAAACCAGTTGTTTTGTCCAGCGATTAGAATAAGAAGAGATAGGACCATAGAGCCTGCCGTAATAGCAATGGTTGTTTGCATCTTTCCTATCTTGCTGTTTATAAAGGCAATAAACATTGCGGCGGCAGATAAAAAACAGAGAGTGTAGTAAACCGACATTGGGATCTCAAAGTGTGACAAATTATGACTGAGAATTCTCTTCTCGACGTGATTAAATAGCAAACGTTTTTTGTCATTCTTAGGTGAGAAATTTAGTCGTTTAGACGTCTAGACTCCTTTTAAAACTGTGATAGGATGGCTGAATAAGGAAAGTAATGGGGCTGTATAGTGGGAAGTAATATAAGGCAAGAGATAGAAACTCAGTTAAAACATCGCATATTGCTTATTGATGGTGGTATGGGCACCATGATTCAGGGGCATAAACTAGAAGAAGTAGACTACCGTGGAAAGCGTTTTGCTAATTGGCACTGTGATCTTAAAGGTAACAATGATCTTTTAGTATTAACTCAACCAGATTTGATTAAGGCTATCCACTGTGAGTATCTACAAGCAGGTGCTGATATCCTTGAAACCAATACGTTTAATGCTACAACAATCGCCATGGCCGACTACGATATGGAAAGCTTTAGCGAAGAGATTAACTACCAAGCGGCAAAACTAGCCCGCGCAGCGGCTGATGAATGGACAGCAAAGAATCCACAAAAGCCTCGTTATGTTGCCGGCGTACTTGGTCCCACCAATCGCACTTGTTCTATTTCTCCAGATGTTAATGACCCAGGTTACCGCAATGTAAGTTTTGATCAGTTAGTTAGTGCTTACTCAGAATCCACCAAAGCTCTTATAAGAGGTGGCTCTGATCTAATACTTATTGAAACCATATTTGATACGTTAAATGCCAAAGCTTGTGCATTCGCAGTTGATAGTGTTTTTGAAGAATTTGGTCTGGCATTGCCTGTCATGATTTCTGGCACCATCACAGATGCATCAGGCAGGACACTATCAGGACAGACAACAGAAGCTTTCTATAATTCTCTTCGCCATGTAAAGCCTATTTCATTTGGTCTTAATTGTGCTCTTGGTCCTGATGAACTTCGTCCTTATGTCGAGGAATTGTCCCGTATTGCAGAATCATTTGTTTCTGCCCACCCGAATGCAGGGTTACCTAATGCTTTTGGCGAATATGATCTATCTCCTCAAGACATGGCAATGCATGTTAAGGAATGGGCTCAGAGTGGTTTTCTCAATTTAATCGGTGGATGTTGTGGTACAACCCCTGAGCATATACGCCACATGGCGGAGGCAGTGGAAGCTATCACACCTCGTCAGTTGCCAGAGCTAACCGTAGCGTGCCGTCTTTCTGGATTAGAACCGCTGACCATAGAGAAAGACACTTTATTTGTGAATGTGGGTGAACGAACTAATGTGACAGGTTCAGCACGTTTTAAACGTTTGATAAAAGAAGAGTTATACGATGAGGCGCTCGATGTTGCTCGTCAGCAAGTGGAAAATGGCGCTCAAATTATCGATATAAACATGGATGAGGGTATGCTTGATGCAGAGGCATGCATGGTGCGCTTCCTCAACCTGTGTGCTTCAGAGCCTGAAATATCCAGAGTTCCAATTATGGTTGACTCATCTAAATGGGAGGTCATAGAAGCAGGGCTTAAGTGTATCCAAGGCAAGGGGGTTGTGAATTCTATTTCCTTGAAGGAAGGGAAAGATAAGTTTATTGAGCAAGCAAAACTTATTCGCCGCTATGGCGCTGCGGTTATTGTCATGGCGTTTGATGAAGTTGGTCAGGCAGAAACTCGTCAGAGAAAGTTGGAAATCTGTACTCAAGCATACCGAATTTTGGTTGATGAAGTGGGTTTCCCTGCAGAAGATATTATCTTCGATCCTAATATATTTGCCGTTGCGACGGGTATCGAAGAACATAACAACTATGCGGTCGATTTCATTGATGCGGTTGCGGATATTAAGCGCGATCTTCCTTATGCGATGATTTCAGGTGGTGTGTCCAACGTTTCTTTTTCATTTCGGGGCAACAATTACGTCCGTGAAGCCATTCATGCTGTGTTTCTTTACCATTGCTTTCGTAATGGTATGGATATGGGCATAGTGAATGCTGGCCAGTTAGAAATCTATGACAATGTTCCTGAAAAGCTTAGAGAAGCTGTAGAAGATGTGGTTCTTAATCGCCGTGATGACGCAACCGAACGATTACTAGACATCGCTGCCGGATACGCACAAAAAGGGGTCGGTAAAGAGGAAGATGCTAGCGCACTTGAGTGGCGAACCTGGCCCGTAGCCAAACGGTTAGAACATGCCTTGGTGAAAGGTATTACGGAATTTATTGTTGAGGATACCGAGGAAGCACGCATCAACGCAGCTAAGCCTCTTGAGGTGATTGAAGGTCCTTTAATGGACGGTATGAATGTGGTCGGTGATTTATTTGGTGAGGGTAAGATGTTTCTTCCCCAAGTGGTGAAGTCTGCTCGAGTGATGAAGCAAGCTGTCGCACACTTAGAACCCTTCATCAATGCCGAAAAACAAGCCGGATCTTCTAACGGTAAGATACTGTTGGCAACGGTTAAAGGCGATGTTCATGATATAGGTAAAAACATCGTTGGGGTCGTTTTACAATGCAACAATTACGAAATTATTGATCTGGGCGTAATGGTGCCATGTGAGAAAATACTCAAGGTCGCCATAGAAGAAAATGTCGATATTATAGGCTTGTCCGGTTTGATTACCCCTTCTCTTGATGAAATGGTCCATGTAGCTAAAGAAATGGAGCGTCTTGATTACCACTTGCCGTTATTGATAGGCGGAGCGACAACTTCTAAAGCTCACACCGCAGTCAAGATAGAACAAAATTATCGCCATCCAGTTGTGTATGTGAACAATGCGTCGCGTGCTGTGGGTGTTTGTACATCCCTACTTTCTGACGAGTTACGCCCAGCCTTTATTGAAAAGCTAGATGCAGATTATGTGCGAGTTCGCGATCAACATAATCGTAAGAAGCCGCGCACTAAGCCAGTAACACTTGAACAAGCACGAGAGAATAAAGTAGCCATCGATTGGGATAGCTATACTCCACCGGCTCCGGCAAAACCTGGGATACATGTGTTTGATGATTTTGATGTCGCAATTCTTCGTCGTTACATTGACTGGACTCCATTTTTTATGACTTGGTCTTTGGTCGGGAAATATCCGGCAATTTTTGAACATGAAGAGGTTGGAGAAGAAGCTAAAAGATTGTTTGCCGATGCTAATGAATTGCTTGATAGAGTTGAAAGAGAGGGACTATTAAAAGCTCGCGGCATGTGCGCGCTTTTCCCAGCGGCAAGTGTTGGTGATGATATTGAAGTTTATACCGATGAGTCTTGTACTCAAGTTTATAAAACATTACATAACTTGCGCCAGCAAACTGAAAAACCTAAGGGCTACAATTACTGTCTATCAGATTATATTGCACCTAAAACTTGCGGAAAGTCCGATTGGATTGGCGCCTTTGCGGTGACCGGGGGAATTGGAGAACGTGAGTTGGCTGATGAATATAAAGCTAACGGAGATGACTATAACGCGATTATGATTCAGGCTGTGGCGGATAGGCTTGCAGAAGCGTTCGCCGAGTATCTTCATGAGCGAGTACGCAGAGAAATTTGGGGTTATGCTAAAGATGAAAATTTATCTAATGAAGAGCTGATAAGGGAGAAATATCAGGGTATTCGACCAGCGCCTGGCTATCCTGCGTGCCCTGAGCATACAGAGAAAGCAACGTTGTGGGAATTGCTCAACGTTGAAAAGACAATAGAGATGTCTTTAACCACAAGTTATGCCATGTGGCCTGGAGCTTCAGTCTCAGGCTGGTATTTTTCACACCCTGACTCGCGTTATTTTGCGATTGCTCAGATTCAGCAAGACCAAGTTGAGAGTTACGCGAAACGGAAAGGGTGGGATAATTTGGAAGCTGAGAAATGGTTAGGCCCTAATATCAACTAGTGTCTTTTAGAGGTCAAAAAAGCACAGTATGGACTGTGCTTTTTTTGAACGCTCTGGTTTGGCTAAATCATAAATGTCGCTAAGCCTAAAAATACCGATAAACCAATCACATCCGTGACGGTTGTTAGTGCCATTCCACCTGCAAGTGCAGGGTCAATCTTCATTTTTTTCAGTAGGATAGGAATGGTAACACCAGCGATGCCTGCCACGAGCAGGTTGGTTAGCATGGCTGCTGAGATAATTCCCCCCAACATCCAATTACCTTTCCAAGCGACCACAATACCACCTATGATTAGCGCCCACATGATCCCGTTTACTAGGCCTATGGCCGCTTCTTTGGCCAGTAGCTCACGCTTGTTTGCATCACCGATATGACCAAGCGCGAGTCCTCTTATTACAAGTGCTACGGTTTGATTTCCTGCTACACCTCCCATCGAAGGCACTATAGTCATCAGAACCGCAATCGCTGCCATTTGCTCTAACGTTGCTTCGAACATATTTGATACAGACGCCGCGGCCAGCGCCGCAAGCACATTCGCACCTAGCCAAATACTGCGTTTGCGAGCGGATTTAAATACGGGAGCAAAGGTGTCTTCATCATCATCCATACCCGCCATACTCATCATAGAGTGTTCAGCATCTTCACGAATAACATCTACGACATCATCAATAGTAATTCGGCCAACAAGATGCTGATGTTCATTAATGACAGGGGCCGAGACCCAATTTCGCCGTTCAAAAAGGCTAGCAATATCAGAGTCACTCATGGTGACTTCTATTGCTTCGTCAGCATCAGCCATAACGTCACTGACTTTGACATCAGGCTGTGTTGTGATCAGGGTTGTGATCGGCAGCTGACCAATAAGTTGACTGTCTTCATTTATCACGTAAAGCGCATCTGTTGCTTCAGGTAATTCCCCTTTTATGCGCAGATAGCGAAGAACAACATCGACATCGACATCACCACGAATGGTAATCACATCTGTGTTCATCAAGCCGCCCGCGCTATCCTCAGGGTAGGATAATGCTGTTTCGACCCTTAAGCGGTCGGAGATGTCCATTTGTGAAAGGACTTCACGCGAGACATCGTCAGGTAAGCTTCGCAGAACGTAGGCGACATCATCGGTGTCCATGCCTTCGGTGGCTTCCGCGAGCACTTCAGGCTCCATCTTTGAGACTAAAGCGTCTTTGACGTCTTCATTAAGTTCATCCAGAATTTCACCGTAATCTTCAGGATCGGTGAGTTGCCAAAGTACATCTCGGCTTTTTCGTGGAGAGGCTTCTAACAGATGGGCAATATCCTCCGGCTCCATGTCCTGAAGTTGTCGCCGGACATGGACAAATCGGCCATTTTCTAGAGCTTCTGAAACTTCTTGGAGGGCTTGGTGAGCTTGATCGAATTCAATTTGCTCTGCCATCTCTTCCCCCTGACTCTATCAGCTTACAATACGTCGAATAGTAACTTAATTTTAGTGTTTATTTAATAAGTTAATACAAAGGGAATGATTTTTCTTTTATCTTGGGTGAGAAAGTTATTCAGTCTCTTCGAATTTATCTTCGATCAGGTGGCAAATTGCATCAAGTGCGGGTTGAGCATCGTTACCTTCAGCGATAATCGTAACATGTTCACCTTGAGAGGATTCAAGCATGAGCAAGCCCATTACACTATCTGCACAAACTTCTTTACCCTCATGATTTTGTATTGTTAAGGTAACATCAAACGATTGAGCAAGTTCGACAAGTTTTACCGCCGCACGAGCGTGTAGCCCCAATCGGTTTTGGATAAGGACGGTTCTGCTCTCGTGTGGCATGGGTTATTCCTTGTGATTTTTTTCTAGACTTTTGTGGCGGATCTGAACTTGATGTCCAATTTGAGCGAAATGTTCACCAATCTGTTGGGCAAGATAAACTGAGCGATGTTGCCCGCCTGTGCAGCCGATGGCAACAGTCAAATAGCTGCGATTATTTTTCTCAAGTAAAGGTAACCAATTTTCTATAAAGGTCTCAATTTGTTTTTTTAAATCAAGTACATCTTGATGACTCTCCAGAAAAGCTTTGATAGGTGCGTCGAGTCCTGTCATTGGCCTCAATGCTGGCTCCCAGTGGGGATTGGGTAAAAAGCGCACGTCAAACACATAATCTGCATCACTAGGCAAACCATACTTATAGCCAAAAGACTGAAATACCATAACAAGATCTTTGCGTTCACGGCCTTCGATGCGCATTCTGACCATCTCACTCAGTTCATGCAGGGATTGATTGCTACTGTCAATCACTAAGTCTGCATGCTCTTTCAGTGGGGATAGGATACTACGCTCTTTCTCTATTGCTTGTTCTAAAGAGGTGTTTTCTTGGCTGAGTGTTAATGGGTGGATACGCCGCGTTTCGCTATAGCGTTTTAGTAGCGAACCTTTTTTAGCATCCAGAAACAGCAAACTCACATCAGAAGATTTTTTTAGCTTGGTCAGCACGTCAGTGAGTAAGTTAGGTTCTGTGGGTAAGTTACGAATATCAATACTGACCGCCACATTTTGTTTACTTGATTTGACTGATTTAACAAACTTGTCCAGTAGATCTATCGGTAAGTTGTCAACACAGTAATAGCCTAAATCTTCTAGAACACGGAGTGCTACCGTTTTTCCTGCTCCAGATTGTCCGCTGACAATGATAAGTCTCATTAGTGATTAACCATAATATCGTAGAGCTCTTGGTCGGATTTAGCTTTACGTAACTGTTTTAGGACTTGCTTGTTATTTAGCCTTTCAGCCATGCTTGAAAGGGTTTTAAGGTGCTCTTTACATTGGGCATCTGGTACTAGCAGAGCAAATAGTAGGTCTACCGGTCGATTGTCCACTGAATCAAATTCAATAGGAGATTCACATTGTAGTAGAACCGCAATGGCTTGGTCTGTTGAGTGCATACGAGCATGAGGTATGGCAATACCATTACCTATGCCAGTGCTGCCGACTTTTTCTCGGCTAAGCATACATTCAAAAAGCTCTGTGGGGTTTTGTCCAGTGCGCATCGCGACGATTTCACTGATCATCTCGAGAGCTCGTTTTTTACTAGTGCATTGGACTGCACTTTTGGTGCAGTCCAATGAGAGTATTTCACTTAATCGCATGATATTTAGTGTGTATTCAGTTTTTCTTTGTGTTTGTTTAATTGTCTAACCAATTTGTCTACCAAAGAGTCGATTGCAGCGTATATGCTTTCTTCATCCGCAGATGCATGAATCTCTCCTTGGTTGACGTGAAGGGTAGCTTCGGCGATCTGGCGAAGTTTTTCAACTTTTAGAACAACATGTACGTTGTTTATATGGTCAAAAAATCGCTCAAGCTTTTGAAACTTTTCATTGACATAGTCTTGCATTGAATCGGTAAGCTCAATGTGGTGGCCATTTATATTGATTTGCATAGACTTTCCTTCTTGGTTAAAGGCCTTAAAGTAGGCGTTTGCGCTGACTCGAAGGGGCGATGCCTAGAGATTCTCGGTATTTCGCTATGGTTCGTCTAGCGACCTGAATCCCCTGGTCAGCAAGTAGAGCTGCAATCTTACTGTCACTGAGTGGTTTGGCACTATTTTCGGCAGCAACCAACTTTTTGATCAAAGCTCGGATTGCAGTGGATGAACACTCTCCACCATTATCAGTGCTTACATGGCTAGAAAAGAAATATTTTAATTCAAAAATACCTCTCGGAGTGTGCATGAATTTCTGGGTCGTTACCCTTGAAATTGTCGATTCGTGCATATCGACATCCAGAGCGACATCATTGAGTACCATGGGTTTCATTGCTTCTTCCCCATACTCAAAGAAATCACGCTGATGTTCAACGATACATTTTGCAACCTTTAACAAAGTTTCATTTCTGCTTTCTAGACTTTTTATCAGCCATTTCGCTTCTTGTAGATTGGAGCGAATATATTGGCTATCGGAGCTGTTCCCCTTTCCTAAAGCTGCATAATGTTGGTTTACTTTCAGTCTGGGTATAGAGTCAGGGTTTATGGTTACCCGCCATTTACCATGCTCTTTAAATACAGATACATCTGGAATGACATATTCAGCGTGCTCTGCTGCAATACGACTGCCAGGTCTTGGGTCCAATTGTTGGATTAAATTTAAGGCTTCTTTAAGATCGGACTCTTTTAGCTTAGCATCTCTTATAATCAGCTTATAATCGCGATTGCCTAGCTGATCAATATGTTCAGTCAGCACTAATTGAGCTTCTTTTAGCCAAGGAGTATCCTCGGGGAAAGCGGCAAGCTGCAGTAGCAGGCAATCTTGCAAATTATTTGATGCAACGCCTAAGGGATCAAACTGCTGAATACGCTTGCGGACGGCTTCAATTTCATCAAGCTCAATTTCTTCATGGTTAAAGCTTTCGAGAATATCTTGGGTCGATATTGTGAGGTAGCCATAGTCGTCTATAGCGTCAATTATCGCCATAGCTATGGTTCTGTCCGTGTCACTAAATGGGGTTAAATCCAACTGCCAAGTAAGGTAATCATGTAGTGATTGAGTGGTTTCACCTTGGTATACGGGAGTGTCGTCATCTAAAGCTAAGCCAGTACTGCCTGTATTCGCGCTGTACACATCTTCCCATGTTGTATCAATTTCGAGTTCTTTACTTATTTCTGAAGTTTCGATAAGTTCTGAACTGTCTTTCACCTCTGGCTCTGTGACTTCAGAACTACTTTCTTTTTCTTCCCTCACTGACTTTTCTTCGGGGTTTGTATTGTCTTCTGAGTTCTCTTCTACTTCTAACAGAGGGTTGGAGTCCAAGGCTTCTTGAATCTCTTGCTGGAGATCCAGAGTAGATAGTTGCAGCAAGCGAATGGCTTGTTGCAACTGTGGGGTCATTGCTAACTGTTGTCCTAGCTTGAGTTGTAATGAGGGTTTCATTCAGTATTATTTGCCTTAGAAGATGCTATAGAATCTTATCGTTCTTCAGTTTAATCATAGACGGAATTGTTCACCGAGATAAACTTGTTTTACTTGTTCATTGTTAAGCACTTGATCTGGCGTACCTTCAGCAATCAAGTGCCCTTGGCTGACTATGTATGCTTTTTCACATACATCCAATGTCTCACGCACATTATGGTCTGTTATAAGTACACCCAACCCACGATCACGTAAGTGTTCAATGATCTTTTTGATATCGATGACTGAAATAGGATCGACACCAGCAAAGGGCTCATCTAACAAAATAAACTGAGGATTGGCGGCAAGAGCTCTGGCGATTTCTACGCGTCGACGTTCCCCGCCAGAGAGTGCCATACCTGCACTGTGTCGAATGTGCTGAATATGAAACTCCTCAAGTAAATCTTCCAGTTTGTCTTGTCTTTGCTCGCGTGTAAGCTCGTCACGAGTTTCCAGAACTGCCATGATGTTATCTTCAACTGACAGTTTGCGAAAGATAGAAGCTTCTTGCGGTAAGTAGCCAATTCCCATTCGAGAACGGCTGTGCATAGGAAGGATACTAATATCTTTACCGTCAATGGTAATGGATCCCTCATCGCGAGCGACAAGACCAACTATCATGTAAAACGACGTGGTTTTACCAGCACCATTGGGGCCGAGTAGACCAACAATTTGCCCTGAAGTCACTTCTAGGCTTACATCGCTGACAACTCGTCGGTTACCGTAAGTCTTTGCTAAGTGCTCTGCTTTTAATTTTGCCATAGTTATTCTTGAATCGTTTGTGGCTGAAGGATTGTTTTTACACGCTCACCCGTTTGATTTCCATCTGCGATAAGCTTCTGATCAGAAATTTTGTATCGAATTTTTTTGCTGCGTATTTCACTATCATCCTGAGATAGCATCGCTTTTTCTATCATGATCAATTCGTCTTTGACGACTTTGTAGTAGAGCTCTTTTGCTTCACCATAAAGTGTTTTTCCATCGTCAGTGAGCTGTGAAAAAGTGGCAAGATCGCCATACCCTTCTATTTCCTGAATTGTACCATCCTTTGGGTTGCGGGTGACGATAACCTTATCCGCATTAATATTGATACTTCCTTGCTTGAGTGTGACCTCTCCTATAAAGGTCGCTTTATTGCTTTGCATATCAAGCTGCTGAGTTGCAGAATTGATATAGGCTGGTTGATCTAGGTCAGTCGACAAGGCAAAGACTGGTCCTGAAATTAGTAAAAAAGAAATTAGGCTAAGGTGTGACAGTTTCATATCTACTTTGTACGTTATTGTATAGGGTTGCATTATTCTCGGCAAAGTTACCTTTCATCGCTTGACCTACGGTTTCAAATTGTGGTCCGACCAAAGTAACTTGGTTATCAGCCCAAAAGTCACGATTATCCAGTTGAATGCTCAGTATTTCGGTTGACATAGTATCAAAACCTGATTCAGGCAGTAGGTTTTTTGCAAGTACATTTGTTCTCAGAGTCAGGACATGGTCTTTATCCAAGGTGCCCTGTTCAGCTGTGACCTCCCACTCATGTGTCGTTCCCTCTCTGTAAACTTTTAAGACTGGGTGATCAAAAATGGTATTACCGCTTGTGGCGTAGTGGTCAAGTCTAACAGAGGTAATGACATAGCTGCGAATACCTTGCTCGTTGAATGAGGTGTTGGTTAGGTTTTCACCGCTAAACATGGGTAGTTCAGTGTTTGGTTCAACCTGTATGTCGTACCCATCGCTTCTCTCGATCAAATAGTATGTTGACCAAGAAATAACGAATGCCAGCAAAAGGTAACCGATACGAGATAAGCTCATATACTCAGACCTTGATGGACTTCAAGTTCATTACGAGACTGTAAGATAAGGTCACAGACTTCTCTGACAGCACCATGCCCGCCAAGTGTTTTAGTGACATAGTTTGCTCGCTGTACCAATAAGGGATGACCGTCTGCTACGCACACTTTTAATGCCACTTTTTCCATTACGGGCCAATCGATGAGATCATCGCCGATGTAGCCAGTATGTTTTGGTGATATTTTCAACTTATCACATATGTCTTGATAGGCCTGTAGTTTGTCATCCTGACCTTGGTAGACCAGCGATATGCCAAGAGCGTGCATGCGATTTTCCACAATGTTTGACTGTCGTCCGGTGATGATTGCGACTTCGATACCTGCGTTCATCAGTGACTTAACACCATACCCATCTCTGGTGTGGAAAGTTTTTAATTCTTCACCATTATTACCCATGTAAATGAGCCCATCAGAAAACACACCATCCACGTCGCAAATCAACAACTTAACACTTTTGGCAATATTAAATGTTTTTGGTTCCACTGGTTTGTATAAAGTTTGAATCATAGTCGACATTACATGACTCCTGCTTTCAATAGGTCATGCATGTTTAGTGCACCCACTACTTTATCTTTATCACACAAAATAAGACCATTTATCGACTTATCTTGCATTAAGTTGAGCCCTTCTGCGGCAAGAATGTTGGGATTAGCTGTCGTTGGGTGAGTGGTCATGACGTCGCTGATTTTTGCGTTATGTATGTCAACACGTTTGTCGAGTATTCGGCGCAGATCACCATCAGTAAAAATACCGACCAGTTTTTGATTCTCGTCAACGACTGCTGCCATCCCAAGACCTTTTTGACTAATGACTAACAATACGTCTCTAACAAGGGTTTCGGGTTTCACTAGAGGAAGCTTGTCACCTGTGTGCATAATATCAGAAAGCCTCAGTAATAGCTTTCTTCCTAAAGCACCTCCTGGGTGTGATAAAGCAAAATCTTCAGCTGTAAAACCGCGAGCTTGAAGTAAAGCGATCGCCAAGGCATCTCCCATAGCCAGAGTGGCTGTTGTACTGGCAGTTGGAGCCAGACCTAAAGGACATGCCTCTCTAGGAACGGTGACTTGCAGGTGATAGTCAGACAATTTCGCCATCGTCGAAGAAGGTTTGCCTGTCATACTTATGACTTTAATGTTTAATCTTTTGAGTACTGGAAACAAAGCTAGAATCTCTGAGGATTCACCAGAGTTAGAGATCGCAAGGAGAATATCTCCAGCTTTTATCATGCCGAGATCGCCATGAGCGGCTTCGCCTGGATGAACAAAAAATGCTGAGGTACCTGTGCTAGCAAGTGTGGCTGCAATTTTTTTTCCAATATGACCAGATTTTCCCATACCCATGACCACAACTTTCCCATCATGGTTGGAGAGAATAAGCTCACAAGTATCTGCAAAATTATCATTTACATATTGTTCGAGCTGTTCAAGAGCCTCGATCTCTGTATTCAACACTGCAAGGGCAGCGGAGCGAAAGTCAAACATGTCAAACTCCCAGCAATTAAAGTTTAAGCGGTCATATTGAGGATTAAGTATCCTTGATATGTAATAAAACAGCAGAAAAGTATGGCACCCTCAATACGATTAATACTTCGTGATTTACCCAAAGCCATAGCAACTAAAAGCAAAGAGACACCCAGCATGATCCAAAAGTCTCTTCCCATGGCATATTGACTAAGAATGGATGGATTCAAAATTCCGGGAATGCCCATGACGGCAAGGATATTAAAAACGTTAGAGCCGATAATATTACCTACAGCGAGGTCGTCCTCGCCTTTCATCACTCCAGCGAGAGAAGCAGCAAGTTCTGGTAAGCTCGTGCCGACCGCTATTATAGTCAGTCCAATCACAAGATCACTCATACCAAAATATTGGGCAATGTAGACAGCCCTATCGACCAACGTATCTGCGGCAATAGGTAAGATAACCAATCCGACAACTACCCAGATTACTGCTTTGAGATTACTAACACCCTCTGGTATCTCTGATTCTTGTTCTTCGAGTAAAGGGTCCTGTTGACCGCTTTGTTGCTCTTTTCGGCTAATCCGTAGCATAGCGACTATAAAAGCGGTAAAGAGAACAAACAGTAAGACACCTTCATAAAAACCAAGTCGGCTATCCCATAGTAATACTCCAGCCAGAATGGTTACACCAATCATTAGGGGGAACTCTCTACGGAGGATCGCCGAGCTAATCGACAAGGGTTTGACCATTGCAGTAATACCAAGAATTAATGCTATATTAGCAATGTTTGAGCCTAATACGTTGCCAACCGCTGTATCTGTTTTGCCACCTAACGCAGCGGTTGCTGATACCATCATTTCTGGTGCAGAAGAGCCCATCGCCAAGATGGTCATGCCGATAACAAGGGGAGAAATACCCATGTTTCGTGCTAATGCTGCAGCACCAAAAACGAGCTTATCAGCACTCCAAACTAGAAAGCCTAATCCAACAACCAGAAACGCAATCGCTTCAAACATGGTGATCCTTAATTTAGTGGCTAAACGGATAAAATTAACAGCTGATTTTGACGGTTTAACTGAAAAAAGGGAAGTAATTAATTGCTCACTCACCAATAAAATTGATGGGCGATATCAGCTATGTAAAGAGAGATAAGTTTATTTAGTAAAATGTTAGCCATAATTCATTGAGCAGTGCTTTAAATTGTTACTTAATGCGCTTATGATTGCCGATTCGAAGCGCTAAGTCAGGGTGTGCCATGTCTTCTTCTGATCTTGTAACCATTAACAACTTAACTTTTTCCCGCGGTAAAAGGCGGATATTTGATGATGTTAGCCTGAATGTTCCGAGCGGAAAAATTACCGCGATTATGGGACCTTCTGGCATAGGAAAAACGACCTTATTACGTCTGATTGGAGGGCAACTTCATCCAGAACAAGGAGAAGTGTGGTTTGATGGTAAAAATATTCCAACATTAAGTCGTAAGCGATTGTATCAAGAACGAAAAAAAATGAGCATGCTGTTCCAATCTGGCGCATTGTTCACTGATCTCAATGTTTTTGACAATGTTGCCTTTCCGCTTCGAGAGCATACTCATTTAAACGAAGAACTGATTCGTACTTTAGTATTACTTAAGCTTGAAGCTGTGGGCTTACGTGGTGCGGCACAATTGATGCCAAGCGAGCTATCTGGTGGGATGGCTCGGAGAGCTGCGTTGGCGCGTGCAATAGCTCTTGATCCAAATCTCATCATGTATGATGAGCCATTTGTCGGTCAAGACCCTATTACAATGGGGGTTTTGGTCGAGTTGATTGGTAATCTAAATCAAGCTTTGGGTATTACTTCTGTGGTGGTGTCTCATGATGTTCCTGAGGTAATGAGTATCGCTGATTGGGTCTACATTTTGGCTAATGGTAAAATTATCGCCAAGGGAACGCCAGCAGAATTAAGAGCTAACCCGGATCCACAAGTACAACAATTTCTTCAAGGGGATGCCGATGGACCAGTGCCATTTCGTTTCCCCGCACAGTCTTTAGCGAAGGAGATCTTCGATGGCATTTGATCTGGCAGACTTTATTGCCGCTACAGGACGAAGAACACTCAATGTATTTGAGTCTTTTGGCCGCGCAAGTTTGATGTTGTTTGGTGCTCTGGCATCTCGACCTCAACCAATTAAAAATCTGCCTTTATTGATTAAGCAATTGTATAGCGTTGGCGTTCAATCTTTGATCATCATTGTATTATCGGGACTGTTTATCGGTATGGTATTGAGCCTGCAAGGTTACATCATTCTGGTGGATTTTGGTGCCGAGGGTGCTCTGGGGCAAATGGTCGCGTTGTCATTGCTCCGAGAATTGGGGCCTGTTGTTACTGCTCTTTTATTTGCAGGTAGAGCAGGATCGGCTTTGACCGCTGAAATTGGCTTGATGAAGGCAACTGAGCAGTTATCAAGTCTGGAAATGATGGCTGTCGATCCTCTAAAAAGGGTTATCGCACCGCGCTTTTGGGCAGGAGTGATATCAATGCCTATGCTAGCGATGATTTTTATGGCAGTGGGTATTTGGGGTGGCCAATTAGTGGGTGTCGATTGGAAAGGCATTGACCACGGGAGCTTCTGGGCTGCTATGCAAGCTTCGGTTGAACTCGGGCAGGATATCGGCAATAGCTTAATTAAGAGTTTAGTATTTGCTATCACAGTAACTTGGATAGCATTGTTCAATGGGTATGACGCTATTCCGACCTCAGAAGGGATAAGTCGAGCTACAACTCGTACCGTTGTACATTCTTCATTGGCAGTACTTGGTTTAGACTTTGTACTGACAGCCTTGATGTTTGGGAATTAATTATGCAACAAACAAGAAAAATTGAATTATGGGTTGGCACTTTTGTTATTGCTGGAATTTGCGCAGTTTTGGTGATGATTTTTCAAGTAGCTGACGTAAAAGGGTTGGGTACAAACGATACTTACACACTCAAAGCTGAGTTCGATAATATAGGAAGTTTAAAAGTACGCTCACCTGTTAAAGTTGGGGGAGTAGTCATCGGACGTGTGGCAGATATTGGACTCAATAAAGAAAATCTTCTTCCTGTCGTCACTATGTCAATTAACGCGGAATACGATCAATTTCCAGACACATCGAGCGTGAAGATATTAACTTCAGGTTTGATAGGCGAGCAATATATAGGGTTAACACCAGGCTTTGTTTTTGATGATGAAGAGATGTTGGTCGATGGTAACTATATCGAAGATACTAAATCAGCTCTGGTATTAGAAGATCTGATAGGGCAAGTCTTATACAGTGTTGGTGGCGGTGATTCAGACAAGAAGGAAGAGGACTAATCATGTTAAAGCGGTTATTAGTGAGCTTAGCTCTGTATACTGTCACCTTGACAGTAAATGCGACTGATATTGACAAAACGCAGCCTTACCAAATGATGAAGCAGGTGTCAGAAATAGCTTTTAGTCGACTTAAGTCAGAACAGGAGGCTATTCATAAAAATCCCGATCACCTGAAAGTGATTGTCGAAGAAGAATTAATGCCGTATATCAACGAAAAATATGCCGCATTAAAGCTATTAGGACCTAATTTAAAAGGCGCTAAACGAGAAGATGTTGGTACGTTTATTAACGCTTTTCGAGCCTATATGGTGAGCTCTTACGCCCAGGTTTTAACTCAATACACTAACCAAGAGATTGAGTTTGGCCCTGAACCCAAAATAGATGCAAACAAGAAGATTACGGGCGTGAAAGTCGACATTATCGATAGCCCAAGGCCCAATATCAAGCTCGAATTTAAATTGAGAAAAGACAAAAAAACGGGTGAGTGGAAGGCTTTTGACATTATCGCTGAGGGAGTCAGTTTACTTTCCAGCAAACAATCAGAGTGGAGTACACAATTGCGTCAAGAGGGTATCTTGTCTGTTGCTAAAGAACTTGAAGAACTGGCAGCTCGACCAATTCGTTTCGAGAGTAAAGACAAATGAGCTCGGAACAATGGCGGCAATTGTCTGACGACAAATATCAGATACTAGGAGTGCTTGATAGAGAGTCTGTACCAGAATTGTGGGCGTTTTTGTCTCAATGGAATCCCGGTTACCCCAATATAGAGCTAAGTTTAGAAAAGGTAGAGAGAGTTGACTCTGCCGGTATGGTGATGCTAATTCATCTTTTAGAGCATGCAAAAATTAAAAACTGTCATATAATGCTCAGTTTCGTGCCGAAACAACTGCTAACTTTGTTTCAGTTGAGCAACGTTGAAGAATGTATCGATGGGCATATAAAGAAGTAAACAGGGGTAAGTGGTGGATAGTGCCAAAGTACAGCAAATTTTAGAGCAAGCACTTAATTTAGAAGAACTTCACGTCAAAGGTGAGGGTAGCCATTACGAGGTCGTGGCGGTAGATGCTTGTTTTGAAGGAATGAGTCGAGTCAAAAAACAACAGTTGGTATATGCTCCATTGATGGAATATATTCAACGAAATGACATCCATGCCGTTTCTATTAAGGCTTACTCCCCAGACGAGTGGGCTCGAGATAAGAAACTGATGTCTCTGTAAGGGTTAATAATGGATAAGTTTCGAGTAATAGGTTCCAAGCAACCACTGAACGGTGAAGTCACGATTTCAGGAGCAAAAAATGCGGCGTTGCCAATATTATTTGCCTCTATTTTGGCGCAAGAACCAGTAGAGGTAGCTAATGTTCCTCACTTGCGTGATATTGACACCACAATGCAGCTGCTAAAGCGTTTGGGTGCGAAAGTTGAGCGTAATGGTTCTGTGCATGTTGATCCAAGTGGTATCCATGAGTTCTGCGCACCCTATGATTTAGTCAAAACAATGCGTGCATCTATTTGGGCTCTCGGACCTTTAGTCGCTCGTTTTGGTCAGGGACAAGTGTCACTTCCTGGTGGCTGCGCTATTGGGGCCAGACCCGTTGATCTCCATATCCATGGCTTAGAGCAGTTGGGCGCAACTATTGTGCTAGAAGATGGTTATGTAAAAGCAAGTGTTGATGGGCGATTACAAGGTGCTCATATTGTTATGGACAAAGTCAGCGTTGGTGCCACGATAACCATTATGAGTGCCGCGACCTTAGCTCAAGGAACGACAGTGCTAGATAATGCCGCGCGCGAGCCTGAAATTGTTGATACTGCAGAATTTCTTAATCAACTTGGTGCCAAGATATCAGGTGCCGGGACAGATACTATTACCATTGAAGGTGTTGAATATCTTGGTGGTGGTAAACATGCTGTTGTGGCAGATCGCATTGAAACAGGGACTTTCCTAGTGGCCGCTGCGGTATCACGAGGCAAAGTGGTATGCCGTAATACGAAAGCCCATTTACTTGAAGCTGTGTTAGCAAAGCTAGAAGAGGCCGGAGCTAAAGTTGAAACTGGCGAAGACTGGATTTCAGTTGATATGCGCGAGCGTGAGTTAAAAGCTGTGACTGTCCGAACCGCACCGCACCCAGGCTTTCCGACCGATATGCAAGCACAATTTACTCTGCTGAACATCATGGCTCAAGGTGGTGGAGTGATCACGGAAACTATTTTCGAAAATCGCTTTATGCACGTGCCTGAACTGATGCGCATGGGCGCAAAAGCTGAAATTGAAGGCAACACTGTTATTTGTGGTGATGTAGAAGAATTGAGTGGCGCTCAAGTAATGGCGACTGATTTACGTGCGTCAGCCAGTTTAGTTATTGCGGGCTGTATTGCTCAAGGTGAAACGATCGTCGATAGAATTTATCATATAGATCGCGGTTACGATAAGATCGAAGATAAGTTATCTTCTCTTGGAGCGAATATCGAGCGCTTTAGCGATTCTCACTGATTCTAACTCGCAAAGCTAAGCCGAAACGGGAGTTTCGGCTTTTTTATGAGGGTAAGATCAGTTAGAGTCATGGACATAGACTACTGACTGTTTTGTTGTTGGAGCACAACTAATGATTGCACTATTACGTGTATTCGCTGTCGCGATTTTTGCTATTGTGATGTTTATATTTGGCTGTGGTTATTGCTTATTGAGTCCTCGAAACCCCAAACATGTTTTTACCTTTGGTCGCTTGTTTAGCAAGATGTCTCGTGTCTTTGGTGTCACTCTAGAATTACGCATACCGAGTGATGCATACCAACGTGGACAGCACGTCTACATTGCCAACCATCAAAATAATTGGGATTTGTTTACCGTATCTTCAGCTGTGACGCCGAAAGTCGTTACGGTAGGGAAAAAAAGTTTGGCTTGGATGCCTTTGTTTGGTCAATTGTATTGGTTGACGGGTAATATATTGATCGATAGAGCTAATCGTTCAAAAGCCAAAAGTACTATCGATCAAGTTGTCGATAATATGAAAGCTAGCGAAGTATCGGTATGGATGTTTCCTGAAGGCACACGTTCTCGTGGACGTGGTTTATTGCCATTTAAAACAGGCGCATTTCATGCGGCGGTAGGAGCTGAGGTTGCCGTTGTACCAATTGTGTGTAGCACGACATGTGGCCTTAAACTCAACCGCTGGAATAATGGCCATGTGATTGTTGAGATGCTTCCACCTGTCAGTTCAGAAGATTTCGATAAAGGTAATATTCGAGATTTTGCTAACATTTGCCATCAGCAGATGAAAGACAAGCTCCAAGCATTAGATGAAGAAGTAAGAGCGCTTAATTTGGAATCTGGTGTTAGAGCTTAAACGGAGCCAGCTATAGTGGAAAAAGGGAAAGCCATGCTTTCCCCTTTTCGTTCATTGTTCTTTGCTCTAGATATTATCTCTCTCTATTGGACAGCTCATACAACGAGCTCCACCTCGCCCACGGCCTAATTCATTGCCAGGGATGGGTAAAACGGTAATACCCGCTTTGTCATATTTTTCATTGGTGTAAACGTTGCGCTCATAGCCAATCACAACACCTGGTTTGACGGTCAACACATTATTGGCATCATTCCATTGTTCACGCTCTGCTTCATAATTATTGCCACCTGTAGTAATAATTTTGAGGTAGTCAACGCCGAGAGCTTGTTCAATTGCATGGGTATAACTTGGAACTTGCTCCACCGTCATCTCATTACTGCCTTTTGGTGTAAGCTTCCATGTGTCGAGGTCTTTTCGCATGATTTCTGGATAGACAGAGAAAGTATCAATATCCATGTGAGTCATAACGGTATCTAGGTGCATGCAAGATCTATGTTTGGGTAAATCAACAGCGATGACTTGCTTTGCTTGGCCATGACGGAATAGATTGGCTGCTAGATTCTCAACCCCTTGCGGAGTACTACGTTCAGACATCCCAACGAGAACTGCACCTTTTCCGATGACCAGAACATCGCCACCTTCAATATTGGCATTATCATAATGTAAATCTTCATCCCCAAAATATTTAATGAAATCTTGGCCTGCAAATACAGGGTGCCAACGATAAATTGCCCTCAGGTGATTGGTCTCTCGTTGTCTTGCAGGTTTCATCATTGGATTGAGAGAGACGCCGCCATAAACCCAGCATGATGTATCACGAGTAAATAAATGATTGGGCAGAGGTTCAATCACAAAATCCAGCGGACGATGCATTTTGGGTAGCATTGAAGAGGATTGGATTGGTAACTCTGAATAAGCCAAGCCGCCAAGCAGCACAGTGGCTAGGTGTTCGTTATCCATATCGGATAGGTAATGGCGTAAATCTCTCGCAAAGGTAGGACCATAACGAAAATCTGATATTTGGGTGTCTAGTAGCCACTCTTTTGCCTCTTTCACAGACAGTGTTTCGACTAATAGATCATGGAGGAGTAAAACCTCTACCCCCTGATTTGATAGTGTTTGTGCAAATTGATCATGTTCTTCTCCCGCAGCTTCTACGGCAAGAACATCGTCAAACAGTAGTTCATGGCAGTTTGATGGTGTTAAGTGTGTCAGTGCTCGCTCTGGTCGAGCCAAGAGTACACGCCTCAACTGGCCTACTTCTGAACCTACGTATAACTCACTCATTCTGCATCCTTACGATAATTTCCATTACCTATTTATGACAAGCTTGTTATCAAGATGCAAGTGTATTTGTCAGAGCCAATAACTGATTTTTATATTTTTTTTAGTTATAAATGCTACTTTTTGGCTGAGATTTGATTACTTTCACCTGTGGTGATGGCTTGGGTAACAGGTGTTACAATGCGTCGCTATTCGCTATGCTTTGTGATGATTAGTGATAGGTTAGGAAGGTTTTAAGCATACCTATTCACACATTAACAGATAATAGTGTGAAAGCTATATTTGTATGCAATTTTGATGAGAACGAATCTATGCATAAGTAGAAAATAAAAACGCATTGGTCGTTTTTATAATAGATGGCGACTATCGGTAGATAGTTCTGAATATCACTGATGATAAAAAAATGTTAATTTTTGCCATTTGTGAGCTTAATCTGTTCTTATCTTCGGTGATGTGAGCGATCAAGTTACTACTCTAGCGTTATTGTGGGTAGCAATTTAATGATATCCATGCGATATTTCTTGGCGTTAATTTTTGATCAATATTGCCACTATCTGGAGCCGACTTATGTCTCATGAAGACGAATATCTATCAGTTGAAGAATTAATTGAGATTCAAAAGGAGGAGACTCGCGATATCATCCAAGCTTTGCTGGAAGATGGGAGTGAGCCAGATGCATTGTATGACATTGAGCATCATCTTTTTGCAGAAAACTTTGAGACTCTAGAAAAAGCAGTTGTTGAAGCGTTCAAAATGGGCTTTGAGGTTCTAGAAGCTGAAGAGACTGAAGACGAAGATGGAAATAAACTACTTTGTTGTGACGCGACAATGGAATCGGCGTTGAACGCTGAGGCAATAGATGTTCAAGTAGAAAAGCTAATTCACCTCGCTGAGAAGTACGACATTATTTATGATGGCTGGGGAACTTACTACGAGGGTGAAGATGCCCTGTATCCTGAACAAGATGAGGAAGACTGATTTCTTATATTTCATGTCGAAACCAGCCTAGAGGCTGGTTTTTCTTTAGTCGGATTGAGAGGTGTTAAGTATCTATCAAGCCCTAAATCCTATATAATTTCTGGCAACTTTTTGATGATCAGTTTTAGTGCTTTATGCAATTATCACTTGCCGGTCTTTGGCAGCTCTCACCACTGACAGATCTTTCTATTCCTCAAGATGATATCTCCTTTCCAGCACCACTGAGTGACAAGCTTCCCAGTTCTCTTTCTGAAGATCAAATTGCACAATATGAATGGCATTTGATGCATGATATCGAGGTAGATGAGGTTATGCTTGCCTACCCAGCTGTTGATCTGGTACTAGGCGGTATCGAGCGCCATGCCGAGGTTCGGCTAAATGGTATTGCTTTATTCGATTGTGATGGTTCACAGCCTGAATATAAAAAAGATGTTCGACCTCATCTACAACTTGGTCGCAATCGATTTGAAATTCTATTGATTGAAGAAGATGGCGATCTGTTGCTCGAAGAAGATAAATTAGACCTTTGCCCTCTTGGTGAACATACAATCACAAAGTGTGATGCTAGGGTTGGGATTTGGAAAGAGCCGTACCTGCATTTTATTCGCTATGTGCGCCTTGAACACTTGGTCACAGAGCAAATTTGGCACCATGGTGGGGGATGTGAATTTATGGTGGACTTACACTACAAAACCTACTCGCCAGGGTTAATTTCTGCTTTGGTTAAATTCAATGGGATGACTTATCAACTGCCAATTGATGTGCGAAACAACCATGTTAGTGCTCTTTTTCAAGTTGAAGCCCCGATATACTTTGACGCCTGCCATCCAGATCCAAAAGATCTTTACTCTCTTGAGGTAGAATTGGATGATCAGACGCAAAAGTTTTCCATCGGATTAAGCGAAGAGCTTTGTGTAAAACATTTTCCTGTCTAATTTTACTTATGCTTGTACGGCTTGCTTGGCACTCGACATACTTAGCCTACGCTGCCAAACACGTTCGTGGAAATAGTAAGCAAGCGTGTTAATACTCGGCTCTACAGCGGCCATCAGTCCGCCAACCAACCAACTGCCTGACAGCAAATAGGCAACACTGAATGCAACACTAAAGTGAACCATCGCAAAGCTGGTGGTTTTTATTCCAGTGGCATCATTATGTTTTTTCAAATAAGTAACGCTTTGCCATAGACGCTCGTGGAAGTAAAAAGCAACCGTATTGACCATAGGTTCTATCATCGCAATCAGACTGCCGATTAGAATATCACCAGTAAGAATGTAAGCGACGCTGAACGCAATGGTGAAATGAATTGAGGCAAAAGTTAATGTCTTTTTCATGAGATGATCCAGTCATAGGCTTCGATAGGATCATTATTGATAACTATTCTCAATATTTAAATTTGATTGAAGCTATATGTTCAATAGATATTAACTATTAATTGGGCGCACGAGGTGCGCCTTAGCTTCCGCTTTGCGGTGAATTTAACCTTGAGGTTTAATGACTAAAACATTGATGGGAGAGTTTTCTACCACTTTACTGGCGACTGATCCCAGCATTACTTTGTCTAATTTTGAACGTTTGTGACTAGGCATGATGATAAGATCGGCATTTACCCTTTTTGCACAATCTAAAATAGACGTGTACGGCTTACCTTCAACGACGTATGTTTGGTATGAGATGCTTTGAGGTATATGTTTTTGAGCAAATGACTCAAGCTGTTTTTCAACATCTTGTTTCATTTTCGCAGCCGCATCTTTGGGAAAATAAGTGGCTACCATTGACATATGTATTCCAGGTAGGACATTGAGTAGATGGAGCTTTGCCTGAGAGTGTTCGGCATGCCAAATTGCTGCTTCGAGCGCTTTATCAGAAAAGCCACCGTCGTTTAAGTCGACTGGAATAAGAACATGTTTATACATTGGGTGCTCTCTTATGTATACCGAGCCAACAAACAATTTGCTTGGCTCGGTATTCAGTTTAGTTTTATGTATTGCTGTTATGGTAAGTACGACTAACCTATTTGTTGATTAAATTGATCATTGCGCACTCGCCGTTTTTGGTTGAGTCCCAAGCCAATAAGGAGTAACAGAGCAGGGATAAATACCCACTCTTTCATTGGTCGATCGGCAGCAGTGATGACCGAACGTACTTCCCAATCAAAGTCAATGCCCGCTGCTTCTGCTGGGCTGCCAAACTCGACCATATCGATGAATACTTTATCATCGACTTGTTTTAAAACCAGCCCCATAGAGCTAATGCGATCGATGGCAGACTTTGCTTTTTCATCAAAAGGTAAGCGCACTGTCTTACTTATGAAATCGCCCTCAATATTTTCGCCTGCCACCATGAGTTCGATATCTTGTCCTATCGGTAGACTTTCAGCAATTTGTTGGATGTCTGAACCTGGATGGAGTTCTTTGGATGGGTATATTTGATCCCACCAATAACCCGGACGGAAGAAAGTAAAGGTAAGTAGCAGTAATAGCAGGGTTTCCCACCATTTATTCTTGGTAAACCACCACCCTTGTGTCGCAGCAGAGAAGATCAGCATAGCAACGATAGACGACAAAACGGTTAGTAATAGATGCCACCATGTATCAATACCAATTAAAAGCAATTGGGTGTTGAAAATGAACATAAATGGCAATATCGCGGTCCGAATATCATAAGTGAACCCCTGAATACCTGTCCTAATTGGGTCTGACTTGGCGATGGCAGCAGCGGCGAATGCAGCCAGTCCAACGGGTGGGGTATCGTCAGCCAATATACCGAAATAAAACACAAATAGGTGTACTGCAATCAGTGGGATGATTAACCCGCTTTGTGCGCCTAATGTGACGATAACAGGAGCCATAAGCGTTGATACTACGATGTAGTTGGCTGTTGTGGGGAGTCCCATTCCAAGGATTAAGCTAATTACTGCAGTAAACAGCAGCATCAAAATAATATTACCGCCCGAAATAAACTCGACAAAGTCTGTCATCACCAAGCCAATTCCGGTTAGAGTGACAGCTCCAACGACGGTCCCCGCAGCAGCAGTCGCAACACTGATGCCAATCATATTTCGAGCGCCAGACACCAAACTTTCAAGCAGATCAACAAACCCAGCTGTTGCCTCTTCAACAATATTACCTTGTTTGGATATGAAGGAAATAAGAGGGCGCTGAGTAATGATGATGAATATCATAAATACGGTTGCCCAAAATGCTGATAGACCAGGAGAGAAGCGCTCTACGGTAAGACACCACACCAAAACGACAATCGGCAGCAGATAATGCAGTCCAGACTTGATGGTTGGCGAAGGATCAGGAACTTCGGTAAGTTCGGCATTGACATCGAGTGTTCCCTCATTAGCGTTTCTTGCTGAAACACTAATCAGCGTTATATAAGAGATCACTAAAGCCGATACCACAATAGGGGTTGCAGCAGCGCCAAATACATCCTTAGTCCAGCCCACACCGTAGTATACGGCTGCACTGATTATACATAGACCTAAGATGGTACCAGTGAAAGAGAGTAAGCTTTGCACAATAGTTGGTGTGTGTCGACGCGGTAATCCCTGCATACCTGCTTTGCATGCTTCTAGGTGAACAATATAAATCAAAGCGATGTAGGAAATTAACGCTGGCAGGATAGCCGCTTTGATCACCTCAACGTAGGAAATACCGACATACTCCACCATAAGAAAGGCGGCTGCACCCATTATTGGAGGAGTTAATTGTCCGTTGGTTGAAGCCGCGACTTCAACTGCACCTGCTTTTGTGCCAGGAAACCCAACTCTTTTCATTAGAGGGATGGTGAATGTGCCCGTTGTAACCACGTTGGCAATAGAAGAGCCAGAGACGATACCTGATAAACCGGATGCAACGACGGCGGCTTTAGCGGGACCACCCCGCATGTGACCAAGTAAAGAAAAGGCAACCTTGATGAAATAAGCGCCTGCCCCCGCGCGCTCTAACATGGCGCCGAATAGCACAAATAGAAACACGAAGGATGAAGAAACTCCCAGAGCTACACCGAACACACCTTCTGTCGTTAACCAAAGGTGTGACATAGCTTTATTAAGGCTTGCTCCTTTGTGTGCGATGACATCGGGCATATAAGGTCCACCAAAGGTGTACAACAAAAACACGCCTGCTACAACCATTAGTGGTGGGCCCAGAGCTCGACGAGTTGCTTCAAGCAGCAGAATCATGCCGATCACAGCCACAACAACATCCGCTGTGGTTGGAGCACCTGAACGGCCGGCCAGCTCAGTATAGAAAATGTAAATATATCCAGCAGAAAAACTGCTAGCTAAAGCTAGAATCCAATCGGTAAGTGGAATTTTATTACGTGGTGAACTCTTTAGTGCAGGGTATGCTGTAAAGGCCAAAAATATGGCAAACATCAAGTGTATCGAGCGCGCTTCAGTATCATTGAGGACGCCAAAATTGAAAATGAAGGGTAGGGGAGATGCATACCAAAGTTGGAATAATGACCAACACAAAGGGGTAAACCACAGGATGCGCGCCGAAATTCCATCAGGAGAGCGGGCTCCCGTGTCGGCTTGAGTCACCATTTCTTGCACATCTTGAGTCGGAGAAGTGGTCTTCGACATGTACTAAATCCTTATTATATATGGCCTGTCTTTTTATGATTATTAGAGTTTTAATCGGTATTGTTTAGAAAACGTGTTAAACAACACCATACATGCTCAGTGCCATGCAGTTAGATAATAACAAAGAGGAGCTTCAATACTATGAAACTCCCCTTTAATGAGGCCAGTGCTAAGAACAAATAAAAACGCAGTCAAAGCTTGACTAGCCTCTTAGCTAAATGAAGTGGTTACTTCAATAAGCCAACTTCTTTGTAGTATTTTTCAGCACCTGGATGAAGAGGAATTGATAGACCCGCTTTGACCATTTGCTCTTTTTTCAGGTTTGCAAATGCAGGGTGTAAGCGCTTAAATGTATCAAAGTTTTCAAATACCGACTTTGCAACATTGTATGCAACCTCATCAGATACATCAGAAGTTGTCACCATAGTTGCAGCAACACCGAAGCTATTTACATCCTTATCTGTTCCGCGATACATGCCTGCAGGAACGGTACTGAATGCGTAATAAGGATTATCGGCGACGATTTTATCAATCTTTGACCCTGTGACAGAGATGAGTTTTGCATCACAAGATGTAGTTGCTTCTTTGATTGATCCGTTTGGATGTCCGACTACGTAGACAAATGCATCGATCTTGTTATCACAAAGCGCTTGTGAGCGCTCAGAGCCTTTTAGTTCAGATGTAAGCTTAAAGCTGTCATTGGTCCAGCCCATAGCATCCATTACCACACCCATGGTGGCGCGGTCACCAGAGCCCGGGTTACCTATATTGACGCGTTTGCCTTTAAGGTCTGAAATGTTTTCAATTTTGGAGTCTGAACGTGCAATGATGTTAAAAGGTTCTGTGTGTAAAGAGAACACTGCGCGTAGTTTCTTGTAGGGGCCCTGTTCAGAGAACTTACTTGTTCCGTTGTACCCATGATATTGCCAGTCAGACTGCACAATACCAAAGTCAAGTTCACCAGCTCTGATGGTGTTTACATTATAGATTGAACCACCAGTAGACTCGACGGAACATCGAATGTTGTGCTCTTTACGCCCTTTGTTAACTAGCTTACAAATTGCACCGCCCGTCGGATAGTAAACCCCTGTAACAGAACCTGTCCCGATAGTAATAAACTCTTGAGCGCTAACTGTGCCTGTACCGATTACTGCTGCTGCAATTGCACCAACTTTAATCAACTTGCTTAATGCCATGAATTTCCCTTCCTTTATACATTATTTGTCCTACGACAGTGTTACTTGCCGTGGAAGTTTTCGAGTCACGAAAACGGCATCTTTTTCAATCCGTATGTTGAAAAAGTGGCTGAATAATACCAAATAATTTGTCCACAATTATACAATTGTTAAAATTTATGATGTATTTATATTTTTGTCACCTTGTGTTTTTGGTTTTTCCTTTTAATTTTTATCCATAAAAATCATATATTTATTTTAATTCAAATGGCGTTGGAGGATTTTTTAAAGATGTGATTCGAGTCACGCCAGTGATGTGGCTTTGTGACTCATAACACTGAAGTATACTTAGCGTCATCCGGCATATTCAAATAGCTCGCAAACAGATTGAAACAGTTGTTCAGTTGTAATATTAAGTGTTGGAGTGATAAAAATTGTGTCATCTCCGGCGACGACACCTAGGATACCTTCGGACTTACCGAGAGAATCGAGCAGGCGAGCGATTAATTGAGCAGCCCCAGGCCCAGTATGTATAACCACTAATGCCGCGTTGTGATCTATATCTAAAACCAATTCACGCAATGAACTCGAAACCGTTGGGACTCCGAGCTCCGCTGGTAAACAGTAAACCATTTCCATTTTTGCATTGCGCGTACGTACTGCTCCAAACTTGGTTAACATACGAGACACTTTAGACTGATTTATATTTTCAAAACCCTCATTTTTGAGTGCTTCTACAATATCTCCTTGTGAACCAAAACGTTCTTCCTTTAGTAGGGCTTTAAAGGCTCGAACGAGATTATCTTGTTTTTCTGAGTGGCGCATGTTTTTTCCAGCCATAGTTATTATTAAGATTGAGTGCATATTCTCGCATAGGTATTCACATCCTGCCAATCATGAGGCTCAATTCTGCCTGATCTATCACTGTAAACTTTGATGGTTTACAGCCTGTAGTTGCTGCTAAAATGGCGCAGAGTTTTTCAATGACTAATGACTTGCGAACGCTTGTGCTAGCTGGCTATAAGTGTGTTGCGCAAGGTCGCAAAGCTGACGTTAATTGATTGTAATCAGTATGTGATTGCTATAGCTTTGGACAGCGTTGATTTAAAGCATCTCAAGAAATAAAAAGAGATACCATCTCAAGGAGAACTACGATGAAAGTAGCCGTAATTGGTGCCGCTGGTGGCATCGGTCAAGCCCTAGCCCTATTACTGAAACATCACCTACCTGCTGGTTCAGATCTTGCTCTATATGATATTGCTCCTGTAACGCCTGGCGTAGCAGCGGACTTAAGCCATATCCCAACACCTGTATCTATTAAAGGGTATGCAGGTGAAGATCCAACTCCAGCGCTTGAAAGTGCGGATATTGTGTTGATCTCTGCTGGTGTAGCTCGTAAACCAGGAATGGATCGTGCTGACCTGTTTAATGTCAATGCAGGTATTGTTAAATCACTTGCTGAAAAAATAGCCAAAGTTTGTCCTAAAGCTATGGTTGGTATTATTACTAACCCGGTTAACACTACTGTGCCAATTGCTGCGGAAGTTTTGAAAAAAGCTGGCGTTTATGACAAGCGTCGTTTGTTTGGTGTAACAACACTTGATGTTATTCGCTCTGAAACATTTGTTGCTGAGCTTAAAGGTAAATCTCCGGCAGATATTCAAGTTCCTGTCATTGGTGGACATTCAGGTGTTACCATTTTGCCTCTTCTTTCACAAGTGAAAGGCGTTGAATTTAGCTCTGATGAAGTCGCAGCGTTAACAAAACGTATTCAGAATGCGGGCACAGAAGTAGTTGAAGCTAAAGCCGGTGGCGGCTCAGCGACTCTTTCAATGGGACAAGCAGCATGTCGATTTGGTCTTTCTCTTGTTAAAGCACTTCAGGGTGAAGAAGTGGTTGATTATGCTTATGTTGAAGGCAATGGTGAGCACGCTCCATTCTTTGCACAGCCTGTAAAACTGGGTAAAAATGGTGTGGAAGAAGTATTGAGTTATGGTGAGCTAAGTGCATTCGAAAAAGATGCACTTGATGGAATGCTTGATACACTAAATGGCGATATTAAAATCGGCGTTGACTTCGCCCAATAACAAAAACCAGTTCTAGATTAAAAGCCGACAATTTGTCGGCTTTTTTTGATCCTTTTTGTTGATTGGAATGTATAAATTCCAGTATTTGAGGAGTAGTAGAATGGATATAAACGAAATTGAGAAAGGTATGCTGGTAGGGTTTGAGCAAGGGGTTGGAAAAATTCTAGCGATTGATGTACAAAACAACACTGTACTGTTAGAAGAAAGGGTGTCTCGCCATCAATTCTCAGCAGAGGTCAGCGAGCTGATGAATGATCCACAACTTCACATAGGCTGTGATAAGTATTACTGAAAAAGCGAGCTAATCAGCTCGCTTTTCTTCAGTTTGACTATTTTCTTACCGCGATCGCTTCTATCTCGATACCGACATCTTTAGGCAAGCGAGCCACTTCAACGCACGAACGGGCTGGGTAGTTAGCGACGTCATGGTCGTCGAAAAACTTCCCGTAGACTTCGTTTACTGTCCCAAAATCATTAAGGTCTTTAACAAATACCGTCATTTTCACAATATCTGAAACAGACAAACCGGACGCTTGTACCACAGCTTTGACATTGTTGAGTGATTGCAGAGCTTGCTCAGCGATATTTGATGAGACGTCGCCAGTCTCAGGGTTTACAGGGATTTGGCCGGAAGTGAGAACCATGTTACCTAAATCAACACCTTGAACATATGGGCCTATTGCAGCAGGAGCTGAATCTGTATGTAGTACTTTAGTCATTATTGTATTCCACCTGTGAAGAGTGTTTTGTTATTAGAAAAACTCAGTCTGCCGCGAAACTGGAGTGGGGTAAAGAAAAACCCCCGCTAAAACAAGCAGGGATGTGAGATGATGACAAAGTCACCCAATTATCGTTCCGTGACTATCTCTCGAGCAAAGACTTTCTCGCAATACTTACATTTAAGACGAATATCTTGTTTCTTTTCAAAAACCTTAAAGCTGCTTTCTACAGGCTCATTATGAGTAATGCAGTTACTGTTTGGGCATTCGAAGACATTGTTTATTTGCTCGGGTAAATCGAGCGCCAATTTCTTAACCACCTCATAGTTTTCAATTTGGTTCACTGTCGCGTGCGGAGCATAAAGTGCCAGTTTACTGGCTTGCTCTTCGCTGATAAAAACGTTTTCTATCTTAAGTAGGTCTTTGTGACCAAGCGCTGATGAAGGTAAGTTAAGACCTATGGTGACGCGTTGCTCTGACTTATGCATAGAAAAAAGTTTGAGGACCTTAATTCCTATCTGAGCTGGAATATGGTCAATCACCGTACCATTTTTAATTGCTTCAACCTGCAATTGAGTTTCTTTTGCCATGATAGTTCTCCCGATTACAGTTGTTGGTTAAGGACAAGAGCGAGCAGTGCTTCACGAGCATAAACGCCATTTTCCGCTTGTTCGAAATAGTAAGCGTGAGGCGTCTTATCGACATCCACTGTAATTTCATCAACCCGTGGCAGTGGATGTAGGACTTTAAGGTTACTCCGTGCGCCTTCAAGTAATCCTGCCGTCAGAATATACGCAGATTTGATATGCGCGTATTCTGATTCATCAAAGCGCTCTTTTTGCACTCGAGTCATATATAAAATATCCAACTCAGGGATCACGCTTTCCATATCAGTATGCATGCTGTACTGAATCCCCGCTTCGTCGAGCTCTTCGCAGATATAATCTGGCATTGCCAAAGCTTCAGGTGCAATGAAGTAGAATCGAATATGGTTGAATTTTGCTAAAGCTTGAGTGAGAGAGTGAACAGTGCGACCGTATTTAAGATCGCCCACAAAGGCAACATTAAGGTTGTCTAGTTTACCTTGGGTTTCTGCTATCGAGAATAAATCCAGTAAGGTTTGAGTTGGGTGCTGGTTTGCGCCGTCGCCTGCGTTAATTACGGGCACGCGATTGGAAAACTCTGAAGCCAAGCGAGCCGCGCCCTCTTGTGGATGGCGCATGACAAATGCATCCACATAAGACGATATGACTTGCACTGAGTCTGATAGTGTTTCGCCTTTTTTGGCCAAGGAGGTATTCCCGCCGTTGTCGAAGCCTATTACACTGCCGCCTATACGTTGAATTGCCGTTTCAAAAGAGAGGCGAGTCCGTGTTGATGGCTCAAAGAAACAGCTTGCGACCACCTTATCTTTAATCAGTGTTGGGTTTGGCTCTGCTTTGAGTTGACCTGCGGTTTTGACAATCAGTTCCAGCTCGTTTCGAGACAGTTCTGGAATTGAGATAATGTGCTTGTTGTAAAGCGTATTGGTCATAATCATCGTCCCATCTGTATGTTAGGCAATAAAAAAGCCCCCTATAAAGGAGGCTTTAAAAATCGATGGAAATAGTAAAAAAACCAAGCCAGTAAGCATTGGGGCTTACCCTGTGCAAATCGCTTTGTTGAGCACCTTTACGTGGCATTTGGTCACTACCTCCAGACAAATTGCACAGCATTATACGCTGAAGATTGACCAACGCAAGCGTTTACGTCTAACCTTGATGGTGCAAATTTTGTTGAAACTAAGCGCCTAGTGTGGCGAGCATCACAGCCTTGATGGTGTGCATGCGATTTTCAGCCTCATCAAAGACGATTGAATACTCAGACTCAAACACATCTTCAGTGACCTCAAGTCCACTCATGCCATACTTGTCTGCCACCTCTTTACCTATCTTGGTTTCATCGTTATGAAAAGCCGGTAAACAATGCATAAATTTCACATCTGGGTTACCTGTTTTCTCGATTGTTGTCATGTTGACTTGGTAAGGTTTCATTTGCGCTACCCGAGTATCCCAAGCGTCAGGAGATTCTCCCATAGACACCCAAACATCGGTATAGAGAAAATCACAGTCTTTGACGCCTTCATCAACACTTTCTGTCAGCGTGATAGTTGCACCTGTTTGCTTGGCGATATGCTGGCAGGTTTCCACCAGTTCTTTTTCTGGCCAATAATCTTTAGGCGCAACAAGTCTAATATTCATCCCCATTTTCGCCGCGCCGACTAGTAAAGAGTTGCCCATGTTATTGCGCGCATCGCCAAGATACGCAAAGGTAATTTCATTTAGTTGTTTGCCGTTACCATGTTCTATCATGGTCAACAAATCGGCGAGAATTTGGGTTGGGTGAAATTCATTAGTCAAACCATTCCATACAGGGACACCGGCGTATTGTCCTAATTCTTCAACAATGCTTTGTTCAAATCCACGATATTCAATGCCGTCGTACATTCGTCCTAGCACCCTTGCGGTATCTTTCATCGACTCTTTATGACCAATTTGAGAACCTGATGGGCCAATGTAAGACACTTGTGCGCCTTGATCAAAAGCCGCGACTTCAAATGCACAGCGGGTTCGAGTCGATGCTTTTTCAAAGATCAAAGCGATATTTTTTCCGCACAGCTTTTTCTGTTCAGTACCTGAATACTTGGCTTTTTTTAGGTCCGCAGCCAAATCGATTAAGAATTGGATCTCTTTAGGCGAGAAGTCGAGTAGTTTAAGAAAATTCCTGTTGCGTAAGTTGAAAGCCATGATAACCCCAGAGTCTTGTGTTGTTAGGGTTATTTATAACTAAATATGTTTTATTTGTGAATAATTATTTGCGGGATATGGTAAGTATCCCGCGATAAGAGGTTATAAATTCTCTTCTGCAAACTCGGCCAAGCGACTTCGAACCACACCATTTAGGTGAACATTGGCGCTGCCTTCAAAGTTCTTGAAGCGCTCAACCATGTAGGTTAGTCCTGAAGTGACAGGGGTTAAGTAGTGAGAATCGATTTGAGCTAGGTTACCCGAGCAGACAATTTTTGTTCCTTCACCGCAACGGGTAATGATGGTTTTAATTTGAGAGGCCGTTAAGTTCTGGCACTCATCAAGCAGTACGAACGCGTTTTGGATGGATCGTCCGCGCATAAAGTTGATTGATTTAAACTGAATGTTAGCTTTATCACAGATGTACTTCAAAGAGCCTTCAGTACAGTGATCATTTTTGTGCAAGGCTTCGAGAGTGTCGGTTACGGCGGCAAGCCAAGGCAACATTTTCTCTTCTTCTGTACCAGGTAGAAAACCAATCGATTCGCCAATATCTGGTGTATTTCGAGTGACAATGATTTTATCGAACATACCTTTTTCTATGGTTTGCTCGAGAGCAGAAGCCATTGCGAGCAAGGTTTTACCACTACCAGCAGCTCCAGTCATAATAACCAGATCAATTTCAGGATCCAAAAGGGCATCTAACGCCATGCCTTGATAAATATTCTTAGGTGTGATGTCCCAAGCACGGCGATTCATCATTCGCTCTCGGCTAAGATCTTTTAAGGTGATCTTATCGGGCTTAATATCTTCGACTCGCCCTGCAAAGTCACTGCCTTCGTCGATGACATACTGATTGATATAAGTAGGCTCAAAAGGTTCACGATCAAGGGTATGATAAGTATTACCTGCATAGGTTTTGCTTTCGACTTGGTCAACGTTATGCCAGAACTCTCCCTCGATTTTTTGGAACCCCTTAGTGAGATATTGAACATCATCAATCAGTTGATCGGTGCGGTAGTCTTCAACGAAACGCACCCCAGCGCCTTTGGCACGCAAGCGCATGTTGATGTCTTTCGTGATGAGAATCACTTCGCGCGGAGCACGTTTGTTCTGTAAGTACAAAACAGCATTGAGAATGCGGTTGTCGCCTGCCTTGTCGGCAAACGCTTTTACCGTTTCTTGCAACTCGAAATCGGCAAGAATTGAGATATGTCCTGTATGTTCTTTATCTCGATTGATTGGAATACCCTCTGAAATTTCATCAGGGGTTGCGTCTTTGAACATGGCTTCCATAGCTCGAATCGCTACACGAGCATCGCGAGCAACATCGCGCTTGCTGTCTTTGATTCGATCTAGTTCTTCGAGGACTGTCATAGGTATGACTACATCGTGCTCTTGAAAGGAATAAATAGCTAAAGGTTCGTGAAGAAGGATGTTGGTGTCTAGGACAAAAAGTTTCCGATCCGTGTCACCCATAAGCGTCTCCTTGCCGAGATACGGCTGATTTGCCAATCACAATCGCTTGTGTATTGGCTTACTTGCCTTGGCTTGTAGCATGACGCTAAGTCGCTTGTGGATCGCTGTCGGTTAGCTGTTATGCTACAAACCCGTGTTGATCGTCATGTCAGTAATGCATCTCTTGTGCCAGTCGGAAAATTGACGCCAAAATTTGCACTCCCAACTATGAGTATAAGTGAGATCTGCGGCTCTCCCTTCCAGAACTGCCACTCTTTTCTTACAGTTTGATGTCATGCAAAAGATGGAGAAAAAATTGTTGTTTTTTGAGGTGTTTGTACGTGACCAACATCACAGCTTGCAGTAATATTAGCGACCTTTTTTGCGTACTTTCTGATTATATGATTCTCCTGCCATCAGGCTGTCATGTTGCGCAAGAATAACTAAGATAATTAGACCCATTTTTGAATTCAACAGGTGAGGTAGTCGATTCATGACATTTGCTTTGGGCCAGCGCTGGATAAGCGATACGGAAAGCGATTTAGGTTTAGGAACTGTAGTTGCATTGGACAATCGTACTGTGACACTTATGTTTGCAGCGTCCGAAGAAAACCGAGTTTACTCTCGTAACGATGCGCCTGTTACTCGTGTCACTTTTAACACGGGTGATCTTGTAGATAGTCAGGAAGGATGGTCACTTAAAGTTGAGCAGGTTGTGGAAGAGCAGGGGCTCTTTACCTACATAGGAACGCGTGAAGATACCGATGAGCATGATGTCACTTTGCGTGAGATTATGCTGAGCAACCAAATTCGATTTAATAAACCGCAAGACAAGTTGTTCGCGGGCCAAATCGATCGAATGGACAATTTCGTACTGCGCTATCGAGCGCTAGTGAATCAATACCAGCAACATAAGAGTCCAATGCGTGGTTTGTGTGGTACGCGAGCTGGTTTGATTCCGCATCAACTTTACATTGCTCATGAAGTTGGCCGCCGACACGCTCCGCGCGTACTCCTCGCTGATGAAGTCGGTCTAGGTAAAACCATTGAAGCTGGCATGATCATCCACCAGCAAGTGCTGGCTGGTCGTGCTGAGCGCATTCTGATTGTGGTTCCAGAAACATTACAGCATCAATGGTTAGTGGAAATGATGCGCCGCTTTAATCTGCATTTTTCTATTTTTGATGAAGAACGCTGCATAGAAGCGTTTGCCGATGCCGACAACCCGTTTGATACCCAGCAATATGTTTTGTGTTCTTTGGACTTTCTGCGTAAAAGCCGCAAACGTTTTGAGCAGGCTTTGGAAGGGGAATGGGATTTATTGGTGGTTGATGAAGCGCACCATCTTGAGTGGAGTCCGGAAAAACCGAGTCGGGAATACCAAATCATTGAAGGCTTGGCTGAAAATACCCCAGGTGTGCTGCTGCTAACTGCAACACCAGAACAACTTGGCCGAGAAAGCCATTTTGCCCGTCTACGGCTACTCGATTCTGATCGCTTTTATGACTACCAAGCCTTTGTTGAAGAAGAAGAGCAATATACGCCGGTTGCAGATTCAGTCAGCGCCTTGTTTTCTGGTGAGTCTTTATCTAACGATGCTAAAAATCAAATCACTGAGCTGCTGACGGAGCAAGATGTTGAGCCTTTATTTCGCATCATAGAAAATGACTCGCAGGAAGCAGAAAAAGCCAAAGCTCGTCAGGAATTGATTGATAATCTGATGGACCGTCATGGAACGGGCCGTGTTTTATTTCGTAATACACGCGCGGCGATTAAAGGCTTTCCAGTTCGTAATCTTCATATGTTACCTATGCCTATCCCTTCTCAGTACGCAACGTCGATGCGTGTTTCAGGTTTAATCGGTGGCAATATTAGTCAAGAAGCTCGCGCATTAAAAAACCTCTACCCTGAGGAAATTTTTCAAGAATTTGAGGGTGAGGAAGCCAGCTGGTGGCAGTTTGACTCGCGCGTGAATTGGCTGATCGAAAAAATTAAGCAAAAGCGCAGTGAAAAAATCTTGGTCATCGCGTCGCGCTCTACAACCGCATTGCAATTAGAGCAAGCTCTGCGCGAGCGTGAAGGTATTCGTGCCACGGTTTTTCATGAGGGTATGTCTATTCTTGAGCGAGATAAAGCCGCGGCTTATTTTGCACAGGAAGAAGGTGGCGCTCAGGTGCTGATTTGTAGTGAAATTGGCTCGGAAGGGCGCAACTTCCAGTTTGCAAATCAACTGGTAATGTTCGATTTACCATTCAACCCTGATCTTTTAGAGCAGCGCATTGGCCGCCTTGACCGAATTGGTCAAAATCGAGACATTGATATCCATGTTCCCTATTTAGAGCAAACCTCACAGGCCATTTTAGCTCGTTGGTTTAATGAGGGTTTGAATGCATTTGCTGATACCTGTCCAACCGGGCGAGCGGTATATGATGAGTTCTCTGGGCGTTTAATTGAAATGTTGGCCACAGGCGATACCACAGAGCTCGATGACGTGATTGCCCAATCGGCAGCTATGAATCAAAGATTGACGGCGCAGCTTGAACAAGGCCGAGATCGCTTGCTTGAAATGCACTCAAATGGCGGTGAGAAGGCGCAGGAAATTGTTGAAAGTATTGCGGCCACTGATGGCGATACTAATCTGGTCACCTTTGCTTTAAGCCTGTTCGATACTATCGGTCTGAATCAGGATGATAAAGGCGAGAACGCCATAGTGGTTACACCATCAGAACATATGATGGTGCCAAGTTATCCAGGGCTGCCTTATGAAGGCGCGACCATCACTTTTGATCGTAATACGGCTTTATCTCGCGAAGATATGAATTTTATCAGTTGGGAGCACCCAATGATTCAAGGAGGCATCGATCTTCTGATGAGTGAAGGAGTAGGCACAGCTGCGGTCTCTTTGCTTAAAAACAAGGCATTGCCGGTTGGCACCATGCTGCTAGAGCTGGTTTACAAAGTGGATGCACAAGCGCCAAAGCGCAGCGGTATTAGCCGATTTTTGCCTGCCACCCCAATTCGCCTTATGTTAGATGGTAAAGGCAGCGATTTGTCTGAGCAGGTTGAGTTTGAAAGCTTTAACCGCCAGCTTAGCCCTGTGGGACGCCATATGGCGACCAAATTGGTTTCATCGGTTCAGCCACAAGTGCATCAAATGATCACTGCGGGCGAAGATCTTATCATGGATAAAGTTGCTGCTGTGCGTGAGCAGGCGCAGCTTGATATGAAAGCCAGCCTAAATACAGAGCTGGAGCGCTTACAAGCACTCAAAGCGGTCAACCCAAATATCCGTGATGAGGAATTAAGTGCGATTGAGCAGCAGATAAGCCAATTAGATAGCTACATTGCCAAAGCTCAATATCAGCTTGACTCATTGCGCTTAATTGTCGTCTCTCATAACTAAGCCTTCTTCCTGTAAACAAGACAAGTAGAAAAAGAAAAGGCCTGATGTCGATGCTTAATCGCAGTCAGGCCTTTTTTATTTGATTCTGTTATATCAACCAGTTCCACCAGAAGAAGACCGCCAAAAAGCCAAACAAGTAGATAAGCCCTAAGATAGAAAGCCATTTCATTGGTTTAGTGAGCGCAAGTGGCTTGGGCAATTTGGTGTGGGAGACAAGAATAAAGTTCAGTAGGGCAAAGAAGGGGGTGGTAATAAAGGCCAGAGTTAAGCTGACATAAAGAGCCGATAAGACCGAAGAAAACCAGAATAAAATCAGAGCCAGCGCCGAAAATGCAATCAACACCATCCATATCACTGACGCCTTATGGCTGATTTCTTCGCGCTCTTGCAATAAACGCTGAGCTTCAGCAATTGTCCGCGAGTAACCGTCGATGGCAGTAATTGTGCTACCAAAGATGCAACAAAAGGCCGCCGCTGCGATAAGATAGTAGGCCCACTGCCCAACTTTGGATGTATAACCGTCAATCAATTGATTAGAAAAGTCAATGCCGGATTGAGAAAACTCCAGTCCGCTGCCATAAAACACCAAAACGCCAAGCGCTGTAAAGGCCAGCGCCAACAGCACAGTAGCTATATAGTGAGCATTAAAATCAAACAAGGAAGATTGGGCGCTGGCTTTGTTTTCCTTTTGTTGGTCTTTAAGCCATATTGACGTCATGCTGGATATTTCTATTGGGGCTGGCATCCATACCATGGCGGCGATAATAAAACCTACCGCTGCAGTAGACCAAGGTGTTTTTTCTTGTATAGGAATAGGGTTATCTAGAGTTTGAGATGCCGCCAAAGCGAGCGCGGCGATTAGCGTCATTATTAGAATTAGCATAATCACCTTTGAAATACTATTAAGCACACCATAGCGGCGAGAAGAGAGTGCAAGTACGCACACGGCCACGATGACCATGGATAAGCTTTTTAGTGATAATGCAAAAGGTAAAAAATGGCTAAGTAGACTGGCGCTAAATAGTAACAAAGTAGATGTGGCGGCAATACCACAGATAATGGTCATGCATAAAAATAACCAAAGAAATGCTTGCCCGAGTCTAGAGTAGCCCTCTATCAAACTCTCTCCAGTCCCTGCGGTATATTGGATGCTGGCGCGAAAAAAGGGGTATTTTAGAATATTTACCAGCAAGATAACTATCGAGATTTGCCAGCCATAAGTGGCGCCAGCTTGGGTAGACGCGACCAGATGAGAGCCACCCACCGCAGTGGTTGCCATCATAATACCTGGACCTGTTGAGCGCGCCAGTTGTAGCAAAGATAATTTGCTGCAACTGTCTGGTGTGGAGATAGTATCCATATAAAACCTAGGGTAAAACCTTGTGTTGCTTCAATAAATTGCCGTACGAATATCATATTCAACTGGTGTGTTAAAACTCATTTACATGGAAAAAACAAATAAGAGTTTAATATGTAAGTTTCATCACATATGCAGCTGAAACATGCTGTTGTTATTGTTACTAATATGACGTTTTTCTGAGTGCGTATAATATGTGTTTCAAATAAAAAACCATCTTAAACTGGGTTTAAGATGGTTAAGTGCGGCATGATTGTATTTAGATTAGCGCGTGCTGATGACTTGCCTTATATTTTTGCTAAGTTACAGTAACCAGTTCCACCAGAAGAAGGCTGCTAAAAAGCTAAATAAATAGATAAGGCCGATAATCGATAGCCACTTCATCGGTTTGCTTAAAGCCAAAGATTTGGGTAAATCCGATTTTGATACAAGAATAAAGTTGAGTAAGGCAAAAAACGGTGTGGTTATAAAGGCGATAACCATAGCAAAGTCTAACATGGTCATTAGACTTGACGCCCAAAAAATAATAATTGAGAGTGCCGCTAATGAAATAGAGATCATCCATATGTGCGTCACTTTATCATTTATTTTGTTTTGGTCTTGCAATAGGCGCTGCGACTCAGAAATTGCGCGACTGTAGCCATCAATCACAGTAATTGTGCTGCCAAAGATGCAAAGAAAAGCAATGGTTGCGATAAGGTAGCGCGACCACTCACCAATGGTTGCAGTATATAAGCTGACTAATTGATGAGAAAAACCTAATCCTGATTTTGAAAACTCTATATCACTTCCATGCAGAACTAAAGCTCCAAGGGCGAGAAAGACAATCGCCAATAGCGCGGTGCCTATATAGCCGATATTAAAATCAAATAGAGCCGATTGAGCTGTGACTTTGCTCTGATCCTGTTGGCTTTTTAACCACATAGAGGTCATGCTTGATATTTCCATTGGTGCTGGCATCCACCCCATCATAACTATGATAAAGCCAATTCCTGCGATTGACCATGGAGAGGGTGATTCAAATGATGGGGGGGCTTCTATTGGATTGTTTGCCGCAATGATTACTGCTGTTACAGTTGAGACAATAAGTACTGCCATTATGGCTTTAGAAACAGTGTTTAAGGTCTTGTAGTGACCCGCGATTAAAATACATAAACAGAAAGCCACTATAGCAGAGGATAATGTAGAAGCAGGTAGCTCGATGGGCATGAAATAGCCTAATAGACTGGTGCTAAACAAAAGTAATGCTGCTGTTGTGACCACGCCACAGATGGTATTCAAAATGGCAAACAGCCATAGATAGGCATGGCCTAATTTTGCATAACCTTCAACTAAGCTTTCACCTGTTCCAGCGGTATACTGAACACTGGCACGAAAAAAAGGGTATTTGAAAAGGTTTACCAGCAAAACTAAACCAACGAGTTGCCAGCCATAGATGGCGCCAGCTTTCGTTGATGCGACTAGGTGAGAGCCACCGACTGCTGCAGTCGCCATCATAATACCAGGTCCCAGTGAGCGGGTCAGTTGCGACATTGAGAATTTGCTGTGATTCTCAGATGTGGAGATAGTATCCATAAAATTCCTAGGGTAAAAAACTTGTATTGCCTATATATTGGGGCGTACGAATATCACATCTTGTAGGTGGGTTAAAACTTGTTTACATTGAAAAAATAAAATAAGACTCTAATATGTTCAATTCATCACATAGATGCTTTCCTATGGTGTTTTATTTGTTATTTAAATGAGGGTATTTATGGCGATGCAGCACTATTGTCCGCCGACAAAGCCTTGGATAGATTGTGTATTTGAAGACCAAGATATCATCATAGTGCATAAGCCTTCAGGGCTATTGTCTGTGCCTGGGCGTGACAAAGCGCATTATGATAGTATGTGGAGCCGCTTAATAGATAGCTATCCTGATTGTCAGCCAGTCCATCGTTTAGATATGTGTACATCTGGCATTATGTTGTTTGCCAAGAATAAAGCAGCGGAATCGGCACTCAAAAAGCAATTCCAATTTCGCCTTACTCACAAGGTGTATTACGCGCGAGTTTGGGGAGAGTTAGAGCAGCAACAAGGTTTAATAGACTTACCTCTTATCTGTGACTGGCCAAATAGACCACGACAAAAAGTGTGTTTTGAGCAGGGTAAAGCCTCACAAACTCAGTTTGAAGTGGTTAAGCGTGAAAAGGGCACTACGATTGTGCGTTTGTTGCCTATTACTGGGCGCTCACATCAATTACGTGTTCACATGCAAGCATTGGGGTATCCTATTGTTGGCGATGAATTTTACGCTCAAGGCGAAGCCTTTGAAAACTTTGAACGTTTGGGATTGCATGCGGCTGAGTTAAGTTTTTATCATCCTAAGGATAATAAACTGCGCTGTATTTTCACCGCTTGTGATTTTTACCCGCAGGCTGCCCCTGTTATTCAAAGCATTTTTGAGCCTGTCGATACCTTGCCTGATTATAAAACCTTGCCACGCCCTTAGCGTGTTTTATGTCTGAAAACTTTTGAAGAGGGATCTTATGATAGAGTCAGTTGGCCCTGCACCCAGGATTGTATTTTTGGACCGTGCGACACTTCCAACGAACATGACTTTTCCAGCGCTTTCATTTAATCACCAGTGGACGGATTACCCAAAGACGACCAAAGAACAAGTGGTTGAGCGTCTTCATGGCGCTACGATTGCGATCACCAATAAGGTTGTGCTTGATAGAGAGAGTCTAAACCAACTGCCTGACTTAAAGCTGATTGTGGTTGCTGCCACTGGCTTTAATAATATTGATGTGAGCTTTTGTAAGGAGCAAGGCATCGCGGTAACCAATGTTCAAGGATATTCGACCCCTTCAGTACCAGAACATGTGATTGCCATGATGTTTGCACTCAAACGTAACCTAAAAGGCTACCACAATGATATTGCGGCGGGAGAATGGCAACGTACGGATAATTTTTGTTTTTTCACTCACCCAATCAGTGATGTTGTGGGCAGCACATTTGGGGTGATTGGCGCCGGAGAAATTGGCCAAGCAACCGCTAATATCGCCAAGGCGCTGGGCATGAATATTGTGTTTGCCGAGCGCAAAGGCCAAAAGGATTGGCGAGCTGGTTATTTACCCTTTGAGCAGGTGATTAAGATATCCGATGTTTTGACTCTACATTGTCCGTTAAATGAGCAAACTCGCAACATTATTGGCCGTGAAGAACTGATGGCAATGAAGCGCAGCGCCATATTGATCAATACTGGTAGAGGAGGCTTGGTTGATGAGTTTGCTTTAGTCGATGCGCTCAAGCAAGGTGACATCGCTGGCGCAGGCGTGGATGTGCTTACCAAAGAGCCGCCTGATACTTCAAACCCTTTGATTGCCAATATGTCTTTGCCAAACCTGTTTCTCACGCCCCATGTGGCTTGGGGCAGCGAATCTTCTTTCCCTAAAATTGCCAAGATATTGATTGGCAACATCACAGCTTTTGCACAGGGCAGGCAGCAAAACCGAATTGTGTAGCTTCTATTGTTGCTGACGTATTTTAATCAGGCCCCGATTAAATACCGTTAGCAACTCTCTGCTTGTGCTATTTTGTTTAGAAAACATGACATAACCAAAATTGCTCAGAAATGGGGTCGGGTGATAGGTGATTTGACTTTGTACATCCGAAGATTGTTGCTCAAGGTCGTACAGGCCGATATGTCGCTCTTCAGGGTATAGATCAATTCGCTTGTGATAAAGGCGTAACAAGTTTTGGCTTGGCGTTTTTACCCGATTTATGCGCACAGTTTTAGACTCGATAAGGGCATCGAGTTCTGAACCATAGCTGTAACCTAGCCCTCCGCCCAACTCAAAGTTTTGTATGTCGGTTAGCGTTAGCCAATCAAAATCTAAATCTTTATGATGAAAGAAGACAAATTCTTCTTGAGAAACGGGCTCGCTAAAATAAAAATGCTCGGTTCTTTGCTCATCAAACATCCACACTGCGGTGGCGTGGTATTCTCCGTTCTTCGCTTTTTCATAAGCTCTTGACCAAGGGTAAAAAGTGAATGTCACTTGGTATCCTTCGATAGCAAAAGCGTGTTTGATGGTTTGGGCGACAATTCCATAACCTTCAAGTTCTTTTCCGATAAATGGAGGCCAGTTACCGACCGCGATCTTAACGGTTTTCTCGGCTGCGAAGGCAAAAGGTGAAAGTAAGGCCTGTGCTAAGGCGATCCTGGCTATCGGCTTGAACAACCTATCTACCTCTTAACTTCTGTACCCAGCTTTAGTTTAGAGTATGAACAACACGGTGACAGGCTTTGTTATCTAGTTGCAGCTCCTGAGAAATAGGGCGCTTGCGTGAATGGTGTATATCAAGAGTTACCTGTGATGTATATCAAAGGCTAATGTATGTGTTGTATTAATCATTAGACTCAATAACAAAAATGTAAGAAATTGTGCGGATACTCTTTTCGTTAAGCATTTTTGGACATAACTTTGAGCAGCGGATCCAAGCTGTAAGCGAGTGATAAAAAAGGCAGCTAAGAAGCTGCCTTTTTACTCTTAAATTAGCGCTTATAAAGCCGCAATAGTGGTTTTTTGCTCTTCAAGTTTAATCAGCGTTTCTTGATAGCCTGCCAGTTTTTCACGCTCTTTAGCCACGACCGCTTCTGGCGCTTTAGCGACAAACCCTTGGTTACCTAGCTTACCTTCAAGACGCTTGATCTCACCAAGCGTTTTGTTAATTTCACCATCTAAACGAATGAGCTCGGCATCTTTATCTATAAGCCCTGCCATAGGGATCATTAACTCAGACTTAGCCACAAGAGCGCTCGCGCATGCCGGTGTTGTCTCATTAGACTCAAGCACGCGTACTGACTCAAGTTTAGCCAGAGAAACAAGCACTTGTTTGTTGGCTTCTAAGCGCGCCGCATCTTTGTCGCTGGCCGCTTTTAGCATCACCTCAAGAGGCTTTCCTGGATTAATATCGTACTCAGCTCGCAAGTTACGTATGCTGGTTATAAAGGATTTCACCCATTCGATATCATCAAGTGCTTCTTGATTGAAGTTTGTTTCATCATACTGTGGAAGGGCTTGCAGCATGATGGTGCTTTCTGATGAATTAGAACCTTCAATATTACCTACCAGTGGTTTGACGCTTTGCCAAATGGTTTCGGTAATATAAGGAATAACCGGATGAGCTAGGCGAAGCGTTTTCTCTAATACAGTGATCAGTGTTTTGCGAGTGGCACCTTGCTGTGCTTCACTGCCTTTCCATAGCACTGGCTTGGTAAGCTCTAGGTACCAGTCACAGAACTGATTCCATATAAACTCGTAAATTGTATTAGCTGCCATATCTAGACGATAGTTGTCTAGGTGTGCGTTGAAATCCTTTGCCGCTAACTCAAATTGTGATTCGATCCATTTATCAGCCAATGAATATTCAAGCTCACCAGCACCAAATCCGCAATCTTGCTCTTCGGTATTCATCAACACGTAACGACTGGCGTTCCAAAGTTTGTTACAGAAGTTACGGTATCCTTCGAGACGTTTCATATCCCAGTTGATATCACGACCAGTTGACGCCATGGCGGCTAAGGTGAAACGCAGAGCGTCAGTACCATAGGGTTCAATGCCATTTTCAAACGTCTTACGCGTGTTTTTCTCAATCTTGGCGGCAAGCTGAGGCTGCATCATGTTGCCAGTACGCTTTGCAACTAGAGACTCAAGGTCGATACCATCAATCATGTCGATTGGATCAAGCACGTTACCTTTCGACTTAGACATTTTGTCACCGTTTTCGTCACGGATGAGTCCCGTTACGTAAACCGTCTTAAAGGGTACTTGTGGTTTGCCATTCTCATCTTTACAGAAATGCATCGTCATCATAATCATGCGAGCAACCCAGAAGAAGATGATGTCAAAACCGGTTACAAGCACATCTGAAGGATGGAAGGTTTTAAGATCTGGCGTGTTTTCAGGCCAGCCTTGTGTACCAAATGTCCAAAGAGCAGAGGAGAACCAAGTATCCAGTACGTCGTCGTCTTGACGAAGTACAACCACAGGAGCAAGCCCATTTTTCTCACGAACTTCTTCTTCCGTTCGGCCAACGTAGACATTTCCGTCATTGTCGTACCATGCAGGGATGCGATGTCCCCACCACAGCTGGCGAGAGATACACCAGTCTTGAATGTCACGCATCCAAGAGAAGTACATGTTTTCGTATTGTTTAGGAACGAACTGAATCTCCCCGTCTTCAACCGCTTTAGTCGCTGTTTCTGCAAGTGGTGCTGCGCGAACATACCATTGATCGGTCAGCATTGGTTCAATCACAACCCCGCCACGATCGCCGTATGGTACAGTAAGATCATGATCTTTAATTTCGTCTAAAAGACCAAGTTCTTCGAATTCTGCTACTATGGCTTTACGTGCAGCGAAACGCTCCATACCTTGATATTTAGCAGGTAGTTCGCTTGAGTATGCATCGCTGGATTCACCATTGGTGGTGAATACTTCAGCTGAGTCGCGAATATCACCATTGAAGGTTAGGATGTTGATCATCGGAAGTTGATGACGCTTACCTACTTCATAGTCATTGAAATCGTGCGCTGGTGTGATTTTTACACAGCCAGTCCCTTTTTCCATGTCGGCGTGTTCGTCAGCCAAGATAGGGATGCGACGATTGACAACAGGAAGAAGAATTTCTTTTCCTATCAAATCTTTATAGCGAGGATCTTCTGGGTTTACCGCAACACCTGTATCGCCAAGCATGGTCTCCGGACGAGTTGTTGCTACCACGATGTAATCTTTGCCTTGAGCTGTTTTAGCACCATCGGCAAGCGGATAACGGAAATGCCACATGTGGCCTTTTTTATCTTTGTTCTCTACTTCAAGATCAGAAATTGCAGTGTGTAATTTAGGATCCCAGTTAACCAGACGTTTACCACGGTAAATCAGATCTTCTTCATACAGGCGTACGAATACTTCTTGAACCGCATTAGAAAGACCGTCATCCATAGTAAAGCGCTCACGCTCCCAGTCAACCGAAGCACCAAGACGGCGGAGCTGTTTAGTAATCGTGCCGCCTGATTGAGCTTTCCATTGCCAAATCTTATCGATGAAAGCATCGCGACCATAGTCGTGCTTAGTTTTGCCTTCTTCTGCCGCAATTTTACGCTCAACCACCATCTGCGTAGCGATACCAGCATGGTCTGTACCTACCTGCCAAAGGGTATTTTTGCCTTTCATACGCTCGGCGCGGATAAGCGTATCCATAATGGTATCTTGAAACGCGTGGCCCATGTGTAAGCTACCAGTGACGTTTGGCGGCGGGATCATTATGCTGTATGCGTCTTTTGTTGTGTCACCGTGTGGCTTAAAGTAGCCTTTTTCTTCCCAAGCTTGGTATAGAGCTTGTTCAATTGAAGTTGGGTTATATGTCTTTTCCATAGCGCTCGTATTTCCTCGTTATCGCTGGACTATCTCACGGTTTGAAGGTGTTAACATCTCGATAAATACAGTCTGGTATTATTCAGATTTGGATAAAACACTTCTCGCATCGAGTCCAACCATTCGAAGATTGGTTCTGGTTAAATTTAATCGTTATCAATCTTTATAAGTGAGTGATCTCAAGCAAGATCGACTTAACTATAAGGATTGAATTACGGGTTATGATCTATTTCGATCGTTTGTAGCTGGAAGCCAGCTTGGCGATAGATTTTATACCTTTCTCGTGCGAGTTGCTTGGCTTTTTCATCGCAAGGAACGAAGTCTACCACCTCTGCAAACTTATTCGCAAAGGTTGTCTTATTTTTAGCCAAATTTATCACTAGCTGGCGATTCCAAGAAGGTTTTACTTCTTGGTATCCGATCTCGATATTGGTACCGTATTTCGGCCCTTCTCCGACTAAGTTATGCGCGATATATTGCTTAGCATCGACTTGCCAAAAAAGCTCTGCTAGTTGCTCAGCTTGATGTTTATCTTCGCAATTTAGGTATACCTTTGCTCCTTGTGTGGCAAAGTGACCTGCTATAAAAACAATATATTGCAAAAAACCACTAGGGTCTGCTTGAGGAGAGTCGGGATCAATAATGTAAAAGGTTGCATTGGACATAACATACTACTGGATTAAAAAAGGGCCTTGCGGCCCTTTTACGTTTGGAAATTATTCTTCCGTTTCTTGGCCACTTCGGTTTAGTACAAATTGGACAAGCATTGAGACAGGGCGACCTGTCGCTCCTTTAGCTGCGCCTGACTTCCAAGCCGTTCCAGCAATGTCGATGTGGGCCCAATGATACTTTTTAGCGAATTTAGACAGGAAGCATCCGGCGGTAATGGTACCACCAGGACGACCACCAATATTGGCCATATCCGCAAATGGGCTTTTTAGTTGCTCATGATATTCATCTGCCATGGGCAGACGCCAAGCGCGGTCGCTTGATTGTTCAGAAGCATTGATCAACTCATGGGAAAGTGGGTTGTGATTGGAGAGTACACCACTGATATGATGACCTAGCGCAATCACACACGCCCCGGTCAGAGTAGCAACATCGACCACACAGTCTGGGTCGAATCGCTCCACATAGGTAAGGGCGTCACATAGTACCAAGCGACCTTCAGCATCTGTGTTGAGTACTTCAACGGTTTGGCCTGACATTGTTGTCAGGATATCGCCTGGGCGATAAGCGTTACTGCCGGGCATGTTTTCACAGCCAGCAAGTACACCGATAACATTGATAGGCAGGTTAAGCTTGGCTAGTGATTTCATGGCACCAAACACGGAAGCGGCACCACACATGTCATACTTCATTTCATCCATGCCTTCGCCGGGTTTGAGCGAAATACCGCCAGAGTCAAATGTTAGACCTTTACCGACCAGAACAATAGGTTTGGTTTCTGGATCAGTGCTTCCTTTATACTCCATTATGGACATCATAGACTCATTTTTTGAGCCTCGGCCTACGGCTAGGTAAGAAGTCATACCTAGCTTTTCCATTTCTTGCTCGCCAATTATCTTGGTTGTGATGGTCTCATAGTCATCAGCAAGACGGCGTGCTTGAGAAGCCAAGTAAGCTGGGTTGGCAATATTGGGTGGCATATTACCAAGATCTTTGGCCGCTTTGACACCTGAAGCAATGGCGAGTCCATGCGTGATGGCTTTTTCGCCTAAATTGAGCTCGCGTCGAGTGGGTACATTGAATACGAGTTTACGTAGTGGCCGACGAGTCTCTGGCTTAATACTTTTGAATTGATCAAAGGTATACAAGCTGTCTTTGGTTGCTTCAACGGCTTGACGTACTTTCCAATAGGTATCGCGTCCCTTAACATGCAACTCAGTTAGGAAACAAACGGCTTCCATTGACCCTGTTTCATTAAGAGTGTTGATTGTTTTTTGAATGATTTCTTTATACTGGCGTTCACCCAGTTCACGCTCTTTACCACAGCCGACAAGCAAAACACGTTCTGACAGCACACCAGGCACTTGATGCAGCAGTAGCATCTGTCCAGGTTTTCCTTCCAGATCACCACGGCGAAGTAGTGAACTGATATAGCCGTCGCTGATCTTATCTAGCTGTTCAGCAACTGGAGAGAGACGGCGTGGCTCGAATACACCCACAACAATACAAGCACTACGTTGCTTCTCTGGGCTACCACTTTTTACACTGAACTCCATGCGTACTCCTACATCCTGAAGACAAATCGAACTAAATGTTAGATAATGGCGTCTTACTTGTTGATTCCATGTTTGGAACGACTTTGTAAATAAGCGCGTTAACAGTTAGCCAAAATTTCAAATAATAAAAGGTTCAACGGGAAATTATAGTGATTCAGTTAAAAAAACAAGTTTTGTATAGGTAATTTCAGCGTGATTATTGTTAGATATTTGATCCGCGAGACACTCAAAAGCCAATTGGCAATATTTTTCATTCTGTTTTTGGTCTTTTTAAGTCAAAAACTGATCAAGGTTTTAGCTGACGCTACAGATGGCGATATCCCAGCCTCATTGGTGATGCACTATGTCGGTCTGAGCATGCCCTCGATGGGACTGTTAATGCTGCCACTGAGTTTGTTCCTCGGAATTTTGCTGACCTTTGGTCGTTTGTACGCGGAAAGTGAAATTACCGTTATGAACGCTACGGGGATTGGCAATAAATTCCTTATTCGGGCTGCGCTTTATTTGGCAGTGATTACTGGTTTACTAGCCGGTGCCAATGCGTTTGTTTTCTCACCAATGAGTCAAGAACGACTCATCCAGCTCGAAGAAGAAGTCGCTGCCGAAAACAATGTTGATATGCTCCAAAAAGGTCAGTTCCAAGGAACACCGGATGGCTCTTCAGTCGTCTTTATCGATGACATTGAGGACAAAAAACTCAAGAATGTTTTTGTTGCTCAAATGCGTCCACGTGATTCTATCTTACCAAGTGTGTCTTTTTCACAGTCGGGGGAAGTTAAGGAGCTTAGTGACGGAAGACAAGTAATCCGCATGTACGACGGTGTTCGTTATGAAGGGGTGCCCACTCGTCTTAACTACATGGTCACTGATTTTAAACAATATGAAGGTTTAATTGGCCAACGTGATGTTAAGCCTAAAGGGCGTGATTGGGAAGCGATTCCAACTCTGCAACTTATTTCTAACCCAGATCCTCGTGCTCAAGCTGAATTACAATGGCGTATTTCACTCGTGGTATGTATACCGCTTTTAACCATGCTAGTTGTGCCTTTATCTGCAGTGAACCCCCGTCAAGGTCGTTTTGCTAAAATGGGGCCTGCCATTTTGATTTATTTGGCTTATTTCTTGTCTATAAGTGCAACCAAATCAGCACTGGAAGATGGCTCTATTCCAGCTTTTATCGGCATGTGGCCAATTAATGCGGCCCTGTTATTGACCGCGATCGGAATCAACTCGCTCGATAGCATTTTTGTTCGGCGACTAAAAGACAAACTCAGACAAAGAAAGAAGGCAGCCTAAGCCGTGTTTAAAATTCTTGATCTTTATATCGGCAAAACGATTATTGCCACTACATCATTGGTGCTAGCAACCTTTGTCGGCCTTTCTTCGATCATTAAATACGTAGAGCAGCTACGTAAGGTTGGTCAGGGGAGCTACGATTTACTGCAAGCTCTGTTCTATGTGATTCTGAGCATTCCTCGTGATATTGAAATGTTTTTCCCTATGGCAGCTTTGCTAGGAGCTCTGATTGGGCTTGGTATGCTGGCATCCAGCTCAGAGTTGGTTGTTATGCAGGCGGCAGGTTATTCCAAACTCGATATTGGTTTGTCAGTACTTAAAACGGCTGTTCCCCTAATGGTATTGGTGACGTTACTTGGTCAGTGGGGCGCACCACAAGCACAAAAAATGGCGCGAGATCTACGTGCATTTAGTACATCTGGCGGCGCAATTATGTCGGTACGGACTGGAGTGTGGGCTCGAGATGCTAACGACTTTATCTTCATAGGCAAAATTGATGATGACAAGTTGTATGGGCTGAACATGTGGCGATTCAATTCGGATAAGCAATTGGAAACGGTTGTCTATGCAGAGCAAGTCGATTATCTATCCGATAACAATTGGTTAATGAAGAATGTCCAGGTGACTGAGATGGCTGATGAAGTTGAAATATCCAAGACCAATCTTCCTGAATACCGCTGGACGACATCACTTGCTCCAGACAAGCTTGCGCTAGTTACGGTCAAGCCTGAAGAGCTTTCTCTGGGAGGATTGTTTGATTATGTTTACTATCTTAAGGACTCAGAGCAAGATTCCTCTCGGTATGAATTGGCACTATGGAGAAAAGTGACTCAACCTTTTTCCATCGCAGTGATGATGCTGATGGCCCTATCGTTTATTTTTGGACCATTGCGCAGCGTGACTATGGGAGCTCGCATTCTCTCAGGTGTTGTGGCTGGATTTACTTTTTATATATCCAGTGAGTTTTTTGGTCCATTGAGTTTGGTATACAGTATCCCTCCAGTCTTTGGCGCCGTCATGCCAAGTATTGTTTTCTTGACCATCGCTTTACTTTTGCTTCGAAGAAAGCTGTAGGTAAAAAATGGGCTGCTACCGCAGCCCATTTTTATTCTGGTCACAACAGCTTTTTCAGCCTATACAGCTCTTCTAGAGCTTGGCGTGGAGTAAGGTCGTCTGGGTTAATATTGGCTAGACTTTCCTCAACTTCACTTGGCTCTGGTATAAGACTGATTTGGTTTGCACTATCACCTAAGCTGGGGTTAGGCTTGCTTTCAGCCTTACTGAGCAGTTCCAATTTAGATAGCTTGACGCGTGCATTTTTAATCACGCTTTTTGGTACACCGGCAAGCGCAGCGACAGCAAGACCATAGGACTTACTTGCAGCCCCTTCTTGTACTGAATGCATGAAAGCAATACTGTCACCGTGTTCAACGGCATCTAAGTGTACGTTAGCTAAGTGTGGTATCTGATTTGGTAACTCAGTTAACTCAAAGTAGTGAGTTGCAAATAAAGTCATTGCTCCTAGTTGTTTTGCTAACCATTCCGTGCTAGCCCATGCAAGCGACAAGCCGTCATAAGTACTTGTGCCTCGACCAATTTCATCCATAAGTACTAAACTTTTGGTCGTCGCATTATGTAAAATATTGGCAGTTTCTGTCATTTCAACCATGAATGTAGAGCGCCCAGACGCTAGGTCGTCTGAAGCGCCAATACGGGTAAATATTCGATCAATGGAGCCAATTTGAGCGGACTCAGCAGGAACGTATGAGCCAATATGAGCCATTAAGGCAATGAGGGCTGTCTGGCGCATATAAGTAGACTTACCGCCCATATTGGGACCAGTAATAATCAACATTTTTCGCTTCGAATTGAGTTCTATTGGATTGGCGATGAAAGGCTCATCCAATACCTGTTCAACCACTGGGTGGCGACCGGCTTGAATATGGATGCCAGTATCATCTGTTAAGATCGGACGGCAATAATCAAGGCTATCTGCTCGCTCAGCAAGATTTTGCAGTACATCGATTTGTGATACTGCTGAAGCCAGATTTTGCAGTTTTTCTAGATTAGGCAGCAATAGGTCAAACAGCTCTTCCCATAACTGTTTTTCAAGCGACAACGCTTTGGATTTCGAATTGAGAACTTTATCTTCATGTTCTTTGAGCTCGGGAATAATATAGCGCTCAGCGTTTTTTAATGTTTGGCGACGAACGTAATGAGGAGGGACTAAATGACTTTGTCCCCGGCTGACTTGGATAAAGAAGCCATGAACGTTGTTGTAACCGACTTTTAAACTGTCGATACCATGACGTTCTCTTTCATCTTGTTCAAGCTTGTCGAGATATTCGGTTGCCCCTTCGGCCAATTTACGCCATTCATCAAGTTCTTGGTTATAACCCTCTGCAATTACACCACCATCTCTAATTACAACAGGAGGATTCTCTTTTATGGCTCGTTCAAGTAATTCACAAACGGTTTGCTGCGGCGCGGCATAATTGGCAAGCTTAGCTAGGTATGGATGAGCCAAGGCACCCATGGTGTCAGCCAAATCGGGTAATTGCTGCATCGCGTGGCGCAGGCGTGCCAGATCTCTAGGGCGAGCACTGCGAAGAGCAAGACGTGCTAAGATACGCTCAATATCACCAATTTGTTTGAGAATTGGTTCAAGTTCTGAGAACAAAGCCAGCTCTTTGAGCTCGCTAATTGCATCAAGGCGATGATTTAATGTTTTGATGTCTCGCATTGGTTGGTGCAACCAGCGCTTTAACATTCGGCTTCCCATCGCTGTTGCGCTGCGATCCAACACTTCTGCCAGCGTGTTTTCTGAACCACCAGAAAGGTTCTGGGTGATTTCTAAATTACGCCGAGTGGCGGCATCGAGGATCACCGAACTATTTTGCTGATCATAGGTAAGAGAACGGATATGGGGTAGTGCGGTGCGCTGGGTGTCTTTGACATATTGGATCAAACATCCAGCAGCGCATAGTCCGAGCGCCGCATTTTCGACCCCAAATCCAACCAAATCTCTGGTGCCAAATTGTTGGTTAAGTTGCTGCTTAGCAGTATCGAGCTCAAACTCCCAAATTGGGCGGCGGCGATTACCATTGCGCGAGGCCATGAGCTCCACAGGTGCGAAATCTTCAGGAAACAGCAATTCTTTTGGTGAAGTACGTTGCAGCTCTGCAGCCATCGCTTCTTCAGTTTGGGGTTCTGTTAGTTGGAAGCGTCCTGATGTGACATCTAGAGTCGCATAACCAAATTTACCGTCTTGGTGATAGATAGCTGCGATGAGGTTATCAACACGCTCAGAAAGTAGCGCCTCATCGGTCACGGTTCCGGGGGTGACAATGCGCACCACCTTTCGCTCTACAGGGCCTTTACTTGTAGCAGGATCGCCAATCTGTTCACAGATAGCGACAGACTCTCCTAACTGAACTAATTTTGCGAGATAGCCTTCCACAGCATGGAATGGCACCCCCGCCATTGGAATCGGTTCGCCAGCTGATGCTCCGCGTTTTGTTAATGAAATCTCAAGCAGTTGGGAGGCACGCTTGGCATCATCATAAAAAAGTTCATAGAAATCCCCCATCCGATAAAATAACAAGATGTCCGGATTCTCAGCCTTAAGCTTGAGATATTGCTGCATCATGGGAGTGTGTTTTTGTTCAGCTTTCACGGGTAATTTCTTTCGTTTGTGTCTATTGCGGCTTAGGATACGTTAATCACGATTTGGCGAAAAGTCACAATGAGGTTTTTAGGTATGGAATCACAGCAAATCTTATCGGCAAACTTGGGGGAGTGTTTAAAATACCGTCAATTACACCTCACAACGGCAGAGTCCTGTACTGGAGGCGGTGTATCAGCGGCGATCACGGATATACCTGGAAGCTCTGCTTGGTTTGATCGTGCTTTTGTTACCTACAGCAATGCCGCTAAAGTCGAGATGCTAGGGGTTGCTGAAGACACCATTCAATCGCATGGTGCAGTTAGTGAGATGACGGCGGTGGAAATGGTGCAAGGAGCGCTTAAGTATTCTAATGCCAACATTGGTGTTTCCATTAGTGGTGTGGCTGGACCTGGTGGAGGCAGTGCAGAAAAGCCCGTCGGGACAGTATGTTTTGCATGGGCCGATGATCAAGGGTGGCTAAAAGTTGATACCCAATGTTTTTCTGGTGATAGAGCAGAAGTACGACAGCAAGCAGTAACCTTTGCGTTGCAAGTATTGTATGAAAAACTGAAGAGTTAAAATTAAACTCACAAAAATTAACAAGATGCAGATGAGATACAAAAAAAATCTCTATAACTATGGACACTGTATGAATCAACAGTATAATAATTTGTATCGATGGCTCAGAATAGCTCTGACGCAGTAATAAGCATTCAAATATCATCAATCAACGTGATGAGTGAAGTGGAGAAAATGATGGACGATAACAAACAGAAAGCGCTCGCGGCAGCACTTGGTCAGATTGAAAAGCAATTCGGTAAAGGTTCTATCATGCGTCTTGGCGATAACCGTGCCATGGATGTAGAAACCATCTCTACTGGTTCACTTTCTCTTGATATTGCGTTAGGTGCTGGTGGCCTTCCTATGGGGCGCATTGTCGAAATCTATGGTCCTGAGTCATCAGGTAAAACCACACTCACTCTTGAACTTATTGCCGCTGCTCAACGTGAAGGTAAAACCTGTGCTTTTATTGATGCAGAGCATGCACTTGACCCTGTTTATGCGAAAAAGTTGGGCGTCGATATAGATGCCTTATTAGTATCTCAGCCGGATACTGGTGAGCAAGCACTTGAAATTTGTGATGCATTAGCTCGCTCTGGTGCAATTGACGTTATGGTGGTCGACTCTGTTGCTGCGTTAACGCCTAAAGCAGAAATTGAAGGTGAGATGGGTGACAGCCACATGGGTCTTCAAGCTCGTATGCTGTCGCAAGCCATGCGTAAACTAACGGGTAACCTTAAACAGTCAAACTGTATGTGTATCTTCATTAACCAAATTCGTATGAAAATAGGCGTGATGTTTGGCAACCCTGAAACTACAACAGGTGGTAATGCACTTAAGTTCTATGCTTCAGTTCGTCTTGATATTCGTCGTACAGGTTCAATCAAAGAAGGCGATGAAGTTGTCGGTAACGAAACTCGTATCAAAGTGGTTAAGAACAAGATTGCAGCGCCATTTAAACAAGCGGAAACTCAGATTATGTATGGTCAAGGGTTTAACCGTGAAGGTGAGCTGATTGATTTGGGTGTGAAACACAAACTGATTGAGAAAGCTGGCGCTTGGTATAGCTACAATGGCGATAAAATTGGCCAGGGTAAAGCGAATGCAGCCAAGTTCTTACGTGAAAATGTGAATGTTTCGCAAACTATTGATGCTACGCTGCGCGATATGCTGCTTTCTCCCGCTGAAATTCAAGCTGATGATTCTGAGTTAGAGCAAATGCCAGAGAAAGAAGAGTTGTAAGTTATTATACCGTTATAATGATTATGAGCCCTGCCAGCTGAGCGGGGCTTTTTTATACCCAACTTTAGGAAGCTTATGTTTAAAAGAGCCTTACCATCTTTATCTGCCAAAGATGTTGCGATGCAACTCTTGAGTCGAAGAGATCATGGTGAGTATGAACTTAGTCAAAAACTTATTTACAAAGGTTTCGATGAAAATACAGTTTATGAAGCGATAAAATTTTGCCTTAATCATAACTACCTCGATGATCTTCGCTATGCTAAAAGCCAAGTAAGACAACATGTTTATAAAGGACATGGAGAGAGACGTATTCGTCAAGAACTAAAGCAGAAGAAAGTAGCAGAGGCGATAATCGATCTGGCGATGGAGGAAGAGTCACAAGATTGGTTTGAATTGGCTAAACAAGTTGGTGAAAAAAAATTTCATGGCCAAAAGGCTGAAGATCCAAAGCAATATGCTAAGCAAGTTCGTTTTTTTCAATATCGAGGTTTTACCTTTGAACAGATAGAATATGCGTTAGGCAAAAATGAGTATGATTAAGCCTAACAATGGTTTTGCTAATTAATTATAAGCTCGCACTCTCTTTCCACTTCGTATACCAGCCTAACGACAAACTCGCGCATTTGCGATTAACAGATAACTTAGATCCTAATATTTGCACTGCTTTGGAAAAATAGTGCGTGAAAGATCAACAGGGCCTAGTCGTGGAGCTTGGCATGATCTACAATAGCGCAAAATTCTAACTCGATTATTTCTAGGAAGCGCTGCATGTACATGAGCACTGACGAGGTTCGTAATGCGTTCCTCAAATTCTTTGAAAGCAAGGGACACCAAATAGTAGATAGTTCATCTTTGGTCCCACACAACGATCCAACTCTGCTATTTACAAATGCAGGTATGAACCAATTTAAAGATTGCTTTTTAGGTGCAGAGAAACGAGCCTACACTCGAGCAACGACCGCTCAGCGTTGTGTACGTGCTGGTGGTAAACATAACGATCTAGAAAACGTTGGTTTTACTGCTCGCCATCATACCTTCTTCGAAATGCTGGGTAACTTCAGTTTTGGTGACTACTTTAAACAAGATGCGATTGCTTATGCTTGGGAATTCTTAACTGAGACTCTAAAGCTACCTAAAGATCGTCTTTTGGTCACCGTCTATGAAACCGACGATGAAGCTTTTGAAATTTGGAACAAACAAGTTGGTGTTCCTGCTGATCGTATTGTGCGTATCGGTGATAAAAAGGGCGGTAAACAATACGAGTCAGACAATTTCTGGACCATGGGAGATACAGGTCCTTGTGGACCATGTACCGAGATCTTCTATGATCACGGCGAGCACATTTGGGGCGGACGTCCTGGTACTCCAGAAGAAGACGGTGATCGTTTTATCGAGATCTGGAATAACGTATTTATGCAGTTTAATCGTCATGCTGACGGTACGATGGAGCCTTTGCCTAAGCCTGCGGTCGATACAGGAATGGGCATCGAGCGCATTTCAGCTATCATGCAAGGCGTTCACTCAAACTATGAAATCGATGTATTCCAAAAGCTTATTCAAGCAGCAGCGCAGACGATTGGCTATCAAGACCTGTCAAACCAATCATTGCGAGTGATTGCTGATCACATTCGCTCGTGTGCATTTTTGATTGTCGATGGTGTTATGCCTTCCAATGAAGGCCGTGGGTATGTTTTGCGTCGTATTATACGTCGTGCGGTTCGCCACGGTAATAAACTCGGTGCTCAGGGCGTGTTTTTCCACAAGATTGTTGGAGTTTTGGCTGATGTGATGGGCTCTGCTGGCGAAGAGCTCAAGAAACAGCAAGCGGTTGTAGAAAAAGTGCTGAGAATTGAGGAAGAAAACTTTGGTCGTACCCTAGAGCGTGGCATGGCTATCCTCAATGAGGCTCTGGATAACCTAGAGGGTAAGGTTCTTGATGGGGAAACCGTATTTAAGCTTTATGATACCTATGGCTTCCCGGCAGACTTAACCAACGATGTTGCGCGTGAGCGTGAATTTTCGATTGATGAGCAAGGCTTCGAAAAGGCTATGGAAGCTCAGCGTCAGCGCGCTCGTGAAGCAGGTCAGTTCGGTACTGATTACAACGCGACAATCAAAACTCAAACACATTCTGACTTTTGCGGTTACCTTGCCACTCAAGGAAGTAGCACTGTGACCGAAATGTTTGTTGATGGTGAAGTGGCTGAGTCATTATCTGCGGGTGATAAAGCAATAGTTATCTTAGATGAGACGCCTTTTTACGCAGAGTCTGGTGGTCAGTGTGGTGATACAGGTGTTCTTAAAACTCAATCGGGTGTTTTTAAAGTAGAAGATACACAGAAGCTAGGTAATGCCATTGCTCACTATGGTGTATTAGCAGAAGGTGTGTTAGCCAAAGATGACAAAGTAGAAACCTTGGTTGATGCTAAGCGACGTGCTGCAATCTCGCTAAACCATTCCGCCACTCACCTGCTGCATGCTGCACTTCGTCAAGTTTTGGGAGAGCATGTTACGCAAAAAGGCTCCTTGGTTAAGTCAGAAAACCTACGCTTTGACTTTTCTCACTTAGAAGCGGTAACACCTGCTGAACTTAAACAGGTGGAACGATTGGTTAATGCTCAAATCCGCCGTAATCACGTCATTGAAACGCAAATCATGGATATAGAATCGGCTAAACAAAAAGGTGCAATGGCCTTGTTTGGCGAGAAGTACGATGATGAGGTTCGTGTACTTTCAATGGGGGATTTCTCTACTGAGCTCTGTGGTGGTATTCACGCATCAAGCACTGGTGATATCGGCTTATTCAAGATCACTTCTGAAGGTGGGATAGCGGCAGGCGTTCGCCGTATAGAGGCAGTAACAGGTGAAGCGGCGCTTGATACCATTGAAATGCAGCAAGCTAAATACGAAGAGAAGTTGGTGGAGTCTGCTAACAAGGCTAAAGCTCTAGAGAAAGAGATCCAAAAGCTTAAGGACAAAATGGCGGCAGCAGAAAGTGCCAACATTATGGGCAAAGCCCAAGAAATCAAGGGCATTAAAGTTCTCATTGCTGAAATGGAAGGTGCGGATAGTAAAAACTTACGTACCATGGTTGATGACATCAAAAACCAATTGGGTAGCGGTGTTGTAATGTTAGCCAATGTTAATGATGGCAAAATAGGCTTAATCGCTGGAGTAACTAAGGACCTAGTCGGTAAAGTCAAGGCTGGAGATTTGGTTAAAATGGTCGCTGAGCAGGTTGGTGGTAAAGGTGGTGGACGTCCAGATATGGCTCAAGCAGGGGGTAGTGATATTGCGGCACTCCCACAAGCTATAAAGACAGTTCAGCCTTGGCTAGAAGAACGTCTATAAACTTTTACGCTCAACCCAATTTGGTTGAGCGTAATTTTTTGAGCTAGCCAAGTGAATAATCTGGCACTCCCCTGGATGTCTTAGAGTTCTTGGCTTTTGTTGTTACTACCACAAGCAGTTATATGGTAATAGTTCGTGGTGCGAATAAGACTATGGTCTTGGGAAGGTGAAGACTGGTGAAACATCCCCTTATCGTGCAAAAGTTTGGTGGAACCTCTGTTGGAACAATTGAAAATATCCATAGAGTCGCCGAGCACATCATCAAGGCAAAAAATCAAGGTAATCAAATTGTTGTTGTTGTGTCAGCAATGTCAGGAGAAACCAATCGGTTAATGGATTTAGCCAAGCAAATTGATAGTGTGCCCACAGCTCGAGAGCTTGACGTCCTGCTTTCTACTGGTGAACAGGTATCCATGGCTTTATTAGCGATGGCCTTAAATAAACAAGGTTACTCGTCACGTTCTTTGACTGGTGTACAGGCAAATATTATTACTGATCATCAGCATAACAACGCCTCGATCTTGAGCATTGATACCTCTGCTATTGAGGCACTATTATCACAAGATGTGATAGTCATAGTGGCTGGATTTCAAGGGGTTAACCAATATGGGGATATCACCACCTTGGGGCGCGGTGGTTCAGATACCAGTGCTGTGACATTAGCCGGTGCGCTACAAGCCGATGAGTGCCAAATTTTTACCGATGTGGATGGTATATATACTTGTGACCCCAATGTCGTGCCAGAAGCGAAAAAAATTGACGTCATTGATTGTATATCAATGGAGGAAATGGCTTATCGAGGGGCAAAAATACTTCATTTGCCTTCTGTGCAGTATGCTAGGAAAAATTGTGTTCCACTGCGTGTTTTATCGACATTTAGCCCCTCAGAAGGAAGTTTGTTAAAAGGAAATGAACCTGAGCAACCTCTGTGTGGTATTGCTATTCAGCGTCAAATGATTTGCATTAATCTAGCCAATGACGATTACCTCAGTTTTGAAAGACAGTGTAAAATGTTGGGGGTCCACATCTGGAGCGTGTCTGAGCACAAAGATGGGGTGACTATAATCATAAAACATGAAGCTTATGCCAAACTGGAACTGATTTTTGGTGATAAAATCATTATAAGTGAAGAGGTTAGTTTGCTGACACTCGTTGGCCAACAGCTTGATGGGTTGCTCGAGTTATCTGATGTGTTACTGGCTGAACAAGGTATTAAAGTTATTCACTCTAGTGTTAACCAAGGTTCATTGACATGGGTGCTGTCCTCAGAAAGCATCGACAAAGCCGCAAACATATTGCATCATGCGTACTTTGTCTCAGCGCAAGCGATTAACTATCAGCCTAAAAGGGTATGTTCTAGTTAATCAGGTTTGAGAATAAAGTTTACGAAAATATAACTTTTGTTGGATAATAGCCTCGTAGCAAGAAAAATCAGAGATTACTCAAGGAGCACAGAATGCTAATTTTAACTCGCCGCGTAGGCGAAACTCTCATGATCGGCGATGAAGTCACAGTCACTGTACTGGGCGTAAAAGGTAATCAGGTTCGTATTGGTGTTAATGCACCTAAAGAAGTGTCTGTTCACCGTGAAGAAATTTACATGCGTATTCAAGCTGAAAAAGGCAATGGTAATACGACTTCAGGTAATTACTAGTGAGATAAAAAAGGCCGACTTATGTTGGTCTTTTTTATACAATTAATAAAATTCATTTTTAGATAAAAGAGTGAATTAGCATCGCTTTGATTAAATTGCCGACGTTTGGAAAGGTTTTTATGATTTTTACCAAGAAAATGTTTGACATATTTTTGGTAAATCGTAATATGAGCCTCCGCAAGATGGTGAGGTGGCCGAGAGGCTGAAGGCGCTCCCCTGCTAAGGGAGTATGCGGTTTGTAGCCGCATCGAGGGTTCGAATCCCTCCCTCACCGCCATTCTTGTTTTGCTCTTATTGGAGCGAGTTTAAAACATTGATTATTGCGCGCTCGTAGCTCAGCTGGATAGAGTACCTGGCTACGAACCAGGCGGTCGAAGGTTCGAATCCTTCCGAGCGCGCCATTCCTTACCAAGGAATAAATCGGTGAGGTGGCCGAGAGGCTGAAGGCGCTCCCCTGCTAAGGGAGTATGCGGTTTGTAGCTGCATCGAGGGTTCGAATCCCTCCCTCACCGCCATTAATTGGCCTCGAGTCAATTTTTTTGTTTTAAACAAAAGTTTACGTGATATACTTCACAAAGTTCCTGCGGGAACATTAGCGCGCTCGTAGCTCAGCTGGATAGAGTACCTGGCTACGAACCAGGCGGTCGAAGGTTCGAATCCTTCCGAGCGCGCCATCTATTAAAGTCTAATAAAGCATTTTATTAGATTCTCGTGCGTCCTTAGCTCAGCTGGATAGAGTACCTGGCTACGAACCAGGCGGTCGGAGGTTCGAATCCTCCAGGACGCGCCACTTATTTTTAGGAATTGATATTCCTGATATTGGATATTCAATATCAAAACATTGCGCGCTCGTAGCTCAGCTGGATAGAGTACCTGGCTACGAACCAGGCGGTCGAAGGTTCGAATCCTTCCGAGCGCGCCATCTATAAGAGTTTAATAAAGCATTTTATTAGACTTTCGTGCGTCCTTAGCTCAGCTGGATAGAGTACCTGGCTACGAACCAGGCGGTCGGAGGTTCGAATCCTCCAGGACGCGCCACTTATTTTTAGGAATTGATATTCCTGATATTGGATATTCAATATCAAAACATTGCGCGCTCGTAGCTCAGCTGGATAGAGTACCTGGCTACGAACCAGGCGGTCGAAGGTTCGAATCCTTCCGAGCGCGCCATACCTCAAAACTCCTCACTAAGTAAATGCTTACTCTGCAAGAGTATGAGTAAAAAAATACAGCCAAGCTCTACTACTTCCAGTGTAATGATAATGTTATTTTTCATTATATTAACTCCATATTACTTGATTTTTACGTCGAAAAATAAATATCAAACTAAAATGCACCGAGTTTGAATTATTACTATTTGGGCTAGGAAATCTAAGCTAATAAACCCAAACGTCCTTATTATTTCATGGTAAAAAAAGGGGAAGTAAACAATGTGTTCACTCGAACTTGGCTTGAAAAGCATATCAATAGTTTCTAATGCTTCTTGAAAACTACAGCGCACACCAGTTCTGATAGTTTAGAAAGGTTTTGGCTAGCTAAGTTCTTCTATTGTTTATATTGTAACTACATCTTATTGATATATATAAAATAGAATCATTAGTCTCAAATGACTTTGCGATCAAAAGATATTAGAAATGGCTGAGCATTGTACTCGGCGTATACTGATATAAGTATATCTAATTACCCATTTCATAGCTCAGCTCTTAACACGACAAGTTGCAGTCATATCGCCAAAAGAGTGCAACTCACATGAAATCAGAATCTCTATGCTTTACTTACTATCAATAGGTGACTTGTGCATATTGGACAGATTTCTTGATTGATTCAGCGCTCATTTTATGAGTCCACGATGAGGTTATTGGCTAATTTTAGTTTTAGCAGTTAACTCGTTAGTAATAAATGGTATATATTCAAAAGGATGCTTTGCATCTTTTTTGTTGTCGTTATGGATATGAACAAATGGAAAACAAACAAATCACGATTACTCAATTTGGTGGCCCAGAAGTCTTGACCATTCAGTCTAGTCCAGTGCCGAGTCCCCAGAAAGGGGAAGTGCTGGTGAAAGTCGCTTTTGCTGGCATTAACCCGCTCGATGCGAAAACGCGTGCAGGACTAGGGTGGGTAGCATCACAAAAAAAAGAGAATCTCCCTTGGGTAGCTGGGTATGATATTTCTGGAGAAATACTAACCTGTGGTGAACAAGCTGAACGATTTTCAGCAGGCGATAAGGTGGCTGGTTTTGTTGGCTTCCCTTTACAAGGGGGAGGTTACAGCCAATATATTTGTGTTCCTGAAACAGAGCTTAGTTTAGTGCCAGAAGCGACAACCTTAGAAGCGGCTGCAGCCATACCTTTGGCCAGCCAAACTGCGGTTCAAGCGCTCGATAAAGCCGGCGTTCATGAAGGACAAAGAGTGTTGATACTGGCTGGTGCGGGTGGCGTTGGCCACCTAGCTATTCAAATCGCTATTGCAGCGAAAGCCGAAGTGTTTACCACATGCAGCGCCGCAAATCTCGATTATATGGCAACGCTTGGAGCTCACGCTATCAACTATGAGTTTTCTCCTGTTTCTGAGCGAGTCGAGGAAGCTGACGTTTTAATTGATCTTGTTGGTGGTGACGCGGCTCTTGATGCTTTGCATTGTTTAAGTGATGGTGCGAAAGTTGTCACGGTTCCGACCATAACGGCGGACTTAATTTGTGAGAAAGCCAAGATGTTAGGTTTTGATGCCACAGGTATTTTGGTTAGTCCAGATCCTGAGCAGCTTGACGCCTTACTTTATATGGTCAGTGTGGGCTTATTGAAAACTGAAATCCAACATATCTACCCAATGAGTGAAGTGGATAAAGCTCATCAACAAATTGAAACGGGACACACGCGAGGCAAGATTTTACTTGATATGCAGTGCTAGAAGCGTTTAACGCTGCCTTTGAAAGTATCGCACTTTGGTTTTCCGATTCAGCACTTTGGGTGCTATTTATTACAGGTTTTTTGAGCGCAACTATCTTGCCTGGAGGGTCAGAGGCAGGACTCGTTGCAACGCTTTCTCTTCATCAATACTCTGTTTTTTTAGTGGTATCTACTGCCACTGTAGGGAATACACTCGGTGGTTTAACGAACTATTGGCTCGGTTTCTTGCTGCCCAACCGAACTCAAAATGAAAAATATGGTCATAAAGCTCAGTATTGGTTGAGTAAATACGGCTACTGGTCGCTTTTATTTAGTTGGTTACCTGTAATTGGTGATCCTCTTTGTTTCGCTGCAGGTTGGTTACGAATGCACTTTTGGCCATGTTTATGGTTGATATTGATTGGTAAAGCATTACGATACAGCCTTATAGCAGCCTTGTATTACGGCTTTTTCTAAGGATATGTCATGAGAAAAATCTGGTTAGGTGTCTTTTCTCTTTTAACTATTTACGGCTGTGCAAGTGGCCCATTCTCCTCTAAATCTACTCTTCCTCCCGGTGTGACTTTAATTGAAGAGCAACTTGAACAGCCTGGTAAGACAGTTATTCCCTACTCTAAGTATCAGCTTGATAATGGACTCACTGTTATTCTATCTCCGGATGATTCTGATCCTTTAGTTCATGTTGATGTTACCTATCATGTTGGTTCTGCGAGAGAAGAGGTTGGTAAGTCGGGTTTTGCACATTTTTTTGAGCATATGATGTTTCAGGGAAGCGAACACGTAGCAGATCAAGAGCATTTTAAATTGATCACCGAAGCGGGTGGTTCGCTCAATGGTACTACCAACCGAGATCGAACTAACTATTTTGAAACTGTCCCCGCTAATCAACTCGAAAAAGTGCTCTGGCTTGAGTCGGATCGAATGGGCTTTTTGCTTGATGCAGTTTCACAGCGTAAGTTTGAAATTCAACGTGATACAGTGAAAAATGAGCGTGCTCAGAACTATGACAACCGCCCTTATGGGTTGATGTGGGAGAAAATGGGAGAGGCGCTCTATCCAGAAGGTCATCCCTATTCATGGCAGACCATTGGCTATGTTGAAGATCTCGATCGTGTTGATGTCAATGATCTCAAAGCGTTTTTCCTACGTTGGTACGGTCCTAACAATGCAGTCCTAACCATCGGAGGGGACATTGATGTGGCGCAGACGCTGGCTTGGGTGAATAAATATTTTGGTTCTATCCCTAAAGGACCTGAAGTAGAAAGTGCGCCTAAGCAACCTGCTATATTGACCGAAGATAAGTTCATAACATTAGAAGACCGCATCCAGCAACCTATGGTGCTTATTGGTTGGCCGACGACTTATCAAGGTGACAAAACAGAAGCTTCCTTAAATGCTTTAGCTAATGTGCTAGGACAAGGCACCAATAGCTTGCTCTACCAAGACTTAGTAAAAACGCAAAAAGCGGTTGATGCGGGTGCCTTTCAGGATTGTTCTGAGCTTTCATGTGTTTTTTATGTTTATGCGATGGCACCATCAGGGCCTGATGGCAAATTGAAACCACTTTATCAGTCATTAATGCAATCTTTAGCTCGATTTGAAAAGCAAGGAGTGAGCCAGCAGCGACTAGATCAAATAACTGGTATGGCTGAAGCCGATGCAGTTTTTGCGTTGCAAAGTGTTAAAGGTAAAGTGTCTCAATTGGCCTCTAATCAAACTTTCTTTGGCCAGCCAGACAGGATTCAATCTCAGCTTGAGCAAATACGCGCAGTGTCACCCGAAGCTGTGATGGATGCTTACCACGGTTATGTTAATGGTCACCCTAAGGTTACTCTCAGCGTAGTGCCAAAACGTAAATTGAGTTATGCAGTCACACCAGCTACTTTTGAAACGCCGCAACGGGTATTGCCTGAATATGCAAAGGTTAGTGATAAAGAATTAAATTATCGTCGCCCGGTAGACAGCTTTGATCGGTCGATAATGCCTGAAGTTGCAAACGCGGTTAAAGCACATATGCCAAAGCTTTATCATATTTACTTTGACAACGGTGCAGAACTGCTTGGCACTCAAAGTAGTGAAACACCAACCGTTGAGATTGATATTAGTTTTCCAGCTGGTGAGCGTTATGTAGAAGAAGGTAAAGAAGGCTTAGCAAATCTGACGGCGACTATGATGGAAGAGGGGACGATTAAGTCCACCAAAGAGGAATTACAGGCAAGGCTAGATAAACTGGGTAGCACAGTCTCTATCAGTGCGGCTAATTATACCACGAGCATTTCAATCTCCACCCTTGAAGCGAATCTTCATCAAACGCTAGAGATTGTGCAGGAAGTACTGTTAGAGCCTGCTTTCAAGGATTCAGATTTTGAGCGTAATAAAAAACAGATGTTGGAAGGTATTGTTTATCAACACCAGAAACCAAGTTGGTTGGCTTCACAAGCGACTCGACAAGTTCTTTTCTCTGGTTCTATCTATCAGCGACCTAATGACGGTACAAAAGACTCGATTTCAAGTCTAACTCTTGATGATGTCAAAACCTTTTACCGCAAACACTATACTCCTCAGGGAGCTCAGATAGTGGTGGTTGGAGATATCAATAAACGTCAAATCAAAAAAGAGTTGGCCTTTATTGAAAGCTGGAATGGTGAAGAAGCACCACTTTTACACCCTCAAGTGGTAAATAATACAGGTAAACAAAAAGTATATTTAGTTGATAAACCGGGATCTCCACAGAGTATTGTTAGGTTTGTTCGTCAAGGCCTACCGTTTGATGCAACAGGAGAAGTTTATCTCACTCAATTGGCGAACTTTAACCTTGCGGGTAATTTTAATAGTCGTATTAATCAAAATTTAAGGGAAGATAAAGGCTATACCTATGGAGCTAGTGGCTACTTTGCGGCCAATAGGGAAGTGGGCGCTATTGTTTTCTCTGCTCAAGTGCGAGCAGACACTACCGCGGCGTCAATCAAAGAGATACAGAGTGAGCTGGATAAGTATAGTCAGCAAGGTATAACGGATGAAGAAATAGAATTTCTTCGCTTGGCAGTGGGTCAGCAGGATGCGCTGAAATACGAAACACCATCGCAGAAAGCTCAGTTAATTAGCAGTATTCTTGCGTATAGCTTGGATGAAGATTATCTGCAGCAGCGTAACGAGATTGTCGAGACAGTCAGCAAAAGCACTTTGAACAAGATGGCAGCTAAGTGGTTTACACCGGATGATTACCAAATCATAGTTGTTGGTGATGTTCAAGCTTTGAAGCCTCAGCTAGAAAGTTTACAAATCCCACTAGAAGAGCTTGAAATCGTTCGTTAGAGTACACATAACTATACCAAGACAGAGAGACGGACTTTCTCCGTCTCTCTTTATATCAACGGTCCATAATGTTTGGATCAGGACTAGAAGTGAACTTCATTGTGACTGATTTTGCTAAGCGACTTGAGAAAATTACTCTCAAACCAGAGTCATTTAAATCCCTCTCTCGGGGGGTTGAGAGAGAAACATTACGCTACCAAAAGGATGGCCGACTTGCGACAACCCCTCACCCCAAAGACCTTGGTTCCGCTTACGCGAATGATTGGATTACGACAGACTTTTCAGAATCGTTACTGGAATTTATTACACCAGTCTCTACTGATATCAAGACACTCATTCAACAGTTAGAAGATATCCACCATTTTACCCAATCTAAGCTTGTTGAGGAGAGAATGTGGCCACTTTCTATGCCATGTTATGTCAGTCACCAAGATGATATTCACCTTGCCCAATACGGTGAATCTAATTCAGGGAAAATGAAAACGCTCTACCGAGAAGGTCTAAAGCGTCGCTATGGCAGCTTGATGCAAATTATTTCTGGCGTTCATTTTAACTTCTCTTTTCCGGAATGTTTTTGGGATGCTTTATACGGTGAACAAAGCGAAGCAGAGCGCCGTGATTCTAAGTCTGAGGCGTATTTTGGTTTAATCAGAAATTACTATAGATTTGGATGGTTGATCCCTTTCTTTTTTGGTGCTTCTCCTGCACTTTGCTCGTCTTTTATCAAAGGCCGAGAAACAAAGTTACCGTTCGAAAACATTGGTCAAACACTTTATCTCCCTTTTGCAACCTCTTTGCGTATGAGTGATCTTGGCTACACTAATAGTGCACAGAGCTCGCTTAGGATTGGTTTTAACAGTTTGAATGAATATTTGGATGGTTTAAATACCGCAATTAGAACACCATCCACCGAGTTTGCTGACATTGGTGTAAAGGTAGAGGGTGAATATCGCCAGCTCAATACTAATGTCTTACAAATAGAAAATGAACTGTATGCCCCCATTCGCCCTAAGAGAGTGGCTAAAAATGGTGAGAAACCATCAGAGGCGCTATCTCGCGGTGGCGTAGAATATATTGAGGTTCGTGCTCTTGATGTTAATCCATACAGTTCTGTTGGGATCGATGAAGATCAAATCCGCTTTCTCGATCTTTTTCTGACTTGGTCTGCACTTTCTGACTTTGAGCCTATGGACTTTTGTGAACAAGAATGTTGGCGGGAAAACTGGGATAAAGTTATCGCATCTGGGCGCAAAGTTGGCTTGCAGTTACAAATAGGTTGCAAAGGCGAAGTGCTATCATTGCAAGATTGGGCTCATCGAGTTTTTGATGAACTTCTTCTCATAGCGCAGCGCATGGATAGTGTCCATGGCGGAGAAGCTTATCAGTCCGTATGTAATAAACTTCGCACTTGGGTCGATAATCCAGAACTTACGTTTTCTGGTCAGCTACTTGCCGATACCAAACGACTTGGTGGCTTAGGTAAAGTGGGTTGTGAGTTTGGTCAAAGATACAGTGAGCAGCACGCGAGGCACAAATATACAACTTATAGCCAAGAGATTATGGAACAAGAAGTTCAGCGATCCCATGAAGCTCAGCGTCAAGTAGAACAATCTGATACGCTAAACTTTGATGATTTTTTGCAAGGCTATTTTGCATACTTAGATCAGTAAGTGGAGCCATGGGTTAAAGCAGCCAGTGTAGTTTGCTCAATTTCGTAACATATCCCGCTACGTAAAGTTACATTTCAGCTTTCATTCAGAAACTTGATATCAATCTTCTTATCAGTGCGGCTCGGTTTTCGAGCTGCGCTTCTAATATTTACTTGGCGTTTAATCTGGTTGCAAATTATACGTTTTATTCGCGTTGTTGAGTTAATTGTTTTTTATTCACATCATCTATAAGTGACTCTGTCATTAATTTTTATTGTTATTAAACAAAGTTGTTGAATAGTTGCATATGAATCATTAGGGTTTGCAGGACGTCAAGGCACATAAAGCAATAACTTACGGCTGTAAGACTATTGCAAATAGGAGATAATTATAATGCCATTGCTTGATAGCTTTACTGTTGATCACACTAAAATGAATGCGCCTGCTGTTAGAGTCGCAAAGACCATGAGTACACCGAGTGGCGATACGATCACAGTATTTGATTTACGCTTTACTGCCCCTAACAAAGCTATTCTTTCTGAGAAAGGTATTCACACATTAGAACACTTATACGCAGGTTTTATGCGTAATCATCTCAATGGAAATGAGGTAGAAATTATAGACATCTCCCCTATGGGGTGTAGAACAGGGTTCTATATGAGTTTAGTCGGAACACCATCAGAAGACCGTGTTGCAAAAGCTTGGCTTGTAGCTATGTATGATGTGCTCAAAGTTGAAAAACAAATTCATATTCCTGAACTAAATGAATATCAGTGTGGGACGGCTGCTATGCACTCTTTGTCTGAGGCAAAGCAAATAGCACAAGACATAATTAATAGTGGTGTAGAGGTTAATAAAAATGACGAATTGGCCCTCCCAGAATCAATGCTGAAAGAGTTAGCGGTTTGCTAGATAGCGAGAGGAAGGGGTATCCCTTCCTCTATTATCTACTGCGCTTTGTCTAACAGGATAACTTGTGTTTTTGCCCATATATCATGAAAACCGCGTTTCTTTGGGTCAATAGGTACCGTTAAATTCGCCAACCCAAACCCTGATGTAGCAATTCTTATCAATGCTTGGGTGACAGAAATCGCACCTCCATCTTGATTGCGTATCTGCAGTTTCCAGGCTCTCATGCCTAATGTCTGACCAGCTTTGGTCCAAAAGAAAACAAAGAAGTATACCCAAACTGCCGCGAGATAAAATGTATAGGCAGGCCCCCAAATAGGGTGGCGTGTAAGATAGTCACTGACATCCATATATGGTGCTGGATTAAAAATACTAAGCGCCATGAGAGCATGGAGAATGGCTATAACGACCCCTGCCGCTATCATTTCAATTGCAATAACAATAAGCCCATCGTAAAACAAAGCTCCTAAACGACGCATGAGCCCTGCTGGCTGTGCTTCTGCTGTTGTTAACATAAAATTTGTGTACCTCAGTTGTAGCTGGTGATCAGAATATAGCGATAAATTAAGACTGAAAAGGCATTTTATACTCAACCGGGCTAATTGTGGTGAATTTATCAGCAAACGATAGCGAATTCAGTCTTTTGCTCTTGCACCTTATTAATGCATACGTATAATGCCAACCATCAAGGGGTGATAGCCCTAAGATGCCGGTGTGGTGAAATTGGTATACACGACGGATTCAAAATCCGTTGCCTTCGGGCGTGGCGGTTCAAGTCCGCCCACCGGTACCATATTTAAACAACAAAGCCTCGACGAAAGTCGGGGCTTTGTTGTTTTTGTGGAGTCAAAAATTCAGTTACATAACTTTTGGATTGTGTTGTAAAGATCAAATTCTCTATTAAGGCGCCATTTGTTATAGATACAGTGCAAGTGAGTTTCCTAGCAGAAATTAGTATAGAGAATGAAGATAGAGCGTTTTTTAATCGGTTAATTCTTTTTAATAGAAAAAACACATTTTCTACTTGTTTTATTAGTGAGTATCCCTATAATGCGCTCCCACTGACACGGGGTAAGGCATATGTCTGAAGCCTGTCGGTGAGGTCGAAAATAGCCATTAAAATTAATTTTAAAAAGTGTTTGACTCTTTAAATTATATCGCTAGAATTCACCTCCGCTTTGAGAGATAAACAGCTCAAAGCAACGCTCTTTAACAAACTAAACCTATCAATCTGTGTGGGCACTCGTTGATGATAATCCAAAAAGATTTATCAATGAACTGAGTGACCAATCGGTAGTAATACCGGCACAGTCAATTCAACATTACACAGTAATGTTATCAGTATTCATTGAGCCGCATCTTAGATGCACAAAACTTTAATTGAAGAGTTTGATCATGGCTCAGATTGAACGCTGGCGGCAGGCCTAACACATGCAAGTCG
>NZ_QLYY01000027.1 GCF_003350295.1 Vibrio tetraodonis
TTATTTCTCTGCAATCCCATCCAAATGACGAGCCATACGGCTTGTTGGGCTGGTAGCCGACGCCTTCTGATACTCGCTTTAGATGTTTCATAGAGAGCTTGCTCTATCCATTCAAGTTGAATGGCATTAATTACAGACTCATAATTTTTGCCATCTTCAATAGTATCATGAGCTAGAACTAACTCTTCAGCCAACATAGAAAAATCCCCACTAACAAAGTTAGTGGGGATTATCATACGATCCCAGGATCGTTCAAGTCTCTAAACCGATCGGCATTAAGACAAGTGTCTGGGCTTTTCGTTCTTAATCCACTATGAACTGGCGCCGAGAACGCTAAAGTTGGGGTTAACAGCAGTGATTTTTTTCACCAGATAGTTCAATAGCACACCATACATAGGAACAAACAGGCCTAAGCTAATGATGAGTTTAAAGCCATAATCAACCAAGGCTATTTCAATCCAATGCTCTGCCATAAAAGGGTCGCTACTTTGGTAAAAGGCAATCGAGAAAAAAGCGATAGTATCAAGAGCGTTGCCGATCAAGGTTGAACAAGTCGGTGCTATCCACCACTGCTTCATTTGCCGCAAGCGATTAAATACATGCACATCCAATATCTGACCGAGCAGATAAGCCATAAAACTTGCAATCGCGATACGTGCAACAAATAGGTTAAATTCACTCAGATGAGAGAAGCCTTGAAATTGGCCTTCAAAAAAGAGCACTGACAACCCATAAGACACCGCGAGCGCTGGCAACATTACCCAAAAGATGATTTTTCGTGCTAACTGAGCACCAAAAATACGTACTGTCAGGTCAGTCGCCAAAAAGATAAATGGAAAAGTGAAGGCGCCCCAAGTGGTATGAAAGCCAAAAACTGTAAATGGCAATTGGACCAAATAGTTACTAGAAGCAATAACGACGAGATGAAACAGAGTTAAAACAAAAAGCGCTTTACGCTGCTGAGCGAGAGAAAAACTACTCATAAGATACCTTTTTAATTTGGTTTGGGGGTGAGGGAACCCAAATCGAGTTCAATATGTTATTGAGCTCTTACCAACACTGTTAATAATCAAAGCTGATAATTATCTAGACGAATATCTCAAGCAAAAAATTTCGCCACAGCTAGAATAAACATCTATCGATATTCAACTTGATAATTATCGCGGTCGGTGATTATACATTAACCACCTTTTGCTGCAATAGCGACTATGGACGCGCAAGATGCCTAGCTAAAAGCCACAGCGAAATAAGTTAGCCAGGTAATCAAGTTCTTCCTTGCTGTCTTTTATCATTAGTGACTCAATCCATACACTTTCACTATAATACTCAGATTTGAGTAATAGCTGACAACCTTCAAAGTCAATTAACCATGAGTGAATGTCCGCATCCCATTGCTTTTCTATTACGGTTGCGGAAAGTAGTGCCACCATTTGCTCTGCCATTTCGGGAAAGCTATCAAAATCAAAGCTGGGCGTTTTTAGTTCCAAACGCCCCTCTTGCGGCTGATATGCCCGCAAACCGAATCTGTGTGTCGAGTCAACCATGGTAAGAAACATGCTCCTGAATCAAATCTAAAAATGGATCGGCGTACTTCTCCAACTTACGCTGTCCTACTCCACTAACAGCCAGCATTTCACCATAAGAAGTGGGTAATATTTCCGCCATATCAATTAATGTTGCATCACTAAAAACGACGTATGGTGGTAGCCCATCTTCATCAGCAATCGATTTACGCAATTTGCGCAGCTTGGCAAATAACTTCTTATCGTAATTCTTACTGGTTAGCTTATCTGATTTAGCCGTTCTCGCGGCAGTATCCAGTCTAGGAACCGCCAGCTCTAAGCTCATATCACCCCGTAAGAGTGGGCGAGCTTCTTCAGTTAACTGAAGTGTTGAATTACGGGTAATATTTTGCGTCAGCATCCCTTTGTGTATCAACTGACGAAAGATACTGACCCAGTAATCATGGCTGTTTTCACTGCCAAGACCATAAGTTGAGAGCTTATCATGACCATGCTCTCTGATGCGGCTAGTTTGCATGCCGCGTAGCACTTCAACCACATAACCAATACCAAAGTTCTGGTTGACTCGGTAAACGCAAGATATTGCCTTACGTGCTTGGTCCGTCGCATCAAAATGTTTGGGGGGGTCAAGGCAAATATCACAATTGCCGCAAGGCTTATCACTGTATTGACCGAAATAATTGAGTAGGACTTGGCGCCGACAAATTTGCGCTTCAGCGAAAGCACTCATGGCATTTAACTTATGACTTTCTACCTGCTTTTGCGGTCCTTCATCTTTTTCATCCAACATGCGTCTTAACCAACCCATGTCCGCTGGGTCATACAGCATCATTGCTTCAGCTGGCAGACCATCTCGACCAGCTCGCCCCGTCTCCTGATAGTAGGACTCTATGTTGCGTGGAATGTCGAAGTGAACAACAAAACGAACGTTAGGCTTATTAATACCCATACCAAAAGCGACAGTGGCAACCACTATCTGTATATCATCTCGCTGAAAAGCCTCTTGAACATAAGCTCGTTCATCGGTATCTAACCCTGCATGATAACTCGCAGCGCGGATATGGTTGTTGCACAATTTCTCTGTCACCATTTCGACTTTCTTGCGGCTGCCACAATAAATAATGCCGCACTGGTTTTTTTGTCCGGTAACGAATCTTATGATTTGAGAAATTGGTTTATGTTTCTCTAGCAAGGTATAGCGAATGTTGGGCCTATCGAAGCTGCCTAAATAAACATGCGGCTCTCGAAACTGCAATCTATGGGTAATATCATTTCGAGTCGCCTCATCCGCGGTGGCGGTCAGCGCCATAATAGGCACATGAGGAAATTGCTGTTTTAGTTGACCCAAGGAAGCATATTCTGGTCTAAAGTCATGCCCCCACTGAGATATACAATGGGCTTCATCAACAGCAATCATTGACAACGAAAGAGTTTCAAGCCGCTCAACAAAGTCTCGCATCAGCACCCGCTCTGGAGAAACATAAACAAGTTTCAATTGCCCCATTTGCATACGACTGTATACGCTACTGAGTTCCTCGCGCGTCATTGTTGAGTTTATACACTCAGCCGAAACACCATTGGCTTTTAACTGATCAACTTGGTCTTTCATTAGTGAAATCAAAGGAGAAATCACTATAGTTAACCCTTTACAGACTAAAGCTGGGATCTGGTAGCAGAGTGACTTCCCACCACCAGTTGGCATAATGACGATACAATCCTGACCACTCACTACAGCATGGATCACTTCTTTTTGACCATCGCGAAATGTTTTATAGCCAAACACTTCTTCTAGGACAGCTTCAGGTGTGATTGAGGGTTCGGCTTGTTGAGCAAACAATATCTCAGTCATGAGTGCCTCAGTTAGACAGGGTAGAAGAAAGTGAAGCGCACATTGTAGTGGGGTTCGGATATGAATAAAACCGCAAATTACCGTCTATTAAGACGAAAAGATGCCAAGCACTAGATGATATATTTACCAATTTGTATACTAGACAAACAATAGAATAAGAAGAAATACATTAATGACCACAGAACAAGAATCAAGACAGGGTATCCTACTCGCCATCGCAGCTTACACAATGTGGGGCATTGCACCGATTTACTTCAAAGCTATAAGCCAGGTCCCAGCTCTTGAAATCCTCAGTCATCGCGTCATTTGGTCATTTATTCTACTTGCTGTTTTGTTACACATAGGCCGACGCTGGCGCGGCGCAAGAGATATCTGCCGCTCAAAAGGCAAGATGTCGCTATTAATTTCTACCGCTCTGTTAGTTGGAGTCAATTGGCTGATTTACATTTGGGCAGTGAACTCAAACCATATGCTAGATGCCAGTCTTGGCTACTATATCAACCCTTTACTCAATGTCATGCTCGGATTGATATTCTTGGGCGAGCGCTTGAGAAAAATGCAGTGGTTTGCCGTTGCTCTGGCGACTTGCGGTGTAGCCATACAAGTGATCATATTTGGCTCAATCCCTACCGTTGCCATCGCGCTAGCATTAACCTTTGGATTTTATGGATTGCTGCGTAAAAAAGTCAAAGTCGATGCACAGACTGGTTTGTTTATCGAGACCTTGGTGATGCTGCCAGCAGCAGCCATTTATCTGCTTTGGATTGCCGACTCTGCCACTTCGGATCCTAGCCTTAACACTGTGACCTTAAATATGTTATTGATCTGTGCAGGCATAGTGACCACTCTCCCGCTACTTTGCTTTACTGGCGCAGCTACTCGCCTAAAGCTCTCTACTTTGGGATTTTTTCAGTATATAGGTCCAAGCTTAATGTTTTTGCTAGCAGTCTTGGTCTACGGTGAGTCTTTTACAATAGATAAGGCCATCACCTTTGCATTTATCTGGAGTGCTTTGGTCATTTTTAGTTATGACGGGCTTAAAGCGAAAAAACACTCAGGAAAACCAAGCTCTTAGTGTGGTATGTACTCCATTCATAATAGAAATCATGGAGTACAAGCATCTCTCAACCTTGCGGGTATATGCTTACAAATCTCTGATAACTGATCTTTATTTACAAGACAAATGATTAAACTGTGTATATGATTGGTCAAAATTCACACAAAGCATTACTATGGATAAGATCAATTATCTCACCACACAAAATAAAGCAATCGGTCTGATCCATGCGAACTACCAAAAGTTCGCTTTTCGAAGACACTATCATCTCGACTTTCATATTGGCTTGGTGACAAGCGGTCAACAAAAATTCTTTTACCAAGGTGTAAATCATACCATTGGGCAAGGGCAAGTCGTCATCATGCCTCCCGATGAACTGCATGATGGAAGCTCAATCCATAGTAATGGGTATCAAGTAAGAGTTTTCTCCATCGATCCCAAATGGTTTAGTGAGCTCGCCGATCTAAAGAGTGAGAAGGATCAGGTTCAGTTCAGCCAATTGATTATTGCAAACCCCACTCTCTTCCAACATATGGTCAGAGTCCATCAAGCCTTGGGAACAAACAACCTTAGTCAGTTAGCAAAAGATTGCCTGCCTTATGAGGGCTTTGAGCTTTTGTTTCGTCACTACGGCGCCATACAGCAAAAAAATACCCTACCACTGGGAAATCAATCAATCTCAACACTAAAAGACTATTTAATGGAAAATTTAGCCCAGCCAGTAAAGCTTGAAGAATTGTCACAACTGTGTGAACTCAGCCCGACACAATTTCAACGTCACTTTAAAGCTAAAGTCGGTTTAACACCTTATGCTTGGCTCAGCCGTTTAAGGCTAGAATATGGTTTTAAACTGCTTAAAAACGGAGTAAGTGGCACTGCGGTCGCCCATCAAATTGGTTTTTATGACCAAGCTCATTTTAGCAAAGCCTTTAAAGCGTCTTATGGTATTTCACCCTCTAAGATTTAGTGTTAATAATTTACAATCTTCACTGTGTTGATTAAGACAAAATACGCTCATGATTAACTAATGAGCATCACAATGAACGAAGTCACCATTCTTACTACGCTTGCCAGCGTACATTTTATTGCCCTCATGAGCCCAGGGCCAGATTTTGCTTTAGTGGTCCAAAATGCCGCACGTTATGGCCGTCAAACCGGACTCTATATTGCCTTAGGTCTCTCATTTGGCATCCTACTGCACTCTATCTTGAGCCTAACTGGAATTAGCTACTTGGTTCACCAACAACCAGAACTCTTTGCTGGATTGCAGTTCGTCGGGGGTAGCTACCTAGCTTATTTGGGTTATTGTGCTCTCAAAGGGTGTTGGCAAGCAAAAAATAATCTCGAGTCACAATCTAAGCAGGAAAGCAGCACATTGCTGAGCAATAAGCGTCAAGCTTTCTCTCGAGGATTATCAACTAATATCCTTAACCCTAAAGCTCTCGTTTTCTTCATAAGTCTTATGTCAAGTCTAGTGCCAGCAGATATGTCGCTCACAGGTAAAGGACTTGCATTGGGTATATTGTGGGGTCTCTCATTTGTATGGTTCTCCCTACTCGCTTGGGCACTTTCTACCAAACATATGCAAGGAAAAATCAAAGCGATGGCATTTTATATTGATGGCTTGTGTGGGCTTATATTCACCATCATAGGCACCAGTATTCTTTGGCAGTCCATATCTGAGTTACTGTTAAAAGTGTAAAAAAATTGATTCGGTGTTACATTTTTATAACAAACCTTTAGACTCCCAGCGCTTCCACTGCCACTCTGTCACCGCATAATTAACAAGGAGTACAAAATGCAGTGGAAACGACCATTTTTAACAACCTGTCTATTATTGACCTCGGTTTCAGCTTTCGCCGATCAGGCAGCCGATTCTGTTGCCCCTGAACAAAGCAGCGGCCTAGAAACAAAACAATTAGTCAAAGCGAAAGACTGGATGGTTACAGCCGCAAATCCACTTGCGACTCAAGCTGGCGCTAATATCCTCAAACAAGGTGGCAACGCCATCGATGCCATGATAACCACTCAGCTTATGTTGGGACTTGTCGAACCACAATCTTCCGGTATTGGCGGTGGTGCTTTTCTTGTCTACTGGGATGCTAAACAAAAAAAACTGACGACCTACGACGGACGAGAAACCGCTCCTCTAGCCGCGACACCACAGTTATTTCAGGACGAACACGGTCAGCCGATGCAATTTTATGATGCCGTGGTCGGCGGCCGCTCTGTTGGCACACCTGGAGTAGTAAAATTGATGTGGGAAACCCACCAAAAATATGGAAAGCTGAAATGGGAGCAACTATTTGAACCGGTAATTCAGGTAGCCAAACAAGGCTTTGCTATCAGCCCTAGGCTTGCCACCCTAATCAGTAAAGATGCCAAGCGTTTGTCTCGTTTTCCTGCCACAAAAGCCTATTTCTTTAACCCTGATGGCTCAGCAAAAAAACAAGGCTCCATTTTAAAAAACCCAGCTTATGCAAACACCTTATCTAGCATTGCCAACCACGGAGCCGATGCTTTCTATAAAGGTAAAATTGCTAGAGATATCGTTAACACAGTAAAATCAGCACAAGGTAATCCAGGTGTCCTCGCCCAGCAAGATTTCGACACCTATAAAGTCAAACAGCGAGAGCCTGTTTGCTCAGCTTACCAAAGCTATGATATTTGCGGTATAGGCCCACCCGCTTCTGGCGCACTTACTGTCAATCAAATATTAACCATGACACAAGAGTTTGATCTTCAAGCTTGGGGCCCCGAAAGTGCTACATCTTGGCAAGTCATTGCTGATGCTTCGCGTTTAGCCTTTGCAGATCGTGGCATGTACATGGCGGATGAAGACTTTGTTCCTATGCCGACTCAAGGCCTAGTTGATTCTGAATACTTAAAACAGCGCGCAAAACTGATTACTCCGGGAAAAGCATTAGAAAGTGTTTCGGCAGGTTCACCTCCATGGAGTTACGCACGTCAACAAAGTCCTGACGAATCTATTGAGCTTCCTTCAACCAGTCACTTCAATATTGTCGACAATGAAGGTAATGTCGTATCCATGACAGCATCGGTTGAAAATGCATTTGGCTCACGCCTCATGACCAACGGCTTTATTCTCAACAACGAGCTCACTGACTTCTCATTTCGTACCCACAATAATGGCAAACCAATTGCTAATCGCCTCGAGCCGGGTAAGCGCCCCCGTTCCTCTATGGCGCCAACCATCATATTAAAAGATGGCAAACCCTATATGGCGATCGGCTCGCCTGGGGGAAGTCGCATTATAGGCTATGTAGCACAAGCCATTATTGCTCATACTCAGTGGGGCATGGATATCCAGCAAGCTATCAATCAAGCTCATGTACTAAACCGTTTCGGCACACTTGATATCGAACAAGGTACCTCTGCAGAAGAGCTCAAGCCAGAACTCGAAAGGATGGGATTTGAGATCAAAGTGAGCGACTTGAACTCAGGTCTTCACGCAATACTTATTAATGGTCGCCAATTAGAAGGGGCAGCAGATCCAAGAAGAGAGGGTACGGCAATCGGTCATTAGTAATATTTACCCGCCATCTTGTGAGATATTTCTTACAAGATGGTGCGTAAATACCTCTTTTTTAATGAGTTTATTAAAATTAGAGCAATATAACTAGCTGTTAGAAAAGGTTTTGTTTTATTTTTGAACGCTTGATTTTAATAACGAATAAAGAGCCCAACCTTGAGGAATATTCTTGGCATCGTAATATAGCACTTGTCGGAAGGATACTGACACGGAACAGGAAAGGCCAAGGAATTGGTGATCTTCAGGATGAAGATTCGGCTACTTAGTTTAGTAGTCGGCAAGGAAAGCAAACTGGACATTGAACGGACTCATAATAGTAACTAGGATGGGTTACTACTAGGGAAGGGAAATGGATACCGCTTAAGGATTAGGCGATGTGAGCTAACTAGGATAGTTAGCGGACCAGGATAAGGTCATGGACACCGCTAGGATGGCGATGAAAGGACTGAGCTGAAGGACATCAGCATACTATCAAGGAATGATGCATGGAGCACCTTTAGTAGCGGGAATGCTGCGAGTAAGACTATAACCCCGATGGGCGAAAGCCCTCGGGGTTTTTCTTTTCATCTAAAGCTGCTCAAGCTTTGCATAGGCAGTCACCAACCATTTAATCCCTTCACCATTAAAAGCAACTTGTACCCGACCTTGATGGCCACTGCCTTCAAAATTAATAATGGTCCCTTCACCAAACTTGGGATGTTTAACACGCGACCCCAGACTAAAACCGGTTTCATTAAAGTTATCTTTGACAACTTGAGTACTAAATCGACCCGCACTCGCAGGCCTGCTAACCTGAGCTTTCATTCGAACTTCATCTAAACAACTTTCGGGCAACTCTCGAATGAAGCGTGATGGTTTATGATATTTATCTTGGCCATACAAGCGGCGCATTTCAGCATAAGTGATGTAGAGCTTTTCCATCGCACGAGTCATGCCCACATAACACAAGCGTCGCTCCTCTTCCAAGCGACCCGCTTCTTCGGCTGACATCTGGCTTGGAAACATTCCCTCTTCCACTCCAACCATAAAGACCAATGGGAACTCCAATCCTTTGGCGCTGTGCAAAGTCATCAGCTGCACTGCATCTTCAAATTCATCAGCTTGCCCTTCACCCGCTTCCAACGCAGCATGGGTCAAAAATGCCGTGAGTAAAGTCATCTCTTCCGCTTCTTCCGGCTTTTCAAACTGACGCGTAGCCGTGACCAGCTCTTCTAAGTTCTCAATGCGAGCTTTCGACTTTTCACCTTTTTCCTGTTCGTACATCGCATACAAACCAGAATACTTGATCACATGGTCAGTCTGAGCATGCAGTGGCAACTCACTGGTATCATCTTCAAGCGCGTTAATCAGTTCAACAAAACGTCCAAGAGCAGAGGCAGCTCTACCTGCAAACACTTTCTCTTCTAACAAAGCCACGCTGGCATCCCACATGGTACATCCGCGATCCCTAGCGGCTAAACGCAGCGTCTCGAGCGTTTTGTCTCCCAGTCCTCGGGTTGGCGTATTGACCACTCTTTCAAATGCGGCATCATCATTACGGTTTGCTATCAAGCGCAAATAACTCAGGGCATCCTTGATTTCCTGACGCTCGAAAAATCGCATCCCACCATAAATGCGATAAGGCAAACCTGCTTGAATTAAGGCTTCTTCTAACACACGCGACTGAGCATTGTTACGATAAAGCATGGCCGCATCATTAAGTGAGCCACCTTTTTCCTGCCAATCTTTGATTTTATTAACCGCAAAACGCGCTTCATCTAATTCGTTATAAGCCGAATAAACTGAAATAGGATCGCCAGCTAAGCCCTCGGTCCACAATTCTTTGCCCATACGTTCGGTATTATTGGCAATCAACGCATTGGAAGCCTCAAGAATCGTCTTGGTCGAGCGATAGTTTTGTTCGAGGCGAATGGTATTAACACTTGGAAACTCTTGAGTAAATTTTTCAATATTCTCGATTTTTGCTCCGCGCCAACCGTAAATTGATTGATCATCATCCCCCACAATCATCACATTAGATTCTGGTCCTGCCATCATTCTTAGCCAAGCGTATTGGATATTATTGGTATCTTGGAACTCATCCACAAGGATATGCTTAAAACGGGCTTGGTAATGCTCACGAATATGTTTTTTATTTCGTAGCAGCTCGTGAGCTCGAAGTAGAATTTCGGCAAAATCCACCAAACCCGCGCGATCACACGCTTCTTGGTAGGTACTATAGAGTTGAAGATAAGTTTGAGTCACAGGATCGCGATACGCATCAATATGATTTGGACGTAACCCTTCATCTTTTTTCCCGTTAATCCACCAAGCAACTTGCCTTGCTGGCCACTGTTTCTCATCCAAGTTCTGTGCTTTAATCAATCGTCGCAGAAGTCTCTGTTGATCATCACTGTCCATGATCTGAAAATCTTCCAACAACCCAGCATCCAGATAATGAGCACGCAAAATACGATGACAAATACCGTGAAAAGTACCGTTCCACATACCTGATGTGGTTCCCATCATCAAGTCTTCGATACGACCTCGCATCTCAGCAGCTGCTTTATTGGTAAAGGTCACAGACATAATTGAAAAAGGCGAAGCCTGCTCAACGGACATCAGCCAAGCAATCCGATGTACGAGCACCCGTGTTTTACCACTTCCTGCCCCCGCTAAAACCAATAAGTTTTCAAGTGGAGCAGCAACAGCTTCACGCTGCTTATCGTTTAGACCATCGATGAGTAAAGAGGGATCCATTAGCATTCAGTCACTGGTTATCTATACATGAAAAGTGATTATAACCTAAACACCAGACCGAGTTTAGAACATTCGCTGCAAAAAAATTGCCTCGATACATACATCAAAACAATAAGTTAGGGAGATTAAATTCCTTCTGTATCTTTATTTAACGTGTTTTTGAAAGTTTTGCGATGTTTTTTCTATCCTTTTAGTTGAACAAGCATATGAAATACTGTGCTAAGCAGCCTTAGCCAAACCTCAAGGAACTATGCGCTAAGGTATTAAAGTCTTCACTGAGAATGGAAAACCAGAGGAAACGAGAATGAAAAAATCAAGTCTTGCTGTCACAGCTGCGGTCACCAGCCTTGTTGCGTTTGGTGCAAGTGTAATGACCACACCTGCTTTGGCTGCAGAGAAGGAAAAGTGCTACGGCGTTTCAAAAGCTGGAAAAAATGACTGTGCAACCAAATCCAGCTCTTGCGCTGGCACTTCAAAAGAAGATAACCAGAAAGATGCTTTTGTGGTTGTACCCAAAGGTCTATGTGAAAGGTTAGTCGGCGGCAGCACGCAGTCCTCATAGCAAGCAAAGGCGGCTTTATCACAGATAAGCCGCCTTAGTTTGACGCTCATAAAGGAATAATGAGTGAAGACAGATAAATATCATAAACAAGTGGGTGTCGGCCTACGTGCTCCTCACGTCGATTATTTTATTACCAACAAACCGCCCCTAAGCTGGTTAGAGATTCATAGTGAAAACTATTTTGAGCCTTATTCAACAGCTAGAAAAAAACTGCGACAACTTGTCGATAATTATCAGATTAGCTGTCATGGAATAGGTCTCTCCCTTGGCAGCATTGAACCGGTAAACACTCAACACCTCAAAAAGCTTAAAATGCTTGTCGATGAAGTCCAGCCATTTCTTATTTCGGATCACCTCAGCTGGAGCCATCACGGCGGACATTACTTTAATGACCTTCTTCCTTTGCCTTATACCGAAGAAGCTTTGGATGTTTTCTGCCGCAACGTAAACCATGTACAAGAATATTTAAAACGACCGATTCTTATTGAAAACCCATCAAGTTATCTAAAATTTGACCACTCAACCATTGAAGAATGGGAGTTTCTAAATCAAGTGCAAAAGCGTACTGACTGCAGACTATTGCTCGATCTCAACAATATTCATGTCTCCGCTTTTAACCATGGCTTCGATTGTCAAACGTACATTGAAGCAATTCCAGCAGATAAAGTTGATGAGATACATCTGGCAGGCTTTACCATTAAACACCTTGAGCAAGGGGAAATATGGATTGATACCCACAGTCAGCCAGTAAGTGATGATGTTTGGTCGCTGTATGAATATTGGCTATCCCGTCATGGCCCACGTCATACTCTGATTGAGTGGGATCTCGATATACCAGAGCCAGAAGTGCTGTTAGAAGAATGCCAAAAGGCAAGCCAAAGATTAATACCATTTAGCACACTCAAAGGAAGAAAAGCGTCATGAGCTTAACTCTTGCGGACCTGCAGCAGAACTTCGCCAGTGCGCTCCAATACCAAACATCTGGAGAAGAGTGCCATATCAAAAGCGATCATTTTACCGCAGAGGAACGCATCCAAATCTATCGTAATAACTTTATTATTAGTTTAACCGACGTTCTTCAGGCAACCTATCCCATGGTTCATATCTTGGTTGGAGAGGAGTGCTTTACCCAGCTGGCTCGCCAGCATATTCTCAACAGCCCGCTCAAGTCTGGTAATGTAAGCCACTACGGCGAACACTTTGCGAGCAGCATAGAAAACTTCCCCAAGGTAATGGAAGCTGCTCCTTATATTCAAGAGGTCGCTAAGTTTGAATGGCAGATTGATCTATCAGAACAAATCTTATCTAAAGTCGATCCAAGCAAGCACTTACTTTCTATCAATCAGTTGTCAACTGTACCACAAGAACATCATCAATATATCAAGCTCCACTTATCTCCCAATGCACTAACCTTTCAATCACGCTTTGCTGTCTTTTCTCTGCACTTATCCATTGAAGCTAATGACTTCTCACAGCTAGATATCAATCATGCAGAGCAAGGCGTCATGATGAGCCAATATGATGGCCCGTGCTCGACAGTGAAACTGAATAACACATCATTCGAACTGGTTGAGTATCTCAAAAACGGATATACCTTGGGGCAGATCCCTGAAACGCACCTTGCATGCCTCGAAACACTGCTCGAACATCAATTCATTTGCGGCTTTTCTCTCGCGCCACATCAATAAGGATATAACTATGCCCGAGTCGATAAATAACCTAATTAAGCGCTACGACGCCATAGTCGACAAAGCTCAATGCTTTTTTGTTCCACTGTTATTGCTCTTTTGCCGCTTATGGGTTGCGTGGGTATTTTTTAATTCTGGACTGGTGAAAATTTCCTCTTGGGACAGCACCTTGTATTTGTTCGAATACGAATATCAAGTGCCAATTCTACCTTGGGAGCTGGCCGCTTATATGGGAACCGCTGCAGAGCTTATTCTTCCGGTTTTTCTTGCATTAGGACTGCTCTCTCGACCAATGGGAGCGATATTGTTTGTGTTTAATATTATAGCTGTCGTCTCGTACCCCCTGCTATGGGAGAAAGGCTTCTACGACCATCAGTTGTGGGGGTTAATGATTTTAATCGTGATTGTGTGGGGACCAGGGCCAATTTCTGCCGACAAACTCATCAAAGGGAAATTGCAGAGCTAGTGGATGGAAACAGCCACGCCTTCCGACAGAAGGCGTGGCTTGTTATTATTTCGAATTAGGCTTCGATACCTGCGTGACGAAGCAAGGCATCAATTTGCGGCTCTCTTCCACGAAAACGCTTAAACAGCTCCATAGGCTCTTCGCTGCCACCCATCTCAAGGATATTATTTAAGAAACTCTTACCAGTTTCCGCATTGAATATTCCCTCTTCTTCAAAACGAGAGAAAGCATCGGAAGACAGCACCTCAGCCCACAGATAGCTGTAATACCCCGCACTATAACCACCAGCGAAAATATGGCTAAAGCTATGAGAAAATCGATTCCACTCCAAACTTGGCAAAACCGCTACCTTAGCTTTCACTTCGGCTAATGTTTCCAATACCTTGGGTCCAATATCAGGATCAAATTGTGTATGAAGGGTAAAGTCAAACAAACCAAACTCGAGCTGACGCAAAATAAACATGGCTGACTGAAAGTTTTTTGCAGCTAGCATCTTATCAAGCATCTCTTTTGGCAAAGGATCGCCTGTTTGATAATGACCAGAGATAAAGGCGAGTGCCTCTTGCTCCCAGCACCAATTTTCTAAAAACTGACTAGGCAGCTCTACCGCATCCCAAGGTACACCATTGATACCAGAAACCGCGCCAGTTTCTACTTGTGTTAACATGTGATGAATACCATGACCAAACTCATGGAATAAGGTCACCACTTCATTATGAGTAAATAGCGCAGGCTTATCTCCAACAGGGCGAGTGAAGTTACAGGTTAAGTAGGCCACTGGCGATTGTAGCTCTCCCTTAGCGTTGATGCGGCGAACGCGACATTCATCCATCCAAGCACCACCACGCTTATGCTCCCTTGCATACAAGTCGAGATAAAAGCTGCCGCGCAGCTTTTCATTGGCATCAAAGATATCGAAAAAACGCACCGACTCATGCCAAGTATCTACCCCTTGGCGCTCAACGACCTTCATACCAAAGACACGATTCAAAACCTCAAATAAACCACTCACCGCTCTTTGTTCAGGGAAATAAGGGCGTAGTTCTTCATCAGAAATCTGGAACAAGTGCTGCTTTTGCTTTTCGCTGTAATAAGTAATGTCCCACAGCTCAAGCTCTTCTACGCCATATTCACGCTTGGCGAATTGGCACAACTCTTCAACTTCTTTCTCACCTTGCGGTTTGGCTTTATTGGCCAGATCATTGAGAAAGCTCAGTACTTGGGCAGGATTTTCTGCCATTTTAGTCGCCAAAGACTTCTCACTAAAGGTATTAAAACCAAGCATACGGGCGATTTCATAGCGCAGCTTGAGCTGTTCATTGATAATCTCTGTATTGTCCCACTCTCCTGCATTTGGACCTCGGTCAGAAGCTCGGGTCGAGTATGCCTCATACAACTCTTTACGCAGTGCCTGATTATCGCAATAAGTCATCACTGGCAAATAGGAAGGAATATCTAATGTCAGCAGGTAACCATCCAGCTCTTTCGCCTGCGCCGCCGCTTTAGCCGCAGCCAACGCAGATTCAGGCATACCTGCTAGCTGTTGCTCATCTTCTATATGCTTTGTCCAGCCCATGGTGGCATCAAGCACATTGTTGGAAAACTTGGACCCCAGCTCAGACATACGCTTGCTGATCTCACCATAGCGATGCTGCTCATCTGCAGGTAGATCAATACCAGATAGTTCAAAATCACGTAATGAATCTGTCACGGTTTTTTTCTGCGCTTGTGTCAGCTGAGAAAACTCATCACTTTCCTTGAGAGCTTTGTATGCTTCAAATAAGCCTTTATGCTGGCCAACCCAAGTTCCATACTCAGACAAAAGAGGCAAACAACTTTCATAAGCTTCACGTAATTGCTCACTGTTTACCACAGAGTTCATATGACTGACCGGAGACCAGATGCGACTCAAACGGTCATCGACTTCTTCGATAGGGGCGACAATATTTTCCCAACTAGGCTCGCAATTATCGGCCAACACTTGCTCGATTTTAGCGCGGCAATCGGCTATCGCTTGTTCAACTGCAGGTTTAACGTGCTCCGGCTTAATTTGAGAAAAAGGAGGTAAATCAGTAAAACTAAGAAGAGGATTAGACATAAGTATTCCTTTTGTTTAGCAAAAAGCGCACGGACAGTGTTGTCTTGTTGAGCTCTGACTGGGTTTAAATTATTAAATATAGGTAGGTTCAGCAATTTTCAATAGTGACGTATACTAGCTGGATTAAAATTCCCCAACCGTGATCCACTAGAGAGTTCAATTTTGCTAAGTTATCGCCACAGTTTTCACGCTGGCAATCATGCCGATGTCCTAAAGCATATCGTTCAAAGCCTTATTCTCAATGCTCTGAAGCAAAAAGATAAACCCTTTGTTTACCACGATACTCACTCTGGCGTTGGGCGCTACGACTTAAACCATGAGTGGGCAGAAAAAACTGGTGAATATAAACAAGGTATCGCTCGACTCTGGCAGCAAGTCGATATCCCAGCAGAACTGCAAAGCTACCTAGATTCAATCAAGGTCCTAAATAATAGTCAGAATTTACGTTATTACCCAGGTTCACCACGAGTTGCGCGCGCGCACCTTAGAAAACAAGATCGCATGGTATTAACCGAATTGCATCCAAGCGACTATCCACTTCTCGAGCAAGAGTTTCACCGTGACCGTCAGGTAAGCATCTACAAGGAAGATGGTTTTAAACGGCTCAAGGCAAGCCTACCACCTCAAGAGCGCCGAGGCCTGGTGCTTATCGATCCACCGTACGAGCTGGCGAAAGAATATCGTGATGTCGTACAAGCGATTCATCAAAGCCACAAACGCTGGGCAACGGGTATTTATGCTATTTGGTATCCTGTCGTCAATCGGTGTGACATCGAAGATATGATTGAAGGCCTTGAAGGGCTTGAGATTCGCAAAATACTGCAAATAGAATTGGGCGTATCAGCCGACAGCAACGAACATGGCATGACAGCATCTGGGATGATAGTCATCAACCCACCATGGAAGCTTGAAAGCCAGATGCAAGCAATTCTCCCCTTCCTTAAAAACGCTATTGCACCGACAACGGGTCACTACACTGTGAAGTGGATTGTACCTGAGTAACATGAGTGAACTTCTCGCCTAAAGTGGACAAGTGAAGAAAATTTAAGCTGGATAGATTGAGTTAGGCCAATCTATCCTCCATATCATAGACAATAAAGAAACGCGGGTGCCAAAGTGACGATACACTTATCTGGCACATCGATTCGCAAAAATTGGAGAAATAAATGGCGACTCATTTTGATTATATCTGTATCGGCGGTGGTAGCGGTGGTATTGCATCAGCAAACCGAGCAGCAATGTATGGCGCAAAAGTAGCGCTAATTGAAGCGCAAGATCTCGGCGGTACATGTGTGAACGTTGGCTGTGTGCCAAAGAAAGTCATGTGGCATGGAGCTCAAGTCGCCGAAGCCATCAATCTCTACGCCGAGGATTATGGTTTTGATGTGGATCTAAAAGACTTCAATTGGAGTAAATTGGTCGAAAGCCGCCAAGCCTATATCGGGCGAATTCACGAGTCTTACGATCGCGTGCTAGGTAACAACAAGGTTAACGTTATTAAAGGTTTTGCCAAGTTTGTCGATGCAAAAACTGTAGAAGTCAATGGTGAACACTACACAGCGGATCACATCCTTATCGCTGTCGGCGGCCGCCCAACTATTCCTAACATCCCAGGAGCAGAGCACGGTATCGACTCTAACGGCTTCTTCGAATTAAGCGAGCAACCAAAGCGCGTTGCCGTTATTGGTGCTGGCTATATTGCCGTAGAGATTGCAGGTGTCTTGCATGCTCTTGGCACTGAAACTCACCTTTTCTGCCGTAAAGAGTCGCCGCTGCGAAGCTTTGATCCTATGATCGTAGAAACGCTAGTGGAGGTAATGCAAGCTGAAGGGCCGACTCTACATACTCACTCTGTACCTAAAGAAGTGGTTAAAGAAGCCGATGGCAGCCTAACCTTGCACCTAGAAAATGGCAATACGCACAATGTTGACACTCTGATTTGGGCGATAGGACGCCACCCAGCCACCGATGCAATTAACCTTGCAACTACCGGAGTTGAAACTAATCAATCAGGTTACATTAAGGTAGATGAATATCAGCAAACCAATGTTGCGGGCATCTACTGCGTCGGTGATATCATGGAAGGTGGTATAGAGCTGACTCCTGTTGCGGTCAAAGCAGGTAGACAGCTTTCTGAGCGACTATTTAATAATAAGCCTAATGCCAAAATGGATTATGACTTAGTCCCTACCGTGGTATTTAGTCACCCGCCGATTGGCACCATAGGCCTTACGACTCAAGAAGCGGAGCAAAAATACGGTAAAGACAACATTAAGGTATACACATCTGGCTTTACCGCCATGTACACAGCCGTCACCAAACATCGCCAACCATGTAAGATGAAGCTTATTTGCGCTGGCGAAGATGAAAAAGTGGTGGGTTTACATGGTATCGGCTTTACGGTTGATGAAATGATTCAAGGTTTTGGCGTGGCGATGAAAATGGGCGCGACCAAAGCAGACTTTGATTCGGTTGTCGCCATACACCCAACAGGCTCAGAAGAGTTTGTTACCATGACGGGTTAGTGTAGGAAAAGCATCTTACACACATAAATAAATCTGGAAAATTAACCGCCACTGCAATACTGTTTATGTATACAGTGGCATTTTCAGGACGATTTATGACATACCTTGTACACTCCAGCGACGTTTTCAAAGAGACAGACCTACATAAATTAGATAATGATACATTCCATTGCCAACCCTCCATTGGCAATATCGGTTCACTGCCTACACTCTTTTCACAAGATGGCGTATTCAACCACGAAGCAAATAGTTACCTCTTCTATCAAAAAGCGATCAAAGCTGCGAAAGATCTTTCCCCCTGTGCTCAGGCATTACAGGCTTACTATCAGTTCCTTGAAGATAAAGGACTAGCATGGGATACATTCCCTCCCGTCAAACGACTTAAACCCACTTACCTGTTTCGTTCCCACCTGTTAAAGCAAATCAAGAACGGGGAGCTAGCACACAGCACTGCTAGCGTGCGAATGAATCAGATTGTTAACTACTACAAGTGGTTAATGCATGATGGTTACTTGAGAATAAAGAATGAGAAAGAAGCACCATTTAAGATGGAGTTTGTCTCAGTTCAAAGCACTGGCATGCTGGCACACATATCGCCAACGTTTACCGTTGAAACGAGTGATCTGCGAATCAAGGTGCCCAAAGATGCAAGCAGTAAGAACATTCGGCCCTTATCTCCACTCGCTCAAGAGTCACTGAGTATTTTGACACAGTACCTTCCTAGCGCATCCGAAGAGTTACGCTTACAGGTGTTAATCTCTCTCGATACTGGAATGCGTATTCAAGAGGTGGCCACGCTCTCCTTGAGTGCCCTTGATACCGCAACGCCATTGGCTGAAAGTGAGCATCGTTACGAGATGGTTTTATCGCCTCAATCGACAGGCGTTCAAACCAAATACTTAAAGCAAAGGCGTGTTGAAATCTCATCAGAGCTATTAACCACACTGCTTGAATATCGCACTTCCGAGCGTAGGCTTAAACGTGGAAGTAAACTTGATCAAAAACTTGAAGCACTGCCTAAAATAGCTAACACGTTAAAGCAAGAGACGCTTGAACGATTGGAGCTATCTGAGCGCCATGAGCCTTTATTCGTCAGTGAGCAAGGCAATCCTGTTACCGCTAAATCCATTGAAGCTAGGTGGACAGAGCTTAGAGCCGAGATTAAAAAGACCCACCCTACATTCATACACCGCTTTCATGACTTGCGCTCGACTTATGGCACCTATCGACTCAATGACCTGCTGGAAGCGGGGCTATCTTCATCAGAATGCTTGGGGCTACTGATGGGATGGATGGGACACCGAAACGACTCAACCACTTGGAAATACTTGCGCTACTTGAAGCGCAAAGAGGCGTTCAAAGTTAAGTTCGGCATTTTAGACGGCATCATGCATGAAGCGTTAGGCGGTGAGAATGAGTAATATCACTTATTTGTACGGCTGGAAGCCAGAGCTTTGTATTCAATTAGATAATGAGGACAACTCTTTGGTCGACTTTAATCGCTTCATGGTTAAGGGGTTTCCTTCGACAACCGCATTACAGCAGGGAGGTCGCTTTGAAAGTGCAAACAGGGAAGGTTTTATCCTTCAAATGAAGTCTCGCTTTGATGATTTCATGAGCGAAGGTAAAAGCCATGGGTCACTGTACACCGCCTATATAGTATGCTCTCTATATCTTCGTTGGTGCGATGAACATAATGAAGAGGCGTTCACACAACACGCCACAGAAGCTTACTTTGGGTTTCTCTATAAAGAGGTATTGCTTGGAAACATAAAACGTTCTACCTACAAAAGTAAACGCTCTAATGTGCTGTGTTTATTTAGAGATTACTTAGATCTGCCAAGTGCGTACTTCGACAGCATCACTATCACGGATAACAGCGATGAGGAGCCGTATGAGGCTTATACCCGCAGTGACCTAAATCAATTACTGCCTTTTTTGCGCAGTCTCTTTAAACAAACTGCTAAGCAGTTTATTGAAAACCCTGAAAAGCACATAGATGCCTATAAAAGCGTCCCAACCATGACGTTTAACTGGAAGGGAGAGCAATACAAACTATATGGTGGCATCAGCAAAATGATGTCCGCTGGCGCGTACCTACTGGCTTACTACACCTACACCAATACCGGTGACTTATTCCAACTAAAGCAACCAGATAACGCCTCTATATCAGTCGGTGAAATTTGGTACACCATGCCCGCTTTTAAGCGCCGAGCATTCAAAACCATCCAAGTTGAAATGGGCGGTCATGAGCTGGATATTCCCAAGTACGCAATGAGTTTCTTTGATACGCTGCTTGAAGCATCACGTCTTATTTCCACTGCCCCCAACGCCACATTATTGCAAACAGTCGCCTCAAAACAAGCCACTCCGCTGAGGAGGGCAACCTTGCAGGTTTTCTTAAAGCTATGGGTTGAAAAGCACTTTACCTTTATCGACCAAACGGGTCGTCGTTTGCGCCCTGTTATCAGTCGCTTTCGAGAAACAGGCGCACAACTCACGACTTACCATCAAGGTGAGTTAGTGAACGACATCATGCTCAACAACACCGCTAACACGAGAAAGAAAAACTATAGCAAGGGCAACCGAACTGCCAATAATGGGATGATGCAAGATGCGATGTCCTTGCGAGAGCAAGAAATTAAGCACGGAGAAAGCACAAAAGAGGCCCAAGAAAGCTTAGGTATTGATGTATTGGTTATCGAGGCAGAAAACAAAATCAACCTCCCTAACTTGAGTCGTACTCCGAACGGAGGAAGCTGCTCTGAGCCTCTTGGTGAAAAGTCGGAAAAGTTCACAAGAAAAGCACTCAAGCATGGATTGATTAAAGACGGTGAGAGATTGGCGTGTGCCGACTTACTTGGTTGTTTCGGTTGTCCGGCCCAAGTCATTGTTCAATCACTCTCAGACATTTGGTGCCTATTAAGCTTCAAAAGCTGTATTGAAGAATCCCTATATCGCCACCTTGATGCTCATCACTACAGGCAGAACTTTGAAAACATCATTGTGTTTATTGATACCCAGATTCTGCCAAAAGTTAAGTCCTCTCTGCTCAGAGAAGCAGAAGAAAAATTGGACGATGATGGCTTACATCCGAACTGGGATGATGCCGAATCAGTGCTTAGCCTCATTCCATCACAGGAGACATCTAAATGAGCAACCATAAATTCAATACTGACCATTTATATCTAGCTGATTTTCCCGTTGAGCATAAAATCCAGCCTACCGATATTGTCACCCTGTACCATGAGAAGCGATTCGACGAATTGGATGCTGTGGTGGTTTGTCGTGATAAGGGCGGTAATGTCACTGCTACCTTCGGCCAAAACAATTGGGATTGCTTTGTTTTTTCACGTAAAAAAGAAAAGAACAAACTTCAATTTTCGCAATTAGCTGCCCATCCAGAATTGCAACGAGAGTTGAAGTTGTTCACTTACGGTTGGTTATTTAATCTCTCTCCACAAAAAAAAAGGGCAGCAAAGTTTTCAACCGTTTTCTCTCGACTTAGCAAAGCTTTGGGAGTTTACCGATTTCTTGCTCAAGAAAATGCACACACTCTCTCTGCGTTATCATCTACTAATATGCGTCAGAGATTCGATGAGCACCTTATCGAGAGTGAGTTTTCCTCAGCCACGATTGGGCAAATATTTACAGCCATCAACAAAGCCATTGAGTACAGCCCTTGGCATAAGATAGCTTTGGGATTTACTCCAATCACATCAAGAAAAGAAGCTAAGCGTTTAAGTGAGCTAGAAGGGCAACAAACATTAGTTATTCCTGAGCGCCTTTGTCACGCCATCTATGGCAAGGCAATGGCGCTTATTGAAGAGGCGCTTCCTCATGTCACGCTCATTGCCGAGATTGAATGTGACCTCCAAGATAACTACATACAGGGCAAGCGAATCGTAGAAGATAAAGTAAAGGCTGGCAGTGTCTTCACCTTCATAAATTCCGATGGGAGTATTGATAATCACAAATTTACCCTCGCTATTAAGACCCATCAACCCAGGCAACCAAGTGAGTTGATTACGCCACTGGCAAGAAAGCTACCCAACATCCCCTTGAAGAATGGACATGATTTTAAGCGTTACTTAGGCCAGCTAATCACGGCGAGTTACATTGTGTGCGGCGGCTTTAGTGGTATGCGTGATAGCGAACTTGATAAGCTCACTCCGAACAGTTATTACCTAGACTCACTGAGTGGCCGAGAGCTTCACCTGCTTCAATCTCATACGTTTAAATTGGGTGAAAAACGTGAAACGTGGGTAACGGCGGCCATATCAAAAACAGCGATTGATTTGATGTCCATCCTCACAAAAAGATGGCGAATCGAGGTGCAATACCCCGATGAGAAATACGCAAATTCGCTATGGGTCAATCAAACATTTCGCTCTCATGCGCCGAAGTTAATTACGAATTGGGTTTTGCGGCTAAAGCGATTCTGTAAGCAATTTGATTTTGTTGTGACGGATGACGATTACCAAGAGTGTGTGGCGTCGAACCCTCGCTCACAGGTAAGAATTGAAAAGCAGGTTGTGGTTGGTCAACCTTGGCCTATGAGCTCTCACCAATTTAGACGGAGCTTAGCGTTCTACTGCATCAAAAATCGATTAAGTTCACTGGTTGCACTCAAGCAGCAATTCAAACATCTGTATTCGGCGATGACAGAGTGGTACACAAATGGGGGGCAATTAGCCAGCCTTCGTGATTTAAAGGTCGATCCAAAAATCCAACTAGCACTCGAAGAGATTAACGCTGAATCCACTGCCAATAAAATCTTCAAACAATGGCATTCTGATGAAACACTATCGGGCGCACATGGCAAAGCTATCATGAAGATGCGAGGTGATATCCCAACAATCTACAGCTCTTGGGACACCATCTATAAAGCAGTAAAAGAAGGCAAGCTCACCCTTCATGGTACGCTGCATAGCTATTGTAAAAATGGGTATGATTGCGATATGGATGGTGTCGTCATGCCCCAATTCTGTGTTGATTGCGGCTCTGCTGGCAGCATCATTGACGAACAACAGGCAAAGTGGTGGCAAAAAAAACATCGCAGTTTATCCGCTTACATGGCTCTGGGCGAAGATATTTCGGTAACAGACAGGAGCCACTATATTACTCAAATTAGGGCGGCAGAGAACGTGATGCGAGATTTTGGTATGGAGTTCACCCCCTTTGAAGCAGAGCTAACCGTTAAGGAGGTTTAGGCATGGGAAAAAGCGAAAATACACTCATTGCACTAGAAGCAGCTTTAGACCGAATTGCCTTAGGGAAACCCAAGCGTATCCCAACGCACCGTAAGCTCAGCGTGCGAGCTGTTGAAGAAGAAGCGAACCTGGGTAATGGCAGTGGTTATTACTACCCTGAGTTTGTGGAAAAAGTTAAGAAAACCAAAGCTGAAATTGCTGCAGGCACCGGTGAAATAGTCCAGCCAGAGATACAGACAGTACGCACTAAGCTCAAAGAGCAGAAACGTATCAAGGAAAACTTTAAGGCTAAGTATGAGGCTGAGAGAGAGAAATTAGCACTGTTTGCAGCTTCACAGCACCATCTTAACGACAAGCTGGTTCAAGCGTTGGCTCATATAGAAGATTTGGAGTTTGAAAACTCCCAGTTACGTGAAGAGTTAGCTCAACTAAAGCGAAGCAAGGTCGTTTCGATTTAGTAACCTTTGAGGAATACTAAAGTTTACTCAATACCATCAAGCTTTTTCTTAATATGGTCGATAAGGTTTTTCTTATCGGCCTCATTCAATTTATCTATCAAGCAGACAAGCTCTGCGGAAACAACATCCTCACAAAAAAAATAGCTCAATGGCACTCCAAGCTCATCAGCAATTAACTTCAAGGTTTGAGCATCCGGTGTATGCTTGCCTTTCTCATACTGATTCATTCTTGGACTAGCAGAACTTTCATCCATACCTATACGCACTCCCAAAGCCTTTTGGGAGAGATTTGCTTTTTTGCGCGCTTCTTTGAGACGTGTTGGTAACGGATTATTGAACGACACTGATGCTTCATATCTCTAAACTCTATGTAACTAAGATTTTCTTAGTTTTACCGATTCCTGTATACTAAGCAATCCTTAGTATTTAAGTAGTGTAAGCAATACATGAAACGTTCTACGAAAATCAGTGTAGAGATGCACAAGTTATTGATTGAAAAAAGAATGGATGGTTTTTCTGTTGTGGAAGCAAGGAACGCTTCATTAAATGTTGAACAAGACACACAAAACCTTGATGAAGCTCGGAAGAAGATTTATCGCCAAATATGGCAGTATCAACAAAAGGGATGGTTGAGAAGTGAAGGGGAAGGAAGACACAAAAAGTACTTTCAGACCGAACAATTTAGAAACCTCCAAGTTACGCCTCGAAAAAAAGCTGCATATGCAAATTCTGCAAAGGAATCCACATCGGATTATTCTGTGTTACTTCACGAATGTAATGAATACAAAGGTGAATTAGAGATCGTGCTTGGTGAAATTGAAGAATACCAGTCATTGAAGAGTCGATTTCCTGAACTTGAGTGCAAACTAGCCCCGTTGTTGCAGCAAGCAAAAGAACGGTCAGCGCACCTACTTGGAAAGATGAATGGATTGACGAATGTTCTTAAAACCCTCTCTGGAGATTGTCAGCCGTGTTAAGACATTGGCAACTAAAGTGCTCAGAGAAAGCCCTGAGAAAATACAGAAAAAACCAAAAACACTTTTTCTGTCAAGCAACCCCAGGAGCTGGAAAAACTGTACTTGCCGCCACTATCTCATCGAAGTTGCTAAAAGAAGGTTTGGTCGATCTTGTGTTATGTTTTTCTCCATCACTAACGGTTTCTGATGGTATAAAAAGAACCTTTTCAAAGATTCTCAATTGCACCTTTAATGGTGGGCTAGGTTCTGTTGGACAATCACTCACATACCAATCAATTCAGTTTCTAAACGATGATTTTTGGAAAACACTTCGTAACCATCGGGTGTTCGTAGTCTTTGATGAGATACACCATTGTTCAGGCTCAGAGATTGAAAATGCGAACGTTTGGGGCCAGCAAGTTCTAACCAAAGTTCAAGAGTTGGCTACTTATACGCTGGCGATGTCCGGTACTCCTTGGCGTTCAGACTCTTTACCTATCGTGATAGCCGAATATCATACCCCCGATGGGCAGCTATTGGTTGACTACCAATACACGCTAAAGCAAGCAATAGCAGATAATGTTTGTAGAAGCCCGAGAATCGTATTGGTTGATAATGAACATTTATCAGTCACTAACGATGAGAAAGTTGAATCATTCTCCTCAATACTTGAGATGCTTAAGCAAACTAAAACCTCGTATCAAAGTATCATTCACAATCGAGAGGCAATGGAATACTTGATTGGTCTTGGTTGTAAAAAACTCGCGGAGATACGTTATCACTCCCCTAATGCCGGTGGGTTAATTGTTGCTTCATCTGTTTACCACGCTCAAACCATTAAAAAGATACTCTGTGAAAAGTACTCACAAACTGTCTCAATCGTGACTTACCGCCATGAAGAACCTTTGGATGAAATTGAACGTTACCGTCGAGGCAACACTCAATGGATTGTTAGTGTCGGAATGATCAGTGAAGGTACTGATATTCCTCGCCTTCAAGTTTGTTGCCACATGAGTTCAGTTAAAACAGAGTTGTACTTTAGACAGGTACTCGGACGGGTTCTTCGAGTTAATGATTCTATGAACCAGCAAGCGTGGTTATTCACTTTTGCAGAGCAAAGCTTAATAGAGTTTTCAGAACGTATTGAACAAGATATTCCTGAGTCATGTATGTTTGCCAAAATGGCAGATGAACTTGAATACGACTTAGGAAGTCTCTCGAATAATGATCAAAATGATTTATTAGATAGTGCATCAGCATCTGGAAGCAAGTTGAACTGGTCCTCAATAATTAATGGCAGTTCGAACTCAGTTGATGGTCCTAAAACACAAGATGAACTTCGATTAGGGGATTTTAAACAACGCGTAATTTCAGCCTTTTTGACCTAAATATAGGCATTGCCCTGCATTGAAGCCAAGGGAACGAGTCCTTCATTATTATGAATAGTGAAGATAATTACATGGAAGTGATAGGCGCTACCAACTGTTGGTGGACAACAAAGATCGAATCTATGACAATAAAGTTCGCAACTTTTGCATTAAAGATTAGAACTTTTTTGGGAGGCAGCACGATGTACAGGATAAGCACTGCTCCTACTGAAACAGATTTTTGGACAAAAGTCATTTACGATAAATGGAATATTAGCAAATCATGAATAACTAGAGGTATGGAAAGGTTGTTGTGAAGTGCCAGTGCGATGAATAACATCGCACTAGCAAAAAGGTTGGACTAGGGTGCTCACTAAGTACCGTTGGGTTAAATTGGGCTTCTATCAGTTTATGCCGAATCAACAGAAATACTTTGAAATATCAAAACATCTAGTAGAATGCACGGTTTTAATTACACCTATTTAATTAAACTCATGCCTAAATCCGTAGAACCAAACATTGCAGACCTAGCGAACGGCTGGCTAAAAGACCAAAAGCTGAATTACAAACTAGAACAAGAAAAACTCACCACAGAGATTGATCAGGCTCTGAATGATTACTTCACCAAGAATGGTGGACAAGGTGGGAATAGACCTGATGCAAAAATTTTACTGGAAGATTCACTAACCAATAAGTATCCAGTTCTGATTGAGTACAAAGGTTTAAAGGGAAAGCTGGTCAAGCTAGACAGTAACGGTAACGTTGATAATAGGAATGCGAAAGGAGAGCCTAACCTAAAAAATATCAAAGCTTTTGCGGTTAACGGGGCTGTTCACTACGCTAACGCTGTTCTACACCACACTGGCTATACAGACATCATCGCTATTGGTATCACGGGTTACAAAGATGAGTCAGACAATCTACAGTATGAAATAGGCGTTTATTACGTATCTAAGAACAACCTTGGTGCTGGTCAAAAAGTCGGTGAATATAGCGACCTATCGTTCTTATCCTCAGAACATTTCGACAACTTTATCCAGAAAGTCAAGTCTCTCAACCTATCTCAAGATGAGCTAGACAAGCTCAAGCAACAACGTGAGAAAGAAATTGATGTTAGCTTAACTCGTCTTAACAACGATATTTACCAGAATGAAAAAGGGTTAGGTGAAAACGATAGAGTCTACCTAGTAGCTGCCTCAATCATGGCGACATTGGGTGTGGCAGGAAAAGTAAGACCATTAGAAAAGGCCGACCTAACATCGTCCCAAGAAGAAGGTAATCGAGACGGTGATATCTTACTTCGCAAGATAAAAGCATTCTTAGGAGAAAAAAATATCCCTCGTGCAAAGCGAGATTTAATCCTAAGGACTCTCAGCAACACACTCACAACTGAAAATATCAATAAGGCCAAGGACGGTGAAAGCCAGCTAAAACGTGTATTTACAAAGATTGTTGATGACTTAGGTATCTATTACAAAATTGGTTTAACCACGGATTTTACAGGCAAGCTTTTCAATGAAATGTACGGCTGGTTAGGTTTTTCTCAAGACAAGCTAAACGATGTAGTTCTCACACCGTCTTATGTTTCAACGCTTCTTGCTCGATTAGCTCGTGTAAATAAAGACTCTTACGTTTGGGATTTTGCCACGGGCTCAGCAGGTTTACTTGTAGCAGCCATGAATGAAATGCTAAACGATGCAAAACAAAAAATAACATCGCCAGAAGAACTAGCCAAAAAAGAAGCTCAAATTAAAGCAGAGCAGCTTTTAGGGCTAGAAATGCTATCAAGTGTCTACATGCTTGCGGTGTTAAACATGATCTTGATGGGAGATGGTAGCTCTAACGTTCTAAATGGCGACTCTCTCACTTTTGACGGTAAGTATGGGTTTGGTAAGGATAATGAACTATTCCCAGCCGATGCTTTCGTTCTAAACCCACCGTATTCTGCTACTGGTAACGGAATGAACTTTGTTCACAAAGCTTTAAGCATGATGAATAAAGGCTATGCTGCGATCATCATTCAAAGCTCAGCAGGTACTGGTAAAGCAAAAGATTTAAACCAAAAGATACTTGAAAAAAATACACTCCTCGCCAGTATCAAGATGCCGATCGACCTCTTCATTGGTAAGGCGAGTGTTCAGACTTATGTGTATGTATTTAAGGTTGGAGAAGCTCACCATAAAGACGAGATGGTGAAGTTTATCGACTTTTCCAATGATGGGTACACTCGTACTAACCGAAAGAAAGCCAGCAATAACTTAAAAGATACCGATCAAGCCCAAGCTAGATATGACGAGCTTGTAAGTCTTGTTCGCATCGGTAAAAGCAAACTAAGCTTGTTTACTGAAAGTGAGTATTACGAGAACACGATAGATCCTAAAAATGGTGCAGATTGGAATCAAAGCATTCCCATTGACACCAAACCAACCATTGCTGATTTCAAAAAGACAGTCAGCGACTACCTAGCGTGGGAAGTCAGCAACCTACTAAAACAAAAAGGGGATGATTCGGGAAAGTAATCACCTCACTTAACAATAAATTAGAAAGTGTTGAGTGGGGGGAGTTTAACTTAAAATCTTTATTTGGTTTAGCTACTAGAGGTAAACGTTTAAAAAGCTCAGATAGAATTAAAGGCGATCTACCTTTCGTGACAGCAGGTGAAGCAAATGAAGGTATATCTGACTTCATTTCCAATAAAGTAGACGTTTTTTCAAAAAACACGATAACAATCGATATGTTTGGCTCTGCTAAATATAGAAACTATTCTTATGGCGGTGATGACCATATTGCTGTCATTCATACAGAAAGAGTCCCAAAATCGGCAGTGATCTTTTTAACTTCAGCAATACACAAAGTATCTAATGCGGGGCAGTTTAATTATGGTAGAAACTTCTATGCTAAAGATGCTGACGCACTGAACATCAAGCTTCCAACCAAAGATGGAAAACCTGATTTTGAGTTCATGGAGAACTTCATAGCGGAGCTAGAGGCGGAGCGTATAGCGGAGCTAGAGGCGGAGCGTATAGCGGAGCTAGAGGCTTACTTGGAAGTAACTGGGTTATCTGATTGTGAGCTTACAGAAGATGAGCAAAAGACTTTAGATGAGTATGGCTCTCTAACCTTTGAAGAATTTAGCATTACTGATGTTTTTGATATCAAAAACACAAAAAACATTTTATCCCGAGACATCACCCCTAATAGTGGAACAGTGCCTTACCTATGTGCTAGTGCTGACAACAATGCAATCAGCTCCTATATATCCTACGATAAGAATTTGTTAGATAAAGGTGATTGTATATTTATCGGAGGGAAGACTTTTGTTGTTACATATCAGGAACATGACTTCTTTTCTAACGACAGCCACAATCTGACACTAACCTTAAAGAACAACGATTACAGATCAAAACCATCTCAGATTTACTTATCTACTTGTGTAAGAAAGAGCCTAAATCACAAGTACTCTTGGGGAGATAGTATTAGTAACAGGAAAATTCAAAAGGATAATGTCCGATTGCCATCAACGAACAAAAAAGTGGATTACTCATCAATGGAGCTACTCATATCTGCAATCCAAAAGATTGTGATCAAGGATGTAGTTGAGTATACAGATACCAAAATACAAGCCCATAAAGAAGTAATCTACTCGTAAGATGCAAAAAAGAGTGTACATAACAGGCACTCTTAATACACTTACTCTACCGATGATTTACAGGGCAAAGAGCACATGGTCGAGAACGTGTTTTTTTGGTGAAGCAAATAATGGGGCAAATTTCTATGTTGTATGCTCCTTCAGCACACCTCTGCACAGAAGTCTGGCAGTGATTTGGTTCAATTTGAAATTCACAAATAACTTTCAGCACTGGAAAATCACTTGGTTTACTGTCAACTAAAAGCAAAGCTGATCCCCAGTAGCTTACCCACCTTCTAATTCAACGCCGACTTTACTTTTATCCTAAATACCTACTCATTCAGACCAAATACCTAGAAAATCCGTCACTTTGCTTAGTGTGCAAGTAATGACCTATTGATACACTAAGCCTTTGTCTTTTATGGATGTTGACCATGCCGCTCTATTTTCCCAGACCGACACGCCGAGCAGGGTATGCCCCTGTTCAGGAAGACGTGAAACTTCCCCCACAACCTCGTATCGCTGACACAAACAAAGCGCCCGTGGCTGGGTTTGAATGCCGCATTAAAATTCATGCGCCCAAAGATAGTCTCAGTACTTTGCAAACGGGTGTGTTTAGCTTGGGTAAGACGTCTAACGAAGAGCGGAGTCAGAGCTGGCAAAAAGCGGAAGAGATACAGCCGCATCGCCATACCATTTTAACCGCCAAATGCTTTGAAGAAGAGGAAAAGTCGCTGATTCATGAGCGCATCCAAAGCATAGGGATAAGCCAATCATACTCCATTACGTCAAAGCCGATTGATTTACAGCACATTAATGCGGAATTTATTCCCTTTACGCCTGTTGTAGAAAGTGAGTCTAGGCTGGGCCGTGCTGCTCACGGTTTCTATTACTACTTCTATGAGGGGCAGTTGGTGTATGAAATGGTCATTCTTGGTAAAGGCCGAAGCGCTTGGCAAATCACGCGCTCTTCACCCAGTGGCATCACCAAAGAACTTATTAGCGAGCATACTCACACCACATTATTGGTGCCGGTCAAAATTGAAGATGCGGACCCTGCGCCTCAACATCTCTTTTATCGTCGCAAGAAGCTGACCAATGACGAGTTGGCTGAGATAAATGCGGCTTGGCTTGACAAGAACGCCACTAAGATTGACGTAGGTGCGTTGGTATCGGCGTGTTCGGAGCCTTTACTTGCCAGAGAAAAAATCACACAAGAAGAGACGCAAGAGGAAAGAGATACCCATACGGTAGCGGTAAAACCCGACGGTACACATGAAAAATGGTCTGACATTGCGCCGCAATACGGTCTTAGCCCCAAGGCATTACTCAATTTAAACCCGACTTATGCCAGCAACCCCATGTCATTAAAGGCAGGCGACATGATTAATGTCAGTGAGCAAGCGTTTTTTGACCCTGACGCCAAGAAAATAGAGCAGCCGTGCCCTCAAACTGACTTTGCTGTGGGCAGCGCCTATCCATACGGTAATGTATGGGGAGAATGCGCTAAACCTCAGCTATCCCCCTCTGTGCTGCACCTGTTTGATGATGCGAGAATACCCAAACAAACGCCAGTGCTCAACGTACAGAAGTTGCAAGAGAAGACGCTGCGTATCGGGGTGTTTTTTGATGGCACAGGGCAAAACAACCTTAATGACTTGTATAAGGAAACCCGAGGGGTGAAATCGCGCACCAATATTGCGCGGTTATTTGAAGCGTATCCGCTGGGTGATGACTCTCAAAAGATTTATGTTTCTGGTGTGGGTACGGTTGATGATGCTTGGCAAGACCCTGCGCTGATTGATAAAGGCGAAGATGAAACGGACGCTGCACAAGCATTTGGGGTAGAACCTAATCGGCTACCTCATCTCCCTCATCCTTTAATCAAAGCCACATTAGATTTGCTATCGAGTGAAACGGGCGCGTTTTACAAATGGCAAAACTGGACTCGGCAATATTCCGACATTGTGGAAGCGCTCGCATTGAACAAAGAATATGAAGGTATTACCCATATCGAGTTTGATGTATTTGGCTTTAGCCGAGGAGCGGCGCTGGCGCGTCATTTTGTCAATGCCGTCAAAGACGGGTTGCCTGATTATAGTCTCCCCCGTGAAGGTGAATCCTGTGGTGAGGTGTTTCCTAATTTACTGTCGCATGTGGATGATGATAGCGTCAAAGCATGGCGTGGTTATTACCCAGATGAGTCTCGTACCTGTAGTGTACGTTTTGTTGGCCTATTTGAGAGTGTCGGTTCGTTTTATCAGGCTGGAGACCATGAAGATGGTAACTTTCAGTTAGGGCTAGATGTGAACTGTGCTGAGCGGGTGTTTCAAATTAGCGCGCACCATGAATATCGCAAAAACTTTCCGTTGACGTCATTACGCTCAAGTCAAGACCAACTTTACGGCCATTTTTATGAAGAGGTCTTTGCGGGTTGCCATACCGATGTTGGTGGTGGCTACCCTTCCAAACACCAGTATGACAAACAAGGCTTACCAGAGCGATACGGGATGCCACTCTCGGCAACCTTTAATCGAGAGCTAATAAAAACAGAATCGGCCATTGAGTTATTTTCAGAGACCATTCGCCGAGCAAACCACCAACATGCGCAAGCTGCTACCAATCACAAGGAGAAGTTGTTTGCCCAAGAGTGCCAAGCTTGGGAAAAGGAATGCCAATATAAAGGCCGTTATGGGGCAGTCAAACAAGTTAACCAAACCTTATATTACTATGTGTTTCACCCCATCAGCAATGGGTTATCTGCATTGCCATTAGAACGTATGAAACAGCAAAGTGAGGCAATGGGCATAAAATGGTTGATGAATAAATTAGAGCTTCCTCAAGATTACATGGCCCCCACACAAAACGACGTCGCATTAGAGGCGTTAAAAAACAAGCTTTTAGCCCAACCTCTTGGTAGCATAACCCCTGAGCACTGGATGGCGGAAATACGTCAATACGGCCGAGACTGGATACACAGACCTCATGATGCCCTCATTAATCCAGGCTTTGACAGTGCTTATGAAAAGATGGTCAATGGTGTGACAACAGAATCCAACCAACTAAAACGAGTGGTGTTTACTAATGATGGTTAAACGACTGACGATAATCGGCTTATTGGTATTATTAGCTGGCTGCTTAAGTGAGAAACCCGTCTCGGTGTCTAAAATTAGTCAATCTGGCTCTTTGGGGGCCCCACAGTTTATTCGTGATATGTGGATTACCGATATCTATGGTGGTGTCGGAAACTTTGCGTATGGGGGAGTGCAAGGTTGTTGTGCCAGCGCGAGTGTTGGTATGGGTGTACCCACAGCGATTGAAGGCAGTTGGGAAAGCGGCTGGGGCGGCGGCTATTGGGCCGAAGAATGGAAACGGCGTTGGAAGCCAGAATGGGGAAACTACGATGACGTATACGATAAAAAATGGTATCGCATCGATGGCGAGATTGACAGTGAGCTAGCCAAACAAAAAATCGACACCATGAATCGCTATTACAAGAACCACAAAGCCAACCCTGTGATGCAGGTGCTGGTTGATGGGCCTAAAGTGATATTGCTCTACCGCTACATATGCAATAGCGAGCGTCCACAAAACGATTGTACTGTTCGAGACAACGCCGATCCCAATGGTTGGGTTAAGCCTGCTCCGTATAGTAAATATGGAAACATAATGTCCGTCGTGCTGTATGAAGGCACTGGCGAAACGTCTGATAAGCCTTTTGAGGGTTAGTTTTGAAAAGCGGTATCATTATTGAAGGTGCCGCTTTTCGTTATCTAAGCCCCCAATCGGTACACACCTGCCTATACATTAGTTTTTCTAGGGCAAGTGCCATTAAGAAGACTAACCTAAAGTATTTAACCTAAGTAATTTCGGGGCATAATCTTGCCAGTATGTTCAGCTAAATTTGAACTCAACAGGTTACAAGCATATACTACCGATGCTTGCTATGAGAAACGTGGCTTCGGCTCCACTCGTAGACAGATGAATTCAAATAGCCCTGTTCTCTTCCGCTCATCGAGTATTGACCGCAGGTAGCGCGCAATAGAGCCACTTCTAGTGGCTCTTGTCGTATCTGGATGTTAGAAAAACTAAGATATTTCCCTTCAAGTTTCCATGTACAGATGTGAGTCATAACAAACTTCGGGGCATAAATGAGCTTGGTAGTATTATCCATCAGCCCGAGACATCTTAAAACTCAACTTTTGGGAAGTGACTAATTTTCTGGAAACTGGTATTCTTAAAACTCAAATTTTAGGAAAAATAGTTTAAATTCTCTATTTTTCTGGAAAAGGCTATCGAGCCTTATTATTTTAATCTTTCCAGATTTATTTCAGAATCGACCTGTGTTGGTATGTTGTTACCATGAGATAACCCAATCTAATTGATAAAAAATAAGGCCAGATTGATAGCTGGCCTTTCTATTGCGCTAACCCTAGGCGCGTTTTCCAAGCTTCTCGACTTAACCCATACACGGCATGGTCAAGGATACGACCATTGACATTTTCTGCTCTGGTTAAGACACCTTCTAATGTAAATCCAAGTCGTAAGCAAACATTCCGGCTTGGCTGGTTGTCGGTCGCCGCTGAGATTTGGATTTTTTTCATGTCATAATCGTGAAAAGCAAGCTCAATCATTCTAGACACTGATTTGGTTACTATGCCTTTTCCTTGATAGTCTTGGCTTAACCAATAACCAATCTCTACCGTAGCAAGATCTTTATCTATGGAATTAAAGCTGATATTGCCGACCAGCTTAGTTTGATAAAACATGGCACATACTAGAGACTTTCCATCAGCATAATCATGTAGGGAACGCTTGATGAAGTTTAGAAAAAACGCTTCGTTTTCAGCATGGACAGGCCAAGATAACCATTGGCTTAAATATTTTCTCTGTTTCGAAACAATATCTAGGTAGCAAGCAGCAAAGCTCGCTTCAACTAATGCCAGCTCTAGACCCTGTTCAACTTGTAATGCAAACATCTTTTTCCTTCGTATGTATCGAGAAATAGTAAGTTGTAGACACAAACAAAACAACCACGCTAGAAAATCATGACTGTTTGAACATCGCCAGATCCGAAGATCTGGCGGCTGATTTACTAAGTGTTAGTATGCTGATTAGTCACCGCGCAAGATAACTACACGGTTCTCCACTTCCAAATATGCAAAGTGATGTGTTGACATATTTTGCAAAAATGCAGTTAGGTCAACTTCCATAGGCTCGCTAAAAATAGCACTACATTCACGTGGGTTCTGGTTACCCACTATGAGCAGCTTGGGTGTTTTTCCGTGCCAAACAAGTTTTGCTTCATATTCCGAGTTATCGACTCCAGCGTCACATGGTATTACTTCTGAGCGGAAAATCCCATCTTTGATGGTATAACCATTGTAAAGAGTTATTGGCACTTTTGAGGATGTTGGGAAAATTACTGGTGCACTTGATACAGAACTGCTTTCTCCGGGAAAAGTAGTGGCTGAGTTTGCAGAGGCGACAGATGAAGCCATAAGTGCCAGTAGGCCAAGCAATTTTATCGTTTTCATGGTACTTCCTATTCTTTTCGTTTGGGAACATTCCCAATATAGAAATCTAAAGCACACATAAATGATAATGAATATCAAATTCATTTGTTTTGGCATAGTGTCACATATTATTTTTTTATATAAATTATTTATTGTTTTATTCTCTAAATTTCAAAATAATTATCAAAATTATTTATAATAATCATAAACTTAACTTTTATGGCTCTTTTTGCTATCGCGGTATAAACCCGGTAAGATTCTAAAGCCATATGACAATGATAAAATAATGTTAAATATTATTATTTTTACTTAATCCTGCCTATTTATTATCGACATTACATTTAGCAAGCGATATAAATACACTTATTTATTGTGTGAATATTACCTGTACTCTAATCCAACAAGTTCCATTGATTGATATTGTAAAGTTGAGAAAGTTTATCTACATACCATTAAGCCACTACTGCTTTTATTGGATTAAAACCGCACAATAGTTACACAGCTATCAATAAATCAACTACGATCTTGTATGAAACAAGACACATTTAACGTCAGGAGTTTCTGTGAATAGAAACATTCATTTTTACGAACCTAATGATGCCTACGGATTTCTATCTAACTTTTTCAGTGCTCCGATTAACATCAACGGCACCATATGGAAAACCAGTGAACATTACTATCAAGCACAAAAATTCACGGACAAAACAATCATAGAGACAATTCAAAATTGCGCTACACCTGATATCGCCTTCTCTCTGAGCCGCCAATACTGCGAGTACGCCAGAGAAGACTGGAATAACATTCGATTAGATGTCATGCGCTTTATTGTCGAAGAGAAATTTAAGCAAAATCCAACCTTGGCATTTCTATTACTTGAAACCGGTGATGTAACCATAACCGAGCACTCGCACAAAGATAGTTTTTGGGGGGATGGTGGTAACGGAAAGGGCGAGAACCAACTTGGCAAAATTCTTATGGCAGTTAGAGAAAAGTTGAGTCTACAAGAGCCATACAGCCCGATTCACTTGGTTAATAAAGCACAACTTTCAACTCGATAGTCCATTTAAAATATACAGTTACTGCCGAGATACAGATTCTATGCGCGAGCAATTAACATGTGTGCTCTGTTGTTTTGTGGAAAAAACAGGCTATCACCTCTTCGCTGACTTGTATAAAGTTAGCAAGCGCTTTAGATTCAAAGTTATGCGGGAATAGCTGCTTCGATTCCCGCTATTAAAGCTTGTTCACAAGCAAGAATAAAGAACTCGTCGTTAAATATACTTCTTAATGATTTCGTCAATTTTACCCTGTTTTTTAAGTACTTTTAGACGCTTATTAATATAGTCTTGAACTTCTTTATCCATGGTGGGTGATAAAGCCAGGTACACAGAGTAATCAGGTATCACGTCATTGAACCCTTGCTGAGCATAAAGGCTTTTATCAAGATTAAGTTGATTTTGGTTGTAGATAATTCTGGAACCCATTTCAACAAACACCATTTCTCCGGGGTGACGATCAATCACTCGAAATGCCGACTGATAATTTTTAACTCGCATTTCTTGTACTTCCCCACTTGCAAAATAGGGCTGAAGTTCAGGATAATCAAACCCCATCAGTAATACGACCACTTTGCCATTCAGGTCAGATGCTTTGGTATAATCAATCGGCTTCTTACTGCTAAATAACAAATTATGTCGCACGGTATAGATGGGTTCTTCCGATAAATTCTCTGACTGGACTTTCCCCCAATGAGGGCTGCCGTAAGTAATCCAATTACCTTGGTCTTGTGAGGAGAGAATAGAAATCATACGATTAAACGGATAAGTGTGATAATTGAGCTGGTGATCACTATCTTTGAACACTTCTTTAACGATATCTGTCACTATACCAGAATGGTCAGCGCCTTTAGTTTCAATCTGAAATGGCCTAGCTTGCTCTGCAATGACGTAGTAGTCGATCTTGTTTGCATTGGCCAAAGATGTGTTCAGCATAAACAAAACAACTGATGTGAGTTGAAATTTCCAGTTCATTATCGATCCCCATTTTATTATTGAACAATTAAAACTATATTTACATTAGCGAACATTAAGTAAGAGTGTAGTTGCATATTTTGAATAAAGAACGTCGATATCTTAGCATTGGTAAACAAGTGGTTTACACGGTTGCCTTCTTTAGCCTAATACTGGCTTTGGTAGGCACCAGCTACAATCTATATCAACAGTTGCAGAGAGACATTGATAACCTGCATCTAACTCTCGACAACCTAAAAACCAGCCAGCTTGCAAGCCTTCGTACCAGCCTTTGGGTCGAAGATAGAGGTTTATTAAACGCTCAGCTAGAAGGCTTAATCAACTTGCCGAGAGTCGACTATGTTCACCTTTATAGTGGTAACGAGTCCATTATTGAAAAAGGCCACACATCACATGACGCCATTTCCGTCACTTGGCCTTTGGAGTACGAGCTAGGGAATAAAAGTTACTCTCTAGGAAGACTCGTCATTCAATCGGATCTAGCACCTATCTACGATGACCTCTGGGTGCAGTTTTTTCATATATTGGCAGCAGAAGTTGTTCGCATACTTTTGTTGCTAGTCGCACTGCTCAGCTTCATCTGGATAGTTATAATTAAACCTATCAGTATGATAGCGGAAGCCGTAGCAAGTGTAAAAAAAGATCATTCACTTCAGAATGTTACGCTCTATCCTCGCATGTTTAAAGATGAAATATCTCATCTGGCTGAGAATTTTAATAACTCAAATGTTCGCCTAGACGCCTACCACCAAGAGCTAAAAAGCGCGAAAGAATATGCCGAAACCGCTAACCGTCGTAAGAGTGAATTCTTGGCTAACATGAGCCATGAAATTCGCACCCCGATGAACGGCATTATCGGTATCGCAGCGCTAATGGAAGACTTAGATTTAAACCAATCCCAGATGAAATACCTGAAGATGATTCAACAGTCATCAGAAGATATGCTGGTCATAATCAACGATATTCTCGATATTTCTAAAATTGAAGCGGGTCGAATTGAGTTAGAGACGATACCTTTTGATATCCATCAACTCATTGATGATCTTCATAGAGTTAATGAGGTTAAAGCTAATAGTAAGCACTTACAGATGATGGTAGATATTGAACCCAACGTCCCCCAAACCCTGTTAGGAGACCCCATTCACGTCAAACAGATCCTCAATAACCTTGTGAGTAATGCGATCAAATTCACCCAGGTTGGGTTTGTTAGAATCAATGTCAGCTATCCACCATCAGGTTTAAAGGTTGCTGTGAGTGATACGGGGATTGGAATCGAAGCAGACAAACTCGATGTTATCTTTGATAAATTCCATCAAGCCGATGGGAGTACAACGCGGCAATATGGCGGCACAGGGCTCGGACTTGCAATTTCCAAAGAGCTGACCGAGTTGATGGGCGGAAACATACAAGTATCGAGTGAAGTCGGGCTCGGTAGTCGCTTTTCCGTAGAGTTACTACTTCCTTCTCAATCTGGCAGTCTAAAAGTTATCACCTCACAAAACGAAACAGACAAGCAAAACAGAGTAAAAGTACTAGCAAAGCCAAGTGAGAATAATCAAGACAAGCCAGTATCATCGAAAGCACAAATATTAGTTGTAGAAGATAATTCGGTTAATCAGGTGGTGATAACAAGATTGCTCGAGCGACTCAACCTAAGCTGTGATGTAGCTGAGAACGGTCAAATCGCATTGGATCTTTTCAAGCTGCATGACTACCAAATAATATTCATGGATTGCCATATGCCAGTAATGGATGGACTTACAGCAACTCAACATATTAGAAAAATGTCCAACTGGGGTCGTCAAGTGCCAATCATTGCCGTAACGGCCAACGTGCTAGAAGAAGACAAACAGCTGTGCTTTGATGCAGGAATGAGTGGGTTTATTTCAAAGCCTGTCAACGTCGACACGATAGAAAAAACGCTACGCGAACATATGCCTGCAGCTATGGATAATTCACTGGACATCACAAGCTAAACAACACAGCCAGCAGGCAAGCCTACTGGCTGGAATATACGACTAAGAGTGATTATTGAACCTTAACTAAGCCATATTCATTGGCATCAGTATCATCGTCAGAGCCATAAAACATGCCACCCGTTGTTCCATAAGCCGTGATCCCCTCAATTTTGTGGTCAGGGAAAGAGTGAATCGCTTTAATTGCAATATCGTGTGGTGAGCTTTCCATATCTTGCATAAAGGTGTCACTTTCTAAATAGAATGCACTAGTACTTCTATACATGGTCGAATTGGGCTCACTACCTTCTGGCGCGCTATCGTCTCCTGGATCTAACGAAGCTACACCATACAAATAATGCCATTGTTCTGTATAGAAAAGATCGGAGATATTACGGCTTGTTCCCCATTCTAATGGTGCCTGTATATTACCCACATGTCTTAACTCTAACACTTGAGCAGTGTCTGAAGTGATATCAGCCATAGGATGTATTTTGTCCCAATACAAGTCACCTGACCCCCTATCTCCTAACAAAATATTATAGCTACCATCATCACTATCAGATGGTGCACAGGCTAAACCTTCGAAGCTTTTATCATCATAGGTTGATTGGTTGCCGTCATCGGTCAGCTGATAGGTTGCTGCCAAAGATAACCCTGAATAGAGACCGCCTTGCGTTGGGTCGCGTTCGATAAGAAACAAGCGACCATATTGGTAGGTACCCGCATCTTCATCGTGGTAATAACCACTTTCTGCAGCCAGATAGTAAGTATCATCTATCTGGCAAATAGCTTCTAAATCATTACCTCTGGCCTCGTCAGACCAGTTAACGATACTTTGATCAAGTGGTACAACAGTGGCAGAATCACTATGGCGCTCAACAATAGCAAATCTTGGTTTTGGAGTTTGATCGCCATAGTTTTTCCAGTCAAATACCGCTAAGGTACTATAGTCGTATCGCTCACCATTTTCTGCCGCATCTCCCGCAGCAAGGCCGCTTATCGAAGACTCAACATTTGATGAAAATTCAAGTGTAGGCTCACTATTACCATTAGAATTGGGGTTGGATTCGTCATCATTACCATCATCACTACATCCGGTAACCCCAGAGACTAAGGCTCCCATCATGGCAAGCAATATTAGATTCTTTTTGTACTTATCGTTTCTCATTGGTTATCCGTTCCTCATCATGCCAATGGCAAAAATGATATGCCTTCGGCCATCTCATTTTGCCGATAAAATCGAACGAAAAATTAATGATTTAGTGATAAAAACAGAAACGAATTATGGGGAGATACACGGAAAAAACATCAAATCATAGGCTAAAATGATTTATGTTTTTCAGCTAAACAATGGGCATATTCAACGAGAAAAGGAAGTGAGTTCAAACATGAACTGCAATAGTAGGAAGTAGGTTTTTCTACGATTAGACTCAAATACTCACTGTTATCGTTAAAAACCAATTAGCGTGATTTTACCTTGGGCCAAATCTTCAAACTGACAGGAGAAATCGACCCTTTTATCTTGCTCTTTACTGTACAGAGCCTCAAGCTTTTCAAAGGCTGAAGGAATAAAGCTAACACTTTTTAGCCGCAAGCTTTTACGCGAAGCACTGTCGAGAAAGGCAAGCGCTGATTTATCGAGCACTTTGTGGCAGGTATCTAAAATATCTTTGCTCACCAACTTACTATGGATTGCTTGTTGTAAGTCGTCCTTACTTATTTTCGAATTGGATCGCGACAATATACATATCGCGTAAATATCTAATATTGCTACCGCTCGAGTTCTCTGAGTGTCACCATCTTCGTACATAGCAAGCAAACAAGGGATTTTACTTTCATCAAAAGATTGCTTACGGATGTTACTAAGAGAGAGGCGAGCGCCAATTTCACGCTTCATTAGCTTCTCGAGCTGAGCGAGCTTAGGTAAGGCCAATTCCTTTTGCACATCATTAATATTTTCTAGTGTGCGTTCACTTTCTTCTGCTCCTTGTACTAAAGGCAGCAGCTTACGATGCAGATCTTTATCAACGAAAGGCTTTGATAAGACAAAACTAGCACCTGCTGACTTAGCTTGGTTTATTTGGACTTGGTCATCGACAGTAGTAATCATGCCCATCTTGGTGCCTAGATCGAGCTTTTTTATTTCTTGAATTAGAGTGAGCCCTGTCATATCAGGCATATGCCAGTCGGTTAGAACAATCTCAGGTTGCCATTCCTTTACTCTATTAAGCGCACCGACTGCACTGTCCTCTTTTTGGATGGATAAACGACGATAGCCAAACTTTTCTAATGCTCGTCGGACTATCTCTAATGTCGCTTTACTGTCATCGACAATCAGGATTTTCACAAAAAGTCTTCTGCTCTAGCTTGATGATTAATTTAAATTATAGGCACAATTTCTGACGACAACTAAACTTACACCCTATAGTTATCCCAAAACATAGAATGAGTTCATGGATTTAACCGCGCTTCTCACGACTCCGTTAATAACTACTGAGAGTTTGTTTGCCCTTGCAGTCGATGTTGGGCTGTTAATCTTGCTGGTATGGTTTGTCATTTTGCTGCTCATGATCCGAGAGTTTCGCCAATTCGCTCGTGATGTGGTTCATGGCCCTCAATCTGGCTCAAGTCCAATAATGGATGGTCAAACCTACGAGATCTGCCAAGAGTCGGTTGAAAACGCTCTCAATTATACCGCTGAAAACAATGACACTTTAAACGATCTCATCATCATTCAAAAAGCGCTGGAGGCCCAAGTTTCACAGATCAAGGCTGCCAGTCAAATCAGCCTCACCGCCGATGAACAAGAGTCCATCGATGACCTTAATCAGCAGCTATCCAAGTCTCACCAGCTTATCCGCAAGCTCAAAGGAGACCTTGATCGGAGCATGGAAGGGTTAAGAAAAGCCAAAAATAAACTCGACAAGCAATCAGATACGGTTGACAGCCTGCGACAAGAAAAAGAACAACTTGAAAAACAGTTTGAACAACTAGAGAAAGAATATATGCAGGTTAGTGAATCTGGTGGCTTTGATAAAATGGAGAAAGAGTATCATCAAGAAAGACAACAGTTGCTCAATATTATTGAGAACTACAAGAAGAAAGTCAGCGAACAGCCAGAAGGTGGAGCTGGCCCGTCTAATGAAGAGCTCGAAGCTATCCAACAACAATTGCACCATGTCACTAAAGAAAAAGAGTTCGTCGAAAAGAAATATCTCGATTTACTTGAAGAGTCAGAAAAAAAAGCTGAGGAGAAAAAGGACCAATAATTTATCCGGCCCTTATATCAAAGCTACTTGACACACATAACATTGAGTAACGAGGAACCTTTGAGTGACTTCACCTTTCCGGTATAAAAAAGGCCTGTTTTTTCTTCCCCCCAATAAGGTAAATGCATTGGCCACTTGTCCTTCATCATCACATTAGCTTTCAGCAAAGATTGCCATTCGTTATTACTGGCAAGACGCATCCCCATTTGATCACAAGTCTTATACGCCATATCGTAGCTCATTCGGTTCCAAGGTAGCTCATGCTCCATATAAAACTGGTCATTGCTGAGCAGTGAATAAGGTACAGTATATTCAACACCATTAATCACTATTTTATGGCGAATCGCCATACTCTCTTTTCGTTCATGAGCCACTACTTGCTGATTAGTCGAACCTGCATCAAGCTTAGGCTGCGATTTTGTTGATATTTCTTTGGTCGTCGGCGGTGTATTACTTTTCTGAGCTGAACCTTTTGATACCTGGCGGATAAACGCTTGACCGTAGTCCGGCAGACGTTTCACTCTAGCCAAGTCTTGTTTTGCATTAGAGAAATTTTTATATGGCCCAACCAGACATCGGTACACATCACCCTCAGGTTTAGCCCAAACATCTGCTGTAATACTGGGATAAATACGTTTCGCTTCAATTAAGCTCAGTGGCTCACTATAGATACCGCACTGAATCCAAAAGTAAGATGAGTCGGGTTTGGGCTTTCTTTTTCCCCACATCCCATTGCCTATCGGACAATCACTCTCCAACAAGGGAAGACTACTATTTGATACTTGTCTCGCATCACACAAAAATTCCTGTGTGTAAGCCTTATCAGGCAAGGTTAAACCCAACACAGTAAGGTTTATGAGTACAACCATAGAAAGTTTGGATTTTACAACCATTCTTACATCCTCATTCCAACCTTAAATTTCCTATCCAATCACTTGGCAATACTAGAAACAGAGCCTGCCAATATTCTAAACTTGATGCAAAAAAAGAGCCGTAACTTGCTACGACTCTTAGTTGGATGACAATTATATAATAAAATCCGAAGGTTAGCTTAGCCTTTATAGATTTTAGGATTGAATACATCCCTGAGCCAGTCACCTAATAAATTAATTACCAATACTAGCGTCACTAAAACCACGCCAGGAAACGCAGTAATCCACCAAGCTCCTGAGAATATGTAATTAAAGCCGATACTTATCAGAGCTCCGAGTGATGGCTGATCAACGGGTAAACCAAGGCCAAGGAAAGATAAAGCCGCTTCTGACATAATGGCGTTTGCAACTTGCACCGTTGATATAACCAAAATGGGTGACAAGCAATTCGGCAGAATATGACGAAACATAATACGTGGCGCCTTAAAACCCATCACTCTGGCTGCTTCCACATATTCTTTTTTCTTCTCGGCTAAGACTGACGCACGGATCGTTCGAGCATACTGAGGCCATTCGGCTACACCAATAATCACCACCAACATAACCACTGCATATTGGCTATAAAAGTCACTACCAAAACTGGCTTTAAAAATAGCGGAGACTATGATGGCCACCATCATGGTCGAAAATGACAACTGAATATCGGCAAAGCGCATTAATAAACTGTCAATCCGGCCGCCAAAATAACCCGCAGACAAGCCAATAATAATACCGAGTACCAGCTGCAAACCAACCGCCAAAAAGCCGATAGTTAAAGAAAGCCGCGAACCGTATAATATGGTAGATAAAATATCTCGTCCTTGCTCATCGGTTCCCAAAACAAAGCGCTCATCACCTTCATCCATCCAAGATGGAGGAAGTTCTGAGTCCATAATATCAATCGAAGCTAAATCATACGGGTTAGTTGGCGATAATATCGGCGCCGCTATTGCCATAAGCAAAAACAGCATAAACACAGTAAAGCTTGCCATAGCGACTTTATCGCGTTTGAAATAGTACAAGAAATCTGATTGCTTGAAGCGCTCCCATCGAGAAGGAGCAGTTGCAGTTTGGCTCATGATTATGCTCCTTTTCCAGTAAGGTTCACGGTAGGGTTAATAATCCCGTACAACAAGTCGACTATTGTGTTGGTAACCACAAATATTAAACCAACAAAAATTACATAAGCGGTAATAAGTGGAGTGTCGACACGGTTAATCGCTTCTAAAAAAAGAAAGCCTGTACCGGGCCATTGAAAGACGGTTTCGGTTAGGATCGTATAAGCCACCATAGTACCGATTTGCACGCCACCTACAGTCAGCACAGGTAGCATGGTGTTCTTTAACGCATGCTGATAGTAAATCTTATTCAGTGCTAAGCCTTTTGCCTTGGCAAACTTAATGTATTCTGAGCTCAAAACTTCGAGCATCTCTGAGCGCACCAAGCGGATGAAAAGCGGCAACATGATTGAGGCAAGAGAGATACACGGCAGCACAAGATGCGCAAGCCCATCAAGAGTGAAGTACCCCGATTCCCAGCCAAGCAAATTCACTGTTTCGCCGCGACCAAATGAAGGCAACCAGCCAAGTTCTATCGAGAAAACATACATTAGCATGATGGCTGTCAGAAACACGGGAATAGAGATACCCACACTACTAAATGCCATTACTGCTTTGGTGAAAATACTTTTAGGATGAATCGCCGAGTACACTCCCAAAGGGATGGAGCAGGCAATAATGATAAGCGTAGCGCCAAACACTAATTCTAGTGTCGCCACCAATTTATCTAAAATCACATCAACAGCTGGACGCTTAAAGAAGTAGGATGTACCTAAGTCCCCATGAAGCGCAGAGCCGACAAAACGGGTGTATTTGGTTATGAAAGGATCGTTAAGGCCTAACTCATCACGCAGAGCCTGACGTTCTGCCTCTGAAACCGACTGCCCCACAAGCTCGCGTAATGGGTCACCCAGATTATCCTGAATGGCAAACGCCACTAAACTGATCACAAACATCACTATCAGTGCCTGAAATAGGCGCTTGACCAGAAACGAAAACATTCCTTGCCCCTTTACTTTCCATAGATTTCAATATGCAGTTCCACTGCCCTGCACCTTGAATATTAAAAAGGTGCTCACTTAATCAAAATAAAGTTCACACCTTAAGTTTCCAAGTTATTAATATTGAATACTTGGATAAGTTAAAACACTTTACTTAACAACAAGATCGCCAAAGTAAGGCTGATCCATACCGTTGACGATTGGGCCAATTTTGACATTGCTCTTCGCGGCCCATGAAGGGTCTTCCCAATGCAAGGGAACAAATGCCGCCTCATCGTAAAGTGTCGCTTCTATTTGCTTAAGCATCTCACCACGTTTACCTAAATCAGTCTCAGTATTCGATTGATTAACCAGCTTATCAACCTCTGCGTTACCATAATGTCCACAGTTATACTGTCCTTTGCCCGTTTCACTATTGCGAGTCATAGCAAGAAACTCGGTGAAGTTAGCTGAATCTTCAGTATCTGGATGCCAGCCTATCATCAACATATCTGCCGCACACTTATCAAACTCAGGCCAGTACTGGGCTTTAGGCATGGTTTTCAGATCAACCTTGATACCGATTTTGGATAACATCGCAGCTGCAGCTTGAGCAATTTTGGCATCATTCACGTAACGGTTATTCGGCGCCATTATGGTCAGTGAAAAACCTTTTTCGTAACCCGCGTCTTTCATCAATGCCTTGGCTTTCTTCAGATCATAACGAGGTTTAAGGTTATCATTATAACCTGCGTAACCAACTGGACTTTGCTGTGCAGCTGGGGTTCCTGCACCTTTCATGATTTTTTTCACTATGCCTTGGTTATTGATCGCATAAACAATCGCTTGACGAACGCGAACATCTTTAAGCGCTGGATTACTGTTTTGGTTCATCTGGAAGGTGATCACCCGAGTACCCGGCATAGTGTAGAGGTCAACGCCATTAGCACTTTGAATTCGCTTGTAATCGTTGGGAGCCACAGGTGCGATCATATCGACATCACCAGAAAGCAGAGCAGCAACACGAGTGGCATCTTCTTTGATTGGCACTAGGGTTAATTTATCAACATTACCTTTTGATTCCTTGTCCCAGTAGTCTTCAAAGCGTTCGAATTCAACTTTTACACCTTGTTCGCGCGACGTAATAATAAATGGGCCTGTACCAGATGCGTGTGTCGAAGCGTAAGAGTTGCCATGTTTGACCATCTCTGCTTTATCCTTGCCATCCTTGGTCTTACCTGTATAAAACTTACTGTCCATAGGGAAGATATAAGTAGCAACATTTTCAATCAGAGGATAAGCGCCATCAGTTTTGATCTCTACGGTGTAATCATCAACTTTATTTAACGCCACAAGAGGTGCAAAAATACCCTTAAAATCCGCTGAATCCTTGAGGCGATTAAACGTCCACACTACATCATCGGCCGTAAACGTGTTCCCTGAGTGGAACTTAACCCCTTTGCGAAGATGGAAACGCATGGTTTCGTTATCTACTCGCTCCCAAGACTCTGCTAAACGAGGCTCAAATTTCATCTCCTGCGTAAAGCGCACCAATGGGTCAAACACCATGTGAGACATTTGTAAAGTGCCACCAGATAGCTGCTCATGAGGGTCTAACGAGACGGGATCAGAAGCATACCCAACGGTTATATCTGCGGCTACTGCACTAAAGCTCAAGCCAGCTGCCATTAAAGCCATGGCAAGTTTGCTTTTCATGGTTTTCATTGCATAACTCCTTATGCGGGACTAATCCCTAGTAATGTGTATTGTCTGTTTAACTAATTTAAAATTATGTTTCGGCTTGTGCCTGTTATATTGCTTCTCTTAACCCAGTAAATTCCGGCATTAAGGAAATAAGTTGTTTACTGTATTCATGCTGTGGCGAATTAAACAGCTGCTCGGTCGGAGCAACTTCGAGTAAGGTGCCCATTTGCATTACACCTACGCGATCACACATCTGACGAATAACGGGTAAGTCATGACTAATGAACAACATGGTGAGATTAAGCTCATCTTGCAAATCTTTAAGTAAGTTCAGTATCTGAGCTTGCACGGACACATCAAGTGCTGAAGTTGGCTCATCACAAATCAAAAGTCTTGGGCGAGTCGCGAGTGCTCGAGCGATGGAAATACGCTGGTGTTGTCCACCAGAGAACTCATGTGGATATTTCACACCCGCCATCTTACCCAATCCAACGTGATCAAGAAGATCGCTGACGATCTGTCTAGTTTGGTTTTCACTCTCCGTTAACTTATGAAAGCGAATAGGTTCAGCAATAATATCGAAAATCTTCATACGAGGGTTCATCGATGTATACGGATTTTGAAATACCATCTGCATCTGACGACGCATGGGGCGGCGCTCTTTCTCCGACTTCAAAGACGTTAAGTCAATACCTTCAAAAGTCACCTTACCTGAGTTGGGTTGATACAATCCGGCAATCACACGCGCAATGGTCGACTTGCCTGAACCAGACTCTCCAACTAGACCAAAAGTTTCTCCTTCATAAACCTCAAAACTCACATTATTAGAGGCTTGAACATATTCGCGGCGGCTTTCAAATAATGACTCTTTAGTCACAAAACGTAGATTTACATTTTCTACTGTCAGTAGTGAGCCGCTGTATTCACGATGATCCTGACTTTGACCAAGCCAATGACTTTTCACATCAAGAGGTTCCATTTCTTGTACTTGTTCTATGTAGTTAACAAGAGGAAAACGCTCGAGCTTTGCATCGGAGCGCGGCACTGCAGAAATGAGACTTCGCGTGTATGAGTGATCCGGATCGCCCAATACTTTCTTAGTTTCACCAAATTCGACTAAATCACCACGATACATAACTGCAACGCGATCAGTTACATTCGATACGACTCCCATATCGTGCGTTACCAACATGCATCCAACATTATTCTTTATGCACAAATCACGAATAAGATCGAGGATTTGGTCTTGGATCGAGACATCTAATGCTGTGGTTGGCTCATCCGCAATAATAAGGTCAGGCTCACCAGCTAAAGCAATAGCAATCACAACACGCTGGCGCATACCACCTGAAAATTGATGAGGGTACTGTTTTAGACGATTCTCTGGTTGAGGAATACCCACTTGCTGCATCAAGGACAAAGCTCTCTGATAAGCTTCGTCTTCTGAGACATTCATGTTGGCGTGGATGGTTTCAGTTAACTGCTGCTCAACGGTAAAAAGAGGGTTTAAAGATGTCATAGGATCTTGAAAGATAAATCCTATTTTAGAGCCTCTAACTTGTCGCATCTCTTCGGCTGACAAACCAGATATTAGAACACCATCTAAATAAACATCGCCACTCGCGATACGCCCTGGAGGACTGAGTAGATCGATAACAGCATTACCAACTGTCGATTTTCCAGCACCAGATTCACCAACAACACCGACTATTTCACCGCGCTCTATATTGAACGACAACGATTTAACAGCAGCATGTACACCATGGCGTGATGGGTACTCAATACGAAGGTTCTTAACTTCTAAAAGTGACATTACCAGACCTCTAATGCTCCGGCAGCTTCCTGCCCTGTCTGAGATTGAATCCATTCAAGTCAGCCAATCAACCCTGTTTAGCTTATCACTCAACCAAGCTTATTGACCTGACAATTTACAAGCTCATCAATTTGGCAAAAAACTCACAAAAGTGCAACATTTAAACCATTAAAACGCCCATTTTAAGCCAATAATACTCAAATAATAGAAACATATATGCAACATATTGCTTCTAGTTACAAATTTAAAAGTCACAAAAATTAGAAATAGTTTATCGATTAACTGGAGAGGTCTGTATTCAGAAAGGGGGGTATATATGCATTCAAGCTGGCTAACAGCTATAAGGTTCAGATAAGAAAAAAGCCTGCTAAATAGCAGGCTTTTCAATGTGGTCGGTGAAGAGGGATTCGAACCCCCGACCCTCTGGTCCCAAACCAGATGCGCTACCAAGCTGCGCTATTCACCGAAATTTTTTATCAAGAAAATATCGTATTTTCCATCATCTCAGCGATAGTATGCTGAGGAATTAATGGGGTGGCTAACGAGACTTGAACTCGCGACAACCGGAATCACAATCCGGGGCTCTACCAACTGAGCTATAGCCACCGCAGTATTTTTATGTTTACCGCTTAAATTTAAGCCATAAACGAGATAGTGGTCGGTGAAGAGGGATTCGAACCCCCGACCCTCTGGTCCCAAACCAGATGCGCTACCAAGCTGCGCTATTCACCGAGAATGGGGTGGCTAACGAGACTTGAACTCGCGACAACCGGAATCACAATCCGGGGCTCTACCAACTGAGCTATAGCCACCACTATATTTTTACCGATAATGCCCCTCCGGCAATGGCGCGCCCGAAAGGATTCGAACCTTCGACCTTTGGCTCCGGAGGCCAACGCTCTATCCAGCTGAGCTACGGGCGCATGCCCTATCGGCGGAGTGGAATAATACGTATATCACACTATGTCGTCTAGTACTTTTTAAAGTTTTTTTCTCGTTTGATGTCTTTTTGGGCAATTAAAGTGTGATAAACCCCTATTTACGATTATGTAACCCTATAGATGCATACCTCTTGCTGTTTATTGCAACAGGTTATCAGGATATAATTAATCAAAATTTAACTTGATTTCTCAGCAAAATGCTGAAAATCAAACAACACTCTAATAATCTAATAATATAGGTGAGCAAGAACTTACCATTAGGAATGTAAAGTGAGTAAAATGGATATATCTCGAACAATCTTAACCGCTGTGGTGGCTGCTATTACTTTTTCTAGCGCCTCTTTTGCAGCAAAAATTAGCCAAACAGACTACGATGCGATAGCAGAACGCGTCAAACCTGTCGGCAATGTTTACCTTGCTGGTGCAGAACCCGTCAAAGCTGAGCCCACCGGCCCACGTGATGGAGCGAGTGTCTATGGCACCTTTTGTACTGCCTGCCATTCATCTGGCGTTAGTGGCGCACCAAAAACTGGCAATGCCGATGATTGGGCACCTCGTATTGCTCAGGGTAAAGATGTACTTAAGAACCATGCCATCAATGGTTTCAATGCTATGCCAGCCAAAGGAACATGTATGGACTGCTCTGATGATGAGATTGTAGCGGCCATTGAACATATGATTAAAGACCTATAGTTCAGCAAGTGTAAATGAGGCTTAGCCCAAGCTAAGCCTTGAGATAGTGGTGAGATAAACTACTTGTTGTTGAACATTGCTCTGAGGTTAGCGATATGCGCTTGGCCTTTTGCCATTCTTTCTTCCTGAGATTGAGGCTTTTTATTTACTTCCCATTCCACATCATCAAAAGGAAGTTCATCAAGGAATCGGCTTTGGATCGGTTTTATTAGCTCCCCAAACTGTCTGCGCTCTTTGCACATGGTGAAAGTCAATTCACGCTGAGCACGAGTAATGCCAACATACATTAGGCGGCGCTCTTCCTCTATGTTGTCTTCATCGATACTGGTTTGGTGGGGCAAAATACCTTCTTCAGAGCCAATTAGATAGACATATGGGAACTCAAGTCCTTTTGACGCATGCAATGTCATCAATTGCACCGCATCCGTATTTTCTTCTTCCTCACCACGCTCCATCATGTCACGTAACGTGAGACGCTGAACTACTTCTTTCAAGCTTTTTTCTTCTTGATCGTAATTATCACCTTCTAAGTCAGACACTATCCATGAATAGAGATCTGATACATTTTTCATTCGCATCTCGGCAGCTTTAGCACTAGTGGATGTCTCATACAACCAATCTTCGTAATTAATATCACGAACCAATGAGCGCACCGCCTCCACTTTATCACCGCGCTCAGATTGGTCAGCAATCTTAACCAACCAGTGAGTAAAACGGCGCAAGTTTTCTAATCCTCGACCAGATAAGTGTTGCTCTAAACCAATCTCAAAACTGGCTTCAAATAAGCTTTTACCACGCATATTGGCATAACTGCCCAGCTTCTCTAAGGTCACCGGACCTATCTCTCGTCGCGGCGTATTCACAATACGCAGAAAGGCATTATCATCATCCGGATTAACCAAGACCCTGAGGTAAGCCATGATATCTTTTATTTCCGCACGGGCGAAAAATGAGGTACCTCCAGAGAGCTTATAGGGCACACGGTTTTGCATTAGCGATTTTTCAATCAGCCGTGATTGATGATTACCCCGATAAAGAATTGCATAATCTCTATATTCGGTGCGATTTAGGAATTTATGTGCGATAAGCTCCCCTGTAACCCGCTCTGCCTCGTGCTCTTCATCTTTGGCTAATAGAACTTTGAGCTTTTCTCCATCTGGAATTTCAGAGAACAAAGACTTTTCATACACGTGCGGATTATTAGCAATCAAGATATTGGCTGCCCGCAGAATGCGACTCGTAGAGCGGTAGTTTTGCTCAAGCTTGATAAGCTTGAGTTTAGGATAATCTTGACCCAGCAAAACCAAGTTCTGAGGCTTGGCGCCGCGCCATGAATAAATCGACTGATCGTCATCACCAACCACTGTCAGCCGCCCCCTTTCACCGACAATCAATTTGACCAGTTCATACTGACTGGTGTTGGTATCTTGATATTCGTCTACCAAAAGATAACGAATGCGATTTTGCCATCGTTGACACACTTCCTGATTAGTTTTCATCAATAGTACAGGAAGCAAAATTAGGTCATCAAAATCGAGCGCGTTATAAGCTTTCATCTGCTTATGATAAAGCGAAAAGCAATGGGCAAAGAGTTGCTGCTGTTCACCTTGAGCACGCTTTATCACCTGCTCTGGCGTCAACATATCATTTTTCCAATTTGAGATGGCACTGAGCAGTTGACGTAATAAATCTTTATCACCATCAAGCTGCTTTTCCGTCAGCTCTTTTAAAAGGGCCAACTGATCTTGGTCATCAAATAAGGAGAATCCGGGCTTGAGCCCCAGTGCTTTATACTCACGTTTAATAATGTTTAAGCCCAGGGTGTGAAAAGTTGAAACCATTAACCCTTTAGATTCACTTTTGCCCAGCGTTTGCGCTACACGCTCTTTCATTTCACGCGCAGCTTTATTGGTGAAAGTGACCGCAGCAATATTACGCGCTTTGTAACCGCACTGCTTAACTAGATAAGCAATTTTATTAGTGATCACTCGCGTCTTACCTGAACCTGCCCCAGCAAGGACTAAACATGGACCAGACACGTATTTCACGGCTTCATCTTGATTGGGGTTAAGCTTCATGGCCATCTCAGGAATGTAAATCAAAGGCTATATCATAATCGTGCAATAAGAAGATTGCTACGATTAGGCATCGCTTACCCAAAGCTAAATCTTTATCAAAAAAGTTAATTGAACGTTTTTTCATAAATTATAAGAAGTTTTGTTGCATATTGGATGGTATTTTAAGCTATAATGAATGAACGTTCATTCACCCACTATATGTAAGTGTCTGGATCTAGTTCTATGGTAGATAAAAGACAGCAAATCATAGATGCCGCCGAAGACCTTATCGCTGAATCAGGTTTTCAGGGCTTCTCGATGCATAAATTGGCCAAGGAAGCTGGCGTTGCAGCAGGAACGATATACCGCTATTTCTCTGACAAGGAAGATTTATTGCTACAAGTAAGACTAGCGGTAGTACAACGAAATGCTGAAGTTGTTCAACGTGGCGTTGATAATGCTATGCCACTCAAGGAACGATTTCGAACTATGTGGCTAAACATTTTCGATCTCTCACAAGCCAACATCGATAACTTGAAGAATCGAGCGCAATACGATTCCTTGCCTTGCATGCGCAATCATGAAACTAAGGAAATTGAGCGAAAAATGTTTAGCAAAGTGGATAAATTTTTTACAGAAGGTCGAGAACAAGGGCTATTTAAGCCTCTAGATAACCCAGTGTTGGCAGCACTGAGTCTAGAAGTCAGTGTCACTTTGGCACGCAAGCAAGCTCTTGGATATTACCAATTGGATCAAGCAGCCATTGATGCGGCCATTGAAGCTAGTTGGGATGCGATTATCAAACACTAATTTGGAGTTCTAATAAGAATGAAAAAGTGGACTTTTTATATGCTGCTTATCGCAACACTACTCTTTGGTAGCGTGATAGGCTTTAATATGTTCAAACAACATAAAATAGAAGAATTCTTAGCTAACCGTCCCGAACCAGAGTTCCCAGTCACGGCTACTCAAGTTCAAGCGGTCGACTGGGTACCTGTTATCGAAGCCATTGGCTTTATCGAGCCTAACCAAGGCGTCACAGTTGCCAATGAATCAGCGGGCGTGATTGATAAAATTGCCTTTGACTCAGGCACCAATGTCGAAGAAGGCCAACCTTTGGTAATGCTAGACTCATCGGTCGAAAAAGCTGATCTCAAGAGCGCCGAAGCGAAACTACCAGCCGCACAAGCCAAATACAAGCGCTATCAAGGCCTTTACAAAAAAGGCTCAGTATCAAAAGAAACCCTCGATGACGCTGAAGCTAACTTTTTCTCGCTCAAATCTGATATCGATAGCCTTAAAGCCACTATCGACAGACGCGAAATCAAAGCACCTTTTGCTGGCGTAGTCGGCATTCGTAATGTTTATCTAGGGCAATACCTGCAAACAGGTACAGATATTGTTCGCCTCGAGGATACCAGTGTCATGCGCCTGCGCTTTACTGTGCCGCAAACTGACATTTCACGTATCAGCCTAGAGCAACAAGTCGACATCTTTGTCGATGCCTACCCAGATACTCCTTTTCAAGGTTCCATCACTGCTATTGAGCCTGCGGTTAGCGTACAAAGTGGCTTGATTCAAGTGCAAGCAGACATTCCAAATAGTCATGGAAAGCTGCGCAGCGGGATGTTTGCTAGGGCTAACATCATACTGCCAATCATGGAAAACCAAGTAACCCTACCACAAACCGCTATCACCTTTACTCTTTATGGTGACAATGTATACATCATCTCCGAGCAAGATGGGGAAAAGCGCGTCAAACAGCAAGTGGTTAAAGTCGGTGAGCGAGTAAGAGATATTGCTCATATTCTAGAAGGCGTTAAACCAGGCGACATGGTGGTCACATCAGGTCAAGTGCGCCTCAGCAACGATGCAAAAGTGCGTGTAGTAGAAAGCGATGCCACTACTCCACCAGCTGAAACACCTATGCTCTAATCTGGAGGCCTCATGCGCTTTACTGATGTTTTTATTAAACGTCCAGTTTTAGCGGTATCAGTCAGCTTTTTGATCGCGCTGCTTGGTTTGCAAGCCGTGTTCAAAATGCAAGTACGCGAATACCCTGAAATGACTAACACCGTAGTCACGGTGACCACTAGCTACTACGGAGCCAGTGCTGATTTGATTCAAGGCTTTATTACTCAGCCTTTAGAGCAAGCCGTAGCTCAAGCTGATAATATCGACTACATGACTTCATCTTCTGAACTCGGTACTTCTACTATTACCGTCAATATGAAGTTGAACACTGACCCAAACTCGGCCCTGTCTGATATTTTGGCCAAAACCAACTCGGTTCGCTCTCAGCTGCCGAAAGAAGCAGAAGACCCGACTGTAACCATGTCAACAGGTTCAACGACTGCGGTTTTGTATATTGGCTTTACCAGTGATGAGCTATCATCGAGTCAAATCACTGATTATCTTGAGCGAGTAGTTAATCCACAGCTCTTTACCGTTAATGGCGTTTCTAAAATTGACCTCTACGGCGGCCTTAAATATGCACTACGTGTCTGGCTTGACCCAGCTAAAATGGCAGCTTTTGGCTTAACCGCAAATGATGTAATGGGTGTTTTGGATGCTAACAACTACCAGTCAGCCGCAGGCCAAGCGGTAGGTGAGTTTGTTCTTTACAACGGCAGCGCAGACACTCAAGTTTCTAATGAGGAAGAGCTGAGAAACTTGGTGGTTAGCTCTGATATGGGCAAGGTTACTCGCTTGGGGGATATAGCTAAGGTAACGCTTGAAAAGAGCCATGATACCTATCGCGCCAGCGCCAATGGTCAAGAGGCTGTCGTTGCCGCGATTAACGCAGCGCCAACGGCTAACCCAATCAATATTGCCGCTGATGTACACAAGATGCTTCCTCAGTTAGAGAAAGATCTGCCGAGCAACATCAAAATGAACGTGATGTATGACTCAACCATTGCTATCAATGAGTCAATTAATGAAGTTATTCATACTATCGCTGAAGCTGCATTAATTGTACTTGTGGTAATTACTCTGTTTTTAGGCTCGTTTCGCGCCGTTTTAATTCCCATAGTCACTATTCCATTGTCATTGATTGGTGTCGCTATGGTGATGCAAGCCATGGGCTTTTCATGGAACTTAATGACGCTACTGGCCATGGTTCTTGCGATAGGCTTGGTGGTTGATGATGCTATCGTCGTTCTAGAAAACGTCGATAGGCATATCAAACTTGGCGAGTCACCATTTAGATCAGCCATTATAGGAACGAGGGAAATTGCAGTTCCAGTTATCGCTATGACCTTAACTCTAGGCGCGGTCTACGCACCAATAGCGCTTATGGGAGGCATTACCGGTTCCTTGTTTAAAGAGTTTGCTTTAACACTTGCAGGATCGGTATTTGTATCAGGCATCATAGCCTTAACCCTATCACCCATGATGTGTTCTAAAATGCTTAAGGCCAATGAGGAGCCAAGCAAATTTGAGCAAAAAGTTCACCATGTGCTCGACAATATGACTCTGCGCTATGAGAAAATGCTTAGCGCTGTGATGCTCCATCGACCAGTGGTCATTGGTTTTGCGGTGATTGTTTTTGCCAGCTTACCTTTGCTATTTAAGTTTATTCCAAGTGAGCTCGCTCCCTCGGAAGATAAAGGCGTTGTAATGCTGATGGGCACAGCGCCCTCAAATGCAAACCTCGACTTCATGCAAAACACCATGAATGACGTCAATACTATTCTATCGGATCAAAAAGAAGTGGCCTATGCACAGGTCTTTACCGGTGTGCCTAGCTCGAATCAAGCCTTTGGTATTGCTTCTTTGGTCCCTTGGAGTGAACGTGAAGCTGGACAAAACGAAGTTGTAAATAGAGTAACCGAACTGGTAAAAGAAGTTCCAGGAATGGCAGTAATCGCATTTCAGATGGCGGAGTTACCGGGAGCAGGCTCTGGATTACCCATTCAGTTTGTACTCACCACCCCGAATGCGTTTGAAAGTTTATTTACCGTAGCGACCGACATCCTCACTGAAGTGAGCGCTAACCCTATGTTTGTCTATTCTGAATTGGATCTTAACTATGATTCAGCGACGATGAAAATCAAAATTGATAAGGATAAAGCCGGTGCCTATGGGGTAACCATGCAAGATATTGGTACCACGTTAAGCACTATGATGTCTGATGGCTATGTGAATCGTATCGATCTCAATGGTCGTTCTTATGAAGTGATCCCTCAGGTGGAACGTAAGTGGCGCCTTAACCCAGAATCAATGAAAAACTACTATGTTAAAGGTGCAGATGGTAAAGCGCTCCCTCTTAGTAACTTAATAACCATTGATGTGGTGGCAGAGCCACGCTCCTTACCTCACTTTAACCAGCTAAACTCAGCAACCATAAGTGCTGCTCCAGCACCAGGCACTGCAATGGGTGATGCTATTAATTGGTTCGAGGACATAGCAAACAACAAACTACCAAGCGGTTATAACCATGATTATATGGGTGAATCTCGCCAGTTTGTTACTGAAGGTAGCGCCCTTTATGCCACCTTTGGGTTGGCACTAGCGATCATCTTCTTAGTCTTAGCAATTCAATTTGAGTCGCTAAAAGATCCACTGGTGATTATGGTATCCGTGCCTCTCGCTATCTGCGGCGCTTTGATATCTCTAGCATGGGGGGCGGCATCGATGAATATCTATTCTCAGGTCGGGCTAATAACCCTAGTGGGCTTGATTACCAAACATGGTATCTTGATCTGTGAGGTCGCCAAAGAAGAGCAGCTGCATAATAAGTTAGGTAAAATTGACGCAGTGATGGCGGCAGCCAAAGTTCGTCTGCGCCCAATCCTAATGACCACGGCAGCCATGATCGCGGGTCTAATTCCTCTGATGTACGCATCTGGAGCAGGAGCAGCCCAGCGCTTTAGCATTGGTATTGTTATTGTCGCAGGGCTTGCGATAGGGACTGTGTTTACCCTATTTGTTCTGCCTGTAATATACAGCTACCTTGCCGAAAAACATAAACCGCTTCCGGTTTTTGTTGAAGACAAGGACTTAGAGAAGTTGGCTCGAATCGATGAAGCAAAAGCCGCTCATCGCCAACTGGCTGATAAAAAATAATCCCAAAATATGAAACTAAGGCCGCCCTTTGAGGTGGCCTTTTTTATTCTTTACGCCAATAACTGACGCTCTCATAGCGACTTTCTTTAGCCAATTACGTAAAATAGAAACAAACGTAAAGGAGCTTTTGACATGTTTGACCCCAAGAAATTAGAGCAGATCGCGAAACAAATTCATGACTCCATGCCTACTCCTGTAAAAGAGTTAGGTGCTGATGTCGACCAGAAAATTCGCCAAGTGATTCAAGGCCAGCTAAACAAGCTAGATGTGGTGAGCCGTGAAGAGTTTGATGTACAGACTCAAGTTCTTATGCGTACCCGCGAGAAGCTGACCGCGATGGAACAAAAGCTTACCGAGCTAGAAGATAAACTAGCAGAGAAATAAGCGCACGAGAGCGTTTCATAAACAATAAAAAGGCTTGGTCTCAATCGACCAAGCCTTTTGCATTAGATGTTGTGTATTATCTTGTATTTATTGCTCCAGTCTGTCTGGAGTCTATATTAGGCGCAGTTTATGCGCCTTTTCATAAGATGAATTAACCGCCCACAGCGATACGTTTCATGTCCGTCATGTAACCGCGCAGTTCTTCACCAATGTATTCTACTGGGTGATTGCGGATCGTTTCATTCACAGCAATCAGAGTCGCATTGTCGACTTGATTTGAGGTCTCACCCAAACCCTTACCAATCACATCTGTGTTAATTGATGGCATGAACTTCTCGCGCAATAGCGGGGTAGCGACATTAGCAAACAGGTAGTTACCATATTCTGCCGTATCTGAGATAACAACGTTCATTTCGTACAGACGCTTACGCGCTACTGTGTTCGCAATAAGTGGCAGCTCGTGTAGTGACTCGTAGTATGCGGACTCATCAATAATACCAGACGCTGTCATAGCTTCGAATGCAAGCTCAACACCCGCACGAACCATAGCAACTAGCAATATTCCTTTATCAAAGTACTCTTGCTCAGTGATCTCTACATCACCAGCTGGATAGTTTTCAAACGCAGTCTCACCAGTTTCAGCACGCCAACCAAGTAGGTTTGCATCATCATTAGCCCAGTCAGCCATCATGGTGCTAGAGAAATGCCCAGTAATAACATCGTCCATATGCTTATTATAAAGAGGGCGCATAAGCTCTTTCAGCTCTTCAGAAAGCTCAAATGCTTTAACTTTTGCTGGGTTTGATAGGCGATCCATCATATGTGTAATGCCGCCAAACTTAAGCGCTTCAGTGATGGTTTCCCAACCGTACTGAATCAATTTACCTGCAAAGCTTGGATCAATGCCTTCAGCGACCATTTTCTCATAGCTAACAATGGAACCCGCTTGCAACATACCACACAAGATAGTTTGCTCACCCACAAGATCAGACTTAACTTCAGCAACAAATGAAGACTCTAGACAACCTGCTCGATGGCCACCAGTCCCAGCAGCCCATGCTTTGGCAATATCCCAACCTTCGCCCTTAGGGTCGTTTTCTGGGTGCACTGCAATCAAGGTAGGAACACCAAAACCACGCTTATACTCTTCGCGAACCTCGGTACCTGGACATTTAGGCGCGACCATAACAACGGTTAAGTCCTTACGGATCTGCATACCCTCTTCAACAATGTTAAAACCGTGCGAGTAACCAAGTGCAGCGCCTTCTTTCATTAGTGGCATAACCGTTTCTACCACATTGGTGTGCTGCTTATCTGGGGTAAGGTTAACCACTAAATCAGCTTGAGGTATAAGCGTTTCGTAGCTGCCTACTTCAAAACCATTTTCTTGCGCATTTTTAAAAGATTGACGCTGCTCATCGATAGCAGCTTGACGCAATGCGTAAGACACATCCAAACCTGAATCACGCATATTTAGGCCTTGGTTTAGACCTTGAGCACCACAGCCAACAATGACCACTTTCTTACCTTTTAGGTAATCAGCTTCTGTTGCAAACTCACTGCGATCCATGAAACGGCAGCGGCCAAGCTGATCTAGCTGCTCTCGTAAGTTTAGTGTATTGAAATAGTTAGCCATGTCGGCTCTCCTTTAAAGATATATCCGCTTTGGTCGGTCTCTAATCACCGAATATCTCGATACTAAAACAGACACAAGCTTGCTTAAAGTGATATATTCACAAGTAGTTATTGCAAAAATTGCAACATGGAACCAGCTATTTATGAACATAAAGCACTTACAACTCTTTATTCACTTGTGTGATAGTAAAAGCTTTGCCAAAACGGCTTCTGCCATGCATGTCAGTCCCTCAGCTCTTAGCAGGCAGATACAAAAGCTAGAGTCAGAAACAGGGCAGGAACTGTTTGTGCGTGATAACCGCAGCGTCGAGCTTACCCCTGCTGCAAAGAAATTAATGCCTGTCGCGCTGAAAATAATAACTGAGTGGCAAAGTTTTTACTCTCAATTGCAAGATGAGGAGCAGGAGCTCAAAGGCGAGATTCGTTTATTTTGTTCTGTCACTGCCAGCTATAGTCATCTTCCCGAACTACTGTCTGAGTTTCGCCTACGACATCCTTTTATTGAGTTTAAATTATCAACGGGGGATCCTGCGCAAGCAATAGACAAAGTACTCAGTGATGAAGTTGACGTCGCCATTTCAGCACAGCCCGACCAACTGCCCGCTAAACTAAAGTTTGAAACGATAAGTGAAATTCCATTGTCTGTTATCGCGCCCGCGGGTATCAGTAGTCTTACTCAAGCTTTGCAAGAAGCTAAACCAGATTGGACCCAAATACCCTTTATCATCCCAGAGTCAGGTACAGCAAGAGAACGGGCCAACACTTGGTTTAGATCAATGAAAATAAAACCAAATATCTATGCTCATGTTTCAGGGCATGAAGCTATTGTCAGCATGGTGGCGCTAGGTTGTGGCGTGGGCATTGCCCCTGACGTGGTGATCAATAATAGTCCAGTCAAAGAAAAGATTCACAGATTGAAAGTCGCTTCAATCAAACCGTTCAAGCTTGGGGTATGTTGCAAACGTTCCCAGTGGGACAACCCACTAGTCAAAGCTTTGTGGCAAGTCGCGCAAAGCACTTATATTGTTTCCTAGCTTTTATCAATGATGTATCTAGATAGGGTAAATCATATGACTCTGGAAAATTGCTGCTGACGCGCCTTGATGCGCAAGTACTTATCAAAACACATACAAATATTGCGAATAAGCAGCCGTCCACGAAGAGTGACCAGTAGCTCCTTTTCCGTCATCTCAACCAATTCATCGTCAATGAAGGTTTGTAACAGTTTAATATCGTCTTTAAAGTAATCGCCAAACCGGATACCAAACTCCGACTCAATTGTGCTGACATCAAGTTTGAAGTTACAAATAAGTTGTTTAATGACCTCACGGCGTAGTAAGTCATCACTATCAAGAGATAAGCCCTTCCAAAGTGCATGTCTATGGGAAAACACTTGCTCACAATAGGTCTTCAAATCCTTTTGATTCTGAGCATAGGCATTTCCAATCATGGAAATCGCAGACACGCCAAAGCCCACGAGATCGCACTCACCCTGTGTAGTATAACCTTGGAAGTTACGATGCAAAACACCATGACGCTGAGCAACAGCCAGCTCATCATCGGGCTTGGCAAAATGGTCCATACCAATATACTGATAGCCTGCCTTGGTTAAGGTCGAGATAGTATCTTGAAGAATATCCATCTTTTCCTGTGCTTTGGGCAAGTCTTCATCTTTAATTTTACGCTGAGCGGCAAACAGTTGCGGCATGTGAGCATAGTTAAATATAGACAAACGGCCTGGTTGCAGGTCTAACACTTGAGCCAATGTGTTAGCAAAGCGCTCTCGTGTCTGTTTGGGCAGACCATAAATAAGGTCTAAGTTTGTTGAACGGAAACCAAGCGTTTTCGCTCGCTCGACCAAAGCAAAAATAAACGCTTCATCTTGCTCACGATTTACTAACTTTTGAACTTGCTTGTCAAAGTCTTGGACACCAATACTTAAACGGTTGAATCCCTGATGGCAAAGATGATCTAGTGTATCCAGCTCGATTTCCCTAGGGTCCACCTCAATACTTATTTCAGCGTCATCTTCGAAACAAAACTCAGCCCTTAAGGTGTTCATCAAGCGGCTAATTTGCTGCTTACTAAGAAAAGTGGGGGTTCCACCGCCTAAATGAAGCTGGGTCACTCTACGCCCTTGCAGCAGTGACGCCCGCGTAAGAATTTCTTGCTCAAGAACATCCAGATATTGATCGGCTTTATGGGCATGGCGTGTGATAACTTTATTACACCCACAGTAATAACAAAGCTTGTGACAAAACGGAATGTGGATGTATAGAGATAATGGACGCTCTGGATACTCAGTACAAGCCATGTCGTAATCAGCAATAGTAAACGCCTCATGAAGCTCTAGCGCTGTGGGATAAGACGTATAACGAGGACCAGCGTAATTATACTTATCAAGTACGGCTTGATCCCAAACTATTTGTTGGCTTGCAGCGACTGGCTGAGACATAGTGTCCTTCCGTTTGTGAAATCATACGCAGGCGGTCTGAGTAACCGCGCTAATACTCCGCTTATTCTGCCACATACATTTGAAGAACAAAGGCAAGCTCAGTATTTATAAGGCAGTAATAGTGAGAACTGATAACTCGATCACTTACCCAAAACACGCTGCCTTGCTATTGCTATACCATCTGAATATTAATTTGGTTGTTGAGTGGTTGAACTTTCTCTTGTAGCTGTTTTAGTTCCTCGATAACAGCTTGTTCTAGGCGTGACTCTGCCTTGTGCCGTTCAAGGTTTTGCTTCATACGCTCTTTTTTAGCCAGTTGTTGCCTATCATCGCCGCGAGCCATATCTTTTACCAAATGATAGAGTTCTGACGTTGCCGGAAATTCTTTATCAAAATCAACCCGCTCTTCTCCCTGCACATAATCCATAATGTTGTACACACGGATACTTATTTCCGATAAATCACATTGGCCCTGAATACCAGCCATACATAAAATACGTACGTTTTCGAAAATATTAGCATTGCGCTTATCAATGGCTAATTTGGCATGATGCTGCTGCAATTCCTTTTGCTTCTTTAATTGGAGCAGAAGGTAACCGGCATAAGACGCTAAAGCGAAAATAATGACTCCACCGACTATGGCTAATAAGGTTACATTCATCAAACGCTCTACCCTTTAAACTGATTCAGATCGAGATCTTCAAACTGTGACAGTAACTCGTCATCAGATAACGATTGCTCAGTCGCTTTCTTCTCAGCAGAGGATACATCATCACCCAAGGTTAAGTTTTCATCCTCGGAATCATCTTCGACATAAATACCCAACTGTTTCATCAGTACTTCGATACGAGCAAGTTTTTCATCAACGTACTTCTGTAGACCAGCACCTAGGCTTTCACCATTATCAAGACGGTCAAGCAAAACATTAAGCTGAGCATCATTTTCCAACATGTCTAATTCTTGCTCTGCATTTAGACGGCGCTGTGCCTTGGTCGTTTTTTTGACCGTTTCCACTACCAGTGGAATTTTCTTTTTGCTGCCCAAACGTGGATCACTTGCTTGACCAGACGATGTATGCGCTTGCTTTTTCGCTTCTGAATTACGATTTCCGGTTTTTAATCCTTTGCGCTTTTTATCTTTCTTGCGCAAACGCCCTTCAACATCAGCTTGGGTCCGGTTACGCACTACAATCAGATCGCCATTACCACCTGATTTTACTTTTTTACTACGGCTCATTACTGGGGTTTCCTCAGTAGAATTACATCATTTCCAACAAATTCGAGTTTGAGCTTATCCCGCTCAGCCAAATACTTAAACGTATTGCGGCTAAAAAAGACCACATGAGTTGGGTCATTTTTGTAGTGCCATTTTGCAAACGCCTCAACATCGATAACCATCTTGGTCATCAGGCCAATCCAGCCACCAGGCTTAACTAAATTTAACCATTGCTGCCATACTTTATCTGGATGATAGAGATGCTCAATCACTTCCGTGGCAGTCACAAAATCAAAAGTACGCGCCAATACCTCAGAGTTAGGGTAATAATAAAGGTCGTACAAAGACATTTTATGTCCCTGCTCTTCTAACATCAAAGACAACGTCGGACCAGGGCCACAGCCAAAATCTAGCCCTTCTGAGCTAGGCTTTATGCGCTCTAACATAGGATCGGCGATCCTTGATAAGAAGTTACGGTAGCCAGCATCATTTGGATCGTTCTCATGCAGATCGTAGTGGGCTTTTTCCGCTTTTGCATCCAATCTTTGTTCAGGATCCACATAGACTAGTTCACATTCTTGACACTGAAGATAAGCACGATGTTTATCCTGATAATAATCCAAGAGTGCGGAACTATGGCAAAGTGGGCAGTAATTCATGATGGCATCCTCAAACAGGGATGCGAAACATACCAGAAACTGACGCCAGAGTGGAGTATTATTGGGCAAATAATCATCAGTTGTGAAAAATATTCACCGCGAGTAAAGCAGCGTCTGGGGTTTAGAGAGCTCGTTATAATAAAGCGCTGAGTTGGTAGACTCCCAGATTGTATGATGTATCCAAGCTACACTGGCAAATCATTTTGAGTTTTAGACACTATATATCTGGTTGAAATAAAAAAGCGATAGGAAATACCTATCGCTCTCTAAGCTTGCCGTGCGGCAATAATACGCAGTGATATACTTGCGTTAAATGTCCGTTTGTTATTAACGCTTTCCTTGCCAAAGATGTTGTTTTTCACCATCCTAGTGAATTTTAATCATCCTTTCACTTCCTGTCTCTGGGCTTTTCCTTAGCCTGATCCTTTTCATTGTCTAAACCCTCAGACAAAGCGATCATCCCTATCATGTAGGCTTCCTGCTTACTACACTTCCTGAGTGATACAGGTGAATACTCAGCAGATTTGATTACTCTAACTTCTAACAAAATTAACGCAATCTAGATGAAGAAAAAAAACACCCACCTGTAGAGATAAATATATAAAACTTTAAATTTCAAATGTTTATATTAATTTGATAGAAAAAAATGATAGCAACAAGCGCTAATATCTCACAGCATTATGAGACAGATAACTAACCCACACACATTGAGCAATGTGATATCACTCATATGAAAAAGCCCAGACAAGTGTCTGTAATGCCGTTCGGATAAGTATTAACACTTATATCTAAATGGATATTTGGCCCGAACAAAGAGGACTGAACGTGGAAACGTTCGGTCCTTTCTTTTATCTGGCAAAATGAAATGGCTGATGCTCTCTCGCATTTGTTTGAGCCTGACAGGTAAAGTGCCATCGGGGCTGAGCGCTAGCCAGCGCAACTGGGCATCTATCAAATTTATTGCTGCTGTGAAGCTAACCCGAGTTGGGCTTACATTGGCATCTTCGGCAATATGAATCATTTCTAAACGTACTAAATTATAGGCAAGCAAAAT
>NZ_QLYY01000028.1 GCF_003350295.1 Vibrio tetraodonis
GCAAACCTCTTTAATGGATTTATTTCTCTGCAATCCCATCCAAATGACGAGCCATACGGCTTGTTGGGCTGGTAGCCGACGCCTTCTGATACTCGCTTTAGATGTTTCATAGAGAGCTTGCTCTATCCATTCAAGTTGAATGGCATTAATTACAGACTCATAATTTTTGCCATCTTCAATAGTATCATGAGCTAGAACTAACTCTTCAGCCAACATAGAAAAATCCCCACTAACAAAGTTAGTGGGGATTATCATACGATCCCAGGATCGTTCAAGTCTCTAAACCGATCGGCATTAGACGATGTGTGTCAGGCCTTAAACATATAAAGTATAATGGCAGTCAGTGACTAAAAACTATATTTGGCTATCTCAGGTGGCATACTCATCACATCCGAAGCCGTGTTATCAAAGTCGTCTTTGCTTGATGGAGCAAGCCTGACTTTGTCATCAATCATATTGAACTTAAGGTTACTTGTTCCAACTAGAACCAGTTCATAATTATATTCTCGAGAGTCCCCTTCATCTCCCATTGCTGTATATGCTTTAAAATCAATGACTTAATGGGTACGATGGTAGTCATGATAAAAAACTGAATGATGATTGAAGTAAATCGATAGCAGTAAGTCTATGGTAACGTTTAGTGAGCTTGGAGTAATAGTAATCATGTTTTTCCATTTATTGTTATTTATTAGGGTGTTTATCTATCTGGATAGTTTGTTTTTGGTAATGAAAGGGTGTCTACAACACCGACTTCATGCTTGAATGCGCTCTCGTGATGATGACAATCGGCTTGCTCATTTTTGTTTTCCCCATTTGTAGTACTGTTTATGAAAATAGCTTTTTAGCTAAGGCAGATAACCATGATGCACACCTACTTGGTTTACGAGCTTGCATCCTTAGCGAGCTTATTGGCTCAGGGGGTTGAGCGGTGCAGTGCTGCCAATTTTTTTCAATACTCTGAGCCGGTATAGAGGCATAGAAAAGTTCTCCTTTTTCTATCATCAAGTGTGAAATACCCACTGAAAGTCCAAATTCAGCTTCATCAATATGGTGATTGTTTATTGTCATACTGCCTCCAATACTGTTTAGCTTTGATGTTCTGGAAGGTCTTGAAATTTGTAGGCATCAGCAATGTCATGGTTCTTATCTCTATGTTTGGCCTCATCTTGGCGGATGCACTCCAATACATCTAACAACATTGCATTTTCACCCAACTGGTAATAGCGAGCAGCGACCTCTGGAGCGGGGGAGTTTTCAACTGTGCCATCCAATACCTTTTCGATAAATTCGCTGTAGCTGTTACAGGCTTCTTCTTCGAAATAACCAACGATACGGTGTGCGGTTTTTGAAGAGAGAAGGTAAATGACGCCGTACACTAAAACGAAGAAGAACTGTATCAACATCACTAACGCACGTTCTAAGATTGAAGGCTTAGTAATGCGTAAAAATATCATCAAATGCATGCGCTCGTTGTCGGCTTCGTCAAGTAGCTCTTTTATCCAACCACCATCGTCTTTCATTCTGCGTAGTGCTTTGAGGTGATTAAATACACCAGCGACCATACCGGGTACGGCTGCAATGGTTTCAAGTAACATAGCCCGTCGAGCATACTTACCGCCGTAGAAAAGGTTTAATGTCTTTTTAAGCAGCTTGGTTACCAGCAACGCAATCTTTTCTGAAATACTATTAGGTTGGTAATGTTTATGTTCAAATTTCATAGCAAAGTCTCCTATTCTGATAGTTAACTTACATATTTCATGCCATGTTCTAAATCTATGTATATAATGGTTTTCCTTACAAATTAAGTGTCATTATGACTATTTTAATTAGTGTCTTTATGACTTCAAGTGTCTATTTGACTCTTGTTGGGAGGTTGTAGAATAGTCATTAATGATTTTGGGTCGAGTGTTAGAATAACTGGCCTAAGCAAATTGTGAGATGAAGTTAGGTCTTGGGTAGAAAATAAGATCAAATAAGTTTCTAGCGAATAATGTCAGGGTTTCACCTGATTAAATCGTATCCGGTTAAGTGCTAGTTTCACTGGGAACTAAGGGTTCACCACCAAGATAAACTCTTTATTAGTAACGATTGCTAAACATAATGAGGCCGTATTATGAGTTGGTTTCCATCTACACACTTATTTCATCGATCTTGCCAATATAATTTGTCCGACCAATTAACAGATCCTGTTGAGGACACAGTGAAACTCACCAGAAACAGCTCGTTTAGTGATCTTGATGGGGCCAACGATCCTGATCCTGCTGTCATTTCGGATAAATTCTGGCTCAGTCGTGACGGCGTTAGGATCGTAAAATCAGCTTGCGAAAAGGCCTTTGAAGATCTAGGGAAAGAAAAAGAGGTGGGGTTTAAGAGCAGAGCCTTGAGTATGTTTAAACCATCACAAGCTGAGAAGCAAAGGCAAGATAAGGAATTGGAGACCAAAAAAGATGCAGTCAATCAGCATTTGATTAGTTATGCTGCCCGTAAATGGGATTTGTATCTTGCAGAGCTTTCCCCCAATTGGCACGCAAATATGCATCTGAAGATAGGAAACGTTCAGTATTAGGTGAAGTGTCCACTTGGTTAAATGTAAGCTCGGGGGCTGGTAAAAGTGCGCTAGAGAGTGCTACCATGACAGAGTTGGGTCAATATAACTTGACTGATATTACATTGAGTTTTGAATTTAAAGACTTGCGCAAGAATGTAAGAAATTCTTTAACTCAAAAGCAGTTTATCGCTATACATCGTGAGTTGAATAGCATAGTTGATGAATATTGTAAGAAAATTAATATCTCTGTCAATGGAAAGCTACTTACTTGCTCATCGGTAGATGAAATATTTAATCAAGCAAAGACAGAGCTTGAGGCAGAAATTTCAAAAGAGAACATACTGGCCTTAGCCCAAAGTAGGTAAATACTCCTATTTTTTTTCATATTGGCATGATAAGTAGTTTTAAGTCTTTTAGATTGTTCAAAGTTAACCACGATCATTAGTTGCAGTGATTATTGATTGGAGAAGTATGTATGACTTCGGAGCGATAGCGAAAAAGCGCCACGTGGAAAGTAGCGCTGGGTGTTTTTGGTCGAGAGTGTCTAAAGGGCTTTAACCGATATCAGTATGACCTTCGTCAAATCTAAAATGATCGAAGCGTTGAACGGGTGTGCCTTTAAGCAGTGAGCAATAGTATTTAGATGCCTCATCAATATCCTCAACGACTATATTGATGTGACCAAGTTTTTTATTGCCATTATTGTTTCCTATTTAAGTGTAATATGTTGACAAGATTAAATTTATGATAAGTTTTTTTTAAATTTTAATATAAAGTTAAATCATTATTACGTCATGCAATAAAATATAATAAAAGATCTAATTAAGCAAAGTTAAATAGTGAAAATAAAACCATGAACATTGCTCTATATAAATGACTTTTACTACTCTAAATATCAGGTGTTTACCTGAGTTATTGTTCACTATTGATGTGGTAATTTGATGGTTTTCTTTTATTCCTATTAAATTAATAAAAACAATGATTAAGCTAGATTCTGGGGTGCACTAGACCTGTATTGATGTTCCCTTACTACTAAGATTGTGGCTAGTAAGCGTACTAAGTGATTAATTGGCAATTAATGACAGAAAGTTTATAACATTATAAATAATAGATTTGTAAAGAATTAAATAAAACATATAGTATAAATAGTAACGAGGTTTGTAAGTGTATAGAGTAATTTTAGTATTATTAGTTTTTTTTATTGGCTCATCCCCTTCATTTTCTGCCGATTACAAAAAAGTAGCTTTAGTCTCAGTGTCGTCTAAATATAATGTCCAAAAAGTAGATAAAATTAAAGAATCATTGACGGAGTGTCATTACCAAGTTTCTACAAAGTACTTAAATCAATTTGTCTCAGATTTTGGTTATGTTGGCAGTGACAGATCGAGAGCAAAACATTTAATCGATGCCTTACTCGATGATGATATTGATGTGGTTTGGTTTGTTTTAGGTGGAGGGGGGGCAATGAATCTTCTCCCATATTTAGAGCAAGCACATAGCCAATTAGTCAAAGCAAAACCCAAAATAATTGTTGGTTTTAGTGACGTGACTGCGATCCATAACTATTTGAATGAGAAATTGGGTTGGAATTCGTTGCACGGTGTTGTGGCAATGCTTAATGCAAATGTGCTGGACACACAGGTCGATCCCTCTGGTGACTCAAAGCCTCGTATTAATGACATGGAACCTATACCAAACATTGATCGCATTCACACCGACGGTATTTACTATGATCAAATATTGCCGATGAACCAAGCTGCAGAAATGACACCCGTGGAAGGCGTATTGGTTGGTGGTAATCATACACTTGTTGCAGCAACGATTGGCACTCGATTTTCGCCAGATTTTAATGGAAAAGTTCTGTTTCTAGAGGATGTAGGTGTGTCTTATCGCCAGCTTGATAGGTCGCTTCAACAGTTGCTCTTTTTGAATGATTTCAATGTCAGCGGTATCGTGTTCGGTCAGTATTATCCTTTAGAAGCCGATGATGCCAACAGGCTCATATATAAAACCGTGATTGCTGAATTCGCTAAAAAATTCAACAAGCCAGTTTATTATTATCCAGCTATTGGTCATGGTAGAGAAAATCATCCTTTAATCTTAGGATCAGGGGTTTCGTTACAATGTGATGATGGTAATGAATACTGCGCTCTAGAGCAGAAAATAAATTGACCTAATTCTAGGGCGTGTTGATCTTTGCTGTACATTTAGTATTCAGTAATATATCGGTAGCCACATTAACATTAATGCCAGCGATAACATGCTGGCATTATTCCTTTCTAGCTTGTCGTATCTAACTAAAATAGCAAGATAATGCTTAATTCTCGCAAAGGCATTTCCAACCAGGTGACGATACTTGTACAGGCACCAATCCATACTGGCTTTGTCTATATCTTACCCGTAATGGCGTTTAGCTATTACCGTTTCTCCGCCATGTTCCTTAACAAACGTACGAAAAGGTTCGCTGTCATATCCTTTATCACAAACTATGGTATTAACGGCATCGAGCTGTTCAAAAAATACTCACGAAAGATCAATATGCCCTAGTTTTCTTAAAGTTTATTTTCATTTGGTCCCTGCTATTTTCATTGGTTGTTAAAAAAGAAATAACCTAGTGAGTTATTATTCATTTTTCAACTTTGAAATAGCATTTCAGTGCAACAAGACAAATAATACGACAAATCCTACATATGCAACTCAACAACAGGAAGCAATATCTTGAATCTCTATTTTTTAATAAATCTCCTTGCGAAACATATCATTTCTTCAAAATTTTCAAGTTATCGACTGGTTTTTTTATTTAGAAAAATTTCAATAATTCAATTGGATATTCGTTATTTAGAATAGCAGAATTACATAATATTCGTTTATTAAATCTTTTTTACTGAACTATTTTCTCATCTTCAATGTCAGATTTCTGTAATGGTGCACGTGATGTCTTGTGTTTGATCTGAACTACACTTCTTGTTGTATACCCATTCGTTTTATAACTACCCAAATAAGTTTTGGTATTGAAGTAAGGAAAATGCCGTATCATGAAATCTGTAAGCCGAAGATGCATAGTTAAAGGGCTCGCAGCATTAACTGCGCTGCCTATGTATTCACGAAGTGCTGTATCTGCAATGTTTACCCCCAGTGCCACAGAGGGACCGTTTTACCCTCCATCATCCATGCGATTCCCAGACATCGATAACGACTTGGTCAAAGTGTCGAACGCAGTAAAAGAAGCTGGCGGTGAGATCATTCATCTGAGTGGAAAAATACTGTCGAAAGATGGGCGGCCACTGGCGGGGCACAGAATCGAAATATGGCAATGTGATGTGAGTGGCAAGTACTTACATACCGGTGATGATAGAGATGTAAAGTATGATACAGGGTTTCAAGGATTTGGGCACGACATTACCGATGCCGACGGGAACTACCATTTCCGAACCATAAAACCCACGGTATACCCAGGAAGAACACCCCATATTCATGTAAAAGTATTTGATCAGAAACGCGAGTTACTGACAACACAATTCTATATTTCTGGTGATGATCGCAATAAGTCTGATGGTCTTTATCGCCGTATGTCGAAACAAGAAGCCGATAGCGTTTCTATGGTATTTAACCAAAACAACGACAGAGTTGAAACTCGCGTTGATGTCGTAGTGTGATAGGTGAAATACGGTTCTATACCCAAGTGGTCTCGAGATACTTGGGTATAATAATTTTTATTACAATTAACCCTATCCGGCACGTAAATCATAGAAATAAAATAATCAATCATCCATTTAAATTCATTTCCTCAGACATTACCTGAACCAAGATCTACTATTGATAATTATATTAACAAAAATCTATTTTAAGTAGAAGTCTATTCTTTCAGTTGCTTCTAACCTCTAGTATCGAATTGGGCAATCCAAGTTATATTAGCTTTCCCAGTCCTCTTTGATGTAAATAGAATAAAACTGGAATATATCCATCTTGGAAAGCCTATTCAATTTATTTTAATTGTGGAGCTTAGATTTTCTATGAAAAATACAAATAATTGTTGGTATTTATTATTTACATTACTGTTCTTTTTTAGCGCTTCAACATACGCTGATTTACGTGTGGTGTCATTCAATATGAACGGGAGAACAGAGAAAATTCCAGACTTCAAAAAATTCTTAAGTGGCGAGGAGGTAGTTGTTCTACAGGAGGTTAATGACATTCAGAAGACTCGTGACCAATACTCTGACTACCCTTATGTATATACAACAACCAATTCAACAACGGCATCATCCTTTAACGTTAAAACAGCCAGCATCATGATTTTGTCTAAAGTCCCTTTTAAGTCGACCTACAGTGAACTGATACAAACGGATCCAGCAATGGATAAATGGGAACGCAATGCTCAGCATGTCGTCCTGAATATCGGCGACGGCAACACTTTAAATTTGTTCCACTATCACAATACGTTTAATTTTCATAAGAATGGCAGCCAATGGGAGCGAACCGGAATGCGCAAGTTTGCTGCTTGGGTGAAAAACAGGCTCAATACTTCGGACTTTTCGAGTACAAGAAACGTGATTCTTGCAGGTGATTTTAATGTGTATCGCCATCATGCCGAACAGGAGCTTCCATCTTTAGAGTGTAAGAATGAATGGGTTGATTACGTCTGTTCTTCGATTCAGGTTTTAGCTCAAGGTAACTATGATTCAGGAGAGCCGATTTCTGATCACAAAGCAGTATGGGCAACATTAGATACAACCATAAATATTCCCAATGCAATAGGACCTAAAGTTCGTATTTTCAATAAGTATCAAGGAGAATATCTATACGCAGCCGACTTTTCACCTTTTGATGCCGATCGTCGCCGTGTATTCACCTGGATTCTGGGCACACCTGTCACAAGTGGAGAATGGCGGTTAGAAGATATCGGGAATGGAACGGTCCGCCTATTTAACATTCATCAACAGGAATACCTCTACGCCGCTGACTTCGCACCTTATGATCAAGACAGAAGACGAGTATTCACATGGCGACCAGGTCATGCACCCGTTCAAGGTCAATGGAAAATTGAAAACATAGCCAATGGTGAGGTACGTATTTTAAACACCCATCAAAATGAATACTTGTACGCTGCTGATTTCCAACCTTTCGATAGAGACCGACGCAGAGTGTTTACGTGGCGTCCCGGTACACCAGTGAACCAAGGCGCTTGGATCATTGAATACATAAATTAGGGGCTGTTGACCTTGCGCCGCGATTAAAAGGCATAGAACTTGGACAAAATTTAACTATGAAGGGTCAACAGACCCTAAAGAGATTAATCTTTTCAGCAATAAGATTGAAAAAAGCCCTCAAGCATAGCTTGAGGGCAAAGTTACCTGAGGCATTCAACGGGTATGATAGAATGCGGAGTAACAAGTTTACGGAGTAAATATTAGAAGGGTATGGATGTCTATTAACGAAGTAGAGACATTGCCATTCCAGGTAGCTGATTAGTTTGAGAAAGTACTGTTGTACCTGCTTGCATCAGCATCTGGTTCTTCGTCATGTTAGAAGACTCAACAGCAAAGTCTGCATCAGTAATACGACCTTTCGCCGCTGCTGTGTTTTCAGAGATATTTGCTAGGTTGTTAATTGTGTGCTCAAGGCGGTTGATATTGGCACCTAGTGATGAACGCACAGTGTTGATTTGGTCGAATAAACCATCAACAGTGGCGATTTGAGCGTTAGAGTCAGCATTAGAAGTAAGGTCACCAGTTGAAGTAAAGTCGATGCCGCCTAGTGCAGCAGATACATCAACGGTGAGCTTCTCACTACCCGATGCGCCGATTTGGAAATCAATTGCTCCAGCGAGTTTACCACCAGTTAGTAGCTTTTGACCTGCGCCGTAGGTCGTTTCTCCCATAATACGTACAGCTTCTTTTTCAAGCTCTTGGTACTCTGCGTTTAGTGCAGCAAGCTCAGTGGTACCGTTTGTGCCGTTCGCACCTTGAGTTGCAAGATCTTTCATGCGGTATGCAATGTTAGTCAACTCTTCTAGAGCACCATCTGCAGTTTGAAGCATAGAAATGGCATCTTGAGAGTTACGCATAGCAACAGACATACCACGAGTTTGCGCTTCAAGTTTGTTAGCGATAGTTAGGCCAGCTGCATCGTCAGATGCAGAGTTAATACGCATACCTGTACTTAGGCGCTCCATCGCAGTTGTCAATAGGTCGTTTGTGCTGCTTAGCGTGTTTTGCGTAACAAGTGATGCGTAGTTAGTGTGCATTGATAAAGCCATCTTGGTCTCCTTGGTTGGTAACAATACTCAGATGTTGGCTTCAGGATTTCCCCTGGTCACTAACAAGAGGCGGACGCTGCTTGTTTGAAATTAATAAAAAATTTAACTTTCGATTAAAATTGATGATTATTAGACGTTTTTAGTGATATTCATTCCATTAACTGGCCTGTTTGGACCAATTAATGGAGATTGAGATTCGATAGATTAGCTCGATTACCCTAAGTTTCCGACAATATTAATTTGCTTAGTTTCGGGAATTTCGTTGTAAGATAAAACAGCTAAACCTGCTGAAAAAGTACGAGCATATCTGGCAAGTAATGGGCGAAGCTGCGGCATGACAAGTAAAATAGGTGCTAGCCCTTGCTTGTTTAAGCTGCTGCTTAATCAAAGGCAAGTTTTGCTGAAATTGCCCAAGAATATTGGGCTCTACCGGAAAGCTATCTAGATTCACACTACCATTAGACTGTGCTTGCTGGAGCGACGTCATCAGCATCTGTTCTAATTCATCAGATAAGGTGTAGACTTTTAGCTCATCGTTGTTTCCGGCGATGAGACTAACCAAAGTTCGCCTTAATGCACAGCGAACATCGGCAGCCAGTAATATTGGGTCCTTTGTCTTTTCTGATGACTCAAGCATAGTGTTGGCTATGGTTCTAATGTCTTGCAGAGGCACTTGGTCAAGCAGTAACTGACGAAATACTTTTAGCTGCTGAGCTGGATTTAATGCTGCCCCTAAAGCTTCAGCTAGTTTGGGGGCTTGTTGGGTGAGCCTTTGTATCATGGCATCAACATCGTCGTGATTAAATAGCTCTGAGAGATGAGTTTTAATGACTTTACTTATATGAGTTGCGATGACGGTTGCATCATCAACGACTTGATAACCCATATTTAGTGCTTTGGCTTTATCACTGTTCTCTATCCACACCGCAGGTAGTTGATAGGCGGGATCGCTGCCAAGAATTCCATCCACTTCACCATAGGTTTCTCCAACGGCAATCGCCATTAAGCGTTGAGGCTCAATCAAACCATGTTCAATCACTTCTCCATTTAGGGCTATCGTGTATTGATTTGGCTTAAGGCTTAGATTGTCACGGATACGAACTTCAGGCAGTAAAAAGCCAACTTGCTCTGAAAGGTTACGTCTCACACCTCTTATTCTTTGGGTGAGTGGTGCGCCTTGCTCTTTGTTAACTAAGTGAACCAAACGATAGCCAAGCGAGAGAGAAAGTGTGTGTACGTGCGGAATATCCTCCCAACTCAGCGGTGTTTCGTCTTGCTGCATCGCTTGGGTCATGACTTCAACTTGCTCAAGCTCGGGATCGTAAAAAGCAGTTTTGTTTTGTCGCCAACCTGCAAAAGCTAATGCCGCCGCGAAGCTAAAGAAAGCAAGGTGCGGCATGCCTGGTACCATGCCAATAATCAGCATTACTGCCGCGACCGTAAACAGGGTTTTAGGAGAGGCTAGCAATTGTTTTTGCATAGTGTCTGATAGCGCGTTATCACTATCGTTAATGCGAGTCACTATGATTGCAGCAGCGGTTGCAAGCAACAGCGAGGGAATTTGCGCGACCAGTCCGTCACCAATCGTCAGTAGAGCGTAGGTTTTAAAAGCCTCAGAGGCGGCAAGCCCATGCTCAAAAACCCCAATACTGATACCGCCAATAATATTGATGAACAAGATCAATAGACCAGCAACGGCGTCACCCCTTACAAATTTAGATGCACCGTCCATAGAACCATGAAAATCGGCTTCATTGGCGACTTCTTGTCGGCGCCGACGAGCGCCTTGTTGATCAATCAGTCCTGCATTGAGATCCGCATCTATCGCCATTTGTTTGCCAGGTAAGGCATCAAGCGTAAAGCGGGCCGACACTTCTGAAATGCGCTCTCCCCCCTTGGTAATAACAACAAAGTTAATGATCATCAAAATGACAAAAATAACCATACCCACCACGTAATTACCGCCAATGACGACTTCACCAAAAGCCTGAATGACCTTACCAGCAGCATCACCGCCATTATGACCTTCCAGCAATACCACACGAGTAGACGCAACGTTGAGGGTGAGCCTGAGTAGCGTAGCGATAAGCAAAATAGTTGGGAAAATTGAAAAGTCTAACGGTCGCTTAGCTGTCGTGCTTACTAGTAAAACCAAAATGGCGAGCACTATGTTAAAGGTAAATAGTGCATCAAGTAACAATGGTGGAAGGGGGAGGATAACCATCGCCAATATCATGAGTAAGACCAGCGGTATACCGACATAGCCTTTGGTGGAGTTTTGTATCTGTGCTATCCGATTGAGCATGAGCGGGTGTCCTTGGGTTAATAACGGATGATTAATGTTGTAAGTGCTTAGGAATTGCTAAATGAGGTAAAGGCATTGGCTTTTCACCTTTGCCAGTTTTGAATGCTTTTAGTTGCATCACGTAAGTAAGAATATGAGCAATAGCGACGTATAACTGACTTGGTATCGCTTGTTCTATCGCTGTGGTGTGGTAAATGGCACGGGTCAGGGGCGGAGTATTGATGATTTCAACCTGGTTATCGCGCGCAACCCTTTGAATGTGCAATGCTGTTTCATCGATACCTTTTGCTACAACGAAGGGCGCATCTGAGCGGCTTAAATCATATTTGATCGCAACAGCATAATGAGTAGGGTTAGTGATCACGACATCAGCATCTGGCACCATTTTATTAATCTTACGGCGAGCAAATTGCTGTTGAATTTGACGGATGCGCTGCTTGACTTCAGGTCGACCTTCGTTGTTTTTAAACTCTTCTTTTAGTTCTTGTTTTGTCATTTTGAGCTCTTTCCCATGCTCCCACTTTTGGTAAGGAATATCGAACACACCAAATATGAGAAGAGCGAGTCCCATCAGTAATAGGCCGTCGAACAAGATTTGCATGACATTTATGACTCCTTGTGTAAGAGGCAGTCTTTGCATACCTAGCAGAGGTTGAAGGTGATTGCTCAAATAGGCATAAAGAATGGAGAAAATAACCAAAACTTTAATAAATGACTTGATAAGCTCAACCAAGGAACGGCTCGAAAACATTCTTTTGATACCCGTAACAGGGTTCAACTTACTCAGTTTTGGTAGCGTATTGGCCATTCGAAACATCCAGCCCCCAAGCACCATAGTGCTGGCTAATGTCACTAAAATAATGACGACAAACAAGGGTAGGAGCAAAGTAATGATCACGCCGAGGCTATGTCCAAGTTGCTCGATCATTTGCATTGGATTTTCTAGATCTTGCCTTGTCAGGGACATATTAAAACGAAAGATCCCGGCGATATTGTTCCAGATAACGGAGACTTGACTATCAAAGTACACAGCAACCACCAGAAATAGCGCGGCGGTCGTAAACTCTTTCGCTCTAGGAACTTGGCCTTGTTCACGCGCTTTTTTAATCTTTTGTGGTGAGGCTTTTTCCGTTTTATCTTGAGAAGAAGATTCGCTCATCCGCCCCCCGTCATATATTGGTTTAGGAATCTCAGCGTATCGTTGACTAATATGGTGTAACGACTTGGCACGCCAGAAATTGAAATTAAGACGCTGAACAAACCCAACAGCATAGTCATAGGAAAACCGAGAGCATAGACGTTAAGGGAAGGCGCGGCTCTGTTCATGACGCCGAAGCTGATGTTTGCCAGTAACATGGAAACAATCGCAGGGAGAGCGAGTGCGAGTGCTGAAGCAAACATCCACCCAAAAATGTTGATCACCCCTTTGAGTGAGGCAGAGGTTAGCCCAGAGCCGACGGGCCATAAGGTGAAACTCTGGATAAGAACATCAATAACAATAAGGTGCCCTTCTAGAGACAGAAACAACAAGGTACTGAAGATCAGAAATAAACGACCGAGAATGGCGACCGACATACCGTTAACAGGATCGTTCATAATGGCCATGCCCAGCCCCATTTGCATTGAAATAGTTTGGCCTAGAGTGGTGAAAATACTAAAGAGTAAATGGAGAATTAGACCAAAGAACAGGCCCCAAATTGCTTGCTCAAAAGCCAAATAAAGCGATGTGAATGAAAAAAGGTCAACTGCAGGCATTGCAGGCATTAGAGGGGCTGCAACCACCACAATCGATAGCGCTAATAGGCTGCGAACCCAGACAGGTATCAAAGCATCACCAAAGAAGGGCATTGAGATAAACACTGTACCCACTCGAAAGAATGGCCACCAAAATTGGCCAATCATGCGTGAAATGTCTGCAAAGGTAATATCCATTAGCCGATCATTCCTGGAATGTTATGGAACAAGTAATCAAATAGCTCCATGATTTTTCTGAGCATCCAGTGACCTGCGAATATCACCATAAGCAGAGTGACAAGCAAGCGTGGTAAAAAGCTCAGGGTTTGCTCGTTGATTTGTGTGGCAGCCTGAAAAATAGCAATACCCAGTCCGACAATCAGCCCAGGTAAAACTAATACCGCAACCATTAAGATGATTAACCATACTGCGTTGGAGAACAGAGTAACCGTCATTTCTGGTGTCATGATATCTCCTTGCTATCCAAAACTGGCCGATAGGGTACCCACTGTCATGGCCCATCCGTCGACTAAGACAAAAACAACCAGTTTAAAGGGTAAAGAAATAATCAGTGGTGACAGCATCATCATCCCCATCGCCATTAGAACGCTCGCCACAACCAGATCTATGATTAAGAAAGGAATAAACAGCATGAAGCCAATTTGGAACGCAGTTTTGAGTTCACTAATCACAAAGGCTGGAAGAATGATAGCCAGTGAAATGTCCTCAACTTGTGAGTCTAAGGGCTCATTAGCGATGCGCATCATTTGCTCTAACGAGTTTTGCTGAGTTTGAGCCAGCATGAAGTGTCTAACGGGCTTTTCTGCTATCGAAAAGGCTTCTACTAAAGTGATGTCACCTTTATCGTACGGTTGGAAAGCATTTTGGTAGATATCGGTCCAAACAGGTCGCATGATCAGCAAAGAAAGTGCCAGAGCAATACCCACCAACACCCTATTGGGAGGACTCTGCTGTAGGCCAAGTGCCTGACGAAGAATGGCCAGTACGACGATTATGCGCGTGAAGCTGGTGGCCATAAGAATAAAAGCAGGCAGAAAACTTAGCGCAGTCATCAAAAGCAGAATTTGCAATTTAACGCTGTATTCTTGCTGTGATGTACCATCTGTAACAGAGAGGATGGTTAAGCCAGATTCACTGGCAGCACAAGGGAAACCAATGAAGAGAATTAACCAACCAATACGCGCTATCCACCTCATCAAAGAAGAAGATTTAGTCATTTTTGTCTTAGCCTTTACTGAATCGCAGAGGCAAGAGCTGAATCGACAACATCAATAAGTCTTAGGCCATATTTTTCGTTGACCACCACCACTTCAGCATGTCCCATTAATGAACCATTGACTTTGACATCAAGCGGTTCTCCATTGAGTTTATCAAGTTCAATAACGCTTCCTGAGCCTGCTTTCATCAGCTCGCCAAGAGCAATATCTTTACTGGCGACCTCTAATGTGACGGTAACAGGGATGTTTTTGAAAAAACTTAAGTCACGTTCTGGAGTGTGAGAGGTGAAATCTAAGTCTTCGTTAGGTGTTTCCTCTAGTTGAAAATCGTCGAAGTCTAATTCATCGGTATTAAAAGCTGGGATATCCGTTGACTCGCTCATTACTAAGATTCCTTATCATGGTTAAGAATTAAAACTAGTTGACCGTCATTGTCTGCGACTGTGCCATTGAATAAATGCTGCTGCCCAATACTGACAGGAACCGAGGAGAGTAACTCTACGGGCAATATATCCTTGGGCTTTAGTGATAACAGTTCACTAAGGAGCATGCGTTTTTGACACAGTAAAGCGTTGAGTTTGACTGGTGTGGACTCGAGAGATTGGCAAAAAGGAAGATACATGGATTCCTTAGGTTGTAAATCTAACTCTTGAGTTAGCGTATCGACGAGTGCTTCATCTAGCTTGATATGGATGTTACCTTGGTGATCGTCGAAGTTGATGCTGATAGAGGCATACAGCCCCGTTCCTTGAGCTGGTTCAAATTCACACCGAGTCCACATTTTCTGCGGTGCCAACCAAGTCGCGATAATGGTCCCGACTTTTTCTTGAAGGCGCAGATCGCTGTTACTAAGCTCACTACAGCTTCGCTCTAATTTCGTAGCATAAAAACTATCGGCAAATTTAATTAAGGTTGGAGTATCAATAGAGGTGAAAATCTTACCGCCAGACTGATGACTAAATGTACTTATTACGGATTTGTTCATTTCATCCACTGAGAAGGTGTGAAGTGAAACAATATTTATATTACATTTGATGTTATATGATTTTAACCAGTTCTGAAGTTCATAGGTTAAAATATTGCATGAGCTTGATATTAGATAATCCAGCTTATCTCGAATTATGTGAATTGACTTTCCTAGAGACTCAACACCTAGGGTTTGAAAGTCTGGAATAGATATTTTTCTGAGAGGTTCCATTTATATTTTACCATTTCATGACAAATCGCTTATATAATTTTCTACCTTAATTTATTGCATTATTCATAGATTTTTTTGTTGCAAATAAGTCTTGTTTATTAAATTTGTGACTTTACTCCATATGTTGATTTGAATTCCTAATTCACATCTTTTCATTAAAAATAAAACAGGTTAGTTTGCAATACATGCAAATGATGAATGTCTTATTTTGAAACCTGATGCATATAAATTTCTTGTATTCAATTGGTTTTAAATGATTTTTACTGATTTGTTACATAATTGGCGGCATCGATTGAAAAATGTTTAAGCTATTGAGCTTATTGGTTAAATATTATGACTCTTACAGTCGCCCATACTAAATAATACCCATAAAAATAAATGCATCAATAATAAGTTGGTTCTAAAAGAATAGTTATGAATATCAAAGTCAAAAAAAAATATTTATTTCTTATTATTTTCTACTTCTCATCTGCTTTGGCAAACTTTGAGCAAAAAATACCAATGGATGAAGTCAAATGGATTTATCGTGGAAGTAGCTTAAAGTGTAGTTTAATTTTCAATAGCCTTTCTTATGGGAAGTTTTCTTTCCGGTCAGAGGAAATAGGTAAGACCAATTTAAAAGTTAATTTGGAAGGCAATAATCACCATTTTAAATATGGTGAATTATATAGTGCTCCTGAACCATGGAGTGAAAATAATAGTTTTAGGGGGATTGGCCACCATGTGCCTATTATGGATGGTAAGTTGATATTCAATCAAGATATAAACCTTCTTTTAGATAAGATAAAGCAAGGTAATTGGATCAAACTCAGCTTCAGCGGAAAACAAGTTTCTGAACTTCAATCTCTACTACTTCCAACTACCCATATTCAAAAGCCACTTGCACAGTTTCAGCGGTGCTTATCTCGCCTCCCTCATATGTCTTATGTGACCGCAAGAGACCTTACTTTCTCTTTTCCTGCAGGAGAGCATCGCCTTGATAATACTCAGCAAAAGACCTTATATGCCTATACTACCTATCTTGATGCAGACGATAGTGTTTCCCGTATTCTTATCGATGGGTACAGCGACAATATTGGTTCCGACTTAAACAACTTGTCTCTATCTGAACGAAGAGCAAATGCAATCGCTGATGTTCTTTCGAGCTACGGCATTTCGAAAAAAAAGATACAAATACGGTCACATGGTTCTCGTTATCCGGTGTCGAATAATGATACGGCCGAAGGACAGGCGAAGAATCGGCGTGTGACCGTCAGGTTAGTTCGCAGTGATGAAAAAATAGTACCTCAAAATACTCAAACAATTAACGACATGGAAGAGGCTTAAAAATGACAAGCACAAGTATTTTGTTAGTTGAGCCCAAGGATGAACTTGCCCAATCGATCATAAAAGTACTCGAGCCGTCTGGATACAGAGTGACTCATGTTCGGACAGGGCGCAGTGCATTACTTGAACCCAGCACTGCCATTACCTTGGTGAGTTCCAATTTGCCTGATATGTGTGTACGTGAATTTGTCCACTGTCACAATAAAAAGGCCGAAGTTGGTGTCGCCATTGCAATTGTCGAGCAAAACCAAGGGTTACTTGCGGCAGAAACCATGAAAGCGGGTGCGACTGATTATTTATTACGACCGTTTGAAAGTTGCCAGCTACTCAGTTTACTTCGCCGCATTGAAGTGGTCGGTAAACCGATAGCAAACCTTGTTGCTGAATCTTGGCGCAGTAAGCAAGTTCTTCAACTAGCCCACAGAGCCGCATGCACCAAAGCCAGTGTTCTCATCACCGGGGAGTCTGGCACGGGAAAAGAAGTTCTTGCGAGATATGTTCACCAGCACTCACCTCGGGCAGACGGTCCTTTTGTCGCGGTCAATTGTGCCGCTATTCCAGAGTCTATGCTTGAGGCGGTGCTTTTTGGACACGTTAAAGGAGCCTTCACCGGGGCTACTCAGTCGCAAAGCGGCAAGTTTGAAGAGGCTGAGCAGGGCACTATTTTTCTTGATGAAATAGGTGAGATGTCACCATCTGTACAAGCTAAATTACTGCGTGTACTTCAAGAGCGCGAAGTAGAGCGTGTTGGTAGCCACAAAGCGGTTAAGCTTGATATTAGAGTCATTGCTGCAACCAACAAAGATTTGCGCGAGGAGGTAAAAAATGGTCAGTTTCGTGAAGATCTCTATTATCGTTTAGATGTCTTACCTCTACATTGGCCTCCGCTTCGAGAACGAAGCGAAGACATCTTGCCTATCAGCCAATTCTTTATCAATAAATATCAGGATGGTAGTCGATGCCACCTCTCCCATGATGCCAGAACGGCTTTATGTCAATACAACTGGCCAGGCAATATTCGTGAACTAGAAAACGTTATTCAACGTGCACTTGTTATGCGCCATGGTGATTACATTACTGCTCAGGACCTTATGTTACCAATGGAGTTACTTTCCTCTACACAGGAAACGGCACCTTCACAAAGCATGGGGCATGTCGAAATCAAAAAGCAGGCAGAGTTCCAGTACATCCTTGAACAACTGCGTCATTTTGGCGGAAACCGCACCAAAACAGCAAATGCCCTTGGTGTTACCACGCGCGCATTACGATATAAACTAGCCGCAATGCGTGAACAAGGCATTGATTTACAGTCAGCCATAGGCTCGGCTGCTTAAAGGAGAAAAATTAATGGCAAGTCACCCTATCCATAATGCGATAAGCGCAGAGCAGTTAATGTTGTCTAAAATGGAAGCGATGCAATCCATTATTCAGCCCGAACCTGCTATCTCAGCGAACCCTCTCGATACGCATAATATTACATCGTCTCTGTCATTTTCCGATGCCATGGTAAATGTTCTTGATTCAGTGAATCAATATCAATCTGTCGCCAGTCAGAAAATGACCGCGGTTGAAACAGGCCAGAGTGACGATCTCGTTGGTGCCATGATAGCCAGTCGAAAAGCGAGTTTGTCCTTCGATTCCTTGATGCAAGTTCGTAACAAGGTTGTGACCTCATTTGAAGACATCATGAAGATGCCGGTGTAGCCCATGTCAGAATTAACCACACAAGTCGCCAATGGCGCAGCACTTAATGTGCCGAGTTCTGATCCCTCCTCGCAAAGAGGGATTCAAGATTTCACGGATAAACTCAAGCAGCTTTGGTCTAACAGCCAACGAAATTTAGTCTTGTCCGCGGTGTTAGCAGCAATTGTTGCCGCGATCATTGTGGTGGCGCTTTGGAGTTCAACACAAAGTTACCGCCCTTTATACAGTCAGCAAGAGAGGTTTGATACAGGAGAGATCGTTTCTGTTCTTGAATCTGAAGGGATCAATTACCGATTGCAAGAACAAAATGGTCAAGTATTAGTGCCGGAAGGTGAGGTTGCTAGGATAAGGATGTTATTAGCCGCTAAGGGTGTTAAAGCTAAGCTGCCAACAGGCCTAGACTCACTTAAAGAAGACAGTTCACTCGGAACTAGCCAGTTTATGGAAACCGCGCGCTATCGGCATGGCCTTGAGGGGGAGTTGATTCGTACTATTATCTCGCTCAATGCGGTATCCAATGCTAGGGTTCATCTGGCCATACCTCGCCAAACCTTATTTGTCAGACAAAATAGCGAAGCGCCTTCTGCTTCAGTGATGCTGGAACTTAAACCCGGTGAGGACTTAAAACCAGAACAAGTTGAAGCCATTATTAACTTGGTTGTGGGCAGTGTCACTGCAATGAAACCAGAGCAAGTATCCGTAATTGACCAGTACGGTCGTCTACTCAGTGCGGATGTGGGCTCTGCCGAAGCGGGGAAAGTGAATGCCAAGTATTTAGAGTATCAACGTAATGTTGAGAAGCAGATTATCCAACGTGCATCGGATATGCTGACTCCTATTGTTGGGCCGAGTAATTTCCGTGTTCAAGTTGCGGCTGATATGGACTTTAGTCAGGTCGAAGAAACACAGGAAATTCTCGATGATAGTCCAATCGTGCGCAATGAGCACACTATCACAAACAACTCGATTGACCAGATCGCTTTAGGTGTTCCGGGAACTCTGAGTAACCAACCCCCTGTTACCGGTGAAGCTCCAACCCATGATAGCCAAAACACGAACGCGCGATCAGAAATAAACCGCCAGTACGCAGTGGGTAGCAGCGTGCGCCGTACCCAGTATCAACAAGGTAAGATAAATAAGTTGAGTGTTTCAGTGTTACTCAATCAAGCCGTTGCTCCCAATGGGCAAGCCTGGACTGACGAAGAGAAAGCACAAATATCGACTATGGTGACTGATGCAATAGGTATCTCCGCGGATAGAGGTGACACGCTAAGTTTAATGAGCTTTGGTTTTACTCCTTTAGCCATTGAAGCTCCGCCAAGCATTCCTTGGTGGCAAGATCCTACAGTACAGCAACCGATGCGATATGTGATTGGCGGTATGCTGGGTATGGCAATGATTTTCTTTGTTCTACGTCCTTTGATTCTTCATTTAACTGGTTCAGATCTTAACTCACGAGAGCTTGAGTTTGCGGATCCACAGCAAGACACCGTATTTGACGATATACAAACCCGAGAAGAAAGGGAAAGAGAAGAAGTGCTCAATCGAAAACTGTCTGAAAAAGGTATTTCCGTGTCATCTGGACTGGATATGGGACATGACATGCTACCTCCGGCGGGCTCGCCATTAGAAATTCAGCTCAAGCATCTACAACTGATCGCGAATGAAGAACCTGAACGAGTCGCTGAAGTATTAAAACAATGGGTGAATGTAAATGAACACAGCAGAATTAAAGCAAAAGCCAATGCTTAGCTACGTAGAACAAACCGCTCTTGTGTTGTTGGGCATGGGAGAAGATGCTGCCGCCAAGGTGTTGCGCCACTTCACTCGAGATGAAACTCAGCGAGTCACCAAAGCGATGGCCAAGTTAAGTGGCATCAAAAGCGATAGCGCTAATGGTGCTATCCAAAGCTTCTTCGATGACTTTCGTCAACACAGTGGCATTAGGGGAGCGTCGAAAGAGTATTTATCTAAAACCTTGCGCAAAGCCTTGGGCAACGACTTAGCGAAAGGGCTACTCAATACGCTCTACGGTGATGAAATCAGTAACAATATGCAAAGATTGCAATGGGTTGAGTCTGATGTGTTAGCAAGGTTTATCGCCAAAGAACACCCTCAAATGCAAGCCATCTTTCTTGCTTACTTGCCAGCAGAAAGCTCATCAGCTGTTTTGAAGCGCATGCCGCAAGATGAACATGATGAGTTGTTGTTCCGCATTGCCCAAATGCAAGACATTGATCACCAAGTGGCAAGTGATCTCAATGACTTGATTGAACGTTGTATTGAGCAAGTATCGGTCAGTCAAAGCGCTCCACTATCTGGGGTCAAACAAGTGGCCGATATTATAAATAGATTTGAGGGTGACAGAGGCTCACTGATGGAAATGCTCAAACTGCATGATGAAGACGTGGTCAGTGAGATTGAGCAGAACATGTTTGACTTTATGGTATTGGGCCGCCAACCGGAAGAAACAATGGATCGCCTCGTGCAGCAGGTGCCTATGGAGCTTTGGTCACTAGCGCTTAAAGGTGCCGAAATCCAGCTTCAGTTAGCCATTAAGAGTGCCATGCCACAGCGTATGGTCAAAGCGCTGGAAGACGATATGGAAGTCCGAGGAGCCGTACCATTGAGCCGCGTAGAGCGTGCAAGGTATGACATCATGCAAATGGTGCGTGAATTGGATGAAGCCGATGAGGTAGAGCTGGTTCTGTATGATGAACCTAGAGTGGAGTAAGCCATGTCACTAACCAAATCTGAATTTTTTGATGTACCGACGACCGACTACCGCATTCACCGTTTCCCACCGTTGGCTAAACCAGTAGAGGTCGATGATAGCTTTGCTCTTGACGACCAATGGCAAGATCCTCAAGCCGAGTTGCAGCAAAAGCTGCAAGAGGGTTTTCAAACAGGTCTAGAGCAAGGGCACGAAGAAGGACTTCGTCAGGGATTAACCCAAGGGCAGCAGCAGGGTTTACTTGAAGGTCAAAAAGAAGGGTTTCAGCAAGGTTTTATCTCCGGTGAACAGTCGGGAAAGCAAGCATTTGTTGAGGCTACTAAGCCTGTGAATGCCATATACCAGTCACTTTCGCACTGGCAAGCGGAGCGAGAACAGCAGCAAAGGCATGTGATTTGTGATTTGGTGCAAAAAGTTGCTCAGCAGGTGATTCGCGCCGAGCTAACGCTCATGCCACAGCAGATTTTAGCCTTAGTGGATGAAACTCTGGAGGCAATGCCAGGCAAGACAGAAAAGGTCACGGTTCATCTTAATCCACAAGATTTAGAGCGACTTGAAGATATTAATTCAGAACTTGCTAAAGAGTGGAAATTGGTGGCAAATCCCGATTTGCAACCAGGGGGATGTCATTTAGTGACTGAAGAGGCAGAAGCAGATGCAAGTTGTGACTCAAGGCTGCAAGCTTGTATGGATAATGTAAAGCAGCATTTGCTTGATGAAGTGACTCAAGTAAGCGATGAGGCTGATGACTAACACACAAGCATTTGAATTACTCTTTGAACGCACGAATGAAGCGATTGCGTCACTTGACTCTATTCCTGTTGCGAGAGTGACGGGCAGACTGGTAAAGGCAACGGGCAACATGCTGCAAGCAGTAGGTTGTCGCTTCAAACTTGAGCAGCGTTGCCTAGTGGAAACATCCGATGGCGATATGATAGAAGCTCAGGTAGTTGGTTTTGACCACACAATTGCTTTTTTAATGCCGATACGCCGTCTTGGTGGCTTATTCGCTGGGGCCAAAGTCATCCCTTTGGATGGCGACAGTACTGTCGAGTTAGGAGATCACTGGCTCGGTCGTGTGGTTAATGGCCTTGGCGAGGCACTAGATGATGGCCCGGAGCTTCGTGGTGGCGATCGGGTTTCGTTAGAGCCTAAGGTGATTAATCCGCTCAAACGCCGGCCTGTTGATTCTCCTTTAGATATAGGCGTTCGAGCGATCAATGGATTACTCACGGTAGGTAAAGGTCAAAGGGTTGGTCTAATGGCGGGCAGTGGTGTTGGCAAAAGTATGCTGCTCGGGATGATGGCCAAAAATACCGAAGCCGATGTTGTCGTGGTTGGTTTAATTGGTGAGCGCGGGCGTGAAGTGCGAGAGTTTATTGAGACAAACCTGAGTATAGATGCTCGCCGTAAAGCCATTGTTGTTGCGGCTCCAGCAGATGACTCACCGCTAATGCGACTAAGAGCGACGTTATTATGCCACCGAGTTGCCGAATATTATCGGGACAAGGGTAAGGATGTGCTGTTAATGATGGATTCTCTCACCCGCTATGCGATGGCGCAGCGAGAGATTGCTTTGTCATTGGGTGAGCCTCCGGCGACTCGAGGCTATCCACCCTCTGTTTTTAACGCTTTACCTCAGTTGCTTGAACGCTCTGGGAATGGAGAAAACCCAACGGGCAGTTTGACGGCTATTTATACCATTCTAGCTGCGGGGGATGATCAACAAGATCCTGTGGTAGATTCAGCGCGAGCGATCTTAGATGGCCATGTCGTCTTATCACGAAAACTAGCAGAGCAAGGGCATTACCCTGCAATTGATATCGGGGCTTCCATCAGCCGATGCATGGCGTCATGTGTTGCCAAGGAGCATTCAGCGTTAGCGAGTGAGTTTAGACAAGCCTATTCAGGCTATCTTGAAGTAAAAGATTTGATTCCACTGGGCGGCTATCAGCCAGGTCAGGACCTTAAGTTAGATAGCTATGTGGCTTTGCAGCCAAGACTCACTGCCTACCTAAAGCAAAACTATGATTCTTCGGCTGGTTTTACCGATAGCTTGGTAGAGTTGGGGCAGATTTTTCAATCATCTTAGGGCAATGGAATGCAATCTAAACAAAGGGCAATAAATAAATTTTGCGTATTAACGCAGAAGCAGCGCGATCTTATGTCAGTGCAACTTGAGACACTTCGCCAGCAAACCGACCAAGCATTTTTGCAGATAGAGCAGTTGCAAGACTTGAAGACGCAAACTCGTTCCCAAGGGGTAACTCATGCCGTTTTTCATCGGGAAATGTTACTCAATCAATGTCGAGTGGAAGGGATGTTAAGCAAGATGATCGACCATCAGCAACACGAACTTCAACTCATGCATGCTCAATACCACTCATTAAAAGGTTTACTGGAGGCAAAACACTGCAAAGTTAAAGGTCTTGAGGCCAAGTTAGAAGACTGGCAACGTGAGCAAAGAGTCGTTGAGCAGAAAAAAGAAGAGTTGATCCTTGAAGAAATGGTAAACAATCTTGCTGCCCGAAAAGTTCTTGAGTTTTAGACTATGGAAAGGCGGCACTTCCTTATTCGAGATTAAATAGTGTTTGAGCCTCTGGAATACACATTCAGATTTCTAAACAATCCACTTTTTCTATTGCGCAGTATTGATAGAGTGGCAAATCAATCGAAGATGATAAAACCCAGTGGCGGTATGTTGCGATAGAGGATGTTATGCAGCCTACTCATTTTATAGTCATGGTTCCAAGTCCCCAAGGAACGCGCTTTTTCTATTTTCCTCGACGGGCAATGGTTGCTGTTAAATGTGGCCTTGTACTTTTGGGTATGCTTATTGCGGGCTTGGTGACTGCAATTTCGCTACTTGTAGACGATGTATCTGAATCAAACCAAGAGAAAACACGCTTGATTCATAAGACGCAATCTTTGGAAAATGCACTCAGTCGCTCTTACGCATCTCAAGATGAGCTTGAGATTAATTTGCAATTAAAGCAGCAAGACCTTAGCTATGTGGCCGGCAAACTGAGCGAGATTGAATCTGCGCTAGCCTTATCTGATAACTCTTTCAACCTTAGAGACAGAGTAGACAGTGTCGCGCTGACCATTGCAGTCCGTCACCAAATGATGCAATTGATACCCAATGGGCCGCCAGTTAAAACAGGCTATCTTTCATCGCAGTATGGATATCGCCTTCACCCTGTATCCAAGAAAAAAGCAATGCATCATGGCATTGATTATGCGGTCAATGTTAGTACGCCAATTTATGCGCCTGCGGATGGCGTAATTGAAGTGGTCAGAAAGAGTAACAAAGGCTCGGGAAATTTTCTCCGTGTCGCTCATTCTTTTGGTTTTACCTCTTCGTATTCGCATTTAAGTACCTTTAAGGTCAAGCGTGGCGACTATGTAAAAAAGGGCCAACTAATCGGTTTAACGGGGAACTCAGGGTTATCGACGGGCTATCACCTTCACTATGAAATTCGTTTGGTTGGGCGCTCTTTAGATCCTTTGCCTTTTACCAAGTGGGAAATGAATAACTTTGATGCAATGTTTGAATCAAATGAGGATGTACAATGGGATTACTTAGTAAACAGAATAGAGAATCAAATGGCCACGGCTCTCAGACTGTCATCGCAGAGGGCACCTTTATCGAAGGACAACTCAAGCTTACTTGTCACATCCAGATAGATGGTCAAGTCAAGGGTAATATAGAGACAGATAAGTGCGTTACCATAAGTACATCTGGCTTGGTGGAAGGTGCCATTCGTTGTGATTGTTTAATTGTTAACGGCCGCTTTGTGGGTAAAGTGTATTCTAAAAGTTTACAAATACTTGAGCATGGCTACATAGAAGGAGAAGTGTCTGCCACTGAGTTTACGATTGAAAAAGGCGGTGTGTTCTTGGGCAGCTCAAAAAACATCAAAACGGAAGAAGTTGTGCCCTTAGATAGCGTGAAAAAACGTGACAAACCCTTACCAGCAAAACCGTCAAAAGCAGCTGAAAAATACGCCTAATGGCAATAACAACAGAAATGGAAAAAACCGTGTGCAGATAACACGGTTTTTTACTTTTTGATAAGTTTACTTATATTAACCTGCGCTAAGCTTTAAGCAATGTTATTTTACTGTCATATATAAGGTCTTGAGTTTAGATAATTTACCTGTCTCTTTATGATAGGCGACCCATAATCAGCAGTTCAGATTAACCAAGATGGATGTAGAAGTGCTTTGTGGGAGGATAACTTGAGACCATGTTTGCATAGAAACAAGGACAGACGTGACTAGCCAGTATACATGTGATGATTTGATATTTGACGTAGAAAAAATGACGGTGAGTACCACGCACCATAGTCGTTCTCTTAACTACAACGAATGTTTATTACTGAAAACATTGTTAGACAATGCCAATCAGGTATTGGGAAAAGAAGCGCTTAAGTCGGCGGGTTGGCCTGACACCATAGTGACAGACTCTTCCTTGCAAAAATCGATTCAGAAGATCCGCTTGGTGATTGCTATTTCCAACTCTGTTGAATTAAAAACTGTGGTGGGTGTTGGCTATATGCTATCGTGCAATTGTGCTGAACGGGTGGTAGAAGCAGAAAATAAGTCACATCCTGAGCCTAAAAGTAACAAATGGCAACCCACTACATGGGCCAATTTAATGCTGGGCTTAGCCAGTGCTGTCTTGCTTAGCGCGTCCGCACTTGAATTTACTAAGGTGACAAACACTCGTCTAGTTTCCTATCTCAATCCTAATTACGAAATAGTTAATCTTGATGGCAAGAAAGTGCTTCGCAAGCATGGAACTGAGATCCCTGAACCAGTATTAGAAGCGATAAAGTCATCCAAATGTGACTGTCTTTTCTTCTTTGGTCGCAACAAAGATACTGGCCGTTACCATATCTCGGTACATAACAAGGCATCTCATCGAAGCGAAACCTACTTAGTCGAACAGGCAATGTTTCCCCAATTAGCCCAGGAGTTAATCAATGAAAAGCCTTAAAGTCTGGATAGGGATTTTTATTGCCTCACTGCTTGTGTACGCCAGCTCTTTGTATTTTAGTAGTCAGCAACTGTTGATTGAAGGGCGTTATGTAGCGCGTATTCATGGATATTCTACCACCAATGGTCAGTGGAGAGAGAGACTAGAGGTCAACCTTGATCGTGAGCGTATTGAATCGACCATTTCCGTGGAAGGGGATGGGCTTGAAGGTGTGGCATTATTTGCGGTCAATGGTGAGGTAACACAAGCTAAGGACGGCGCTTTTGAGCTCTCGTATTCAACTGAGCCTATTCAAACATCAAAAGTGGTCGATGGTTACCATGCGGTCAGTTATACCTCTCTTTTCTTATCGGGTAAATCTAGTAATGTGCTGGTTTATCAGGATGAAGATATCGTCATGCTCGAGGGGCCAAGAAGTTCGGTGATGCTAACTCGCAGCCGTGATTCTGTGTTGAGGTAAAAAACTCCCGGCTAAAGCCGGGAGCGATAAGGACAGTGTTTAGGTTCAATTAGAAGTGGTATTGAACGTTAGCCATAATCGTCACGTCGTCTTCGATTTGGCTATTAACGCTTCCATACTCAACTTCTTCGTGTGCAGTATAAGAGACTTCTGTTCCTAGGCTCCACTTCTGTGTTAATTGGTAATCTAGGCCTGTTTGAACACCGTATGTAAAATTGTTTAGATCGTCTGCATCGCTTTCAAAAAACTCGTAGCCCATATGTCCACCAACTGTCCAGCTAAGTTTGTTAGCGATTGGCAGCATGTAATCGTAGCTTACAGTTGTGGTCATGCGATCTACACCCTCATCGGCGTCATCAAATTTGAAGTCGTCATATACTAAGCCTAGTTTTACACGGTGATGATTATTAATAATCATGCCTCCGCTAAAGCCAACAATTGGCTCAGACTTGAGGTCGCCAGACTCATCAAAAGAGCTGTTGTCTTCAGTTACATGAAGCTTCCCACTTACTCGTGTACCCGCATCAAAACCGACAAAGTAGTCATAGGTATTTTCTGCACTTGCACCAAATGTCGTTGCTGCTGCTATTGCACCTAAAGCGAAAAGTTTTACTGTTTTGTTTTGCATAATGGTTTTCCTAAGTATCTAAAGCTAACAAGTAGCTAACTCTGTTGTAATGTCGGTATCGATGGTGTTATCGATATCGATCTTGTTATCAATGTTTGTTTCACGCAGCGGTGAAAGTGGTGACTAAGTTAGAGCCTTGAGTCTAAAAACAGAAAGGAATTACACGGAATCACGCAGAAAAAACCTCAAGCATGATTTTTTACATTTTTGTTTGTTTTGTCATTTTATGTTGTTGGTTAAAAAGTGTTTTTTACTTAGTTTCAATGCGGTGCTCTCAAATGTAACGAGCGTTTTTAGAAAAATTCGGCGCACATTCTGGGATAGGATTGCACTTGAGCGGTTTAGAAAAACGACGTAGTGGATTGAGAGGAACTTAAGATGGGTTACAGAGGTAGAAAGTACCTAGGCGGAATGTTTTATTCTACTATTATGCGTTTTATATCTATTGAATTTATCGCTGTGACTGAATGTCGGTTGCAATAATGGATATTCGCACGATGTGGATGAAGCTAATTACTAGCAGGACATTGTGTATAGGATAAAACGAAAAAAGACGCCAAAAGGCGTCTTTTCTGAATGTGGCTCCCCCTGCGGGACTCGAACCTGCGACATACGGATTAACAGTCCGCCGTTCTACCAACTGAACTAAGGGGGAATTGCTCTAAAGCGCCGTGAATATTAGCGATCCGTCTGATAGGTGTCAACAAGAAAATAGGATTAACTAAAGATTTTTTTTAGTAAAAAGTACTTTACTTTTTACTAGGCCTTTTGGCTCAATGGCTCAATTCAGTTATCCACCAAAATTGTGGATAACCATGTTGATTATTATGAAGAAATCAAAATCCACTTTTAGAGTAGGTATTTTTGTCTAAACATAAATACAACATAATGGTCTATGAGCCCTTACCCAGTGGGATGATTGGTAAGATTAATGATGTTTTTTTCGTAAACAAGTTAAAATTTATCCGAATGGGTGATTTTTAAACATTGAAAATAATGTGGATAACATGTGACTCTTTTTTAGGGTGTTCTGTGGGCATGCATTGCAGGACACAACTATCTATATATAAAATGAGTTTTCTCGTATTTTTGAGTGATAGGTCGCCATAAGATCAGTTAGAAAAACTTTTCTAAACTATTGTATCTGTACATATATACAGACAAAATAGACGGGACATATCTTCAGATTGGATAGAGGTATAGATGAGTAAAGTTTTTGAGTTGATCTCGGATTACCAACCCTCGGGTGATCAGCCTACGGCGATCGCGCAGTTGTATGAAGGGCTAGATTCGGGCCTCGCACACCAAACCCTTTTGGGAGTAACAGGATCAGGGAAAACTTTTACCTTGGCCAATTTGATTGCTAAGGCTCAACGCCCCGCAATTTTACTCGCGCCGAATAAAACGTTAGCTGCGCAGTTGTATGGTGAGATGAAGGCATTCTTTCCAAATAATGCTGTTGAGTACTTTGTCTCTTACTACGATTATTATCAGCCTGAAGCTTATGTACCCACAACGGACACGTTTATTGAAAAAGATGCGTCTGTCAATGCTCATATTGAGCAAATGCGTTTATCGGCGACTAAAGCGCTACTCGAGCGAAAAGATGCGATTATTGTCGCGTCTGTCTCAGCCATATATGGCCTTGGTGATCCCCAATCTTATTTGCAGATGATGTTGCATTTGCGTCGTGGCGACATCATTGATCAACGCGATATTTTACGCCGTTTGGCAGAGTTACAATACAGTCGAAACGATGTCGCATTTGAGCGTGGACAATTTAGGGTGCGTGGGGAAGTCATCGATGTGTTTCCCGCAGAATCAGACCAAGATGCAGTACGTATCGAGATGTTTGATGATGAGATTGATTGTATTAGCGTTTTTGACCCTTTAACCGGCGCAGTAAAACAACGGGATCTTCCGCGTTTTACTATCTACCCAAAAACTCACTATGTGACGCCTAGGGATAAAATTCTTGATGCGATTGAAAATATAAAAGTTGAGCTGGAAAAGAGAAAGAAATACTTACTCGACAATAATAAGTTGCTTGAAGAGCAGCGTATCTCTCAGCGGACCCTATTTGATGTTGAGATGATGATGGAGTTGGGTTTTTGTTCGGGAATCGAAAACTACTCCAGATACCTGAGCGGACGAAATGAGGGGGAACCACCGCCGACTTTATTTGATTATCTGCCACACGATGGACTTCTGGTTATCGATGAATCTCACGTGACGGTTCCGCAGATAGGCGCCATGTTCAAAGGAGATAGGTCGCGTAAAGAAACTTTGGTGGAGTTTGGCTTCCGGTTGCCTTCTGCTCTAGATAATCGCCCTCTTAAATTTGAAGAATTTGAGTCCTTGGCCCCGCAAACCATATTTGTCTCAGCAACCCCAGGCAACTATGAGTTGGAGAAATCAGATGGTGAAATTGCCGATCAAGTGGTTCGACCCACAGGGTTGTTAGATCCTGAGTTGGAAGTAAGGCCAGTGTCTACCCAAGTTGATGACTTACTCTCTGAGATCCATATCCGTGCTGCGAAAGATGAAAGGGTGTTAGTGACCACATTGACCAAACGAATGGCAGAAGATTTAACCGAGTACTTAACTGAGCACGATGTAAAGGTTCGCTATCTGCATTCGGACATAGATACCGTTGAGAGGGTAGAGATCATCAGAGATTTGCGCTTAGGTGAGTTTGATGTGTTGGTGGGTATTAACCTGCTCAGAGAGGGACTCGATATGCCAGAAGTGTCTTTAGTGGCGATTTTGGATGCAGATAAAGAAGGTTTTTTACGCTCTGAACGTTCCCTTATTCAGACCATAGGAAGAGCTGCACGTAATATTCATGGTAAAGCGATTCTCTATGCTGATAGTGTTACCAAGTCAATGCGTAAGGCAATTGATGAGACGAATCGTCGTAGGGAGAAACAACAAGCCTATAATGATGAAATGGGCATAGAACCTCAGGCACTTAGACGTAATGTTAAAGATATTATGGAACTCGGTGATATCACCAAGAGCAAAAAACAGCGTGCGGCGAAGCCTGTTCCCTTGTCTCAAGTTGCGGAATCGCCACAGTCATATGAGGCTATGACTCCACAGGAAATTGAAAAAGAGATTGCAAAGCTAGAGTCACAAATGTATCAACATGCTCAGGATTTAGAATTTGAATTCGCGGCGCAAAAACGTGATGAAATAGAAGTACTCCGCCAGCAGTTCATTGCCAATAGCTAATGTATCAAAGCGTGATGAGATGATATATTGTTTGAGATTTTATGAGCTTAGAAAGAGTTTTTGAGATTATCTTTCATAAGGCAATAAATCTCGAGGCAAAAAAAAAGCCAGTAGAAAGTGTCTATTGGCTATTCTTGTGAATACTTTGTTCACTAACAACGTCAGTTGGCTAGGTGACCCTTAGGGTCGGTATGATAAAAGCATTAAACATGCCAACTTATAACCATCTGTATTTTAAGGTTTTATATTTTTTTTACGTATTAAATTTGCATAATGCAAAGCGCAATGCAATTATTTATACAATTTGCAAAGAAGAATCTGGCTAGGTTATGCATCAAAATACTGACACACAAAAGTCTAAATATTTGTTGATGGTCGAGGATACTGCTTCAGTCGCTGCACTATATCGCTCTTACCTCGCGCCTCTTGGCATCGATATTAATATTGTGGGCACGGGTCGAGACGCGATTGAGAGTATTAGTTTTCGTACACCTGATCTCATCTTACTCGACTTGAGGCTCCCTGATATGACAGGGATGAATGTCTTACACGCGGTTAAACAGAAAAATGCCGATATTCCGGTTATTTTTATGACTGCTCACGGTTCAATCGATACTGCCGTGGAGGCTATGCGTCATGGCGCTCAGGACTTTTTGATCAAGCCTTGTGAAGCGGACAGGCTGCGTGTCACCGTCAACAATGCGATTCGTAAAGCGAGCAAACTAAGGAATGCCGCCGATAACCCCGGAAATCAAAACTATCAAGGCTTTATTGGTAGTAGTCAGACCATGCAGGCGGTGTATCGAACGATAGATTCCGCAGCCTCGAGTAAAGCCAGTATTTTTATTACTGGTGAGAGTGGAACGGGTAAAGAGGTATGTGCTGAAGCCATTCATGCGGCAAGCAAACGTGGGGATAAGCCCTTTATTGCAATTAACTGTGCTGCAATCCCGAAAGATTTAATCGAAAGTGAGTTATTTGGTCATGTCAAAGGTGCCTTCACAGGGGCTGCGACTGACAGGCAAGGCGCTGCGGAACTTGCTGATGGTGGAACACTGTTTCTCGATGAGCTGTGTGAGATGGATCTTGATTTACAAACTAAACTCCTACGCTTTATTCAAACTGGAACCTTTCAAAAAGTAGGTTCTTCAAAAATGAAGAGTGTCGATGTGCGCTTTGTTTGTGCAACAAACCGTGATCCATGGAAAGAAGTTCAAGAAGGGCGCTTTAGAGAGGATTTGTATTATCGACTGTACGTCATCCCGCTGCATCTACCTCCATTGAGGGATCGTGGTGATGATGTGATAGAAATTGCGTATTCTTTGCTCGGTTTTATGTCTAAGGAGGAAGGTAAAGACTTTGTTAGGCTGACGCCTGAAGTTGTCAATCGTTTCGCACAATACGAATGGCCGGGCAATGTTCGTCAGTTGCAAAACGTATTACGAAATGTGGTCGTGCTCAATAACGGTGAACATATTTCGATAGATATGTTGCCACCTCCACTCAATGTACCGACCGATAACCACATTAGGGTTGATTGGCAAGAAAAAGGTGAGCTCACGGTTAACGATATATTCCCTCTTTGGATGACAGAGAAAAAGGCGATAGAACAAGCTATTGACGCATGTGACGGAAATATTCCGAAAGCAGCTGGCTATCTGGACGTCAGTCCATCAACGATTTATCGTAAACTTCAGAACTGGAACGCAGCAAAGGAAACGCAATAGTCCAATGGAACTACTCAATAAACACAAACTTGATCAATTATCGAGTGAAATCGGTGCCAGCAATGTACCTATATTGCTTGATATATTTCTCAATGAAATGGCTCAATATATCGAAGCTTTAAAGGACGAGGGCCGAGATCAGGAATCCTATCTGAAAGAGATTTGCCACGCATTGAAAAGCAGTGCTGCAAGCTTTGGGGCCGAATCTTTGTGTGCACTTGCCATAGAAATTGATGCCAAGGCTAAACTTGGTGAAGTGATTGACGTAGCAGAAACGCAGGAGGCAATGATAACGCTACTGACACAAACGCAGCAGCGTTACCAAACATTACTTGCTAAGTAATGACTCTATAACGGATTGAAGCTTACCTCTATCGTGTCGCCATTCTCTGTTTGGTGACGCGAGAGAGGTTGTTAGACACTGCCAATCAGTGAGCTCTGGATGTTCCTCTTCGCCAACAACGATATCAATTTTACGCCCGCGACAAGATCTTTCACACCACTCTAGCTTCTCTTTCAAGACCATGTTTCCTGCAGGCCCACGCTCGGCAGACATATTCTCAATAAAAACAAGCTTCGCGTTTGAGTTATCTTCTATTGCTCTACCAACTTCCGGTAAAAGTAAGGGAGCCATGATACTGGTTAAAAAGCTTCCCGGCCCAAGAATAATCGCATCGGCTTGCTCGATAGCAAGTACACCTTCACTGGTCGCAGGAACTTGAGGAGAGAGTTCTAAACGAACCAGTTTATCCGGCATTTCATCAACGCTTGTTTCTCCCGTTACCCAATGACCATTTTCAGCGAGAGCTTTGAGATCACAAGGGTGTTCCGTCATGGGAATAATATTGATGTCCACCTTGAGCATATTTCGGATCAGATTAATCGCGTCTAGAGGACGAACAGAAAGATTATCTAGGGCTGTGAGCATTAAGTTACCTAGATTGTGGCCGTCGAGCTCCCCTGAACCTTTGAAGCGATATTCAAACATCATAGAGCTAATCGAAGGAGAAGTAATAAGCTGATTGATACAGTTGCGAGTATCTCCCCAAGCGATCCCTCCTTGACAGTGGCGAATTCGGCCCGTTGAGCCTCCATTATCTGTTGTGGCAACGATACCGGTCGCATTTTCACCAAAGTCCTTAAGAGCAGAGAGCATACGCCCTAAGCCGTGACCGCCTCCAATTGCAACCACCTTCTTTTGTTTATACAAAGTCATTCAATGTGTTCTTATTTTTTCATATTCATCTATAACTTAGATTAATAGATTAGCCCAAAGTACTCAATGCCATGGTTTTTCCTGCTCCGCTGTGTTTTTCTCTTTTTAAGGTAGCAAGATAGGCCAATATTGAGTATTTTACTGCTAGCTACTGTTTTTGTCGCTAACGAAAAGCAGTTGCCATAACTCCGAGCTTATCAGGCTAAGTTCTTCAAGAATATGCGTGCTAAGCCAGTGACGTGGTGTCACCAGGGCATAGCAAGAAATGGCTAGGCCTCCCGTATTTGGAAAGGTGTTCAATGGCGCAACAATTTGAAGATAAGTTTCAGCGCAAATTTTATTATTTGCGCCTCTCGGTTACTGATGTTTGTAACTTCAAATGTCAGTACTGCCTTCCTGATGGCTACAAACCTTCAGGGAAAAGCAATTCTTTTTTAACGCTCCCCGAGCTCCAGCGTGTGGTTAGTGCTTTTGCTAATTGTGGTACCTCCAAAGTGAGGATCACGGGAGGAGAGCCGACTTTACGCAAAGATTTTGCTGAAATTGTTCATACTGTGGCTCAAACACACGGAATAACTAAGGTAGCGATGACGACCAATGGTTACCGTATGAAAAAGCAGATTCACAGGTGGAAAGATGCTGGCTTAACCCATATTAATGTGAGTGTGGATAGTTTGGATCCACGTAGGTTCCACCAGATCACAGGTGAGAATAGATTCTTTGAAGTCATGTCCGGTATAGAGCGAGCGTTTGAAGTCGGTTTTGAGCAAGTGAAAGTTAATGTGGTCTTACTTAAAGATTTGAACTCACGAGCGCTGCCGCAGTTTTTGTGTTGGATCAAAGACAGGCCTATTCAATTACGCTTTATTGAGCTGATGCAAACCGGGGAAATGGATCAACTATTTCAAAGTCAGCATGTGTCAGGTGTGTCGATTCGCAATCAGCTAATAGCTGAAGGATGGCTGCTCAAACAAAGACAATCCCACGATGGCCCAGCGCAAGTCTACTTTCATCCTGATTATCTGGGGGAAGTCGGTTTGATCATGCCGTATGAACGAGATTTCTGCGTAAGTTGCAATCGTTTGAGAGTATCAGCAAAAGGGAAACTTCATTTATGCTTGTTTGGAGAACAAGGTATTGAACTGCGCGATTTATTGCGGCAAGACTCTCAACAGCAAGCCTTAATCGATCGTATTCAAGGCCAATTACAAACTAAAGCGGTGAGTCACTTTCTTCATGACGGTAATCCAGGTATGACGCCTCATCTTGCGTCGATCGGTGGCTAACAGCAGACTTTGTAAGTTTTGATTTCATTTAATTAAAGGCCAAGTTACGGCTATAAGATAAAAATTTAACTAACATAGGTGAACAAATGGGGCATGCAGAAAAAAGTTTTCAACCCGCCAATATTGCGGTTTTGACGGTATCGGATACTCGTACCGAAGATAATGATACATCGGGATCTTATCTTGTCGAAAGTGCCACTCAAGCAGGACACACTATCGTAGATAAACAGATTGTTATTGACGATAAATACACAATTCGAGCCATTGTTTCACAGTGGATTGCAGATCCTAAAGTACAAGTTGTCATGGTCACGGGGGGAACTGGCTTTACGTCACGAGACAGTACTCCAGAAGCTCTGATCCCGCTGTTTGATAAACAGGTTGAAGGTTTCGGTGAGTTATTTCGTCATGTGTCTTATCAGGAAATCGGCACATCGACGATTCAGTCACGCGCTGTAGGTGGGTTTGCTAATCATACGGTTATTTTTGCATTGCCAGGTTCAACGGGAGCTTGTCGTACTGGGTGGACCAAGATCATTGAGCCTCAATTAGATACCACACATCGCCCATGTAACTTTATGCCGCATATTGGAGGGTGAGTAGCCTTATGAGTCAATTAACTCACATTAATGCTTCAGGTGAAGCCAACATGGTGGATGTTTCAGAGAAGGTGTCAACAGTGAGAGAGGCTCGTGCAGAGGCTCTAGTGCAAATGCTACCAGAAACGATAGAGCTCATCACTTCTGGGCAGCATCACAAGGGTGATGTAATGGCTACTGCTCGCATTGCTGGAATTCAAGCAGCTAAACGAACCTGGGACTTGATCCCGCTTTGCCATCCATTGCTGTTGTCTAAGGTCGAGGTACACATTGAAGTTGTGCCATCAGAAAGTAAATTGCGTATTGAGTCCGTGTGTAAATTAGCTGGCAAAACAGGAGTTGAAATGGAGGCTTTGACAGCAGCTTCTGTTGCAGCACTGACTATCTACGACATGTGCAAAGCGGTACAAAAAGACATTGTCATTGAACAGGTTCGTTTACTGGAAAAAACGGGTGGCAAATCTGGTCATTTTAGGGCAAGCGTATGATTAAAGTTTTATTCTTTGCTCAAACTCGAGAATTAGTGGGTGTTGAAACCTTAGATGTGGAAGCTTGTTTTGATACAGTGGAAGCGTTGCGCGCTAGTCTTGCTACCCGGGAGGGGAAGTGGGACTTGGCTTTGGATGCCAGCAAACTCCTCGCGGCTGTTAACCAATCGATTGTGTCTTTGAATCATCCCCTCGCTGATGGGGATGAAGTGGCTTTTTTCCCACCAGTGACGGGAGGGTAAATCCAGTGAATAGCGTTTCTGTACAAACTGAAGACTTCGCAGTAGGTTATGAATATGAAAAGCTAGCCGACAACAGTGCAGTAGGTGCTGTTGTGACATTTGTGGGGAAGGTTAGAGACATGAACCTTGGTGACAGTGTGACAGGTTTGTCTTTGGAGCACTATCCAGGAATGACGGAAAAAGCCTTGATGGAAATTTGCGACCAAGCGACTCAAAGGTGGTCGCTATCTGGTGTTCGAGTGATTCACCGTGTGGGCGATCTTGATGTTGGTGACCAAATCGTATTTGTGGGTGTATCAAGCGCTCACCGAGGTGCAGCTTTTGAAGCCTGTGAATTTATAATGGACTATCTTAAAACCAAGGCTCCTTTCTGGAAAAAGGAACGTATAGATGGAGCGACTCGGTGGGTTGAATCGCGCAATTCTGACCAGCTTGCTGCGCAGCGTTGGAAGTCAAACCACTAGAGCCCGCCGTTCACATACTTTTGTCTCTGGGGGTTTATATGAACAAACAGACGATTAAACGGGCTGTAATGATAGCTATAGTAGTGGGTACGCTGCTTAATCTTATTAACCAATATGATGCATTTGTGGGAGATAGTGGGTTGAACTGGGTCAAAGCCCTGTTAACTTACTGTGTCCCTTTTTGTGTTTCTTTGTTTAGTAGTTGGCTGGCTGCTCGTGATGCAAAGGCAAATTGTTCTTAGTTTTGCTTCTTTGGTGTGTTTTTGGACCTGATAACAGAAATAATACTTGTCGACTAATTTGGTGTTATTCTTCCATATCTCTTACCTTCACCTTTCTGCGTTTAGAAATTGCATAACAAGGCTTTATATTATGTTAAGTGTTTTTAATGCTTTATTTACCACTAAATTCCCGTAAATATTTTTTTGACAAGTAAAATTAACTGATTCAATTCAAGAAGCTGTAAATAGCTACTCCTAATGATAGATCTTATTTATCTTATGTTGTTCTGATTAACTAAAAAAAGGGTTTTTATAGATATTATTATCAAAAATATTGATATTTTGTTTATGAAAACCTTGGAAAACTTATGAAATACGGCTCGGCTTAACACTTGAAACAGCTTGTTAACATACTAAAGTGCATTTTTATTCATTATGTGGTTGTATGAACAGCATGTCATTTCACGGCACTTGACTATTGCATTGATATAAGAAGTTTTTATTTTTGACTAGTGAGTGTTTTGTAACCTGAAGCGAGAGGGTTGTATTACCATGAGAGCAAGCGCAGTTTTTACCCCAAATAGAAGTGAGAGCATCAATTCTTCCAATGCATTGAAGTCAAAAAATGAATGTCACGAAATGGGAAGAAATATAAAAAAAGTAAGCCAACTAAGAGGCTTCTCATTCTTTAGTAAAAGTGAAAAGAACCTTCATCAAGTCGCGAGTTCTGATTTACAAGAGAGTAAGCCGAGTACGCGAATTCGTCTAGCTCGCTCAAATAGTGCGCCTGCTGCTGTAACCCCGCCACCACCCAAGGTGAAATTGAGCAGCTCAGATAAAGGTGGAACGCCAGAGCGTCGAGTCATCGCTGATGATGTCAAAATGATTCATTCAAAGATCAAAGATGAATTGGACGAAAATAACAAGCAATATCATAAAGCTATAGATGTGTTGAACACTCAGCTTGAACCTGTACTCGAGGAATATTCAGAGCCAGGTGGTCATTTATCTTATCAAGATACCAAGCAAATCCACGTGGCATTTAAGAAGTTGAGTAAGCAATTACCTAAAGGTGAGTTAAAGGAACTATGTGCGATTCTTGCTCAGCATACTAAGTGTGATTGGATGCAAATGAAGCATGAAAAACTGCAAGCTAAGCAGCTAGGCGAGTATCTTGAGTTAGGAAAGCCTGGAGCAGGGAAAGCAACAACATACAGTGTCGGTGTCAACGCAGGAGCAAGTTTATTGGCTGTTCCGGGTACTGACGCTAAGGTGGGGCCTTTTGCGGATGTTTCACTAGGTATATCAACAGAGACACGTTTTAATGCCGATGATGAAGGCCTAGTCTTTGAGGAAATCAGTCATAGTGTAAGCTCTGGACTCAAAGCCGGAGTGCAGGCGAGCTTGTCGGATAACGTTGGATTGAAGGCACAAGCAAAAGCGTCGGGTCAAGGTAGTCTGACTTATTTTAAAGAGTGGAACAACTCAAAAGACTATATTGCGCAAAATGGCCCTGACGCCAAAAAAACCAAGGCACTGAAGAAACAAAAACAACTCGCGGCTAATAGCCAGCACCGGCTTAATGAACTACTAAAATCTGCTTTGAAGATCAATGCAAGTGTTAATGCTCCTGCCCCAGAGAGGACCAAACCACTAATGGGTTTTTACACCACTAAAGCGGGTGATGTTGGGCTATCAGTTAATGCTGGCACTACATTCAATGTTGGTAGTCTGGATGTCAACTTTGGTGGTGGGTTTGGCGCCAATCGCTCGAAAAGTACTACGGATATTTATGAGTTTGTACCCAACCAGCTTGCCGATGTTGTACTCAAAAATAAAGCTAAGCTCGATGAATTACCAGATAATTTTACTCATCACGCTAGGCAAATACTAATGAGTAATAATGACAAGGATCCTAAAGCTGCAATTGGAGGGTTAAACCTGCTGAAAAGGGACATGAATGAGTACTGTGAGGTGGTGCAAAAATACGATTACTTTAAATCATCTGGCAGTGCTAACAAATCAGAGTTAAAAGCGCTAAGAAACCAAAAGCATCAAATTGAGAATCGTTGGGGAGCAATTGGTCGACATCAGTTTTTGCAGTTTGCTTCCGCATCTCATGCACTTTTTGCCAGTACCATCATGCCAAACAAGCACCTTGTTTCTGGGATCAATCCAAACAGAGAACAAGAGTTGTCAAACTTGATTGGTCAAACGGGCGTTCTGGTACAAAATCCATCAATTGACTATTCAAAGTCACGCTTAGACAAAATTGCAACTTTTGAGCAAGAAATTTATTTGCAGGTTGCAGATACTCGCTCGAGCTTCTCAATTAATGCAGGTCCAATTTCAGGCCAGTTGGATATCGTAGAGCGCCAGCGTATCCACCCCAGTAGAATTCGTGAGGGTCGATATATTGATGTGGTATTTACAGGTTCAGTAGCCAGCTCACTCCAAGGTTTGATTAATGTAGCCACACTACAACAAGCGATAGCTGAGCAGGGAATTGAGTTACCGGGAGATCTGGATATCGCTCCTGATATTGGTGGTGGGTTTTCATTTTCATACACTAGCCGGTCATTTAAGCCCGATTACAGCAAAGCAGAAGACTACAAAGGTGAGAAGGGTTGGCGCAAACAGTTTTCTCGTACCACCAAAACGTTATCAGCGAATGTTAATGTCGGCGGGTCTGGCACGGTAGCGGTAGGCGCTCATGCAGGGGCTAATGTTGGGGTCAATAAGAGTAAAACGACGGTAGTAAGCGAAAAAATTGCCAGTGATGATTTGACTTTTACCATGGTGCGTTTCAATCGTTTATATCGTGATGCTAAATTAAACACCGACAATGCAGAGTGGAAGCAGTTTTTCACAGATAACAAAGCTGAGTACAAGAAGATGTTTGCAAAACTTGGTTCAAGTGAGCATCCAATGAAAGAGGAAGTGAAATTTTTCTTCAAAGAGTTAATTGATAGGGCACCACAAACAGAGAAGAGAAACCTAGAAGAGCAACAGGGTGAATTCTTCGCTACCATGAGAGCGTTTAAGCAAGACGAAGACAATGAGGATAAGTTTAAGCAAGCACAAGCTTGTTTAGAAAGTTATCTAGAGCAACAAACGGCGCCTTGGTGGGAAGCACATACTGGCCGTTGGAAGGATTTGGAGTTTAAATCGAAGGCTGATTCTGGTTTGGATTTAAAATCGAAGCTTTTAAAAGGGTTAGGAGTACACCTAAGGGCGAATAAGTTTCAAAGCCAGTAAAGTAAGCTTACATTTTCATAAAGCCAGTAGAGCTTTTTGCGTGATAGACCTGAGCTATTGGAAAAATTGTTGATTTCAATTTAGTAAAATCAAGAAATTAGACAACAATTACACTATAGAAAATGAGATTTGCACGCTAAGGAGACGCAAATGGAGTCATTGAAAGTGAAAGATTATATGACGTTACAGGCAGTTAAGTTTACCCCTGAAATGTCATTAAGTGCGGCTTTAGAAAAGATGTTGAAATCGAGTTATCTTGGTGGCCCAGTCATTGATGAAAGAGATCAGGTTATCGGTTTTCTCTCAGGTCATGATTTACTCGATAAGTTAGTCAAAGTGAGTTACTACTGCCAAGACACACATATTGTCTCCGATTGTATGCACTCACAAGTGCTTTCTGTCGGGCCAGAGACATCGATAATTGAACTAGCGGACATGATGAAATCTGGTAAGCCTAAGGTATACCCAGTTATCGATAGTGGAAAGTTGGTTGGAATCATTACTCGTCGTGATGTATTGCGTGCAGTTGCTAAGAATCTAGACGACTGCTTTAAACATCCGGTATAGTAATAAAAGTAAATAGCAAAAAGAGGCGCTGTTGGGCGCCTCTTTTTTGTTGAGTAAAAGTGGGAGTTGAGACTTAACATGGAGAATCAGAGCGCGAAGTTTGTTGAAGGCTCGACCATGCGCCATATATTGGTGATGTCAGGGGCAGGGTCTGTTGGCCTCATGGCATTATTTGTGGTTGATTTACTTGATATGCTCTTCATTAGTATGTTGGGTCAGGTTGAGTTAGCCGCTGCGGTAGGATTCGCTGGTACACTGGTCTTTTTCTCTACATCCATCTCGATTGGCACTTCGATAGCCATGGGGGCTTTGGTTTCCAAAGCAATTGGTGCCAAGCAGCGTGACCATGCTAGAAGGCTCAGTAGTAGCATTATGCTTACCGCCTTTACTATCAGCTGTGTTGTTAGCACTTTGATGTATGTATTCATTCCCGAACTTCTCGCTGCCATTGGTGCTAAGGGGTATGTGGCGGAGCGTGCGCAAGCTTACCTACAAATATTGCTACCAAGTGGGCCGTTAATTGCCATTGCTATGTCTGCGGGCGCAGGGCTTAGAGCCGCAGGAGATGCCAAGCGGTCTATGTGGGCAACGCTAGCTGGAGGCATCACTAATGCAGTATTGGACCCAATTTTTATTTTTGGCTTTGGTTGGAATGTTGAAGGTGCTGCCGTCGCAACCGTTTTTGCTCGGTTTACCGTATTCTTCTTCTCGCTTTACCCTCTTATTCGTAATCATGATTTGGTTGCCTTACCCTCACTGTCAGCATGGAAAAGTAGCCTCAAAGCGATACTGACCATATCTATTCCTGCGATTATTACCAATATTGCGACACCCATTGGCAATGCGATCGTAACCACATCAATTGCCAAATATGGGGAAGATTTTGTTGCTGGCTATGCTGTGATAGGGCGCCTTATTCCTGTTTGCTTTGCAGTAATCTTTGCCTTATCCGGCGCGGTTGGTCCAATTATTGGGCAAAACTTTGGCGCCGAGCGGTTGGATCGAGTTAGGGATACGTTAATCAACTCTTTAATTGTCACTACAGTTTATACACTGGTGGTTTGTACTCTTCTCTATTTTTCTCAATCACTTGTGATTACCGGATTTAGTTTACAAGGCGATGCCGCCATTATTGTTTCTGCTTTTTGTACATATGTGGCGTTTAGTTTTGTGTTTAATGGCGCTCAGTTTGTGGCCAACACTTCGTTCAACAATCTTGGTAAACCGCTTTATTCGACGGCATTAAATTTAGGGAAAGCGACATTAGGCACTTTACCTTTTGTATACCTTGGGTCTACTTGGTTTGGCGCGCTTGGTGTTCTGTATGGACAAGCAATTGGGTCGGTAGTCTTTGGTATTCTCGCACTTATTGTATTGCATAAACACATCAGTGATTTGACCCAAGGTGATAGATTTGAATTGGAGGAAGAAGACCCGTCGATCACAAGTATTAACTCTCAACCTTTTTGTACTCACGATGCAGTATTGATTGATGAAGTGGCTAGCCGGAAAGAGAGTCTATTAACCGACGAAAAAAATAGTTGACCTTAGAGTAGACTCCAAGGTTTATGATTACAGTGTACATTAAGTGGAGAGAATATTATGTGCACTAAACATCATGCATGTCGCTCAGCTAAAGTGGCCTTCAATCCTAGTCATGAAGCTTCTTGCTCGAACCCTAAAATAGCTAACATACAAATGGAAGGGATCAGTGAGGTTGATTCTGGATGTTGCAGTTCAGATAACTGTTCTAGTGGAGCTCAGTCTTCCGATGAGGAAAGCGATCCCATAGGGGTGAAGAAAAAAGGTCACACTCACAGTTGGAAAATTACGGGCATGGACTGTCCGTCATGCGCAAAAAAAATTGAAACAGCGGTTAATAAAGTTGCTGGTGTCATGGACGCCAAAGTTTTATTTGCCACAGAAAAACTTGTGGTCAAGCTAGATAACAAAAGTACTGCCGATAACGTTGAACAAGCCATTCAGGATGCAGGCTTTCGTTATAACAGCGACTTGTCTTCAACAAAGCCGCAGCCTAACTTAGGTTGGAAATCCGTAGTTAAACAAAATTCTTCGATTATTGCGATTGCATTATCTATGGCTATCGCAGCACTTCTTAAACCCATATCTCCTGTATTCAGTGAGTGGATGTTTACATTAACCTGTTTAGCTGGCCTATATCCAATTGGTAAAAAAGCCCTCCAGTTGGCTAAATCAGGGACTCCATTTGCGATAGAAACGCTAATGAGTGTTGCTGCTATAGGCGCTCTCTATCTTGGTGAAACAGCGGAAGCTGCGATGGTACTTTTGCTGTTCATGATTGGTGAATGTTTAGAAGCATTTGCCGCTTCTCGAGCGCGGAGCGGTGTTCAGTCATTGATGGAGTTGGTGCCTGAAACCGCGACAAAAATAATCAATGATGAGCGTGTTGAGGTGTCTGCTAGTGAACTACAACCTGGCGACATTATTGAAGTTTCACCAGGGGCTAGGCTCCCAGCTGATGGAAAACTGATAGGACACACCGCAAGTTTTGATGAAAGTGCATTAACCGGAGAATCACTACCAGTTGAACGTATTGAAAATGATTCAGTGATGGCCGGCGCAGTAGTGGTTGATAAAGTGGTTCGCTTTGTGATCACCTCTAAGCAAGGGGAAAATGCTATTGATCGAATTTTGCATCTTATTGAGGAAGCAGAATCGCGCAAAGCACCACTAGAGCGCTTTCTCGACAAGTTTAGTCGTTGGTATACGCCCTTAATGATGTTGGTATCTTTAGTGGTTATTCTTGTACCGCCGCTATTTTTTGCCCAGCCTTGGGAAACCTGGGTCTATCGAGGACTCGCTTTGCTGCTTATCGCTTGTCCGTGTGCTCTGGTGATTTCCACACCTGCAGCCATTACATCTGGGCTTGCGGCTGGCGCTAAACGAGGCGCTTTAATCAAAGGCGGCGCAGCACTTGAGCAGCTGGGTAAAATAGAAACCGTTGCCTTTGATAAAACGGGTACTCTGACAAAGGGGAAACCTGAAGTCACAGATATTATTGCCATAGGTAATGTTGAGTTAGCAGAGCTTTTGCGCAATATTGCCGCCATTGAAGTTGGCTCTACCCACCCACTTGCTCTGTCACTGGTAAATAAAGCCAAGTCATCTGGCATCGAGATCCCTGAGGCAGATGACAAACAAGCGCTAATAGGTCTTGGTGTTCGTGGTTTGGTAGATGGAGTTGAGTATCAGGCTATCGCGCCAAGCAAGATCGGTTTTGTATTGTCGAGTGATGTCGCCGAGGAAGTGCGTCAGTTAGAACAGCAGGGCAAAACAGTGGTGGTGGCAACTCAAGGTGATAATACGGTTATTGGCCTCATTGCTTGGCAAGATACCTTGAGAGAAGACTCGGCGGATGCTGTTCAGGCGCTCAAGAATCTTGGCGTTAATGCAATTATGCTGACTGGAGACAATGCTCGCAGTGCAAAGGCCATTAGCTCATTGATAGGTATCGACTACAAAGCCGGATTGCTACCACAAGATAAAGTGACTTATGTTGAGAGGTTGTCATCAACAGGAAATGTAGCCATGGTTGGTGATGGCATCAACGATGCACCTGCGATGAAAGCATCCAGCATTGGTATTGCTATGGGTGGAGGAACAGATGTGGCACTTGAGACCGCGGACGCCGCTATCACGCATAATCGTTTGGTAGAGTTGGCTAGTATGATTGAGTTGTCTCGTGCAACGCTCAACAATATACGTCAGAACATTGCTCTTGCGCTGGGGCTTAAGGGTATCTTTCTTGTCACCAGTTTGCTTGGTATTACTGGGCTTTGGGTGGCAGTTCTCGCTGATAGTGGCGCAACTGCGATCGTGACCCTTAATGCACTCAGGCTACTCAAGTTTAGGCCACAAGCATAGGTGTTTAGTTACACAACCAAGCCTGATAGATCTTCTCAGGCTTTTTTATGTAATCTAGGCATTAATAAGACGATAAAGTGTGATGCAAAACGATTTTATTTGCAATGAAGATAGTGAGATGTCAATTATTTGTGACTCGAGTCACCATTAAAATTGGTTCAGTTGGATACATTACGCCCTGTACCCAACCAAATAAATAAAACGAAAAGATAGGCAACGCCACCTATTTCGTTATAAAAGGAGCTATTTTATGTCTCAAGCTGTATTCCATTTAGGAGTCACTCAAGACGATCTTGCTGATGCCAAGCTAGCAATTATCCCAGGTGATCCTGCTCGCGTTCAAAAAATTGCTGAACAAATGGATAATCCTGTATTTTTGGCTAGTCATCGTGAGTACACACTTTACCGTGCCGAGCTTGATGGCAACCCCGTTATTGTCTGCTCTACCGGTATTGGTGGTCCTTCTACTTCTATCGCGGTTGAAGAGTTGGCTCAGCTTGGTATCAATACTTTCTTACGTGTTGGTACTACTGGTGCTATCCAACCACATGTGAAGGTGGGAGACATGATAGTATCCACAGCTTCAGTTCGCCTAGATGGCGCCAGCTTGCACTTTGCTCCAATGGAATTTCCAGCAGTGGCTGACTTTGAGGTTGCGACGGCAATGAAAGCTGCAGTTGAAGAGTCTGGTGCCAAAGTTCATATGGGTGTGACCGCCTCTAGTGATACTTTTTATCCTGGGCAAGAGCGCTATGATACTTTCTCTGGCCGCGTAGTAAGACGTTTTCAAGGCTCAATGAAAGAATGGCAAGATATGGGTGTTCTGAATTTTGAGATGGAATCAGCGACTTTACTGACAATGTGTGCAAGTTCTGGCCTTAAAGCAGGCTGTGTAGCAGGAGTCATTATCAACCGTTCTCAAAAAGAAATCCCCGATCACTCAACCTTGAAAGAAACGGAAGCTCGTTCAATTAAAGTGGTTGTTGAGGCCGCGCGTAAGATGCTTCAAGACTAATATTGCAGTTTAAGCCTTACTCTTTGAAGTGACCCCCAATAATTGGTGTCCAACTATTGGGGGTCACTTCAATTTAGAGCAGGGCTCTAAAGTAATACTATTAAGCGTTATTACATGACGCGCATGCCAGGTTGAGCACCTTCATGAGGTTCTAGAATCCAAAGATCGCTTCCACCAGGTCCAGCAGCCAAAATCATACCTTCTGACATACCAAACTTCATTTTACGAGGCTTAAGGTTTGCAACCATAACGGTCAACTTACCTTCAAGTTCTTCTGGCTTGTATGCCGACTTAATGCCGGAGAAAACCTGACGAGTCTCGCCACCGATATCAAGCTGAAACTTCAATAGTTTGTTCGCTTTTGGTACTTCCTCGCAGGAGATAATACGAGCGATACGCATATCAACAGCGGCGAAAGCATCGAAATCTATTTCTTCTGCAATCGGATCTTTATCCAATTCAGTTTGGCTTGCTTGATTCTTAGCGGCTTCAGCTTTTTCTTTGGCTGCCATTTCTGCAGCGGCATCTTGTTTTGATGCTTCAATCATAGCCTCAACCTTTTTCGGATCGATACGATTAAACAGAGCCTTGAATTTGGTGATTTCATGACCTGTTAATGGCTTGGCTATTCCTTCCCACGTTAGCTCTTCATTTAGGAAAGCTTCTGTACGTGCGGCTAGAGCAGGCATCACAGGCTTGAGGTAAGTCATGAGCACGCGGAACAAATTAATACCGACAGAACAAATATCTTGTAGCAGTTGATCTTTGCCTTCCTCTTTCGCCACAACCCAAGGTGCTTTTTCGTCAACATATTGGTTGGCTTTGTCAGCCAGTGCGGTTACTTCACGTATTGCACGGCCAAATTCACGCGTTTCGTAAAGCTCGGCTATGCGATCGGCCGCGGCAACAAACTCTTGGTACAATTCTGGCTCTGCAAATTCATCAGAAAGCTTACCCTCGAAGCGTTTTGTGATAAAGCCAGCATTGCGCGACGCAAGGTTAACAATTTTATTTACTACGTCAGCGTTAACACGTTGAGTAAAGTCCTCAAGGTTAAGGTCTAGGTCATCGATACGGCTGTTGAGTTTGGCCGCATAGTAGTAACGCAGGCATTCAGGATCGAGATGATCAAGATAAGTGCTGGCTTTAACAAATGTGCCTTTCGATTTAGACATTTTGGCACCGTTAACAGTGACGTAGCCGTGAACAAACACATTATTTGGTTTACGGAAACCACTGCCTTCGAGCATGGCAGGCCAGAATAAAGAGTGGAAATAAACGATGTCTTTACCAATGAAGTGATAAAGCTCAGTTGTGCTGTCTTTCTTCCAGTATTCGTCAAAGTCTAAATCACTGCGTTTATCGCATAGGTTCTTAAATGAGCCCATGTAGCCGATAGGTGCATCGAGCCAAACATAAAAGAATTTGTCTTTTTCTCCCGGAATTTCAAAACCGAAATAAGGGGCATCGCGAGAGATATCCCATTGTTGCAGGCCTGATTCAAACCATTCTTGCATCTTATTGGCCGTTTCGGCTTGCAGTGAGCCTGAGCGAGTCCACTCTTGGAGCATGCTTTCAAACTGTGGCAAATCAAAGAAGAAATGCTCAGAGTCTTTCATCACTGGCGTTGCGCCGGAGACCGCTGATTTGGGGTCAATCAGTTCAGTCGTGCTATAGGTTGCGCCGCAGCTGTCACAGTTATCGCCGTACTGATCGTCAGATTTACACTTAGGGCAAGTGCCTTTAACAAAACGATCAGGTAGGAACATTTCTTTTTCTGGATCAAATAGCTGAGAAATCGTGCGGCTAGAGATAAAACCGTTTTTCTTCAGTTCCAAATAGATGTGTGACGCGAGCTGCTTGTTTTCTTCAGAATGAGTACTGTGGTAGTTATCAAAGCTAATATCGAAACCAGCGAAGTCTTTTTGGTGCTCTTCACTAACGGCAGCGATCATCTCTTCTGGTGTGATTCCCATCTGTTGTGCTTTTAGCATAATTGGCGTGCCGTGGGCATCGTCAGCACAGATGAAGTTTACCGTGTTACCACGTAGGCGTTGGTAGCGAACCCAGATATCAGCCTGAATGTGTTCAAGCATATGACCTAAGTGGATCGAACCATTAGCATACGGAAGGGCACAAGTTACCAGCAGTTTCCTTGGATCAAGGTTTCTTTGATCGTTTGCCATACTTAATATTCGCTTTTCTGATAGATATAAAAAATTGACCCTAATACTACCTTATCCACATTACGACTCCAAGGTATCATCTGCTCGAATACCTTAGTTTTTTCAGGGTTCAGTCCATTAAAGAGCAATGCTAGGATTAGAGGCATAAGGAGGACCTATGCGTCAATTGTCGAACACAGAAGAATTTTGCCGTTGGCTTAATCAGTTTGAGCATCCAAGTCTTACTCAAGAATGGGCTAGTGTGCCGGGTATGGTTTCGGTCACAGCGACCAAGCTCACTGTATCTATACCCTTTGCGGCATCGTCACTAGTAGAAAGCTTATCGAGCTGGATAGAGTCGCAACATTGCAATGGACAAATTGCCCCAGTTGAGTATGAAATAATTGTGCAGCCAAAGGCTTTGCAAACTCATGTCAGTCATGAGGTAAGCGGCGTTAAAAATATTATTGCCGTCACTTCAGCAAAGGGAGGGGTCGGCAAGTCAACTACAGCCGTCAACCTTGCGCTTGCGATCGCAAAATCCGGTGTAAAAGTCGGTTTGTTGGATGCGGATATTTATGGTCCTTCCGTGCCTCTTATGATTGGACAACAGGGCGCTTCTCCCCAAGTTAAAGATGATAAGTGGATGCAGCCTATATTGGCGCATGGTATTTATACCCACTCTATTGGATATTTAGTGTCAAAAGATGAAGCGGCAATTTGGCGCGGCCCAATGGCTTCGAAAGCTCTCGCTCAACTGCTTAATGAAACCGAGTGGCCAGAGCTCGACTACCTTGTGATTGATATGCCGCCAGGTACAGGTGATATCCAGCTAACCCTAGCTCAGCAGGTGCCAGTGACAGGGGCGGTGATTATCACCACGCCACAAGATCTTGCGCTGGCGGATGCGCGCAAAGGTGCAGCTATGTTTGAAAAAGTGCAGGTACCAGTGATTGGGCTGGTTGAGAATATGAGCTATCACATTTGCAGCCATTGCGGTGGAAAAGAAGCCATTTTTGGCGTCGGAGGAGCGCAAAAAATGGCTAGCGAGTTTGGCCTCGATTTACTCGCTCAAATCCCTTTACATATTTCGTTAAGAGAAGACACAGATAATGGCTGTCCAAGCGTTGTCGCAAGACCAGATTCAGAACAAGCGGCGGACTATATTCAGTTAGCAGAGTCTGTGTGTACAAGAATGTATTGGCACGGAAAAGAAAAACCTCAGTCTATTCAGTTTACAATGCTTGATTAATGTTTCTTTGCGTTAGTGTTAATACTTGTTGTGGCTTTTAGGACAATACTCAATTTGAGGTATATGCGGTAATCGTTTGCGTTACCGTTATTGCTTCTAATTAGTCATTGGGATGAAATCCTCACTAGCATGTCAAAGGCGAACTCCCTATAATCAGGCGGTTTATATATTACACACTAGTACTTTATGGGCATATTTTGTCCAGTTTGAGTATTAGAACACGACACCAATTCAATTCATCGGGTGCAAGAATAATGTCTGATAATAATCAATGCGTCATCGTCGGTATTGCTGGCGCATCGGCTTCTGGAAAAAGTTTAATCGCTAGTACTATCTATAATGAACTTCGTGAAAAAGTAGGCGATCATCAAATTGGTGTAATTACGGAAGATTGCTACTACAACGATCAGGGCCACCTGAGCATGGAAGAGCGTGTTAAAACCAACTACGACCACCCGAACGCATTAGACCATGACTTATTATGTGAGCATTTAAAAACGCTGACCAAAGGTGATGCAGTTGAAGTGCCTGAATACAGCTATTCAGAGCATACGCGTACAGAAAATACGACCTTGATGACACCGAAGAAAGTCATCATTCTCGAAGGGATCCTTCTTCTGACAGACCCTCGTTTACGTGAACTTATGCACGCGACTGTGTTTATGGATACACCGCTAGATATTTGTTTACTTCGCCGTGTGAGACGTGACGTAGAAGAACGGGGCCGTACCATGGAGTCTGTTTTAAAACAGTACCAGGAAACAGTACGACCTATGTTCATGCAGTTTATCGAGCCATCTAAGCAACACGCAGATATTATTGTGCCTCGTGGCGGTAAAAATCGCATCGCGATTGATGTTTTAAAAGCGCATATTGCAAAACTTTTGAAAGCTTAAGCCTTAATCCTATTCAAGCGCTTTATTTTTTCCGTAAGAAGTGGCACCTTAGGTGCCACTTTCTTTTTATCTGTAATAAGCCTTATCACCCAAGTTCGCTTTTGGATGTATTGGCCAATCTACGACAACTCTGAATAGCAAGGATAATTCTGATGAAGAAACTGTTCCTATTTATTGCCATTCCAATCATCGTGCTGCTTGGCGCGATTGTAGCGCTGGTACTTTTCGTCAACCCCAATCAGTTTAAGCCACTTATCGTTGAGCAAACTCAAAAACACACTGGTTTGGAGTTGGTAATAGAAGGTGACATCAGCTGGAAGTTTTTTCCATCGCTTGGTTTTGAGTTAGGCAAGACAGAACTGAGAAACCCACAAGGGTTTTCTAAACCGAATTTATTCAAAGTTGATACGGTTGGCATCGATGTGTCAGTTTCACCGCTTTTAAACCAGCAACTTGAAATCGGTAATATTACCCTTGATGGTGCGGAGTTCTATCTTGAGACACTTAAAGATGGCCGCAAGAACACTGATGCGTTAACCAAAGCGCAGACAGAACAAGCAGAATCAGAAGAGCCGGCTGCCACTGATACTCCAGCAGAGTCTTCGCCAACTGACACGACAGAGAAACCAGCGTCCGACTGGAGCCTTAACCTTGCCGGTGTGACCATATCTAACACTGCGATTGAAATTCAGGATAAACAGGCAGGCTCGTACACCAAGTTGTATGATGTTTCTCTTAACTTGTCCGAGTTTGCTATTGATTCCTGGACCCGTGCTGATTTCGCGGTGAAAGGTGAGAACAATCAACAGAAGTTCAATGCACAGGGGAGCGCTGAATTTAAGTTAGCGAAAGGTTTTGCCGAGTATTCATTGCGCAGCATAGAACTCAATGCGGGCTTTAGTGATCCAGCGAATAAGTTTGACTCGATCAAACTAGGCTTGGAGACATTTGATTTTGATAAAGCCAATGCTTTGACTTATCACTTGGTGGGGCGCGCTGCAGATCTCGACATTGAAATGCAAGGCAGCGGCAGTTTGACTGTCGACACAGCGATCTCAAAAGTGTTGATGGACAAGTTAACCCTTGATGCAACGTTTAAAGGGAAGACTCTGCCGCAATCTCCAATGAAAGTCGATATGGTCTCCGACTTATCTTTTGACTTAACCAAAAGCCACTTAAGTTTTGTTTTAGAGAAGCTAACCGCTAACGCCTTGGCATTTGATGGTAAAGCCAATGTGACCTTAGGTGATATTCCTAAAGTGCGTTTTTCACTGCATAGCCCAAATATCGATTTGGATGAATTTCTCGGGCTTGATACAGCAAAGGCTGACAAAGCATCGACGGAAAAACCAGAGGCAGCACCAAGCCAAAACAGTGCGCAAAAGGCGTCAACTCAACCAGAAGTTGAACCCGATTTATCCGCACTTAAGTCTCTAGATATCAAAGGCGATATCACCATTGATAAATTTAAGGCCAGTAACGCCAAGATGGAAAAGGTCAAAACCAGTTTCTATGTCAATCGTGGTATTGCTGAGCTGACGTCTTTTTCCTCCAATCTGTACCAGGGCTCTATTACGGCTTCTGCAAAACTGGATGCAAGAAAAAGCCCAGCGAGTTATACGGTCAAAAAGCGCATAAAAGGTGTTAAGGTTCAGCCTTTGCTTTCCGATGTGGCTAACAATGATAAGTTAGAAGGTACAGGTAACATTGATGTAGATGTTAAAGGCCGAAGTCTCACTCCAACAGGGATTCAAAAGAATTTAGTTGGTACTGTGGTCATTAACTTTACAGATGGTGCGGTGAATGGCATCAACGTAGCTCAGTTGATTCGTGAAAACTACGCCAAGTTTAAAGGCCAAAAAGCCGAGCCTTCTAAAGAAGCACAAAAAACCGATTTTAGTGCGATGAAAGCGACCTTAAAACTTAATAAAGGTGTTGTTTCGACCAATGATTTATCAATGCAATCGCCACTGCTGCGTATCCGAGGAAATGGCAGTGCAAACTACATCGAGCAAACCGTTAACTTTACGGTCAGTACGTCGGTTGTCGGCTCACTGGAAGGCCAAGGTGGTAAGAGTATTGATGAGCTAAGAGATGTGACCATTCCAATTAACATTTCTGGTTCTTGGGAAAAACCTAAATTTAAGCTGGTTTTTGACGATGTATTGAAACAGAAAGTCGAAAAAGAAGTCGACCGTGGTTTGAAAAAGCTAGACGAGAAACTCGGCGATAAGATAAAAGATCAAAAGACTAAGGATGCGGTTAACAGCCTGATTAAAGGGTTGTTTAACTAAGCTGCATTAGTTACGAACAAGCTTTGAGTAAAGCGCCCAGTTGGGCGCTTTTATTTTAAGACAGTTACCAATCAACCCCTTTTAGCGCTTTGACTCCGGAGTCAAACGCATGTTTCACATTCTTAACCTCAGACACAGTATCGGCCATTTCAATCAGAGTGCGATGTGCTCCGCGCCCAGTGATAATAACTGACTGCATCGGCGGTCTGTTGTTTAGAGCGTCAACCACTTCCTCTAAGTCGATATAGCCGTAGCTAACCATATAAGTCAGTTCATCAAGCAAAATCACGTCTATCGAAGCGTCGCTGAGCATACGTTTACACTCTTGCCAAACTACCTGCGCTGCTTGGGTATCGAGTTCTTTATCTTGTGTTTCCCAAGTAAAGCCAGTTGCCATCACTTGAAATTTGACGCCAAGCTTTTCCAGCAAATTGCGCTCGCCGTTATCCCAAGTGCCTTTGATAAATTGAGCGACTGAGCAAGTTAAGCCGTGGCCAACGGCGCGGGCTATGGTTCCAAACCCCGAGGTCGATTTACCTTTGCCATTACCAGTAATAATAAGTAGCAGACCTTTTTCATCTTGTGCTGCTGCAACTCTCGCATCGACTTGTTGCTTCACTTTTTGTTGTCTTGCCTGATGGCGTTCTTGTTTCTGGCTATCAGATGTCACGGGAAGTCCTTTTTAATTTTAAAAACTGTGTCTATGATAACGCATTCACAGTGGTGCAAAAAACCATGGCTTTGTAAGGAAAAGGAAAATATGGCCAAGAAAATACTCGTTGTTTGTATGGGCAATATCTGTCGTTCACCAACAGGCGAGGCAATTCTAAGAGCGAAAGCTGAGCGCATGGGTCTTGATATTGAGGTCGATTCAGCAGGAACGATAGGGTATCACCAAGGCAATCCTCCTGATCCCCGCTCCAAAGCGGTTGGTGAGCGCCGAGGCTATTCATTTAAAGGGATAGTATCACGTCAAGTTGTTGATGAGGACTTCGCTTACTTTGATTTAATTTTGGCTGCTGACAAGGACAATCTTGCCGATTTACACGCGCAATGTCCGGTTGAGTATCGAAACAAATTGCAGCTGTTTCTTAGCTATGGTGAGACCAAGCACGAAGAAATCCCTGACCCTTATTATGGCGGGGACAATGGCTTTGAACTGGTTGTCGATTTGATTGAACAAGCCTCAGAAAAGCTGCTCAAAACCTTAGCGAACCAGTAAAGTGTTTGACGAATATCTGACTAGGCGGCCATAACTCGGCCGCTGAAGTAATCGTTAGAGACAATATATTCGGTATTTCTAATTAACTCATCACGTATCTTCGCCCAGTGGATATTTTGCTGTTCATAGCAAGGCACCACTCCTCCAACACGAATATTGAATGGGTTAAGCTCTTTTGCCCAGCTTTGGGTGAAACCTGCGACCATAGAGGTTGCATTTTCAAACCCAGACATATCACTGTAATCCGCGTGAGCAATTACATTGACAATCACACCATTTTTTTTGTCTTGGCGCATTCTTTCAGCAGTCGCCTGACCAAAGGTAAATAAAGTGGCGGCCATCAAAGATAGATGCTGAGTGAAAATATCGCTGGCTTTTTCATCAAAAAATTTTGGCATGGTTTGGCTGGTGAGTGCATTGATCAGTACATCAGGGGATTGATGAACGGATTGATCAATAAAGTTAAACAATGAGTTAATGCTATCTAAAGAATGATCATTCATTGCATGCTGATAAATATTCGATGAAATTTTTCTGCATCGCTCAAAAGTTTCATTTAATTGGGATTTATTGGTATCACAAAGAATGACAATTCCATCAAGAGATGCAAAGTGCATAGCTAGGGTGCTGCCGAGTTGAGTTCCTGCGGAAGTTATTAATATTACAGCACTTTTTATGTCCATACACTGTGCCTCCATTGGTGGCCTTGAAAGTTTGTCCACATATCATGGTAGATTAATTGTGCGTTTGGTGTGAATAAGGTCAAATAACTTGTGTATATCTTGGGGTTAAATTAAATAACTTGCGCTCATTCACATTTATGAGAAACTTGTTGATTAATAAATGAGTGATATGAAAGTAATTGTGATCTGAATAGATCTTTAAACTTGTGTTTGAATTTGGAAGTTTCTTTGGGCTGTGACCAACTGATTGTAAAGATCGATTGGCATGATAGATTTGCTGCCAGTCTCACCTAATTGGCGACGTTGGTGCCCTGATAGGTTGTGATAGACGTCTTCGGGAAGATTGAATGTGTCTTCCGGTAGATAAGCCAAAGCATCAGGTTTGAGGTAGTGACTCAGTTTGGCGCTTGGCAGGCCACAAGAGTGGAATAGCTCAGCTTGAGTGGCCGCTACTGGATAAGATTCTTGGTTGGAGCGAAGTTTTTGAGGTGGTGATAATTCAAAGCGGCGTCTTAAGGCCTCTTCTGTTGTGTCTATTTCTTCCACTATTTCAAGAGGGGTATTATCTCTAACATCATCAGAGAACATCGACAGAATCAAAGCAAAGTCAGCACGACGCCCTTCGTGAACGGCATGGTTAATCCCATCACCGAACTGAAGTTCGTTAATTATTCCCGCTTTGTCTAATGTATGAATCTGAGTTTGCATCTTACCTCGCTTGATGCTTATGTAACGGCGACACCCAGACAAACTTTAGTGAAATGGTTGAACAGAAAAGAAAAAAGCCAGCAAGTGCTGGCTTTTGATACGCAATAAGCGTTAGAGACTGGTAGCAGAATTATTTTGCTAGATTCTGTGCAACAAAATCCCAGTTTACTAGCGCCCAGAAACCGTTCATGTAATCAGGACGAACATTGCGGTAATCGATGTAGTAAGCGTGTTCCCACAAGTCAACAGTAAGCAGTGGAGTCGTACCCGCTTCTGTTAGGGGCGTTGCTGCGTTGGACGTGTTAACGATATCTAGAGAACCGTCCGCTTTTTTAACCAACCAAGTCCAAGAAGAACCGAAGTTGTTGATTGCTGAGTCAGTGAACTTAGCTTTAAAGTCTGCGAAAGAACCAAACGCAGCATTGATTGCTTCTGCAACCGCACCTGTAGGCTCACCACCTGCATTTGGAGCAAGACAGTGCCAGTAGAAAGTGTGGTTCCAGATTTGAGCTGCGTTGTTGAATACGCCACCTGAAGAAGCCTTGATGATCTCTTCTAGTGATTTACCTTCAAACTCAGTACCTGGAATAAGACCATTTAGCTTAACAACGTAAGTGTTGTGGTGTTTGCCATGGTGGAAATCTAGAGTTTCAGCTGAGATATGTGGTTCTAGTGCATCTTTTGCGTAAGGAAGAGCTGGTAGTTCAAATGCCATTGCTCGATTCTCCATTAAATATGAGAGAGTTAAACTCCCTCGATTGCTTCCAGTGTAATTTATTATCATGGTGGACCATGGTCCGCCACGTCGTTTTGGTAACTGCGCTATAGTTTAGCAAGTTTTCACTTTATTAAAAGCATCACAGCAGAATTCTATATGAAATAAACTTGTGGTATAAAGCCATAAACATTATAGGCTTTTTATTCTCTGACAATGGTTTAAAATATGCCAATAATTTGCGGTAATACCATATAAAGAGGAAGCAATGGAAACCATAGATAAAATTAAACAGCAAATTGAAGAGAACGCTATCCTGTTGTATATGAAAGGTTCTCCAAAGCTACCTAGCTGCGGCTTTTCATCTCAGGCGTCTCAAGCATTGATGGCTTGTGGCGAGAAGTTCGCTTACGTTGACATTCTACAAAACCCAGATATTCGCGCTGAGCTTCCAGCCTACGCTCAGTGGCCGACTTTCCCTCAGCTTTGGGTTGAAGGCGAGCTGATTGGCGGTTGTGACATCATTATTGAGATGTTCCAAAAAGGTGAGCTTCAGCCACTGATCAAAGAAGCGGCAGAGCGCGCAGGCTCAGACGAAGAAGAGTAAAGAAACTACTGTTTAAATTTACAGTTTTTCTTGATTTCTAAGGGCTACATTGGTTAATGTAGCCCTTATTGTATCTGCTTGAAATTATTTATGACGCGTCTATTTATCGCCGAGAAACCAAGCCTTGGCCGCGCTATTGCGGCAGCGCTGCCTAATCCACAGAAAAAAGACCAAGGTTTTATTCGTTGCGGTAATGGCGATGTGGTGACCTGGTGTATTGGCCATTTGCTTGAGCAAGTAGAGCCTGACGCCTACGATGATAGATACAAAAAGTGGAACATGGCAGATTTGCCCATAGTGCCGCAGCAGTGGCAGCTTAGACCAAGAAAATCAGCCAGCAAGCAATTAACCGTGGTAAAAAAGCTGCTCAAAACCTGCACAGAAATCATCCATGCAGGCGATCCCGATCGTGAAGGGCAGCTTTTAGTCGATGAAGTATTAGATTACTGTAAAGTGGCGAAAGCCAAGCAAACCAGCGCGCAGCGACTTTTGATCAGTGATCTCAACCTTCCCGCCGTAAAACGCGCCTTAAATCAAATGCGTAGTAATCAGGAGTTTATTCCTCTTTCTATTTCAGCGTTGGCGCGCTCTCGTGCTGACTGGCTGTATGGCATGAATATGTCACGAGCTTATACTTTGCTTGGCCAGCAAGCAGGCTACCAAGGCGTCCTTTCTGTTGGGCGAGTGCAAACGCCAGTACTTGGCTTGGTGGTGCGACGAGATGAAGAAATAGAAAACTTTGTTCCTCGGGATTATTTTACGCTCGATGCGCTGATCCCTTATCAAGAGGGCGCGCGTCAATTTGATATCCGTGCTCGTTGGAAACCCAGTGAGGCTTGCCGACCTTGGCAAGACGAAGAGGGCAGAGTACTCAATCGAAAGCTGGTGGAGAATGTTGCAAGCCGAATCGCCAATCAGGCAGCCAAGGTGGTTGAATCAGAACAAAAAAAAACCAAGCAGTTCGCACCGCTGCCGTATTCGTTGTCTGCGCTACAAATCGATGCCGCCAAACGCTTTGGTATGAGCGCTCAGCAAGTTCTCGACACTTGTCAGTCCTTGTACGAAAAACACAAGCTCATTACCTATCCACGCTCTGACTGTCGTTACCTTCCCAAAGGGCATTACTCTGAAGCAAGCAGTGTGTGTGATGCCATTAGCAATAATGCCAAAGAGCTTAATTCAGCCGTCTCTCAAGCCGACTTAACGCTCAAATCCAAAGCTTGGAATGATAAAAAAGTTGATGCTCACCACGCTATTATTCCCACGCCTAAAAAAGCGTCAGTCAATGCGTTATCCGCCAATGAGATGAAAATCTATCAGCAAATTGCGCGTCAATATTTAATGCAGTTCTATCCCGCGGCTGTGTATGCCGAAGCCAAACTGGTGTTTGATATTGCTGGTGGTGAGTTTATCGCTAAGGGGCGCCAACTGGTTTCTGCGGGGTGGAAAGCGCTGCTTGGTAAAACCGATGAAGAAGACACAGGGGTAGGTACAGTTCCTCCTTTACCCAAAGGCAGTGTGCTAACTTGCCGGGAAGGTAAAATCAAAGATCGTAAAACTGAGCCTCCCAAACATTTTACGGAAGCTAGCTTGCTGCAAGCCATGACAGGTATTGCGCGTTTTGTCTCTGACAAAGAGTTAAAAAAGATTCTAAAAGAGACCGATGGTCTTGGCACTGAAGCGACTCGTGCAGGGATCCTCGATACCTTGTTTAAGCGCCAGCTTCTTAAAAGACAAGGCAAAACAATTTTGAGCTCACCTGCGGGGCGAGGTCTTATTCATGCTTTGCCTGCTGAATCAACCTATCCTGATATGACCGCCCATTGGGAGCACCAATTGCAGGGAATGGCAGAGAGAAATCAAGCTTATCAGCCTTTTATGTCGGCCCTTCAAGGCAAGATTGATGGTTTGATGCAGCAAATAAAGTCACAGCCTGTTCCTGAATCGCTGCGCCATTTACCGAAAGTGGAGAAGCCTGCTTATAAACGCAAACGTGGCGGGCGCGCTAAATACAGCGGTAAAAAGCGCGTCGCAAGCTAACTCATTATTATCAAGGTATCAGTTACCAAAATATTAGTGTCACCAAGGTAATGGCGAGCCATCGAAGTTAATAAACTCACCAGAGTTGTCGGCGGTTGCAGACTCAATAACCTCAATTAAGCCCGAAGCGGAAGTCTCTGTAGTGATCATGGCGTTCGGCCCGCCCATGTCTGTGAGTACCCAGCCAGGGTGAAGCGCCAATACAGTGAAGCCTTGGCTGGCGAGATCGTTACTTAAGCTTTTCACGACAGAGTTGAGCGCGGCTTTTGAAGAGCGGTAGATATAGGCTCCGCCAGATGTATTGTCACCCATGCTACCCATTTTTGAAGAGATGCAGGCGATCTTTTTCAGTGAGCCTCTTTCAAGGTTAGGGTAAAGAGCTTCAACCAATTTCATTGGCGCTATGGTATTGATTTCCATTACCTTACGCCATTCTTCAATATCAGTTTCACCGAACATATAGCCTTTTGGCCCATAATATCCGGCGTTGTTGATTAAAATATCTATCTCAGGAAGCTGGCTTGATAGGGTTTCATAACGGGCGTAGTTAGTGACATCGAGCTGATAGCAATGCAAGTTTGGACTTTCGAGCTTAAACAGTTCGCTGGCATGACTTTGCGAGCGATACGTTGCGTGCACTTGATAGTTTTTGGCCAGGTAATACTTAACCAAGCTCAAGCCTATACCTCGGTTCGCGCCAGTAATAACCACTGTAGTCATGGGTAATCCTTATTCGTTAGGGAAGGGTAATCAAGAAACAAAAGACGTCTTGCTCTAAGCAAATCAATTTAAGCATGTTTTGCAATTGGGCGACAACTTGTTACCATGCCAAGCATCAAAATATGCGCAGATAGTCGCTCAAAAAAGTCAACAAAACCTAATGATTCCACTAGTCTATCACCCAATATACTCCAAGCTCCCTTTGCCTGATGGCCACAGGTATCCGATCCACAAATATCGGCTCCTCTATCAAAAAATCGAAACCAAGCGCCAAAGCGATAGTAAGTGGCAAGCAGGGTTTTGCTACCATCAGCCCGAGCCGCTGTTAAGAGAAGAAGTTGAGCAAACCCATTGCAAGCAGTATATAGAGCAGCTTTTTTCCGGAACGTTAGCGGTTTCGCCCATGCGGCGTATTGGCTTTCCTTGGAGTGAGAGCTTGATTGAGCGCACGCTCACCTCCGCTGGTGGAACCTGCTTGAGCGCAGAGCTTGCCATAGAAAAGGGTATTGCTATCCATCTCAGCGGTGGTTATCACCACGCACATTATGATTATGGCAGCGGCTTTTGTTTGCTTAATGATTTGGTGTTGGCTGCCAAACGAGCACTGCGTCAAGAGGGTATAGATAAGGTGCTCATCGTTGACAGTGATGTCCATCATGGCGATGGAACCGCGACTTTATGCCAAGACAACCAAGCGATTGTTACCCTTTCTTTTCATTGTGATAAGAACTTTCCGGCCAGAAAGCCAGACTCAGATATGGACATTGCTCTGCCAAAAGAGACCAGCGATAGCGAATTTCTCAGCACATTTGAGTCGGTGGTGGAAATGGCGATCAATCTTCATCAACCGGATTTGATTTTGTATGACGCAGGTGTGGATATCCATCAAGAAGATGAACTAGGCTATTTTAACATCAGCACCCAAGCGATTTTTGCCCGCGATAAGCGTATGTTTGAGATGGCCAAACAACGCGCGCTACCAATAGCCTGTGTAGTCGGCGGTGGCTACCGGAGCGATCACAGTGAATTGGTGCCCATTCATATGCAGTTATTGAATGCCGCTTTTGAGGTTTACGCTAAGAGCGAAGAAAAGTCATGAAACAAAGAATTAGAGCGGCAGGCATTCTTATCCATCAGCACTCGATATTGCTATTAAAAGTCAAAGACTTCACAGGCGAATATTGGGTGCCACCCGGTGGTGGCTTAGAAGAGGGGGATAAAAGCTCCAAAGCGTGTTTAGTCAGAGAGTTTAAAGAAGAAGCTGGCCTAGAGATTGACGTGGGCGATCTTGTTTGTGTGCGCGAGTTTTTAGAAACCGAGAAAAACCGCTACCACTGTGAGCTGTTTTACCATGTGACAAGTCATCGCGGCGAGCCCCACCTTAATAACCTTGTTGGATTAAACGATGAGCATTACATCCAAAAGGTAGAATGGGTGCCTTTATCTGAACTTACCGAAAAGCGCATATACCCCAAAGAACTTGCCCACAAACTACTCGAACTTATCGATAATCAAGAATTTTCGACCCATCTAGGCAGTTATGTTCAGGGCGAGAAAGAAGAGGTTAATTATTTGTAAGTTATATAATGTAGTGTTCAACAAATTCCGGACACTAACTTAAGCCGATTTTCGGCAGTAACTGGCGATAGCCCATCATTTGCTTGATGAGGCCGTTGCCTATTGTAGTAATCCATCAAGTAATAACTGATATCCTTCTTTGCCTGAGTTTGGGTTAGGTACCCAGTAGTTGGTATCCATTCGGTTTTTAGACTTCTAAATAGCCTTTCCATTGGGGCATTATCCCAACAGTTACCTCTACGACTCATGCTCTGAGTTATGCGATATCGCCAAAGCCTTTGACGATATTTAAGGCTGCTATATTGGC
>NZ_QLYY01000029.1 GCF_003350295.1 Vibrio tetraodonis
ATTTTGCTTGGCGACCATAGCATTGTGGACCCACCTGATTCCATGCCGAACTCAGTAGTGAAACGCAATAGCGCCGATGGTAGTGTGGGGCTTCCCCATGTGAGAGTAGGACATCGCCAGGCTTTATATTTAGACTCAAGAGTCTAACCAGTGCGGAGCGGTAGTTCAGTTGGTTAGAATACCGGCCTGTCACGCCGGGGGTCGCGGGTTCGAGTCCCGTCCGCTCCGCCACTTTTTCTAAACCCCAGCAGCAATGCTGGGGTTTTTTGCTTTCGGATCTCCAATCAATTCTAGGGCTTCAAAACCTCACGGACATGTTGTCTGATAAATGGAACCACCTCAGATTCAAACCATGGATTGCGTCGCAGCCATAGTGTGTTGCGGGGTTGAGGTTAAGGTACTTAGAATTTCATCAATGTATAAAAGCCGGCTAAATAGCCGACTTGATTAGATTAAGTAATGGTGGTTATGCTTGCACTAATGTGAGTGCTTTTTTAGACACTTCACGTGCTGCTACTGTCATGTTTTGTTTCTCTAATGCATCAGCTAGGCAGGCATAATCTGCAAGGCTGGAGCGAATTGACAGCGCTTTCTCTAAGTGACTTTGGGCATCAGCCCAATCGCCTTTTCTTAAATGGAACCGAGCTAAGGCACTATGAGCACAAGCGTTGCTATCGTCCTTTCTTAAAATACTCTCAAGAAAAGCAATGATCGGATGAGGATCGGCTAGGTTCATATCCGGTAGCAGTTCATATAAGCTAGAGCTAGGATATTTCTTTAAGTGCTCTTTTATTACAGTGAAGGCATTGGTATCTGACTTGCGGGCCATGAGTTGTTTAGCAAAGCATTCAACAAGATGGGTATCCGTTTTCAACTTGCGCGGCAAGTTATTCCAGTATGTTGAGACTCCATCGCTACCTTGCTGCTCTGCTATTTGCTCTAATAAACCACATTGAGCTTGGCGATTGAGTAATATACGTTCTTCTTTGGAAATTATTTTATTCTTTTCCAACACAGGTAGACTATCAAGTAGAGGTTGCCACATCTTGAGCTCGGTATGAATGCTTTTAAGCAATGTTAGGGCAACTTGATTATTCGGCTGATTGGATTTTAACTCTGATAGAGTATCAAATGCTGCTGCATAATTTTTTTCAGCGACCTGTTGTTTTGCACGTGTAAGAGCGACCGCTAACTCAGAGTTGTCTTGCTGCGAGGCAAGGTCTAAGTATTGGTCTCGCTTTACTTTATCACCTAACCCATGGGCGGCTTCAGATGCGACTAGATAGCACAATAAAGGCATGTCATGGTGATTAGCTTGGCGAGTGACTTGTTTCTCTGCAGATCTAAAATCACCTTCCAGTAGCTTGATAATACCTTCATTGGTATGGCGTCGAGCTTTCCTCACTTTTCGAACCGAAAAATAGTTCCAAGTTAATGAGCTCGCATAGAAAGCCTTTTTTATGACAAACTCTAAGCCAAATAAAATGAACACTCCAAGGATTGCCATAATTATCAAGGTTGTTACGCTCATTTCGAGGGTTTTATTGGCAACGGAAATCAGCACATAGCCTTGTTGACCCGCATATTGAGTGCCTATAAATAGTCCTGAGCCTAAAACAACAAACAGAAATGCTAGCCTAAACATTATTTATCCTCCGTGATAAGTGTTGCGACATCACGACGAAGGCGATCTTGGATAACATCAGATAAAACCTGTTGTGTTTCAAGCTTAACTGGGTAATCAACATGAATATTCTGTTTACTTAGCAGAGCTAGCGCACTATTAAACTCATTAACCATATTGGACTCTTGGTTGAAATAGGTGCTAGACCAATTGTCAGCTGTTGTTAGTGCTGTTGAATAGATGTTTTGTTGTCCAATGTAAACTGCTTTGATTGCAGTCTCGAGTTTGGCTTTGATATTTTCTCTCAGATAGAAATGCTGCTGTGGTGAGAGCAGTGGTATCGCACTACCATCTCGCGTGCGAAATGTAATGAAGTTTTGCGAAAAATCTTTAAGTGACGTTAGTAAATTCGATTTCCAATCATGGATGTCGGTTGAGACACTAGGCTGCTCATTTTTTTGAGTATCAGGAAGAATGGCATTAGCCAATGGCAAATTATCTACCTGATTCTGAAGTGAAGTAATCCTGAGCACAAGACCATCTTTATCTATGATAGGAATGGACTTTAGTGTCATGATGTCATTGCTCATGGATTGGCGTAGTGGTACCAAACTAGGATCGTTTAGTGTCGCGATACGTTGATCTGCGCTTTCCATTAGCTCAGTTGCACTTGCTGCATCATGCTCGAGAAATAGTTTTCGACCAGCCAGTTTAACTAAGTAATCCGCTTCAGCAAGCAGCCAGTCGTTTGGGCGCCGCCCTTTGACATCAGCTAATGCGAGTTGCAAGCTATTAATGCTTCTCTGTTGTTGAGCAAGGCGAGTTTCGGCGTTTTGTGAGGCATTTTCTACTTTTGAAACTGTTGCCTCTTGGTTGGCGTTTAATTCTTGCTGAATGGATGTTTTTGCTTGCTGTAGCTGAGCTTGTAGAGAGCTGATTTGTATTTTATATTGAGCGTTTTGTTCATAAGAGTAATAGGCAACACCACTTGGCAATACTATGGACAGAGCTATCGCAAGCCATCCGAGTCTCATTGAATTAGGCGCTGCTTTGTTGTGTATGTGCTCTTTCTTGATGTCTTTATTAGGCGCTTTTGCCTTATCTCTTGCTATTTCTTGTGCTGTAATGTCTGTTTCAGGTTCGATCGAATTGTTTTTATCTTTGCTTGTCATTACATGTATTCCTGTTCTACTTTGGCTTGAGTGCAGCCAGTAAGTCCTTGTTTGAAGCGCTGCCCGTGGTTATCACGTCAAGAAACCCCAATTGTTTTGCCTCTGTTGCAATTCGTTGACTCGGAACGAAAAGCTGCAGCGTAACCACCCAGTTTTTCTGTGTTTGAGAGAGTTGTGACACAAAGTGATTCAGTTGACCTAAGCTGGTAATCACTATTTGCTTAATGTGATTGTTTTTCCAACTAACGGTTTCAATACCAGCATCGAAAGTGATGCTCTCTCTTCGATAGATTTCGAGATGACTCACTTGTGCTCCTCGTGCGAGTAATGTGTTGCGAATTAACTCACGGCCTCCATTACCGCGCAGAATAATAATCTTCTTTCCATTTACTTGGCTGAGTTGCTTAAGCTCAAGCAAGTGTTCGCTATCTGGCACATCAGGGTAGTGTACGTTTTGTTGGCTGTGTTTACTTAATGCGTGTGCTGTTTTATGACCAACCGCAACATAGGTTGATTTATATGGCCATATACCAGAGAGTGCTTGCTGAGTGAAAGTAACTGCATTTGGGCTAACCGCTATGATTATATCGACATCGGCTAGCTCTTTCTTAGCGTTATAGAAGTCCTTGCCAGATGTGATCTTGAGCAAGGGTAAATAGAAAGCGCTGGTACCTGCTGTGTTAAGTTGTTGGCAAAGCGCTTGGCCTTGTTCTCCTGGACGCGTAATCAGCACAGCCATAGCGTTAGCTCTGCTTCGCGTATAATCTGGTTAGTATGTCGCGAGCACCATTATCGAGCAGCTGATTAGCGAGTGTCACACCAAGTGTTTCTGCCTCATTCCTGGATCCTCGAATTTCACCTCGGATAATTTTCGAACCGTCAGGTTCCCCGACTAAGGCTCTGAGCCATAGCTCCTCTCCTTGCAAAACAGAGTAACTGCCGATTGGTACTTGGCAGCCGCCTTCTAGTGTTAGATTCATTGCACGCTCACACACAACTTTATCGTAGGTCTCTCTATGATTGAGCGGTTCAAGAAGCTTTATTAGATATTGGTCGTCAAGACGACATTCGATACCAATAGCTCCTTGGCCGACCGCAGGTAAAGATTGCTCAGGCTCTATAAAGCTACGTATGCGTTGTTCCAAATTAAGCCGCTTAAGTCCCGCAGCTGCGAGAATAATGGCATCATATTCGTTGGAGTCGAGCTTATTTAGACGGGTGCCGACATTACCTCTTAGTTCTTTTATCTCTATATCTGGACGATACTCTTTGAGTTGACACTGTCTACGCAAGCTACAGGTTCCAACAATCGCTCCTTGAGGGAGTTGGTCAATGCAATCGTATTTATTGGATACAAACGCATCTCTTGCATCGTCGCGTTCGCAAATCGTAACTAAACCTAGGCCCTCTGGAAAATCAACTGGAACATCTTTCATAGAATGAACGGCTAGGTCGGCACGATTTTCTAGCATTGCAACTTCAAGCTCTTTGACAAATAGACCTTTACCCCCAACCTTTGCTAATGGAGTATCTAAAATGACATCGCCTTTGGTAACCATAGTGATGAGTTCAACCTTCAGCCCTGGGTGTGCCGCTTGTAGCGCTTCTTTTACATAGTTTGCTTGCCATAGTGCAAGGGGGCTTTTTCGTGTAGCGATACGAATTGGGGTTGATTGAGTCATATTGGTATATTTAATGTGAGCTATAGATGCTCTAATCCTACCATTCTAGAGAAAAAAATCTTACTGCTAGATCTTGGCGTTGGTTGATTCATTTCGGGCTAGCATATAATATTCAAAATTGTGTGATTTTGATCTCATTTATATATTGAGCTATTGTTACTAAAGGGAGATACGTACCACACTAATATGCAAGCGTATTGATTAACAAAACAATGTTAATGTGGTCATACCTTCCTTTACCAATGGCAATAAAAGTGTTAAATTGATCACGTTTTGTCAGAGCTTTCGAATGCTTTGTCATCAAAGCACCGTTAGGAATTTACAAGGATTTTACCTTGCAGGCTTACACAAAGACGCTTATCCAAAGATTAGATAACTTAAACCAGCAGCGCATTGAGCGTGCACTGGCTCTTATGGATATTCAAGGCCAGCATGTTTTTCACTTGATCCCAGCGCTCCTTCACTTCAATCATACCTCTATCCCTGGTTATTACGATGCTCATGTCCCGTTTGGGGTATTTGGTCTCGAGTTTAATCCGGTTCAGCAGCAATTTATCGAAGATACTGAGCTCACGACGGGTCAACCTTTGGAGACATGTTCTCAGCCGGCTATTTTAGCTTTGTATACCATGGGAAGTACTTCATCCATCGGCCAAAGTACTTCCAGTGACCTAGATATCTGGGTTTGCGTTTCACCAACGACGAGCTGCGAAGATAGGGAGAGCTTGTCCAATAAGTGTTTATTAATCACAGAGTGGGCACAAAACCAAGGTGTCGAGGCCAATTTCTTTGTGATGGATGAGAAGCGTTTTCTTACCAACCACTCAGAAGAAATGACGGGAGACAACTGTGGCTCTTCTCAGCACCTTTTGCTACTTGATGAGTTTTATCGGTCAGCCGTTCGTTTAGCTGGTCAAAGGTTACTCTGGCAAATTGTACCTCCAGAGATGGAAGAATGTTACGATGAGTACGTTCAAAGCCTTTGTCGCCAAGGTATCATAGACTGTTCTGATTGGATTGATTTTGGGCAGTTAAATCGTATTCCAGCAGAGGAATACTTTGGGTCAAATTTATGGCAGTTATATAAGAGTATTGACTCACCTTACAAGTCAGTACTAAAGGCTATTCTACTCGAAGCGTATTCTTGGGAGTATCCGCATACACAGCTCCTTAGCATAGACACCAAACGTCGTTTTTTTGCGCATAAACCTGATCTCTATGGGATGGATGCCTACTATCTGATGCTGGAGAAGGTGACAAGATATCTGGTACGCATCGGCGACCATGCTAGACTCGATCTCGTTAGGCGTTGCTTCTACCTCAAAACACACGAAAAGCTGTCACGCGAGCCAGGAGTGGGCTCGGTTGCGTGGCGTCGTGAAGCACTAAGCGATATGATTGACAAGTGGCAGTGGGATGAAAAGGTACTTGCCGAGCTTGATGATCGTCGCAACTGGAAAGTAGAGCAGGTTAAGGTAGTGCATCACGCGTTGCTTGATGCACTTATGTTAAGTTACCGAAATTTAATTCAGTTTGCTCGTCGCAACGATATTACTTCGGCTATAAGCCCACAAGATATCAGTATACTGGCCCGCAAGCTCTATGCCGCTTTTGAAGTATTGCCTGGTAAAGTGACCTTACTTAACCCGCAGATCTCTCCTGATTTACATGAACCAGATTTAAGTTTCATAGAGGTGCAGCCGGGGCGAACAAACAAAGCAGGTTGGTATTTATATAAACATCCGCTCAAAGCAGAGAGCCTCATTGGTCAGACATTTTTGGAACACAATGAATATCTCAGTAAGTTAGTCGCTTGGTCTTTCTTCAATGGTTTGATAACCGAATCGACTCGTTTGCACTCTGTAGTTCGAGATGCACATCTTGATATTGATAAGTTTTATCAAATGGTCAGCGATCTGCGTAACACGTTTTCATTGCGAAAACGTAGGCCGACAATGCAAGCTTTAGCAAGCCCATGTGAAATTAGTCAGTTGGCCATGTTCATCAATTTTGAAGAAGATCCCACCAGTGAACTGAGCGGGCGTTCGCTAAAAGTTGATTTGAAAACCACCGATATCTTCAGTTTTTCAGACCAGCAGGTAAGTCTTGTTGGCAGTGTTGATTTAGTGTATCGCAATTCATGGCATGAAGTGCGCACCCTACACTTTCGAGGTGAAACAGCGATGCTGGAAGCTTTGAAGACCATTTTGGGTAAAATGCATCAAGATGCCATACCGCCCGAGTCTGTGGATGTATTCTGCTATAGCAAAAATTTGCGTGGGGTTATGCGCAATATGGTGTACCAGCTGCTGGCTGAATGTATAGATTTGCGTCTAAAGCCGATCGAGCAGGAGAAGCGTCGTCGTTTTAAAGCGTTGAAAATTGCTCAGCAAACTTATGGCCTTTTCTTTGAGCGTCGTGGAGTTTCTGTTCAAGTACTAGAGAACTCAGTGGATTTTTATCGCAGCATCTCAATTAGTAAACTTAAGGGCTCTCCGTTATTAATGTTGGATAAAGAGCAGGAGTTCCAACTACCACAAATTGTCGATTGTTACGCAAGCGAAGGTCTAATTCAGTTCTTCTTCGAAGATAGCGAACAGGGCTTTAACATTTACGTGCTAGATGAAGCGAATCGTGTCGAGGTTTACCATCAGTTCAGTGGTATGAAGGATGAGATGATTGCCAGCGTTAATAGTTTCTATACATCAATAAAAGACGATAACCAACTGCCTACCCAATTGATAAACTTTAATCTGCCTCAATACTATCAAATTGTTCACCCTGCAGAAGGAGAGTCTTATATCGAACCTTACCGTAATGATGGCTGTACTTACGCTAAGTCCGACAAGGCGGTGAATGCATAACAGTATGTTGGCCACCTCAAGATGTTGTTCGAGGCGCCAACACAGGCTGAGCGATTAGGCCCAGTCAATCTCTTCGTTGCAGTGTTTAACACATTCTTGCTTTACCATGGAGATAAGCTCTATCCCCGTTTTGGAACATACCCACTTTGAATCGACCAAAGCAAAATGAAAGCCTCCTGATTTAGATGCTATCCATATTTCTTTCATTGGCTCTTGACGGTTTATGATGATTTGACTTCGGTCTTCGAATTCTAGAGTCATCACATTACCTGAGGTTTCATAGTCAATATCTGCACCGGAATCATCAATCATTTCCTCGATGATCTGCATTTGAATATCTACCAACTGATGAAATTCAGTATCGTTCATCTTGTTACCCTATTGCTTTTCTAGAATGTGGTGCGATTATAGGGGGCATTGAAAGATTAATCACGATACAAGGCATGAAAAAATCACTCGTTGCTTTATTTGTTTTAACCCTTCTTGGTTTGACCGCTTGTGGTCAAACTGGACCTCTTTATATGCCCGAAGATGCGTCTCAAAATGAGCAGCCTTCACAACAATAACTATTTTTCACAAGGGATCGCATTTTGGATTATTTTAACTATCAGGATGATGGCCAGCTTTGGGCCGAAGATGTACCTCTCACTCAGTTAGCAGAACAGTATGGGACTCCTTTATACGTATACTCACGCGCGACACTTGAGCGTCATTGGAATGCGTTTGACAAATCGGTTGGGGAACACCCGCACCTAGTTTGCTACGCTGTTAAAGCGAATTCGAATTTGGGTGTTCTGAATACTCTAGCACGTTTAGGCTCTGGCTTTGATATTGTATCTGGTGGTGAGTTAGAGCGTGTCATTGCTGCAGGCGGTGAACCTAGCAAGGTGGTATTTTCTGGTGTGGGTAAAACCTCACAAGAGATGGAACAAGCTTTAAAGCTTGGCATTAAATGTTTCAATGTTGAGTCTGAGCCAGAGCTTGAAAGATTAAACCAAGTTGCTGGTAAGTTAGGTTTGAAAGCACCTATTTCGCTGCGTATCAATCCAGATGTGGACGCAAATACTCACCCCTACATTTCAACTGGACTACGTGACAACAAGTTCGGGATAGCTTTTGACAGGGCGCCAGCAGTATATAAATTTGCTCAAGGCCTTGAGCATTTGGATATTCAAGGGATTGATTGTCATATCGGATCACAGCTTACCGACATTGAGCCTTTCATTGATGCGACCGATCGTCTTTTAGCTTTGATCGATGATCTTAAGACTCAGGGTATAAACATTAAGCACCTTGATGTTGGTGGAGGCTTAGGGGTGATTTACCGAGATGAATTACCACCTCAGCCTTCAGATTACGCCAAGGCTTTGTTGGGAAGGTTAGAGAACCATCAGGATCTTGAACTCATCTTTGAACCTGGTCGTGCCATAGCCGCTAATGCAGGGGTTCTGTTGACTAAGGTTGAATTTCTTAAACACACAGAGCATAAGAACTTTGCCATCATCGACGCTGCGATGAACGACTTAATGCGTCCTGCGTTATATCAAGCGTGGCAAGATATTGTACCTGTCGTGCCAAAGGATGGACAAGCTGTCACCTATGATTTGGTTGGGCCTATTTGTGAAACAGGCGATTTTCTCGGTAAAGACAGATCACTGGTTATCGAAGAGAATGACTTGTTGGCCGTGCGATCTGCTGGGGCATATGGCTTTGTGATGTCTTCCAACTATAATACTCGAGCTCGTGCTGCTGAAGTTATGGTTGATGGTGATAGAGTGCACTTAGTACGTCAGCGTGAAGAATTATCGAGCTTGTGGGCACTAGAGAATATTCTTGCGGAGTGATTTGATAATATGCATTTCCATTTTTCTAAAATGCATGGTTTGGGTAATGACTTTATGGTTGTCGATTGTATTACCCAAAACATCTTCTTTTCCCCTGATTTGATCCGCCGTTTGGCGGATCGTCATAGCGGGGTGGGTTTTGATCAGCTTTTAGTCGTTGAAGCACCCTATGATCCAGAAACTGATTTCCACTATCGGATCTTTAATGCCGACGGGAGTGAAGTTGAACAATGTGGCAATGGTGCTCGATGTTTTGCTCGATTCGTGCGAATGAAAGGCTTAACTAATAAGTTCAGCATCAGTGTTAGTACTAAAAAAGGCAAAATGATTCTCAATATCGAGGATGATGACCAAGTTACGGTGAACATGGGTGTGCCGGAATTTGAACCAAGTAAAATCCCTTTTAAAGCGAAGCAGGTTGAAAAAACCTACATCTTACGTGCTGATGAACACACCTTATTTTGTGGTGCGGTCAGTATGGGAAATCCGCATGTTGTGACAGTCGTGGATGATATCCAGACTGCCGATGTTGACACTCTTGGGCCTCTATTAGAATCACATGAGCGTTTCCCAGAGCGAGTTAACGCAGGATTTATGCAGATAGTGAGTCGCGATGAAGTTAACCTCAGAGTATATGAACGCGGTGCGGGAGAGACACAAGCATGTGGCAGCGGCGCGTGCGGCGCTGTGGCCGTTGGGATAGTGCAATCCTCACTGGACGAAACAGTGAAAGTTAATTTGCTAGGTGGTTCGTTAAAAATTAGTTGGAAAGGCCCGGGCAAACCACTGTTTATGACAGGTCCAGCATGCCATGTGTTTGATGGTCAGCTAAGCTGTTAAAAGAATAATCTGATAACGGAGTTAATGTGTCACAAGTTGAGCTAGAAGGGCTAACGGCTGAGGTTGTTGCTGATTATTTGCGAGACCATCCTGAATTTTTTATCGGCCGCAGTGGGTTAATCGACAGACTGGTTTTACCCCATAATGAAAGTGGTACTGTTTCTCTAGCTCACTTGCAAATGCAGAGGCAACGTCAACGTATTGAAGAGCTGGAAGAAGAAATTACGGCTCTGATGTCACTGGCAAAAAGTAATGATCGAACTTTTCACGAGTTTATGGCACTGGAAGAACAGATTCTAAAGTGTGACAGCATGGTGTCTGTTATTGAAGTCGTTGAAGAGACAGCAAAGTCGATGGGATTAGTCGCTTACTTCCGTTTGTTAGATGTGCCTTCAACGCACTACTCTCTGAACAAAACTGAGTATCAAGGCTTCGCCACTAGTCATTTGAATGGTAAAAGCGCTTACTTAGGGCGGCTGCGTAAAACTGACCGAATTAGGCTACTTGGGGATGGTATACAGGCCCCTGAAATGGGCTCTTATGTCATTTTGCCGCTAAAAAATAAGTCACTTCAGGGCATTATCGCGTTTTCAAGTAGTGATGGTGGGCATTTCCAACCTAATATGGATACCTTGTTTTTAAGGCATCTTGCGCTTGTTTTGTCTCACTTGATTTACACCTTACCATGGAAAAATGAGGCCTATGAAGCCACCAACCATTCCTCTTCCTAGTGATTTACAAAATCCATTGAATTGTTTCTATGAATACTTAAGAAGTGAAAAAGGACTGAGCCTACACACCCAGCGTAACTACAAACAACAACTAGAGACTATGGCAGGGCATTTGGTCACGATGGGCTTAAAAGATTGGTCTCAGGTTGACTCTGCATGGGTTCGACAGCTTGCCAGTAAGGGTATGCGCGATGGAATGAAGGCGAGTAGCCTTGCAACACGATTATCATCATTACGTAGTTTTTTCGACTTTTTAATCTTGCGCGGCCAACTCACTGCTAATCCAGCAAAAGGTGTCTCTGCGCCGCGTAAACAAAGAACCTTGCCAAAGAATCTTGATGTTGATGAAGTAAATCAGCTGCTTGAGGTGAATGAAGATGATCCATTAGCCATTCGCGATCGCGCTTTGATGGAGCTAATGTATGGTTCAGGACTGCGATTGGCGGAGACAGTGAGTATCGATGTTCGTCATCTAAGCTTATCTTCTGGTGAAATTCGTGTCGTCGGTAAAGGAGACAAGGAGCGTAAAGTCCCTTTTTCAGGTATGGCAAGAGAATGGGTAACAAAATGGCTTAAGGTTCGCGCGAGCATCGCTAATGCTGATGAGCCAGCCCTGTTTGTGTCTAAGCTCGGAGGAAGAATTTCTCATCGTAGTGTACAAAAACGTTTAGCTGAATGGGGGCAGAAGCAATCAGTGGCGAGTCATATCAGCCCACATAAGCTACGCCACTCCTTTGCAACTCATATGCTAGAGTCAAGCCAGAACTTGAGAGCAGTTCAGGAGCTTTTAGGGCACGAGAATATTTCTACCACTCAAATATATACTCATCTCGACTTTCAGCATTTGGCTGATGTGTATGATAAAGCGCATCCCAGAGCCAAGAAAAAAGAGGAGAAATGATGAGATTCTTTCGTCCATTATCTGCAATCGGCGCTATGACTTTCGATTTGGATGATACCTTGTACGATAATCGCCCTGTCATCAGGCGTTTAGAAACTGAATTTGTCTCATGGTTACATAAACATCATCCTATATCAGCAACTCAACCTATGAGCTGGTGGCGACAGTTGAAAAAAGAGCTAGCTAGGCAAGATGCTTGGTTAGCCAATGATCTATCCTTGTGGCGCTATAAGCAGATTGAACTTGGTTTATACCGTTTAGGGTATGAAGAGCAGCAAGCTCGGCAGGCAGCAGAAGAGGCCATGGAGAAAGTGCGCTACTTAAGGAGTGACTTTGAAGTGCCTCAGCAAACTCATGGAGTTCTGCAAGCTTTAGCCAAACAAATCCCTTTAGTGGCGATCACCAATGGTAATGTCGATGTTGAGCGTATTGGCTTGGCAGACTATTTCTCTTTGGTATTAAAAGCTGGGCAAGATGGGTACGCAAAACCTCATCGACAAATGTTTGATAAAGCCACCGAGTATCTCCAGCTACCACCTGTTAAGGTATTGCATGTTGGAGATCATCTACTGAGTGATGTGAAGGGTGCTAAAGATTGCGGACTGCAAACCTGCTGGTTCAACGACCAATTTGCACAGCTTAGTAAGCATCCGTGTGCTCGGATTTTACCCGATATCGAGGTGTCTAGTTTGATTGAGCTTGAGTCATTAGTTGGTAATATAAATACTGATTAGTTATCTTTCAAAGTTGTTGTGGCTACTGTTTTCCCTCTTGGAAATGAATTAGGTAGATTAGAACTGATGGCCGCTCTTATCTGCATGAAATACCTTGTTGTAATGGTTAAGAAACAAGCGTAGTTTTTCGGCAGAGCCTGTATCACCGAGCGCTTGAACAATTTCAGCTCCCACTTCTAGGGTGCACAAGTGGCCAGGCTCTTGATTTCGGCGAAGTTGGTAGTTTGAAGCAGCGCTTGTTTGCAGACTGACCTTTGGTAAATCTGCGAGCCATGGACTTTTACGTAATATTTTTTTTGCTTCCTGCCATGTGCTGTCAATGATGATAAAAAGTGGCTTTTCACCATGTTCTTCACTTAGCTGTATGGCCTTATTTACCAATTGGCTCTCTTCTTCCGGGAAAAGTAAAAAGGCTTGGTAGCTTGGGTCTGATATTAAAGACATGAGCTTAGAACATGGCTTGTTTCTTTGCCAAATATGCCGACTGGTTGTTTGAATGGATTGAAGGAGCCAGCGCCCAGTATTAGTCTCTCGCGATTGCTCATTTTCATGCATCAAAATTGCAATGTGTGCACGGATATCAATTGATGGTAAGTGCTCACATACGCAATTATATTTTAGTCGACATAGGTTACAAGCAGTAGGCATGTTACAGTTTGATTCCTCCTTGGTGAGGTGTTATGCCATCAGCAAAAAGCTGGATAGGGCTTATTTCTTGATAGTTAGCAACAGGCGCATTACTTGGGTTAAGCGGATATTGGCTCCCATCAAACTTTAATGTGTGCTGATTGGGAATGGCTCCGCCACCACTAACAAACATCACGAGATCTCGCCAGTTATGATGACTGTTAGTGCCTAAGTTCAATGGCGTTTGCACTAACGTGATGCGGCTATTGAACTGCCACTCTCTATTACTGTTACTAAAAATCAACATGGTACAGCCACCTGAACCACACCAATCTAATTGGATTAAAAGCTCTTCCTGTCCATCATTATTCAAATCATACGTAAGCCAGCGATAACGTGTGTCGGCAGCGTCCTGATTGGTCTTGGTAAAGTAAGAACGTAATGCGTGGTCCACTTTAGGATTGAACTCAGCACTTGAAAATATTTTGTTGCTGTCTGATACAGTAGGTTTTTCTGAGCCTATGTTTGCTGATTTGTAGAGGTTTAAGCCACCGTCAGCAATATCGTATACCACAGTCCCCACTTTTTCTTGTGTTGCTTTCAGCTGGCCGGATTCAAATTGAGTGTAGATGCGCTCAGAGCGTAACACTTGACCTTGTAAATGAGTACTGACCACTTGGATTTGTTGGTTGTTTAGCTGCTGCCAAATCCCTTTTTCTACCGTGTCTTCACCGCCATTTTGGTAGCTGTATGTGGTGCTAGCAGTATGGTCTGGATTTAATGTCAGGCTAACACTAAAGGCCGAGTTTTTGTTCGATTTGGCCTGATAAGTCGCCGCCCAGTTTAATGAGGGATCTTGATTGGAAAGTGTGGCACACCCTCGATAGTTTTTATCACTAAGACTGAGTGATGCGCTCCAGCCATATAGGCTGTCACTCATGGTATCTGTACAGCTTTGTTGGTTGAGCTCTAGGTGTCCATTACTGAACGTGTATCGGCGACGTTCTTGTTGAAGCTTGCTTGATTGTATATCGAGTTCTTGTTTTGGATAGCCTATTTGATTAAAAAGTAGTGAGCTTTGCTTGAATTCTACTGACCAAAAGGGTTCATTACCGAAGGCTTTTGTTGGCTGAGCGGGTTGATCACAGCGCTTGGGGTTTTCTGCCGTCAAAAGGTTGATCTGTTCAACAACGAAGCGAGCAGAATAGTTGGCATCAATGCCTTTTTTATCTGCTGTCTCCAAGTGACCTATCATTTCTCCATATAAGGGAGCGTATGGGGAGGGGGCTAGCTTTTGTCCTTGTTGAAATCTGTCTTCTGGCATATCTAGCCAGTACTGCTGTTTACTGCCACAGGGTACAATTGAGCGGGCCTCATTACCTAAAACGACTTCCCCTCGTATAACGAACGACTGAGGCTTGATAGATGAAGGGTTACTGAGTGTAGCAAGTGGTGTATCTGCGTGGTTAGAATGGAAACTAGAACAAGCTTGGAGTAGTAAAGCAGCTGTGACCATTACTGGGTTTTTTAACGCCTTCATGGTATATCTTCCTCGGAGTAAATCATTCGGACCCCATTATGGCATATTGGCTATTCAAAACTGAACCAGACACTTTCTCTATTGACACACTTCGCACACAGGTTACGTCCTGCTGGGAAGGTGTCCGTAACTACCAAGCGCGTAATATGCTTAGAGACAAAGTTAAAGTTGGTGATTTGGTATTCATCTATCATTCGTCTTGCAAACACGTTGGCGTGGCTGGCATTGCTAAAGTTATAAAAGAGTCCTATCCGGATCATTTCGCCTTTGACCCAGAGAGTGAATATTTTGATGCTAAGTCTTCAGCCGAGAATCCACGCTGGTTTATGGTGGATATTGAGTTTGTGAGAAAAACGCAGCGTGTGATCCCGTTATCTGTGATGAAAGCAATGCCAGAGCTTGAAAATATGCCGTTAGTGAAACGTGGTAGCCGCCTGTCAGTCATGCCGGTCAGTGACGATGAATGGCAGGCGATACTCGAAAAAGAAGCAGGAGCTTGGTTGTAGTTAAGCGTCTACGTTAGAAAAGATGGGTATGCAGGTAGTGGGCAACTGCATCATTAGCATTGCTGCCTATCACTTCGTTATCTGGAAGAGCATTTTTTACTTTGTCATGCGCCGTTTCCATTACAAGCCCTTTACCTGCCATTGTTAGCATTTCAACATCGTTCATTCCGTCGCCAAATGCAATGCAGTTTTCAAGTGTTAAACCAAGAGATGTAGCGATAACTTTAAGCGCTTCACCCTTAGATACTTCGGCTGCCATTACTTCAAGGCACCAAGGTGTTGAGAAGGCGACATTGAGTTTTCCTGCAAATTTATCATTTAACAAGTTCTCAAATTGAACTAAATGTTCATGATCTTTATTCGGATGAGTAAAGAAAATTTTAGCGATGCCTGAGGTTGGCGCAGCATGGGAGTCAAACATCTCAACATTAAAGTCAGACTCACTATGAAAGATTGCGGTTGTTTCATCTTCACGGTTTAATAACCAAGTTTCGTCTTGATAAATGTGAATAAAAATATCAGGGTCTTGACGCACTATATCTATGACTGGCTGGACCAAATCTGATGGTATGTTATTGCTGTACATCAGATTATCATCTTTATCATGAACTCGAGCACCGTTAGAGGTGATCATGTAGGCAGGAATTCCTACCTGGCTTCGAATGCCAGCGACATCAATGTGATGACGACCAGTTGCAAAAATAAAGGTATAACCTTTTTGAAACAGCTCTTTCAAGGTGTGCTTGGAGAACTCGCTGAGTTTATGATCAGGTGCGAGTAATGTGCCATCTAAATCTGAGGCGACGAGTTGAAAAGGGGTTTCTGTGCGTATTTCTGTCATATCATCCTCACGATTTATTGATAAATACTGTTCAATGGGTCTGAATCTTTATGTTACAGCAGTGATAAGAATAAAAAGAGGGTAAAGATGGCGTTGATTTTTTTCCTAGTTTGTCAATAACGACGGTAAAAAGAGAGAATGCTATCGAGTGCTTGGTTTCGATATTCATCCTTTTCAAATAAAATCTCGTGGCGCGAATTTTCGATGACTTTTAATACACAGTCGTGATTGTTTTTAATCACTTTGTTGTAAAACTTTAGTTGATCACAGTTGGAGACGATTTTGTCATCGCCCGCTTGCAGGATAAGAAGCGGCTTCTTAATGTGTCTTGCCATAAGATGACATTTTTGGGCTGCCATTAGACCCTGCCATACCCATCGCTGGCTAGCGCCCCCAATTTTAAGCTCCTGTTTTTGCTCGTATAAGGCTCTAAACCATTGGTAGCGGACTTGGCTTTGACTGAGTAGGTTTCCATCAAAGGGCTTTGGATAGTATGGCAGTTGCCCTGGAGCAAACTTTGGTTGGCTTGAAAGCATGGCCATCAGCTGATTAAAAGGAATGGCAACAAGTTGAAGGTGCCAAGGTAGATTGACACCATACATGGGTGCACTCAGTGCAATAGCGGCAAAGGGATGTTGAGGGTATGTTTGAAGATAACGAGTTACGATATTGCCACCCATGGAGTGTCCCATTAGGTAGCAGCTTTTGTATCGCTCTAGATTAAAGTGTTGCACTAGGTGATGTAAATCATGAGTATAGTCCTCAAAATCATCAACGTAGCCCATCTGGTTGTCATCGATTAATCGCTCGGATAAACCCTGGCCGCGATGATCGAAAGAGTAAATGTTATAACCTTGCTGGAAGAGGTCAAAGAAGAGTTCTTGATACTTCCAAACACACTCAATACGCCCATTGACGATCACAATGGCTTTGTTATTGTGGGCTGATGAAATTTTTATCCAGTACAAACGAGTTTTATCAAAGGATTGAATAAAACCTTCTTCACGTCTTGCCCATAGCTGAGCAATATCACTATTGATTGCTTGCTCAAAATTCAACTCTTGGGTATAAGAGGGTTGAATATTTAAGGATGATTTATTCATAATCTTGGGTCTACTACCGACACGAATAAAATTAATGAGTTTAAATTATGTGTCCCCAAGGTCGTTTAGTCGAGGAGAAAATACAGTGGATATGCATGTTTGGTTTGCTTATGTAGTTACAGCGGTTGTGTTTAGTTTGGCTCCCGGTTCTGGCATGGTAAATTCTGTTAGTAACGGTATTTCCTACGGTACCCGAAAATCATTGGCTGCGGTTGCGGGGCTGCAGATTGGCCTGGCAATACATATAGTGTTAGTTGGGGTTGGTATTGGCGCACTCGTCGCGCAGTCTGCCACTGCATTTACTGTTATCAAATGGTTTGGAGCGGGATATCTGATTTGGCTTGGGGTTCAAAAATGGCGAGACACCTCTACCTTGACCACACACCACGCTGATAAAGCCTTGCCAGCCAGTGCCATGATGCGCAAAGCGACACTGATTAACCTGACTAACCCTAAGTCGGTTGTTTTTTTGGTCGCACTTTTTCCTCAGTTTATTGATCCTGCGGGTGAGCAATTAATGCAATTCTTAGTTTTAGGTGTCACCACAGTGGTGATTGATTCCATAGTGATGGTTGGATACACGTCTTTAGCTGCGCAAATGGGGCGTTTTATTCGTTCAGATAAGGTCATGAGTAAACTCAATAAGCTATTTGGCTCCATGTTTATATTTTGTGGGGCACTACTAGCGACAACGAAAGCCTAGTGTGTGGTAGTTAATGCGTGATACATATGTAGCTCGTCAGCCAATTTTTAATGCTAGGCGACAGACATTGGGATACGAGCTGCTCTTTCGTGATGGGGAGCAGAATGCTTATCCTGCTCATATTGAGTCGAATCGAGCCACATATAGGCTGATTGTTGAGAACTTTTTATCTCTCGGAGTCAATCCTGCTTTGGTGCAATCACGCAGCTTTATTAACTTTCCCCATAAAAGTTTACTTAGGCGCTTGCCTCTTACCTTACCAAAAGACAAGGTTGTCATCGAAGTGTTGGAAACCTGCTCTCCCACTGATGAGTTATACGAGGCAATTAAAGAAATCAGTCTTGCTGGATACATTGTTGCTTTGGATGACTTTGTATATAGCCAAGAGTGGGAGCGCTTCTTACCTTATGTCCAAATTATAAAGCTTGATATTATGGCTATGGGGTTAGACCAGGCTTGCGAGTTTGTTAAGCAGCATAAATCTCGCGGTAGTCGACGTAAATTTCTTGCCGAGCGTGTTGAGACTGAACAAGACTTTTTAACGGCTCGTTCTGCTGGGTTTACCTTTTTCCAAGGCTACTTCTTTAGTAAACCAGAGATGATAAAGCAGCGTTATATTAGCCCTGAACAGATTATTGCAATGGAGTTACTTAGTGAAGTTTGCAAGACGGAGGTCGACTTTCAAAAGGTAGAAACGATTGTGGCTAAAGATGTCGCCTTGTCTTACCAATTGCTTCGTTTTGTCAATACGATGTCCGAAAGGTTAGAAGTGACTATTTCGTCGTTTCGCCAAGCCTTGGTGTATCTTGGGGAAGATAGGCTACGAATTTTTGTATCTCTCGCCGTTGCTTCTTTTATCTCGATACAAAAACCGAAAGAGCTTTATAATTTGTCTCTTCAACGTGCGCAGTTTTGCCAATTGATGGCTCGTGACAACCCATTTAACCAATATAGGGAACAAGCATTTCTTATCGGACTTTTCTCTACATTAGACGCCTTGTTGGATCTCTCTCTTGAAGAACTCGTTAGGCAGTTACCTCTCAACCAAACTATTGAAAAAGCGCTGTTAGAGCGCCAAGGCCCCTATGGTATCTTGCTTAATTTAGAAGAATGCTATGAGAAAGCCGATTGGCTCGGGATGCAAAGAGCGTGTCACCAGCTTAACTTGTCGGTTGATGAGGTCATGGCTCGAATATCAGAAGCACAACGCTGGAGTCGAGATATCCACCGGCTTGTTTGAGCTCTAAGAATTCATTCGATGAACTTTTTATGACAATGCCAATCTCCTATTGATTTTCCTTTTCTTATAAATAAATATATACGCATATTCGAATGAGGTTATGTTATGTTGCCACATCAGTTTTTTAAATTACTTTCAGATGAAACCAGAGTGCGTTGTGTATTGTTGATCGAACGTGAGCAGTGTCTGTCTGTGGGTGAATTGACCGAGGCCTTGCAGGAAAGTCAGCCAAAAATCTCTCGCCACCTTGCTCAGCTTAGATCAAGTGGAATCTTAGTCGATATTCGTCAAGGGCAGTGGGTTTTTTACCAACTAAGTAAAGACTTGCCGGGTTGGATGAAGAAATTGGTCGATAATTTGGTTGCTTCACAGTGTTTAGCAACGCTATATCAGAACGATGTTGAAAGACTTCATAGTATTTCTGGCCGGCCAGTTTGTTGTCAGGATAGATAATAGGAGAAAGTGATGACTATTAAAGTTGGAATCAATGGCTTTGGCCGTATTGGACGGTTGGCTTTACGTGCTGCATTTGATTGGGAAGATATCGAGTTTATCCAGATCAATGACGTCGCAGGTGATGCACAGACGCTAGCACATTTATTAGAGTTCGACTCAGTGCAAGGGCGCTGGCATCATCAAGTAAAAGTCGAAGCTGACGATATGCTGATTCAAGGACAAAGGATTAAAACACTTCGTGAGAAAGATATTGATGCCGTTGATTGGTCTGGCTGCGATGTTGTGATTGAATCGACAGGTAAACACCGTAAGACCTTTTTGCTTAAGAAGTATCTAACTCAAGGTGTGAAACGTGTCGTGGTCTCCGCGCCTGTAAAGGAAGAAGGCGTTGCCAATATTGTAGTTGGCGTTAACGATAACACCTTTGACCCTGAACAACACCGAATTGTTACTGCGGCATCATGTACAACCAATTGTATCGCTCCGATAGTTAAAGTGATCCATGAGCACCTCGGTATTGAGAAGTCGTCATTTACGACCATTCATGATTTGACTAACACTCAGACTATCCTTGATGCGCCGCATAAAGATTTGCGCCGTGCAAGAGCTTGTGGCATGAGTTTAATTCCAACAACCACCGGCAGTGCTACCGCCATTGTTGAAATATTCCCAGATTTAAAAGACAGGATTAATGGTCACGCCGTTCGGGTCCCACTAGCCAATGCGTCGTTGACAGACATTATTTTTGACGTCAAACGAGACACGACACCAGAGGAAGTAAACAAACTACTCAAAGAAGCATCAGAAGGAGAGCTTCAAGGTATTCTTGGCTTTGAGGAACGCCCACTGGTATCGATTGATTATAAAGGTGATCAGCGCTCAACCATAGTGGATGCACTATCAACTATGGTGGTTGGTGAGCGGATGGTGAAAATCTATGCCTGGTATGATAACGAGATGGGTTATGCAACACGCACTGCTGAGCTAGTAAGAAAAGTAGGACATGTGTGAGAGCAAACCAAGATGAGGCATAATCTGTGAGTGTACTTTTGGCTAAAAATATCCGCCAATATATGTTGGTGACATTCAATTATTGGAACTTCACCATCACAGATGGCGCATTGAGAATGCTGGTGGTTTTGTATTTCCACGACTTGGGATACAGCACACTAGAAATCGCCTCTCTGTTTTTGTTTTATGAGTTTTTTGGCGTAGTGACTAACCTAGTCGGTGGTTTTTTGGGAGCTAGACTTGGTCTAAATAAGACCATGAACCTTGGATTATTGATGCAGATTGTTGCTTTAACCATGTTGGCTGTCCCTACTGCATGGTTAACTATACCTTGGGTAATGTTGGCACAAGCTTTATCTGGTATTGCAAAAGATCTGAATAAAATGAGTGCCAAAAGCTCCATCAAATCCTTGGTTCCAGAACAGCAACAAGGAGCTTTGTATAAATGGGTCGCTGTTCTGACAGGATCTAAAAATGCGTTGAAAGGAGTGGGCTTTTTTATTGGTGGGTTATTACTGTCTTTAGTTGGATTTAAATATGCTGTGGTTTTGATGGCAGGCATATTGACCTTAGTTCTTATCGGTAGCTTGTATGGTTTAGAAGGTGATTTAGGTAAGGCGAAAAATAAGCCAAAGTTTCATGATATTTTTTCTAAATCGCGTTCTATTAATATTTTATCTGCCGCACGCATGTTTTTGTTTGGTGCACGAGATGTTTGGTTTGTAGTTGCCTTACCTGTTTATCTAGGGAGTGTCTTTGGCTGGAATCATTCGTGGGTCGGAGGCTTCTTAGCCTCTTGGGTGATTGCTTACGGCCTCGTGCAGAGTATCGCGCCAAAAATTACAGGCAGTTCTGAAGCTGGTGCACCAGATGGTGCAGCGGCGTTATTCTGGGCTGGTTTGCTCGCAGTCATCACGGCGGGCATAGCATATGGGGTTCAAATTGAATGGCAGCCTGAATTAGTTATTATTCTAGGTTTGCTCGTGTTCGGCGCAGTGTTTGCGATCAATTCATCTTTGCACTCTTACCTCATCGTTAGTTATGCCAAAGGCGATGGCGTGTCTTTGGATGTGGGCTTTTATTATATGGCCAACGCGATGGGACGCTTAATCGGGACTGTGCTCTCGGGTTGGGTATTTCAGATAGCGGGGCTGGCTGCTTGTTTGTGGGTTTCTTTTGTTTTTATTCTTATAACTACGTTAATTTCTATTCAGTTACCGAGCAGGCGCCACCAAGCTGCATAGACAACCATGGTTTTTATAACAGAAAGCTGACTGAGGTTGTATTTTGGTCGGCTCTTTTGTTGTTATATTTTGATGGTGGTTAAAAACGGTTGAAGAGTTGAAAATGAAAAGATGATGGATGCTATGTTTGATGTGGTTTTCTGTGCCTCTAGCCTATAGGTATGAAGGTGGTTATAACGATGCAGAAGTGCACTTTGTCGACTATTTTCAACGAACTGATGGCATCAAATACTTGCCAAAAAACATTATCACCAAGGTTTATGAACTGAAAATAGTGAACACCAATGTGATATTGACATTTTGAGCCAGTAATTCTTTTTGTACATAAATCGACAACTTACCTTGGCTTTGTCTATGTAGCATTCTTCGAGACACATCACACGTTAGCCAGTTATTTTTCAGTATCCTGATATGGCTAGTCTTTGATTATTCTACATTACTTAATGGATTAAAGTTAGTTATAGATAGTGAGCTTTGAGTGTTGATATTTGGCTGGAGGCTGGTTTTGTACGCTAATGATAGTAGCGATGGAGAGTATTATGTCTGATATAGAAAAGGTAGTAACGAGGACACGGAAGATTGAAACCCTGCTTCGTACACAGTATCACGCAGAGGGTAAGGGGTTACATCAACTGGTTACCAGCTGCGAGGAGCGCCTACCGCACGATGTTATTGGAAAACTACGCTATATCGCAACTATTCGTAATAAAGTTGTCCATGAAGATGATTACCAATTAGAGAGCCGTAAGGACTTTCTTGCTGTGTGTGATGAATGTGAAAAAGAGTTAACCCCAAGAAGTAGCCGCTTTGTCTGGAGGGCTGCTATTACTCTAATGACTTTGATAACTTTGGCTGCACTTTTGTTCTATTATGCTCACTGGGACACTTTGTCCAAACATTTGTAGCTAAGCCTTTAAAACCGTAACTACGCGGAAAATAGTCAAATGTTGTCATTTGTCGAATAAACGATCCATATTTGACTATAAAGCTATCACAAAACAAAAAGGGACGCCAACGCGCCCCTTTTTGTTTAATTGGATATGATCTAGTACATCATTGGCAGCGTCATTAGGCCAACAACAACTGCGATCATTACAAGTCCTTGTTTTTGTGAAGAAGTAATCATAACCCTGCTCCTCGATGCTTATGTTTTAATCTATGATTCTAAGAATAGCAGTACTTTCATAGTTTGATCAAGTGTTAATTATTATAAATCTCATGATGTTAGCGGCTAAGGCCCTTAAAGTGACAGATAAAGTTAGGTTAAATCATGATTAAAGCTGACTTTTTATATGTTTAAAATTTGTTTTTAATTTTTATATTCATATTAAACTTATGATTTTTAATTGTTTTTTGATTATTTTGTCTTGGTTTTTTATATAGTTTACTGTTTGTGGTGTTTTTTAAGGTATACCAATGTCATGGTTAGGTAAAATGTATGATTAGTGGAGTTTTCCTATGAGGAAAACCGAAATAGCCTTGGTTTTCCTTTGTGATTTTGAGTAAGTTAGGTTTTAATATAAAAATGTATATTTATTGAACTCCTAGTTGTTTATTTAAGGTGTTGATTTTAATTTGATTTTATTATTTTTGGATTTGGTTTTGTAAGTTTTCTTTGATTTTTTCTGTGTGGTTGGTTTTTTGGTTGTGAGATGGCTAAAATGGGTAAGTTTTCCATTTTTATTCTCACTTTTAGTGATAACAATGCTCATTATAGAGCCTAACCCAGATCGAAATTTTGTCTTTCATTTCTGGACTTCTTTGTTTGCCTGCCTACACTGGCGACTTGATTTTGAGTAGGGGGAAGCATGTGGAGCTGGCTTTCAGTCGCGTTATCGGGGTTCATTAGCGTCAATGCTAACGAACGCAGCCAATATGATCAGGCTGCTGTGTTTAAAACACTTTCTCTTTGTATGCTGGTGATTATACTGTGGACGCAGGGTAAGCCTGATGATGTGTCCGTATGGTGGGTTACCTTGGGCATAGTGGTTTCTATGTTTGCTGATGTTCTACACGTCTATAAAAAAAAGAAAAAGCTATGCTTTTCAGCGTTTATTCTTTCTCAGCTATGTTATAGCGCTGCTTATTGGTTGATGCTGTCTGGTGGAATAGTATGGTGGCTTCCAGCTATGCTGCTTGCGATCGGTGTCGTCGTTTTTTTTCTTATGCTGCCGAAAATAGATCGGGTCATTTTCCCCGTAGTCATTATGGGGATGGTTTTATTTCAGTTTAATTGGGCTGCAGGAGAATTATGGCTAACGGCAGACACAGTGGCCAGCATGATGGGATTTTTGGGAACCCTTACATTGACGTGTTCTGCGGCGCTTTTGGCGGTACATGATTATAAACACTCTATCACCTATGGCCGTTATTTGATTTCTGGTAGTTATTTACTTGCCCATTCCTTGATTGTCGCTTCCTTAATTACTTGATAATCAAGCATTCGACGCGCCGAGTACAAAGCCATGATAGATTGATCTAATAACTCCGATTGATGATTTATTGTTTTATTCATCAATGTGAGAGTTGATTTGCTTGCAATGATCAGAGTGCTCAGGCTAAATATGGAGGCTCGCAACTCTCTGCCTTTGGAGGCTCATTGATGGAAATCCTTTCTGCTGCGACCATGCTATTTCTTATTATGGATCCGCTTGGCAATCTCCCTATCGTTTTATCGATTTTGAAACATTTGGACCCAAAGCGCCGACGCAAAGTGCTAATTCGAGAGTTGATTTTTGCATTGTTGATATTGATGTTATTTTTATTTGCAGGCAAGGCGATTTTGAGCTTTCTTCATGTACAGCCCGAAACATTGAGTATCTCTGGTGGAATCATTTTATTTATTATTGCGATTAAAATGATTTTCCCTAGTGCGGGAAGCATTACAGGCCTAGCCGCGGGTGAAGAGCCTTTCATCGTACCTATGGCGATTCCTATGATCGCTGGACCTTCGGTTATCGCAGCCTTACTGCTTTTATCAACACAGCATCCAGATAAGTTAGTGGAGCTATCCGCAGCTGTAATGTTGGCTTGGGGAGCGACGTTTTTTATTCTTATGTTTTATAGCTTCTTTCACCGAATTTTGGGAGAGCGAGGGCTTAAGGCGATTGAGCGCTTGATGGGACTTTTACTCGTGATGATTTCTACTCAGATGTTTCTTAACGGTGTCAAAAGTTATCTCAGCTAAAATTAAACCGCCGCTCATAATAAGCGGCCGTTTAATATCACGTTACATCATATGTTTGCGGCGAATATCCAGCAGGGCGAATACGCCAAATATTAAAATTGACCACTTTTCCCACTTTGTCATCTCAATCTTGTCGCCAAATGCGCCAATGAAAATAGCTGATTGTAGGCCGTGCATCATGAACAAAAAGGCCGTTAATATATAGAGTGCAATGGCTGCTTTGCCTGGGAAGGGCATAAAAAAGTTTAGCAGCAGGATTAGCCATACAAATCCAATTGCCATTTTAGCCATTATCAGTAGTGCTTTCATAATATTCTCTTGTCGTCTTGAATTCTTAAAAATAGCCGATAGCTTACTTGTCCTGCGTGCTTTTCACGATGTAAATGCCAATTACTGGGAACGCCTTCCAGCTTAAGCTCTTTTTCTGTTTCAATATAAATCATGGCATCGTCTGCCAACCATCCGTTGTTTTCGAGAAGACAAACAGTTTGTTTCAATAAGCCTTTATGAAAGGGGGGATCGATAAAGACAATGTGATGGGGCGATCCAGATTGCTGCAAATAGCTCAGAGTATCAGTCTGGATGGCTGTGAGGTTTTTTGCATTTAGCGATGAGATATTTTGCTTTAATTGTGCAAATGTACTTTGATTGAGTTCAATCATAGTAACCTCTTCCGCTTGCCTAGAAGCAGCTTCAAAGCCCAAAGAACCAGAGCCTGCATATAGGTCAAGACATTTAGCATGAGGTATGTCTTGTGCCAGCCAGTTAAAGAGAGTTTCTTTTACACGATCAGTGGTTGGGCGCAACCCTTCTGCATCATGAACAGGCAATTTTCGCCCTCTCCATAAGCCACTAATGATCCGCACAAAACCGGAGGAAGGCTTTTTTTGTGATGTGTTTTGGTGGCGACGTCGTACCATAGATTCTTTGACCGCTAATAAAGTGATACTATACCCAGTCGCTCAGTGAGTTCGATCTGAGTAAAGCCCAAATTTGTTGATGACAAAGTGTATACCATCACACCTGTGCTGAAAACTTTTCACTTTGTTGTCATTTTTCTTTTCGTAATCGGGACAATACCCGATGAAAAGTGTCAGAGTATGTTAAGACGATCTAGGATATCCCAAGATGACGGAAAAAAAGAAACGCGGATTACTTTCTTGGTTAGGTTTTGGTGAAGAAGAGCAAACAACCCATGAGCAGAAATCACAGGACATCACTGAAGTTGTTGAACAGGTAGAGGCTATTGAACAACCTGTACAAGAGAGTCAACAAGCACTACAAGACGTAGAACCACAAAAAGAAGGCAGAGCCGTTGAGCAACAGAAACCAACCGAGAGTTTTTTTGTTCGTCTAAAGCGCAGTCTGGCTCGAACGAAAGCCAATATTGGCGCTGGCTTTTTTGGTTTGTTTAAAGGCAAGCAGATTGATGATGAGCTGTTTGAAGAACTGGAAGAGCAATTACTGATTGCCGATGTTGGTATGGATACCACGCTAAAAATCATTGATAACTTAACTGAAAAAGCCTCTCGCCAAGAGCTTAAAGATGGTGAAGCTCTGTATGGTTTGCTTAAAGAAGAAATGGCGGGAATATTAGCAAGTGTTGAAAAACCGCTTGAGATTGAAACTGATAAAACGCCATACGTAATTTTGATGGTAGGTGTAAACGGTGTAGGTAAAACAACAACCATAGGTAAGCTAGCCAAGCAGTTCCAAGCTCAAGGTAAGAAGGTGATGTTAGCTGCTGGCGATACATTTCGTGCGGCAGCTGTGGAACAGCTACAAGTGTGGGGAGAGCGTAACCAAGTTCCTGTGGTTGCCCAACATACTGGTGCAGACAGTGCATCAGTCATTTATGATGCGATTGAATCTGCAAAAGCAAAAGGGTTTGATGTGGTTATCGCAGATACGGCTGGACGTTTGCAAAATAAAGCTAACTTAATGGAAGAGTTAAGAAAAATTGTCCGAGTAATGAAGAAAGTCGATGATAGCGCACCCCATGAGATCATGCTGACATTGGACGCAGGAACAGGCCAGAATGCGATCAGCCAAGCAAAGCTGTTTAGTGATGTGGCGCCCTTGACAGGGATTACCTTAACTAAGCTAGACGGAACAGCAAAAGGGGGCGTTATCTTCGCTCTCGCGGATCAGTTCCAGATCCCTATTCGCTATATTGGCGTGGGAGAGAATATTGACGATCTACGTCCGTTTGAGACTCAGGAGTTTATAGACGCTTTATTTAGCCGCGAAGATTAGGCCTAGTGAGAGGAATGACGAGTGATAAAGTTTAAGCAAGTAAGTAAAGCGTATCGTGGTGGTAGACAAGCCTTACAGAAAGTGGATTTCTACTTGCGTCGTGGTGAGATGGCTTTTCTCGGAGGGCACTCAGGGGCAGGTAAAAGCACCTTACTCAAACTGATTTGTGCGATAGAGCGACCAACGGATGGTAAAATCAGCTTCAACGATCATGATATCACTCGTATTCCAAACAAAGATATACCTTTTCTACGTCGTAATATAGGTATTGTTTTTCAAGACCATAGATTGCTGATGGATCGTTCGGTGTTTGATAACGTTGCCTTACCCATGCGTATTGAGTCTATTGCTGAGAGCGATATCAAGCGGCGGGTCTGTGCTGCGCTAGATAAAACTGGCTTACTCGATAAAGCTAAGTGTTTACCAAGCCAGCTTTCGGGCGGAGAGCAGCAGCGAGTCGGTATTGCTCGCGCTGTAGTTAATAGGCCTACGTTACTTCTTGCTGATGAGCCTACAGGTAATCTTGACCCAGACTTATCAAATCGAGTGGTGAAATTATTTGAAGAGTTTAATCGTGCAGGTGTAACTATATTGCTTGCCACTCACGATGCGGGGCTAGTGAATACTCGCCCACAATATCGTCATCTGGAGCTGAACCAGGGCTTTCTAAGTGAGGTAGAAGACTATGCCTAATGTGCGCAATCGAAAAACCGCTAAAGTTCGACCTCAAAATCATGTTAAGCGTGATAGTTTTATTGCGGTTCATATCAGGCAGGCGAAAGCGTCTTTCGCACAGATATGGTCTCGCCCTTTAGGTAATGCTCTCACACTAGCAGTGATTTCTATGGCTTTGGCTATGCCTTCTGCTTTGTATTTGTTGGGGAAGAATATATCTGTTGCCTCAGTGAATGTGACCAGCCCTTCCAAAGTGAGTGGCTACATAAAAGAGCAAACTCCTGAATCTCGGATTATGGTCTTAAAAGATAAATTGGAAACTATGGATAAGGTTTCCAAAGTAGAATACATCTCTCCTCAAAAGGGTCTCGAAGATTTGAGCCAGCATTCCGGCTTTGAGCAGGCGATATCATTGCTTGATGATTATGCTTTACCTGGTGTGTTAGTTGTTACACCTAGTACTGAAGATAAAGCGGAAATAACGCAACTAGCCTCCGACATTGCGAAAGAGGAGGAAGTCACTGATGTTCGCTTGGACGAAGATTGGCTAACGCGGTTGGATGCAATAAAAAAGCTAGTGTGTGGGATTGTCGTTACACTTTCAGTGCTTATGTTGGGTTCAGTATTTTTGATTGTTGGGAATACTCTACGCTTCAATGTGCTTGCTAACAAAGAAGAAATCCAGACCATGAAGTTGATAGGCGCGACCAATGGTTTCATCTTGAGGCCATATATGTATTCAGGCATGTGGTTTGGTCTCTTAGGTGCTTTATTTGCTTGGGCTTTAACGGTTTTAATTACGCTTGTACTCAATACAAGTGTGGAAGAGTTGGCGTTACTCTATGACAGCCAGTTTCGGCTAGTGAGTTTGAGTTGGGATGAAAGTCTATTATTATTAATGCTCGGAGTCTTCCTCGGGTGCTTGGCTGCAAAAATCTCTGCTCAGCGTCACCTGAAAGAAATTGAACCAGTGTAAGCCTGTGTTGTCTCAAAACAGAGTCAGGCATAATGAGCCTTTTACTTGTATCAGTGAAAGGTTTATGCATAATAGTTCTGATATGCTTGAATCTTGCTCACGTTAGATTCAAGATTAACGGAACAAAACCAAACCCAGATCTCGTATTTAAATGAGGAAATGAATGACTAACCAAACATATCCAATGGCTGTAGTTACACAAGATAGTTTAGATAGTTATATCCGTACAGTGAACAGCTACCCTATGCTGAGTGCTGAAGAGGAACGTGAGCTGGCAGAGCGATTACATTATGATGGCGAAATTGAAGCGGCTAAAGGCTTGATTCTTTCTCATCTACGCTTTGTTGTGCATGTTGCTCGGGGTTATTCTGGTTATGGCTTGCCAATGGCAGATTTAGTTCAAGAGGGCAACATTGGCCTGATGAAGGCGGTCAAACGTTTCAACCCAGAAGTTGGCGTACGTCTTGTCTCATTCGCCGTTCATTGGATTAAGGCAGAGATTCATGAATATGTCCTACGAAACTGGCGCATAGTTAAAATAGCAACGACTAAAGCTCAGCGTAAGCTTTTCTTCAACTTACGTAAGTCAAAAAAGCGTTTGGGCTGGTTTAATAATGGTGAGGTAGAAACAGTAGCCAAAGAGCTTGGTGTAGAGCCAGCAGAGGTTCGAGAAATGGAATCTCGCCTTGCGGCACAAGATGCTGCGTTTGAATTGCAAAGCGATGATGATGATGCAGGGGCGTCTTACTCAGCGCCGATGCTTTACCTTGAAGATAAGGCTTCAGATGTTGCGGATAATGTTGAAGCGGCAAACTGGGAAGCTCATACCAACCAGCGTCTCAGTTTAGCGTTATCAAGCCTTGATGATCGCAGCCAGCATATTGTGCGTTCTCGATGGTTAGAAGATAACAAACTGACTCTACAGGATCTAGCTGAGACCTATAATGTTTCTGCAGAGCGCATTCGTCAGTTAGAGAAGAATGCGATGAAAAAGCTTAAACTTGCCGTTGGTGACTTCTAGCTAAAATTGATAGTACTTCAAAAACCGAGATCGTAAGGTCTCGGTTTTTTTGTTTTTTGGGATCGACAAACTATTTCGATACTAGGGTGTTGGATCGAATTTTGCGTTACTTGCCTGTGGGTAACTCTGTGAGAAATTTATTTGCTTAATGTAAAAAATACGGGTAAACAAAGGCTCTAGGGCTAATTTTTGATTGGGGATATTTTGTATGATCCACACAGAAAAATAAGGATCATTACTATATGTTGTGGATCGATTGTTGTTTGTATACCTTATCAACGCAATCCACAGATTTATCCACAGATGGTAAAGAAATAGCCAAAAGTGGATAACCATATTGACAGAGTGTACTTGTTTACCACTGGATAGGTTACAATAGCTCTCAATATTGGTGTTTACAAAGAGGCCGTAGAATGGATCAATTTCAACATATCGATGTCTTAGGTGCGCAAGCGCTAGTAGAAGAGGGAAATGCGCGCTTAGTTGATATTCGTGATCCTCAGTCTTTTGCGATCGCTCATCCACCAAAAGCCTACCACTTGACGAATGACACCATGGTTCAGTTTATGGACGAAGTGGAGTTTGAGCGGGCTATTTTAGTTATGTGCTACCATGGCATCAGTAGCCAAGGCGCTGCGCAATATCTCATTAACCAAGGTTATGAACAGGTGTATAGCGTTGATGGCGGGTTTGAAGCTTGGCAAAGAGCTCAATTGCCTATTGAGCCAAATTGCTCTTAGGTATAAGCATGATAAGACTTGCTTCACTACCTAATCCTCGAATGGGCCAAGCCTTTATTGATTATATGGAGTCTCGGGGTATCAATATTAAGATGATGCCTGAAGGCAGGGATCAGTTTACCTTATGGTTAGTTGATCCCCAGCATCAGATAGAGACAGAGTCAGAGTTGCAACGTTTCCTAAAAAGCCCTAACGATAGTCGTTATCAAGCCGCGTCTTGGGATATGGCTGAAAGTCGCACTAACCAATTTCATTATTCTTCTCCTTCAATGATGTCCATGCTGAAGGCAAAAGCTGGTCCAGTAACCTTATCTCTGATGGTCCTCTGTACACTAGTTTTTTTCTTGCAACAATTTGGGACTGGCAAGGCCGTTTTCTCAGCATTGCATTTTCCCGCTTTCGCTGGACAAGAGTGGCAATTGTGGCGCTGGATTAGTCATGCGTTGTTGCATTTTTCCATCGTTCATATTGCCTTTAATCTACTTTGGTGGTGGCAACTGGGCGGAGATATTGAGCAAAAACTTGGAGCGAAGAAGCTGATTCAGCTATTTTTTGTTTCTTCGGCTCTCTCTGGTGCTGGGCAATATTGGGTCGAAGGGGCTAATTTTGGCGGTTTGTCTGGCGTAGTATATGCGCTAGTTGGTTACCTTTGGATGCTAGGATACAAAGCGCCGCATCTTGGACTGAGTATACCCAGACCTATTATTGGATTTATGCTGGTATGGCTAGTGCTTGGTTTTGTTCAGCCTTTTATGGCAATAGCAAATACCGCCCATTTGGTTGGCTTGCTTTGTGGAGTGATAATTGGTTTGCTGGATGCTGGAAGAATGAGGCAGTCATAGCCGCCTCGCTTTTATTTATTGATACAGGTATTTGGTAAACAATAGGTCTGCAATAACGGTTCTACCCGTTTCTGGTAATAAAATGGCGTTTAGCTTATCAACTAAAGTCTTGCGTAAATCTTCTCGTCCTGCCAGAGAAGTAATAGTATCGCCTGATTGTTTCCCGAGGAGTTCAATAACCGCGTCTCGTATCAGTGGTTGATGAAGTTCTATTATGGATAAATCAGCGCTGTTAGCTACCATGATGTCAATGCGAACCTGAATGTATCCGAGTTCTTTGCCCTTGGTATAAAAGTTGGTGGTGAGGTCGGGTTCAAGAGTAAAATAAGCCAGTTTATCTTCACCTTCACCTTCAGCTAATGAAGAAAAACTAAGCAGTATACTCAATGTAAACAATAACTGGACTAAGCAACGTTTAATCATAGGTTTGTCTTTTCTTTTTTCGAATGATGATACTAGAATCGCCAGACTCTTGTTACAATAGAACACTTTTAGAGAATTGTGCACGAGACAATTAAGCGATGGCTCTATAATCTAACCATCCTCTCATGCAATGGCGACAAAGCTACTTATTGAATACTAGTATGAATCAATCTACTTCGCTCTATTTATCTGCTCTTCGCCAAGCTGACTGGCAAGATCCTGATAAGTTCTGCTTCCCAACTCACATTTCGAAAAAATGGCTGCTAGAGAAAGGGTCGCTGTCTCGTTTACTGGAAACTCACTGCCAAGTATTAAGTGTCGACTTACTGCATAACAAAGTGGTTAAAGCAGAGAAACTTAATAGTCAGGAAGTGGAGCTTTTGCAGCGAGAACCCTGCTTACTGAGAAAGGTCGTGCTGAGAGGTGATGGTTGTCCTTGGGTGCTTGGTCGAACTTTGATCCCAAATTCATCCATGGAGGATCATGAGTTTGATTTCACTATGCAGGGCGAGAAACCTTTGGGTTTGACGATATTTACTTCTGATGACATTAAGCGTGATTCTCTTCAAGTCGCTTGGTTAAAAACGTCTGATGGTGATTTCCTAGCACGTCGTTCTCGCTTATGGGTGAATCAAAAGCCAATGTTGATTGCTGAGCTATTTTTACCTAGCGCGCCAATTTACAGTAAGGAGAATGAGTGAATGATTGCTAAAAGAGCACACGCATATTGGCAATTAATGCGAATGGATAGACCCATTGGTTCATTACTCTTATTGTGGCCTACATTATGGTCTCTATTTATCTCAGCGCAGGGCATGCCTGATTTAAAAGTTCTGATCGTATTTAGTCTTGGTGTTCTTTTTATGCGCTCAGCGGGTTGTGTTATTAATGATTTTGCCGATCGCAGGGTTGATGGCCATGTGAAGCGAACTCATCAGCGACCCTTACCTTCCGGTAGAGTTAGTGCTTTTGAAGCCATAGGCTTATTTTTGATTTTGTGTCTGATGTCTTTCTTGTTGGTTTTGACCATGAATACGCTGACAATAAAGTTGTCATTGATTGCTTTGGTTTTGGCGTTTATTTATCCATTTATGAAGCGCTATACTCACCTTCCTCAACTCTTTCTGGGGTTGGCGTATAGCTGGTCTATTCCTATGGCATGGGCAGCTCAGACAGGAGAACTCTCTCCTGTAGCTTGGTATATCTTTACTATCAATGCCATCTGGACCATTGCCTACGACACTCAATATGCGATGGTTGATAGAGATGATGATCTTAAAATTGGCATTAAGTCGACGGCCATTTTGTTTGGACGCTGGGATAAGTTAGTGATTGGTTTATTGCAGCTGACCACGTTAATTATGCTGATTGCTTTAGGTTGGTGGTATGACTTAGGGTTTACCTATTATTTGAGCTTGGTGCTGGTGACTGGTTTATTTGTGTTTCAGCAGCGCCTTACTTACTATCGTGAGCGAGAAAAATGTTTTAGTGCATTTTTAAACAATAACTATGTTGGCATGGCAATCGCTGCTGGATTGTGGCTCAGTTTCTGGTAAAGGCTAATGATGTTCCAAAGAAGAGGCAACCTAAACAGGTTGCCTCTTCTTGTTTCGACGATTGCTGTTACGCACTTATGGCGTCTCTGATGCTTGGCAAATACTTTCTTTGATAGTCAAGCATACCTCTGGTGAGAGTAATGAATACAGTAGGTCAGCGAGCGCTTGGCTTTTTTCTTGGTCACAGCTTCCATCATTATCTAAATAACCTTGTTGCTTTAAAGTGGTTAACATGGATGAAAATACACCCTTGTCGAAGAACTCTGGTGCATTAATGCCGTGTAGACGTCCCAGTCTTTGGGCTATTTCCTGACTTTTTTGCTCCAAATCTCCTTTATTCAGATTTGGGCTGGTCGGTAATAGATTGAGTGTAATAGCATAGCGTTGAAGGGTTTCGGTAATTGTACGGCCCAGTAACATCAGCATTTGGATATTATCTTGTCTGATTGCCACATTATGCCGCCCATCTACAGTAACAAGGCCCAAGCGAGCAATTTCCTCAATCGTCGATTCAGTGAATTCACCTAACTTATCATCTTCAATACTTAGGAAGAGCTCTTGTTTTAGGAAAGGGTAAATCAAGGCAACATTGGTTTTAATCTTTTTCAAACTCAGCTTTTGGTGACGGATAAGGATCTGAGCAATCAAAGAGGGAATCGCAAATAGGTGGATAATATTATTGCGGTAGTAGGTCATCAGTATTGACTGGTTGCGATCAAGAGAGACTACGTCGCCCATACTGTCAGAGTCGATGACAAATTTGTCCAATGACTCTGCATGACAAACTAGTTCCTCCGCGCTTTCATTAGGCACGGTAAACGTAGAAGAATAGGGGGCATTCTTTAGCAGTGCCAAGTAGCAATCCACTTGTTTAATCAAGCTATCTCTTGATAGAGCACGTTGACGTGAGGCGAGCAAAGCTGTAGCGCATAACGTCAGAGCGTTGGTTGCCGCTGCATCGTTGATATTTGTCATGACTTTAGTAGCAAGTACGTTGACTACAGGGTTTATCCATTGAGGTTTGGCACTACCAACAGGATCTATGTCTTGTGTCCATTCTGGAACGTGCTCATTGAGATAGTGATTAAGCTGAATTGGTTCACCAAAGTTGACGTAGCCTTGGCCAAAATTACGCAACTTCCTAATCGTTTTTAGTACCAGTCCTGCATTTTCCTTTTCTTTTCTTTTCCCTCTCAGCTCTTTTGCATATGTGCTGACTTCCATGACATGCTCATAACCAATATAAACCGGGACCAAGGTGACAGGGCGATTTAAACCGCGCAGCATAGCTTGGATTGTCATTGCCAACATGCCCGTTTTAGCTTGCAGCAGGCGACCAGTGCGAGAGCGGCCTCCTTCACTGAAATATTCCACTGAGTAACCTTTGGAAAATAGCTCTGCTAGATATTCACGGAAAATAGTGGAATAGAGTTTATTCCCTTTAAAGCTGCGGCGAATAAAGAAAGCGCCGCCGCGACGAAATATGGGTCCTGCAGGAAAGAAATTAAGGTTAATACCAGCAGCAATATGTGGTGGCACCATACCTTCATGGTACAAAACGTACGATAGTAACAAGTAATCCATATGGCTGCGATGACAGGGCACATAGACTATTTCATGGCCGTCTTGAGCTAGTTTGCGCACCACTGATGCATTATTGATATTGAGGCCTTGATAAATACGGTTCCATAGCCAACTCAGTAGTCGCTCGCCTTTTTTAATCATTGAATAGGAGAAATCTGAGGCGATTTCATCCATGATCGAGTGGGCTTCTTTACGAGCTTTTTCTAGTGATATATTTTTAGTTTTGGCTGTATCTTCGATCGCCTTGATAATCGCTTTTGAACGCATTAAACGAGCAAAAAGGGCTTCTCTGTTGGGTAAGTTTGGTCCAGAAGCGGCTAACTTTTGGCGTGAGAAATGAATGCGAGCCACTCTCGCAAGCTTATGAGCGATTGATACGTCAGTACCATGGGAGTCAGCCATATACCTAAGTGATACAACAGGACTGATTCTAACTAGACAGTCACGACCATATTTCAGGACAGCGATCGCTTTTTCTGGACCGTTAAGCGCCTGTAAATAAGGTGTTTTTTTTGATTCTTTTCCTGGTTTTCTTCCCCATAATACCGAAGTTGGGATAACTTGCACATCGAGTTTATTGTCATGTTTATGCTGTTCAAGTAGCTCATAAAACAGAGCAATCGACTCATTAGGCACATTATGATCGTTACTCATCACAGTTTGACGAGAAGAGATGAACACGTAGCGCCGGAACGACTTACCATTGATTTCAATCGGAGTGAACAGATCCGGCAGACCCAATTGAATGACTTGCGCTTGGAGCGTAAGCAAATCAACACTCGACCGATAGGGCAGCGCATAAACTATGGGTTTGTTCAGATCAATACCATGATCTTCAATGGGATTGGAGGGAATGGTTGTTCCTTTTACCATCATTGATAAAGGCAGTTTTAGTAATGCACTTGGTAATGATTGTCCTGAAGACATAAGGTTTATAGCCTCGAAAAACAGATAAATCGCAGAAGCCACGCTGAGCTTCACCAACGCTGACTTTTTTGGGGTTGCAAGAATACCAGAAACTGGTCGAACCTTTTACCGTAAATTGAACATAAGCACGTCGATGTCACTTAATATTTTGAGTCTGTTGACTTTATTCTTACGGTCTTCATGCTAAGCAATAAACTTGTCGACAAAGCTAAAGTGTTGGGATCAATATTTGTTGATTTGCTATGAGGGAAAGCATGTGACACAGAAAACACTTCATGGATTAAAACGCATTAAAAATGCGACTCGATACTCGTGCCAAGGTTTGCGTTCTGCATTTAGCAATGAGCCAGCTTTTCGTGAAGAAGTCGTACTAAGCGTCATCATGATACCCACGGCTGTGATCTTGGATATCACTCAGATTGAGCGTATTTTACTCATTGCTACTGTTATCTTGGTTTTGATTGCAGAGCTTTTCAATAGTGCAATTGAAGCTGTGGTGGACCGAATTGGTCCAGAGCAGCATCCCTTGTCTGGCCGAGCAAAAGATATTGGCTCTGCAGCTGTGATGCTAACTATGTTATTGACTGCTTACGTGTGGGTAGAAGTATTGTTTTTGTAGTCAAAAGGTTAACTAAATCAAAAAAACACCAATTGGCTTTTCATTTAATCGATTGCTGGATATACTCACAGTTAACTGTATAAAAAGACAGGTGAGTCATGAAGCCACTAACACCACGCCAGCAACAAGTATATGATCTGATCAAAAGCAAAATTGAAGATACAGGTATGCCTCCAACAAGAGCGGAAATTGCTCGAGAGCTTGGTTTTCGTTCAGCCAATGCAGCAGAGGAGCACCTCAAAGCTCTCGCTCGCAAGCAAGCGATTGAAATTATTCCAGGAGCATCTCGCGGTATTCGTATCTTGTTAGAAGACGCCGCCAATGATGCTGCTGGGCTGCCTCTCATTGGTCAGGTGGCAGCTGGAGAACCGATTCTGGCTCAGGAGCATGTTGAAACTCACTACCAACTGGATCCCTCCATGTTTAAGCCTCAAGCAGACTTTTTATTACGAGTTAATGGTGAAAGCATGAAAGATATTGGGATTATGGATGGTGACTTGTTGGCTGTTCATAAGACACAAGATGTTAATGATGGTCAGGTTATTGTGGCAAGAGTTGATGATGATGTAACTGTGAAAAGACTTGAACGTAAGGGTTCTACTGTCCTATTGCATGCAGAGAATGAGGAGTTTGCTCCAATTAAGGTTGATCTCACCAGTCAGCACTTAACTATCGAAGGTTTAGCGGTTGGTATTATTCGTAATACCGATTGGATGTAGATATTGATGGTTGAATCTCTACTGTTTGGTGTGTGGATATCATAAACATTTAGAGATATGGCTCATAGTTCGCACCTTTTAACTGAGAATTGTTCTCAATAACTTGAATTGTTAACTGATATTCATTATCATCTAACTCCTAATAATGGAGGAAGATGATAATGGTCGCTAGACAAAAGGTTTCAGGGCATCGTTACCAGGTTCCTGTTAATTTACTTCAGCCTCTATGGTTTCGCAGCCGAGAAAGTTTGGTTGATGATGGTTTAGTATATGATCCGATAGCAGCTACTGCTTGCCAACGTTGTCAGCTCGCACCTGAATGCTTGTCAGGAGATATTGACCAGAAACAGCTCCTCCATGCCACTTTAACTCAGATTTGTGATGAGCGAGTGAATCATTTTCTTTCCCAGCACCCGGACGGCTGGATAATCAATGTTGGTGCTGGTTTAGATACCCGTTTTTATCGTGTAGATAACGGACGTTGTCATTGGTTAGAGTTGGATGTGACAGAGAACTTATTGTGGCGCCAAAAGCTATTCCATAAAAGTGAGCGCTACCAACATATCTGCGGTTATGTTGATGACCTATCTTGGCTTGAGCAGCTTCCAATTTCAGAGCAGACGCCAGTTTTAATTGTTTGTGAGCACGCTTTGCTTGATTGCAGTGAAAAGCAAGTGGGTAAGTTTATCCAAGCATTGGGGCGTCACTTTGATTCAGCAATAGCATGTATAGTGCTAGCAGGCGATAGAGCATCAAGCCGGCTAGGGAAAAAAATGGGCTCAGGGACATACAGCCATGGGTATTCTTCGCCGGGAGATGCGGTACTTAACTATCTTCCGTGGTCTCGCTGGGTCAGAACTTTTTCTCCTCTTGATAGACATTGTGGGCGTTGGAAGTTTTGGCAGCGCTGGCTGACAAAATTTAGCTCTTTTAAGCACAGACTAACACCAGTAGTGATTCAGCTTCGCTGGTAATCCGGTTACAATTTCCACTCTCTAATACCAGATGGTGGATAATTTGAACATCTTACGACTCCTTTGTGATAAAGCGCTACATAAGCAAGTGTTGTTACTTGCTATCCCTATGGTGCTTTCCAATATCACAGTACCCCTTCTTGGTTTAGTTGATGCAGCAGTCATTGGCCACCTAGAGCACGCTTGGTATTTAGGTGGCGTAGCTCTAGGCAGCACAATGATCAGTGTGGCTTTTTGGCTGCTTGGCTTTTTGCGCATGTCTACCACTGGGCTCGCTGCTCAATCCTATGGTGCAGACAGCGGAAAGCAGCTTGCGATAGTTTTCACCCAAGGTCTTCTTATGGCAGTGGGGTTTGCATTAGCGTTTATTGTTCTTCATCCATTTATTGCTGATTTCGTATTTTCAGTCAGTAGCGCCAGTGAGCAAGTGAAATATTATGGCCAGCAGTATTTCTCTGTTCGCGTATGGAGCGCTCCAGCAGCTCTAGTCAACTACGTTCTCTTAGGCTGGTTACTGGGGACACAAAACTCAAAGGCCCCTATGTGGATGGTTATCATTGTTAACTCAACAAACATTGCTTTGGATATTCTTTTTGTTGTGGGTTTGGGTTGGAAAGTAGAAGGAGCCGCTTTAGCCTCGGTTATTGCTGATTATAGCGGTATGATTTTTGGCCTTTGGTGTGTCTATAAAACTTGGCAACAAAAACAGTTGCCAAAGCTGCTTACGTTAGTGAAAGACACTTCCCACGGACTGAGTAGGTTCATCAAGTTAAATCGTGACATTTTTCTGCGCTCTTTGTGTTTACAAGCGACCTTCACTTTTATGACTTTCCAAGGTGCGAGCTTTGGAGATGATGTGGTGGCTGCCAATGCGGTGTTGATGAGTTTTTTAATGATTATTTCTTATGGTATGGACGGTTTTGCTTACGCAATGGAAGCATTAGTGGGTAAAGCCTTTGGCGCCAAAGATAAACTGCAATTGAGCCGCTCTTTAATTGGAACCTTTTTCTGGGGGGTGGTGATTTGCGCGGGCTTAACTCTAGTGTTTAGCCTTGCTGGTTCTTCGTTAGTGAGTCTAATCACAGATATTTCCAAAGTAGCAGACACCGCTAACCTTTACCTTCCATGGCTGGTGGCTATGCCACTTGTGTCCATGTGGTGCTTTTTATTTGATGGAATTTTTATTGGCGCAACAAAGGGCCAAGAAATGCGCAATAGTATGTTTGGTGCTATGTGTGTCTTTTTTGGTTTGTTCTTTGGCTTTTCGGATATGGGTAATCATGCTTTGTGGTTAGCCATGTTGGGCTTTATGGCAATGCGGGGCATGAGTTTGGGTGTGATTTTTTATCGCCAATGGCGAGAAGAGCGCTTCTTTATGGTGTAAGTTACAGCCACTCGATCAGAAGTGGCTGCGCAGATTTACTACTTAAAATAAACGATTAAGGCCATTAAGAGCAGCAACCCGATAGGCTTCTGCCATGGTTGGGTAGTTGAAGGTAGTATTGACGAAATACTCTATGGTGTTTGCTTCGCCTTTTTGCTCCATGATAGCTTGGCCGATGTGGATAATTTCGGCAGCGCGCTCACCAAAACAGTGAATACCTAAAATTTCTTTAGTTTCACGGTGGAAGAGAATCTTTAGGCTGCCTATATCTTTACCTGCAATTTGGGCCCGAGCGAGGTGTTTAAATGACGTGCGTCCCACCTCGTATGGAATTTTAGCGGCAGTGAGCTCTTGCTCGGTTTTACCAACCGAGCTGATTTCTGGGATGGTGTATATACCGGTTGGGATATCTTCAATGAGGTGACTGTCTGCCTGCCCTTTTTCAATTGCTTGAGCAACGAATCTGCCTTGGTCATAGGCAGCGCTCGCAAGGCTAGGATATCCGATCACATCACCCACAGCATAGATATGCTCAACATCGGTTTGATAATTGCTGTCTACACTTAGTTGCCCTCTTGAGTCAGCACTGAGCCCTACAGCTGATAAGTTAAGCTTATCGGTATTACCGGTTCGTCCGTTGGCAAATAGTAAGCAGTCTGCGCGCATTTTCTTGCCGGACTCTAAGTGGATAATAACGCCTTGGTCAGTACCTTCGATTTTTTCGTAGGTTTCATCATTTCGAATCACAACACCGCTATTCCAAAAATGATAAGATAGAGCATCCGATACCTCGTTATCGAGAAAAGACAGTAAGCGATCACGGGTATTGATAAGGTCGGTTTTAACGCCAAGCCCTCTGAAGATAGAGGCGTATTCACAACCAATAACGCCAGCACCGTAGATAATAATATGGCGAGGGTCATGACTCAGGCTCAAGATAGAGTCGCTGTCATAAATGCGTTCATGCGTAAAATCAACGTCTTTAGGCTGGTACGGGCGAGATCCTGTTGCGATAATAAATCGGTCTGCGCTATACAGCTCTTCTGTACCATCAGCCTGTGCGACAGCAATGGTGTACTTGTCGGTAAACCGTGCGGTACCAAAAATTAAGGAGCACTGGTTACGGTCATAGAATCCTTGTCTTAGGCGCGTTTGTTTATCAATCACAGTTTTAGCGTGGCCTAAGATATTAGAAAAGGTAGAATGGAGACTGGTGTTGTTATGGCAAAAAAGAGGATTGTTATTAAATTCGATGATACGGCTGACGGCATGGCGAAGTGATTTTGAGGGGATTGTCCCCCAATGAGTACATCCGCCACCCACGCTAGTTTCTTTCTCAACGATGGCGACATTGAGTCCCGCTTTGGTTAGCCCCATTGCAGCCCCTTCTCCTCCAGGACCACTACCGATAACAATTACGTCAAAGTGGTTACTTTCCGCCATAACTTTTCCTTGGTTATACTATTTTTTACATTGCTTTATCGAGATTTTAACTGATTTCTCGATAATGCACACGTATTGAAGCCTTTAAGTAAGTGAGTATGCAGAATAGGGCTGTTTTGATATTTGTCTATGAGTATATCGCTAAATTTATGTTAAATGATTGAAAAGCTGGGCGAATTGGGTTTAATTACCATCTGATTATCAAAGGTAGTGATTTTGTCTTATGTCTTTGCTCTAATCATTGTATATTTGCTAGCGAGCAAATTATTCAATAACAAGTAGATGGCAATCATGGGAATACGAGCACAGCAAAAAGAAAAAACGCGTCGTTCAGTCATTGATGCAGCCTTTAGCCAGCTCAGCGCTGAGCGAAGCTTTTCTAACTTAAGCTTAAGAGAAGTCGCCCGTGAAGCTGGGATCGCTCCTACCTCTTTTTATCGCCATTTTAAAGATATGGACGAGCTTGGCTTAACTATGGTTGATGAGGGAGGCTTATTACTTCGTCAATTGATGCGCCAAGCTCGGCAAAGGATAGTGAAAGAGGGAAGCGTGATACGAACTTCCGTTGAGACCTTCATGGAGTTTATTGATAATCACCCCAATGTTTTCAGACTTTTGTTACGAGAACGTTCAGGAACATCATTTGAATTTCGAGCTGCTGTAGCGAGAGAAATTCAACATTTTGTTGCTGAGCTGACCGAGTACCTTATTAGTACTCGAATGTCTCGTGATGAAGCATACACTCAAGCGGAAGCCTCAGTCACTTTGGTGTTTAGCTCAGGTGCAGAAGCACTAGATTTAGTCAGCCATGAACGTGATGAACTGGCTGAGAGATTGATTACTCAATTGCGCATGATTGCCAAAGGCGCTTTGTGGTACCGAAAAGAACGTGAACGTAACCGATTAAAAGGTGGAACAGATTAATGTCGAATGAAGTAAACCGAGTGGATACTGGCTCAGAGAAAAAAACCTTAATATTGGCACTTATTGCTGGTATGTGTGGTGATGCCTTGTTGTCTTGGCTAACAATGAGTGAAGTCTCTTTTTCTATTTTTCCTCTAATTGCGCTGGTTCTATCTGTGCAGGCTCTCTATCAAGAATACCTCCGCAACCCTGTCTCTGAAGACATTCCGCTCGTCGGATTAGCTTGTTTTTTTGTTGGAGCTTTTGGCCATTCGGCGTTCGTTAAAGCCCAGCATCCAGATGCGGGTTCTAACTTTTTTGCCATCGTCGTCTCATTACTTCTGCTAGTGTGGATAGGTAAAAAGCTCGGCTTTATGGATCGGGCCACTCGGACAGAATAAAGCGGTAAAAATAAAAAACGAGCTTAAGGGCTCGTTTTTTATTTTTGATTAGAGGTTGATACTAAGCTTTTCTTTCCAGCATTACGCCCGCTTCCATATGGTGGGTATATGGAAACTGATCAAACAGCGCAAAACGCGTAACTTTGTGTGTCTGACACAAAACATCTAAATTATCTTTGAGTGTTTCTGGATTGCAGGAAATATAAACAATACGTTGGTATCCTTGCACCATTTTACAGGTGTCTATATCCATGCCAGCTCTTGGCGGATCGACAAAAATTGTATTGCAATCGTAGCTTTTTAAATCCACGCCAGCATCTTTGAGACGGCGAAACTCTCGTTTCCCTTCGATGGCTTGGGTAAATTCCTCCGCTGAAAGGCGTAATATCTGCACGTTATCAATTTTATTAGCCGCAATATTATACTGGGCGGACTCAACCGAAGGTTTGGCAAGCTCAGTTGCCAGTACACGTCCAAAGTTTTGTGCCAGTGCGAGAGAAAAATTACCATTGCCACAATAGAGCTCTAGCAAATCGCCTTGACTATCACGCGTACAGTCTATTGCCCATTCCAGCATTTTCTCGGCGACTTTTCCGTTTGGTTGAGTAAAACTGTTTTCTACTTGCTGGTATAGATATGGCTGCCCATTTACGTTCAGCTTCTCAATCACATAATCACGATCGAGTACAACTTTCATTTTTCTCGCTCGCCCAATGATATTGAGCTTATAGCCTTTAACGATTAGGCGCTGTTTGAGTGCTTTTGCGTTTTCAATCCACTGTTCATCTAATTGGCGATGATATAAAAGGGAGATAAGAATCTCACCACTGAGCGTTGAGAGGAAGTCGACTTGGAAGAGTTTACGACGCAGTAAATTATTGTTTTTCATCTCACCCATCAAAAGCGGCATCACTTCATTGATCAAACCACTGGCGGCTGGAAACTGATCAACACGATATTTTTCACGCGTTTCCTGATTGAACATGATGTAGTAAAGGTCATCACCCTCATGCCAAACACGAAACTCAGCGCGCATGCGATAATGTTGGCTTTCAGATTCAAACACCTCAAGCTTTGGCATTTGGTAACAAGTGAACATTTGCTCAAGACGCGCTTTTTTTTCGTTCAATTGTTCTTGGTAGTCTTGTGGGTTTACGTCAAGATTCGCCATGCTCTTTACCTTAGGTTGTTGCTCGTTGAGGTTGTATTTCATTTAGGAGCGCAGATTTTATTCAATCTCAGCGCTATGTCCAGTCCCATTCTAGGCATAGCCAACATATAAAAGCCAAATTAGCGATATTAAAGTGGACAAACTACCGATTGCTTAATAACATCGTCGTCAAGCTGGTGCCATTTAGATGTATAGATGGCTGAAAAGGGAATCTGGTGTAAATCCAGAACTGACGCGCAGCGGTAAGAGAGAACGAAAGCTCCCATGACACTGAATGAAGCATCATTTGGGAAGTCGAGTGATTAGGTGGCACAGCCATGCTCTTGAGTCCGAATACCTGCCAGCGACTGAGCAGTGGTATTGGAGTGCAACACTCCAAGCTCGGTAGGACTTACGCGATTTAGGAACTATAACAATGAACCGAACAATGTTAGCGATGGCAGTAGCATCGCTGCTTCCCTACGCCTCTCTTTTATATGCTCAAGAGACTTCCATCGATGAAACTATGGTGGTTACGGCGAATCGATTTGAGCAATCAATAAATTCAACTCTTGCCCCAGTCGTGGTCGTGACCAAGGAGGACATTCAGTCTACTCAAGCCAAGTCGATCGAAGAAGTATTACGTCGATTGCCCGGCATACAAGTGTCTAGTAATGGTGGTTATGGTCAAACAGCTAGCGTTTATATTCGAGGCACTGAGTCTGATCACGCGCTGATACTGGTAAACGGTGTTCGTGTGAGCAGCGCTACTGCGGGATTAACGGCCATTTCTTCTTTGTCATTAAACGGCGTGGAGCGAATAGAGTATGTGCGAGGTCCACGAACCGCTGTATACGGTTCGGATGCTATTGGTGGAGTAATCAATATAATTACCTCATACACTGGTGATGAAACTGAGTTATGGGTAGAGGGTGGTAGTAATAAGTATCAAAAATATGCTGTAAATACGGCTAATCAGATTGGAGAAAACGGCTGGGTCAAGGCCTCTGTTAATCGTGAAAAAACAGATGGGTTTTCAGCTACCAACGAAAACACTTCAAGCTTTGATCCCGACAATGATGGTTATGACCATACTGACTTGTTGTTAGAGCTGGGGGTTAACCCGACTGATGAGTTAAATTTTAAATGGAACACGAACTACACGGAGGGTGATATTGAGTTTGATTCTGGAGAACAAAAGCAAAAGTTATTAAGCAGTTCAATTGTTGGAGCTTATAAAACTGACTCGTTGAGCAGCGAAGTGATACTAGCAGCTAGTAGAGATCAATCTTCTTACGTAGACTCATCGGATAACTATGAGACCAATCGACTATCTGTTGCTTGGCAAAATGGTTATCAAATTAATGCTGACTTGTTAATGTTAGGTGGTGTGGACTGGGTCAATGACGATGTGTCTGAGTCCACTATAGAGTATGCTAAAACAAGTCGTTCAAATCTGGGTGTATATACTTCTGGACTATATTCAAAAGATAAAATTCAAGCAGAAGTGAGCCTGCGTATTGATGATAATGAGCAGTATGGAGATTACACCACTTGGCAAGTGGGTTCAGGCTACAACTTTACTCCAATTTACCGTTTATCCGTGATGGCAGGTACCGCTTTTAAATCGCCTACATTTAATGACTTGTACTACCCATCATCGAAGTGGGGGGATTATGCGAATCCTGACTTAACACCAGAAGAGTCTCTAAACTACGAGATTGCTTTGGATGTAACTCCATCGATTGGTGATTTTAGAGTTGCTTTCTACCAGAATGAAATCTCTGACTTGATATCGGTTTCTGGTTCGACTGGTAAAAATGAAAACATTGCAAAAGCAGAAATAAAGGGCGTCGAACTTGTTGGAGAGTTTGCAACTGGTGCTTTATTTCACTCGGCAAGTATCGATGTAATGGATACTGAGAATAAGGAAACAGGTAAAGAGTTAGCTCGAAGATCAAAGTACAGTGCTAAATGGAATGTAAGCTACACGTATTATGATTGGAACTTTGACTTAAGTTATCTCTATCGTGGCGAGAGCTATGATGATGCTGCTAACAAAACTAAGTTGGATGCATACTCTCTAATTGACTTCTCAACCCATTACTATATTACAGACAATTTGATTGCTCGTGGCAAAATTGCCAACTTATTTGATGAAGACTACGAAACGTCATATGGCTACAACACTCAAGAGCGTAGTTATTTTGCAGGACTTAACTATAAGTTTTAACTTTAAACCGCCTTCGGGCGGTTTTGTTTAGTTGTTACCAGAAAAATCAACAATACTTAACCTCACTCATTTAATGAAAAGATTGCCAAATTGAGCTTAGTGAGTATGATTGGCCAATCGAATAGTGTGGATTACCAAGTGTCGCAACAAACAAAAATCCTAATCTTTGATTCTGGAGTCGGCGGGCTATCAGTGTTTAAAGAGATAGAGGCAAAACTGCCAGCGCTTAACTACTTTTATATTTTTGATAATGCTGCTTACCCATATGGTGAGCTAGAGCATGAGACACTGACCGAGCGTGTTGAGGCGCTGGTTTGTCAATATGTAGAAAAGCTTGAGATTGATCTTGTTGTGATTGCATGTAATACAGCCAGCACGATTGTTTTGCCCTCGCTGCGCGCCAGGTTATCTATACCTGTGGTCGGTGTGGTGCCTGCCATTAAACCAGCGTCTAACCTTGCCAATAAAGCTGTTGGTCTTATTGCCACCCCTGCCACTGTCACTCGCGAATACACCCATGACTTAATCAGGGACTTCTCTAAAACTAAGCCGGTGGAGCTGTTAGGCTCGACATTATTGGTTGATATGGCAGAGGAAAAACTGCGCGGGAGAGAGCTATCGCAGCTTGAGTTACAGCAAGCGCTAGAGCCAATGGCAGGCAAGATAGATGTTGCCGTTCTCGGGTGTACCCATTTCCCTCTTATCAAACAAGAAATCCAACATGTATTGGGTGAGCATGTATTGCTGGTTGATTCAGGAGAAGCAATTGCTCGTCGAGTACAAGAGTTACTCGGGAAAGACGGGTTTGGTGATGACGGTGAAAAAGGGAAGCGTGAGATTTTCTCAACGGCTCCTCCGTATGCTGAAGGAGCGTTGAATAAAGCTTTACAGGGGTGGGGCTTTAGTCCTGTTCAACTTGAGATTTTGGATCGTTAGCAATTCGGACTTTTAAAGTACGCTGCATATAATCCTTTTCATTTAATCCTTCTATTGCTTTGACAACGTCTGTTGCAGCCATTACTACAAAACCAAACCCTCGCCTTTTTCCGGTTCTTTTATCCTTCATAAGGCGCACAGCAAAAACCTCACCATGCTTGGCAAATAAATCTTTTACGTGCGACTCATTTGCTTTATACGGCAGATTTCCTACATAAAGGGTTTTCGTTGTAGTGTCATGGCTGATTACTGGCTTAGATGAGGTGTTTGAAAATCTAATAACAAAAGTGGAAACAAAAACACCGACAACAAAGCTGAGTGCAGGATGAACATTAACCTGTGAAAAGATAATCGCGCCCAATATAGCTAAGGCGGCAATCATTAACATTGATTTATTTGAACTCATATTGGGAAACAACTTCGTAAGTTAAGAATAAAATGCCTAAGCATTATTGACATAGACACACAGATCTTACGTATATGGTTGTTGTTTTTCCAACCTATTGGTGTGACATGACTCAAATGTTGCAATTTTATCCTAATTTTAAGCGATCTGGTCTATTTTTGAGCACTCAAACAATAAGGTAAAAAAAAGCCTTGTGATCTTTGTCATTGTCCATATAATGCCGCCTCACCGAAACGAAGCAGAGTCACCTCTGATTTATTCGGTACGACTAGAGAAGAAAGTGTTAAAAAGTTCTTGACTTTAGTAAAGAAATGCGTAAGATACGCATCCCTAACAACGGGGCTTAGCGCCTTGTTGGAATGCTCTTTAACAAACTAAACCTATCAATCTGTGTGGGCACTCGTTGATGATAATCCAAAAAGATTTATCAATGAACTGAGTGACCAATCGGTAGTAATACCGGCACAGTCAATTCAACATTACACAGTAATGTTATCAGTATTCATTGAGCCGCATCTTAGATGCACAAAACTTTAATTGAAGAGTTTGATCATGGCTCAGATTGAACGCTGGCGGCAGGCCTAACACATGCAAGTCGAGCGGAAACGAGCTATCTGACCCTTCGGGTGACGATAACGGCGTCGAGCGGCGGACGGGTGA
>NZ_QLYY01000030.1 GCF_003350295.1 Vibrio tetraodonis
GGTGACCATACGGACGCGGGGTGGAGCAGCTTGGTAGCTCGTCGGGCTCATAACCCGAAGGTCGTCGGTTCAAATCCGGCCCCCGCAACCAAATTAAGATGTTGTGAGTTGCTTACTCTTTGAGTTCAGCCATTCATAAAATCTGCGACACTAGCTCAGTTGGTAGAGCGCAACCTTGCCAAGGTTGAGGTCACGAGTTCGAACCTCGTGTGTCGCTCCAAATTTGTAGTTGTCACCATACTTAATGGTGAAGCAAGCGACACTCGCTCAGTTATTAGAGCGCAACCTTGCCAAGGTTGAGGTCACGCCTTTTTATTATGAATAGGGAACCTCGTGTGTCGCTCCAAATTTTTAGTTGTCATCATGCTTTAATGGTGACCATACGGACGCGGGGTGGAGCAGCTTGGTAGCTCGTCGGGCTCATAACCCGAAGGTCGTCGGTTCAAATCCGGCCCCCGCAACCAAATTAAGATTTTGTGAGTTGCTTACTCTTTGAGTTCAGCCATTCATAAAATCTGCGACACTAGCTCAGTTGGTAGAGCGCAACCTTACCAAGGTTGAGGTCACGCCTTTTTATTATGAATAGGGAACCTCGTGTGTCGCTCCAATTTATAGTTGCCATCATGCTTTAATGGTAACAATACGGACGCGGGGTGGAGCAGCTTGGTAGCTCGTCGGGCTCATAACCCGAAGGTCGTCGGTTCAAATCCGGCCCCCGCAACCAAATTTCAGGCAAAAACTTTAATAGTAATTCCCTTAGTAGAATGTACTGTTCATTAATAAATGAGCCTGTATTTCTATCAAAATTCTTCTTATACTCTGCACTCAATGTGGCAGAGTTAGCTGCTCTTTTTCCATGCTGAGAAGCATAAACCCATCAATGTAATAATTCTTTAAGATTAAACTTAACGTTTTTTCTGCGTGTTAAAGTTCAATAAAGTCGGCATGTTTTTGTTTCAGTCCAGGCCTTACTTGGATTGGATTTACTCGAAAGATTAACAGACTTATCCACAGATGAATTTTTGTGGATAATCTGGTGAATAACCTGATTATTTACTGATATTTGTAGAGGTTTTTGACGATCATTTGTGTTGTGTTTTTTTTCTTTGAGTTCTTAAGTCTTTTTTAAATCTATGTATGCAAAGGGTTTTGTGGCTTTTTGGGCTGTTTGTGAAGTTTATTTGCTTGATCAATAATTGCATGTTTCTTGATCTTGGTCATTTGCGGTAAATGTGATTAACTTCTGTATATGAAAGAAAACAATCAATCAAATTTTGCTTTTTCCACATTTCACATCTTTAGACCTAGGTCAAGTTATTACCATTGAAAAAATGAAACATTTACGCGTCTCTTGGTAATCCTTTCTGCACTATTCGTATCAGCCTATCAATCTTAGTCGAAGATATAGGGATTTGTGTGATTTGTTGCTCAATTGCCCAATTAATATGTTCATCTAATATTGTGTTCATCCCGAGCCGTTGTTTGAGGGCATGAATAATATCTGCAGAATATGGAGCATTACCCATAGCAATTGATAAATTCCGTAGCCACTGAATGTGACCTATCCTTCTTATCGCTGACCCTTCCATATTTTTTAGGAAGGTTTGTTCGTCCCAATTAAAAAGATTTACTAGATCAGGCGATAACAGAGCTTCTCTGCGATGAAAATCGTCCTCATCAGTCAAATTAGCAAAGCGATTCCATGGGCATACGAGCTGGCAGTCATCACAACCGTATATACGATTACCCATTGGTTTGCGAAATTCCTCTGGAATGACGCCATCATGTTCGATTGTCAGATAAGAAATACAGCGTCTAGCGTCAACGACGCCCTCTGCTACGATAGCTTGGGTAGGGCAGGAGGTGATACAAGAAGAGCATTTACCACAGTCCCCATTGTGGGGCTGGTCTACTGGTAATGGTAAGTCGACAAGCAGTTCCCCTAAGAAGAACCAAGAGCCACAGTCTTTGTCGAGAAGAAGAGAGTGTTTACCTGTCCAACCTAAACCTGCTTTTTGAGCTAGCGGACGCTCTAGTATCGGAGCTGAGTCGACAAAGGGACGATAGCCGCATTGTCCAACCTCATGCTCTATCTTTTGCCCAAGCTTCTTTAACTGATTTCGCAACAGTTTATGATAGTCTCGCCCAAGTGCGTAACGGCTGATATATGCATGATTTGGTTGTGCTAGATTTGCTGCAAATTGAGCTTCAGGCGGGAGATAATCCATACGAACACTGATCACTCTCAAGGTGCCTGGAACGAGCTCATGAGGGCGAGCTCGCTTCATACCATGGCGAGCCATCCAGTCCATTTCTCCGTGGTATCCTGCATCTAACCAGCTTTGCAAGTTTGATTCATGGTCTTGCAAGTCAACATCACAAATTCCCGCTTTTTGAAAACCAAGCTCTTTTGCCCAAATTTTGATCTTGTTTGCTAGCTCTTGATAGTTCATTCTAATAGCTCTGTGAAACGGGAGGCGGATCTTATCGGATCTTTTTTATTGAATCTAGCAGCCAAAATAGATAATTCATGCCAAAATAACAGGAATTTGTTTTTTACTTACACAACAGACCTTGTCTGACAATTCCAACCCAGTTTACTATTCTTAGTCTTTTATTTTTATATCGTCACCAAGTAGAGATTGACCTTCATGACCACGAAACAGTTTGCCCTCAAAGATGAACATGCCACCATTGCTCTGGGGGCATCAATGGCAAATCTATGTACCAAGCAAACTACCATTTATTTACATGGGGATTTAGGGGCAGGTAAAACCACCTTTAGTCGAGGTTTTGTGTGTGCTCTTGGTCATAAAGGCAATGTGAAAAGCCCGACTTATACCCTAGTTGAGCCGTATGAATTAGGACAATGGCAGGTTTATCATTTTGATCTTTATCGCTTATCGGATCCTGAAGAATTGGAGTTTATGGGTATTCGTGATTATTTTACCTCAGATGCCATCTGTCTTGTCGAGTGGCCCGAAAAAGGTGAAGGGTTACTTCCATGTGCTGATTTGGACATTGAACTCAGTTACTCAGGTGAGCAGAGAAGGGTAAATGTGATCGCCAACAGTGCCTATGGTTCTCAATTAATTGAACAGTTAGATTTATGACATTGAATAGATTTTCAAAGTTTGCTTACGCTTTTTGGCTTTTGGTCTTGCCTATCTCTGTTTGGGCAAATGCTTTGCAGGGGGTACGTGTTTGGCCATCCCCAGATGAAACACGAGTGGTTATTGATCTTGCCTCAGAAGCTGAATATAGCTACTTTTCACTCAGTAGTCCGCGAAGGCTGGTGGTTGACCTCAAGCAAACGAGCCTAGGCACTCAATTACCCATTAATGTTTCAGATAGTCCTGTTCTAAAGAAAATTCGGCGAAGTTCTCCGCCAGAAAAGGGCACCTACCGATTAGTGTTTGAGTTAAAAAGTCGTGTTGAGCCTCAGTTATTCAAGCTCGCACCAACTCCCGGTGGACAGTATGGCCATAGATTGGTCATTGATATACCCCACACTCGATCATCTTCAGTGCCCAATACTTCCAAATCTAGTGTGCCACGAGTTAGTCGCGACGCATCACAGTTGTTAGGAACGGCTGATATTGTAGTGGCGATTGATGCGGGTCATGGCGGTGAAGATCCAGGCTCAATAGGCCCCTCTCGAAAGTATGAAAAGCACGCGACCCTAGCAATTTCCAAGAAAATTGCGGATCAGATCAACGCTGTACCTGGAATGAAAGCGGTTTTGACTCGACATGGAGACTACTTTGTTAACCTGAATAAGCGTTCTGAAATTGCTCGGACTAATAAAGCACATTTGTTAGTCTCTGTGCATGCTGATGCGTTCAGTTCTCCTCAACCTCGTGGTGGCTCTGTATTTGTGCTTAACACTCGCCGAGCAAACTCAGAAATCGCCCGTTGGGTGGAAAACCACGAAGAACAGTCTCAGTTATTAGGTGGAGCAGGAGAAGTACTGGCTAAAAATAATAGCGATAAAAATATCAGCCAGACCTTGTTAGATTTGCAGTTTAGCCACTCCCAGAAAGAAGGGTATAAGGTTGCTACCCAAATCTTGCAAGAAATGGGAAGAGAAGGCATTAAGTTGCACAAAAAGAACCCTGTTAATGCCAGCTTAGCTGTGTTGAAGTCACCAGATATACCTTCTGTGCTCGTCGAAACAGGCTTTATTTCTAATCCGACAGAGGAAAGGTTGCTATTTCAGCGTAGTCACCAAAACAAACTGGCAAGATCCTTAGCGAAAGCCATTGTGCAGTATTTTGAAGCAAGTCCACCAGAGGGAACCTTGTTTGCCAATCGAGACAAGTCTATCAAACACAAAGTGCAGCGAGGTGAATCACTTTCTGTTATCGCTAAAAAATATGGCTCATCCACTCGAGCTATTATGCAAACCAATAAACTTAAAAGCTCGAGTTTGGCAATTGGACAAGTTTTGACTATTCCGGCGGCAAAAGGCTCAGTGCCAGTCCCCAGATTAACTAATCCAATAGAAACGAAAACCATTACTCATAAAGTGGCTAAGGGAGAATATCTCGGTAAGATTGCATCGCGGTATAAAGTTTCTGTTACCGATATTAAACGAGAAAATAACCTTAATTCAGACACGTTAAGATTGGGTCAAAAGTTACGTATTACCGTTAGTATGAAAGATCAGCCTTTAAAGAAGCATAAAGTCAAGCGTGGAGAGTTTCTTGGTAAAATAGCTCGTCAGTATGGTGTTGGTGTCAGTACGCTTCGACAAGCAAATAATTTGCGTTCTGATCAGCTTGCTGTCGGGCAAGTATTGATTATTCCCAACAAGTAGTAACGAGTATGACTATCAAAATCTTGCCTGCTCGTCTGGCAAACCAAATTGCAGCAGGTGAAGTGGTAGAAAGGCCTGCATCTGTCGTCAAAGAGCTAGTGGAAAATAGCTTGGATTCTGGTGCTACCCGGATCGATGTTGATATCGAAAAAGGTGGGGCAAAGCTTATTCGTGTGCGGGATAACGGCAAAGGTATAGCCAAAGAGGAGCTGGGTTTGGCTCTGAGTCGTCATGCCACATCAAAAATTGATTCTCTTGATGATCTCGAGGCAATCATGAGCTTGGGATTTCGCGGTGAAGCGTTAGCCAGTATTAGCTCTGTATCACGTCTCACCTTAACGTCCCGCCCTGTCACTCAGCAACAGGCTTGGTCTGCGTATAGTGAGGGAAGGGATATGCAAGTTAGGCTCCAACCTACAGCTCATCCTATTGGTACAACAGTTGAAGTATTAGATTTATTCTTCAATACTCCAGCCCGACGCAAATTTCTTCGTACAGAAAAAACAGAATTTACTCATATTGATGAGCTTATCAAGCGTATTGCTTTGAGCCGATTTGAGGTGACGATTAACCTTAAACATAACGGTAAACTTGTTAAGCAATATCGTTCTGCTCAAACAAAAGTACAAGAAGAAAAGCGTATCGCAGCGGTTTGTGGTAGTGCTTTTGTACGCAATATGCTTAATATTGAGCTAGAACATAATGGATTGAAGCTGTACGGCTGGATAACGACTCCAGAAGGTGCTAAGCAGCAAGGTGACCTTCAATACTGTTATGTAAATGGTCGTATGATGCGTGACAAATTAATTAATCACGCAATTCGTCAAAGCTATGAAAATAGTTTGCGTCCCGACCAGTTTGCTACTTATGTATTGTTTATCGATGTGGAGCCTTCTCAAGTCGACGTCAATGTGCATCCGGCTAAACATGAGGTTCGTTTTCACCAGGCACGCCTCGTTCATGACTTTATTTATCAGGCGCTCACTGATGCTTTAGCGCAGAGTGCTTGCATAGATAAGCCAATAATCAATCAATCTGCTTTTCATAAACAAGAGTCGGTCACACCAGTGCATCAGGTGAATATGCAACAGAACGATTCAGCCATGGTTTGTGAATCTGTATATGAGGCAGTTGAGAGAGTTCCTGCTTATCCGGGTCGAGTTGATTATTGCAATCAGCCTGCGTCCAATAATCACTCGGGCCAGGTTCAAGAAACTCGCCAAACTAAAGATTGGCTTGGTAGTGACTATGGTAAAAAAGATAAATCACCAGCCAAGGAGCGATATGGTGAGCATTCTCCCAGCAAGCAGCAAGTCGAAGTTTACACTGAACTACTCCAAACGGCCGATGTCAATAATACCTGTCTAACGGCTGAATCTGATGAAGAAGTATGCTCGATTAGTGATATCTCTCTTAATGCGGCGAGGGAAACGATAGAGGCGCTGGGCAAGGTTATTTGTGTGGTTCATGGTCAATATGTTCTGATGGCAGATAAGCAAGGGGCGAGAGTAGTTTCTCTTGTTCAAGCGCAGCGTATGCGCATTCTAGGTCAGTTGCGTGTGGGTGATGAAAACCTGAAATCTCAGCCATTACTTGTTCCACTCTCGTTAAGTCTGAGTCCGATTCAGATGCAGGCTGCTGATAATCATAGGAACCTGTTAATAAAACTTGGCATTGATATCAAGCCACGCGGTGTTGATTCGCTTATGGTAATGGGTGTGCCTCAACCTCTGCGACAACAAAACTTACAACAACTGCTACCAGATCTGTTATCTTACGCCGCTAAGCTGTCAGAGATTGAACAAAACTCATCTTTGCCACAGTTGTCTACTTGGTTGACAAATCGAGTTGTATCTCCCAAAAGTGATTACACTTTGTCGGAAGCGATTCATATCGTTGCAGAGATTGAACAACTGTGGCAAAACAAGTTGCCTCTTGATGACCGTAAGTTTGTCTGTCCTGTTGACTTTTCTTCAACCATTGCAGCGATGGAGTTATGACAAAAGAATTACCACTGGCTCTGTTTTTAATGGGGCCGACCGCATCGGGTAAAACGGATTTAGCGATTCGTTTACGTAAGCAGTTTCCTGTTGAGATTATATCGGTCGATTCAGCGCTTATTTATAAGGGTATGGATATCGGTACCGCTAAGCCGAGCAGTGATGAATTGTTGAAGGCTCCGCATCGCCTTATTGATATCTTAGAGCCAACAGAAGCTTATTCTGCAGCAGACTTTCGCCATGATGCACTAAATGAAATGCGTATTATCTCCCAGCAAGGAAAGATCCCGCTTCTTGTTGGAGGGACAATGTTGTACTACAAAGCTCTATTGAAAGGCTTATCACCACTGCCAGCTGCAAATGTCGAAATACGCCAGCAAATAGAACAAGAAGCATTGACGCATGGTTGGGATGTTCTGCATGATCAATTAAAGCAAATTGATCCCGTATCTGCAGAGCGCATACACCCAAATGACCCTCAGAGATTGTCTCGGGCATTGGAAGTGTATAGAATTTCCGGTAAAACCTTAACTGAGCTTACGCAAACAAAAGGCGATAGCCTTCCGTATCGTGTAAGACAGTTTGCGATAGCGCCTAAGGAAAGATCCGAACTTCACCGCCGTATTGAGTTGAGATTTGATCAAATGATGAAGGCCGGATTCGAGCAGGAAGTGAAGGCGTTATATGCTCGACAGGATCTGCATCCCGATCTTCCATCTATACGTTGTGTGGGCTATCGGCAGATGTGGGAATATTTGGATGGGAATAGCACGCTTGATGAAGCGATCTTCAAAGGCATTTGTGCTACCCGCCAGTTGGCCAAGCGGCAGATTACCTGGTTACGCAGCTGGGATAATTTAACTTGGTTAGATAGCGAAAACATAGAACAAGCATTTGAAACTGTATCAAATACGATAGTATCTGATGGTTTTAGCTGTGTATAATGTGATCGCTTTTGCGTGAATGCACCTTGTAAAAGATCAGTTACTTGAAATTTGGCCTTATAGCCATCATAACAAGTAACGTCAGGGTGTTTTTTATTCGTTTAGCTCAGATGCAAAGGCGCACCTAGTTTTCGCGCACCACTAGCTAAATAACTAGAACAAAATTACAAAATAAGGAAAATAAAATGGCTAAGGGGCAATCTCTTCAAGACCCATTCTTAAATGCATTACGTCGTGAACGTATTCCAGTATCAATCTACCTAGTAAACGGAATTAAACTACAAGGTCAGATTGAGTCTTTCGACCAGTTTGTGATATTGCTGAAAAACACCGTAAATCAAATGGTTTATAAGCATGCGATTTCGACAGTCGTTCCTGCTCGTCCGGTTAGCCACCATAGTGGTGAACGTCCTCAAGGTGGTGAGCGCCAATCAGAAAAGTCAGAAGATTAGTCTTCTGAACCTAGTTAATTATATTTTAAGGAGTTGATTGCTTGTTTGACCGTTACGAAGCCGGTGAGCGAGCCGTACTTGTTCATATCAACTTCACGCAAGAAGGGGAGTGGGAAGATCTCAGTGAGTTTGAAATGCTGGTATCTTCTGCTGGGGTTTCTAGCTTACAGGTTGTAACTGGGAGTCGTCAGTCACCACACCCCAAATATTATGTCGGTGAGGGCAAAGCTCAAGAAATTGCCCAGGTTGTGCGATTGTCGGGAGCAGATATTGTTATTTTTAATCATGCTCTGTCGCCAGCCCAAGAACGAAATCTGGAATCTTTATGTAAGTGTCGAGTGCTTGATCGAACGGGGCTCATCTTAGATATTTTCGCCCAGAGAGCTCGAACTCATGAGGGTAAATTGCAAGTAGAGCTCGCTCAACTCCGTCATATCTCAACTCGCTTAATACGCGGTTGGACCCACCTTGAGAGACAAAAGGGGGGAATTGGTTTACGTGGGCCTGGTGAGACTCAGTTAGAAACAGACCGACGTTTATTGCGTGATCGTATTAAAGCTATTTTGCGCCGTTTGGAAAAAGTCGCGAAACAGAGAGAACAAGGTCGGCGGGCTCGAAGTCGAGCACAAATTCCGACAATTTCTCTGGTAGGCTATACCAATGCTGGTAAGTCGACCATGTTTAACCGTATCACTCAAGCTGGTGTATACGCTGCAGATCAGTTGTTTGCCACACTCGACCCTACGTTGAGGAAAATCGACCTTGCTGATGTAGGACCTGCTATTTTAGCGGATACGGTTGGTTTTATTAGGCATCTACCTCATGATTTGGTTGCTGCGTTTAAGGCGACATTGCAAGAAACGCAAGAAGCTGACATTTTGTTACATGTTGTGGATGCCAGTGATGAGCGTTTTCGTGAGAATATTGGCGCTGTTCACGAAGTCCTAGAAGAAATTGATGCTCATGAAGTACCAGCTCTTCTAGTTATGAATAAAATTGATAACCTTGAATCCCAGTCTCCTCGCATTGAACGAGACGAAGATGGTGTGCCGCGAGCCGTGTGGGTTTCGGCTATGGAAGGTGTGGGTATTGAGCTTTTGTTTGACGCTTTGACTGAAAGGTTAGCCAGTCAGATGGTTCAATATCATTTGCGCATCCCACCTCAACATCAAGGTCGGATACGCAGTACATTCTTTCAAATGAAGTGTATTCAACAAGAAGACTATGATCAGGACGGCAATTTGTTGATCGATGTTAGGATGCAACAGGTTGACTGGTCTAGACTCGAAAAAAGAGAAGGGGCAGTTTTTCGTGACTTTATAGTTACTTAAATGACTGCTACAGTATAACGTCATATCAAATGATGGAGCTTTCTAATGGCGTGGAATGAGCCTGGTAATAATAACGGCAACAATGGCCGCGATAATGACCCTTGGGGCAACAATAATCGTGGTAATAAAGGTGGCCGTGATCAAGGACCGCCAGACTTAGACGAAGTCTTTAATAAACTGAGTCAGAAACTGGGTGGAAAGTTTGGTGGTGGAAAAGGTGGCAATGGGGCCTCTATCGGTGGCGGAGGCGGAGCACTTGGTTTTGGTGTTATCGCGATTATCGCTATCGCTATTTGGGTCTTTGCTGGTTTCTATACCATTGGTGAAGCAGAGCGTGGTGTTGTGTTACGCCTAGGAAAATACGACCGTGTGGTTGATCCAGGCCTCAACTGGCGCCCTCGTTTTATCGACGAAGTGACCCCAGTCAATGTTCAAGCAATACGTTCTTTGCGTTCTTCAGGTCTGATGCTGACCAAAGATGAGAACGTTGTGACGGTTGCTATGGATATTCAATATCGAGTGGCTGATCCATACAAATACCTATTTCGTGTGACAAACGCTGATGATAGCTTGCGTCAAGCGACTGACTCAGCACTGCGTGCTGTGATAGGTGATTCACTAATGGACAGTATTCTAACTAGTGGACGACTATCAATCAGGCAGAATACGCAAGTCACTTTAGAAAATATTGTCGACAGTTACGATATGGGTATTGAAGTAGTTGCGGTCAACTTTGAAGATGCGCGTCCACCTGAAGAAGTTAAAGATGCATTTGATGATGCGACCGCTTCTCGTGAGGATGCTCAGCGATTTAAGCGTGAAGCTGAAGCGTATCAGAATGACATTATCCCTAAAGCTAAAGGTCGCGCCGAGCGTTTACTTAAAGAAGCGCAAGGTTATAGCGAGCGAGTGGTTAATGGTGCATTGGGTCAAGTTGCTCAGTTTGAGAAACTATTGCCCGAATACCAAGCCTCTCCTGATGTCACGCGTAATCGTCTCTATCTAGATACAATGGAAAAGGTCTACGCCAATACATCGAAAGTTCTTATCGATTCTGAGTCGAGTGGTAACCTTTTGTATCTGCCAATCGATAAGCTCAGAGAAGGTCAAACTAAGGCGAAAAGTCGTTCAATAAAAGAGACGTCAACCTATGACCAAATTGAATTGGAGCCGCAATTGAACAGTCAGAATACTGATTCGTCATCTCGTTCTACGTCACGTCAGGGGAGATATTAATCATGCGTAAATTAATGATCCCAGTATTAGTTGTTGGCTTAGTGCTGCTGCTTATGTCGTTATTTGTGATTCCTGAAGGCGAACGCGGTATCGTGATTCGTTTCGGACGTGTATTGAAAGACAATAATGAAATCGCGCGTATTTACGAGCCAGGTCTTCACTTTAAGATGCCTTTGTTCGATAAAGTAAAAACGCTAGATGCGAAAATCCAGACTATGGATGGCCGCTCAGATCGTTTTGTTACTTCTGAGAAAAAAGACGTACTGATAGACTCATATGTTAAGTGGCGTATTGAAGATTTTGGACAGTACTATCTTGCCACTGGTGGCGGTAATGCTGGTACAGCGCAAACACTACTAGGCCGTAAAGTGACTGATGTACTTCGTTCTGAAATTGGTGCTCGTGAAATCAAGCAAATTGTTTCAGGTCCTCGAAATAACGATATTCTGCCAAATAGCGCAGATAGCGAAGAAGTGACCACTGAAGCGGCGAAAGAAGCGCTTGAAGTCGACGGTGAGCGCGACATCATTATGAAGAATGTGCTTAATGGCACACGTAAAGATGCGATGGAAGACTTGGGTATCCACATAGTGGATTTCCGGATGAAGAAAATAAACCTTCCGGATAGTATCAACCAGTCGATTTATAATCGTATGCGTGCTGAGCGTGAGTCAGTGGCTCGTCAATTCCGTTCTCAAGGACGTGAGCAAGCAGAGGTTATTCGCGCTCAAGCAGAACTGGAAGTAGCCACCATACTAGCAGAAGCAGATAAAACGGCTCGAGTCACTCGAGGTGGAGCGGATGCTCAGGCAGCGAAAATCTATGCTGAGGCATATAATAAAGACCCAGAGTTCTTTAGCTTTGTGCGATCTTTACGTGCTTATGAAGAATCTTTCAGTGACAAGAGTGATATCCTAGTTTTGGATCCAAACAGTGAGTTCTTCCAGTATATGAATAAAGCGTCTGGTATTGCTGCCAAGTAATATTAGGATAAATTTATAAAGGCTCCTTAGCAGGAGCCTTTCTTTTTTGAGAGAAAACTATGTCTAGTTCTTTGTGGTTGGCAATCGGATTAGTATTGATTGTGGAAGGCTTAGGGCCTTTGGTTGCCCCCAATGGTTGGCGTAATATGGTCCGTCACCTCAGTGAGCAACAAGATAACCAATTGCGTAGGATCGGAGGGTGTTTAGTGGTTGCAGGTATAGTGATCGCTTACGTGTTTCACTAACAACTAGTAATGGGGAGGTGGCGTTTCTTGCGTAGGATCAGCTAGGTTTGATGAATCGATATTCTTGACCTTTCCGACTACGTACTTCATCTGATCTTGCATTTTTGAGATCAACAATTGCTGTTGGCTCAATGCTTCATTGAGTGATTCGACAGTTTGTTCCTGAAAAGCAAGCTGACATTCGAGATCGTTGATGCGATTTTCTAATTCTTGTATGTGTTTTTCTGTCATGACTAAAAGTCTACCTTCCAAGCCTGAGCGATCCCAGCTGATGAGCCTGACACCACTCTATTCTTATCATCAAAGGCTGCATCATACACTACCGCACGCGGAGGGCGAGTATCTTTTAGTGGCTCTGCCTCAAATCCATCAACTCTTTTTCCTGATTGAGTATTCCAAACCATTATCCGGCTTGAAGGAGTGCCTGTAACAAGGTATTGACCATCATCTGAAAAACGAGCGGTAGAGAAAATGAGTTGACGAGAAAAGCTACGAAGTTTGGAAACTTGCTTACCCGTTTTTAAATCCCAAATTATGGCTTGGTTTCCCCCATCCGAGGTAAAAGCAAATAAGCCATCTCTTTGTAATGTGACTCGATTGATCCGTTGTTCGTGCTTAAAGCTTCTGATAATCTGGCCGTTGCGCGTGTCCCATAAATAAGCGGTATAGTCATTTCCGCCTGATAGCGCGTATCGACCATTCGGTGATAAAGCGACTGAATTAACTTTTTCATTATGCGCAAGGAACTCTAACCGCCTTCCAGTGACTAAGTTGACGTAGATGGCTTTGCCGTTGGATAGACCAAGTAATACTTGTTCGCCATTACTGGCAATGTCGATATCGCGAATTAAACCGTCGGAGATGGACCATAATCCCTGTGCTTGTGTCCATGCCAGATCCCACACCGCAAAGTTTATTTGTGTTGCTGTGACTGCGAATCGTCCGTTATCTGAGATACGTATTCGCGAAACAGTACTTGCCTGAGGATCTTGTTCTCCTAATGAGGCAAGCTCTTTATTTTGGTTCAGATCCCACAAGACCAGTTGATGCTCTTTAGAGTACAATAATGCGAATCGTGCATCTCGACTCAAAGCAAAGCTTGTGGTGCCGAGAGGCTCAATGACCCATCGTTGATCATCTTGAGTGGAGAAAAAGCAACCATTTAACGTAGAGATGACAAACGCAAGTAACAGAGTGTGAAAAATAATTCGCATTAACTACAAAGATCCGCTTCAGTTAACGTTTAATTTAAACGCATATTGGTTATAGTGGTACAACATACTTGCATGCACCAGTCAAAATTGCAGATTTGTGCACAAAGACAAATGGTTAGCCATTAATTGGAGAATTAAATGAAATCTATTTTTAAGGTGTCGTTGCTTGCAGCAACAGTAATGTTAGCGGTTGGCTGTCAAAAAGACGATGAAACAAAAGCAGATGCGGCACCTGCAGCCGATCAAGCAGTAGTAAAGACGGTTGAGTTTAAAACAGACGACGAAAAAGCAGCATATGCAATTGGTGTGTCTTTTGCGAATTATCTGAACACCAGCCTAGATAAGCCGAATGAAATCGGTATCAATTTGGATAAAGAGCTAGTGCTTAAGGGCATCGAGCATGTATTCAAAGGTAAGCCAGAACTCAGCGAGGAAGAAACTCGCACTGCTCTTGAAGCTCTAGATAAGCGTGTTGCTGAAACCATGCAAAAGCAGTCAGCGGAAAAAGCAGCTGAAGCTAAGAAAGCAGGTGACGACTTCCGAGCAGAATTTGCTAAGCAAGAAGGCGTTAAGAAAACTGAATCAGGTCTTCTTTATCAAGTTGTGACGCCTGCTAAGGGTGAACAGCCTAAAGATACTGACACAGTGCAAGTGCACTACAAGGGCACTCTTATCGACGGCACACAATTTGACAGCTCTTATGATCGCGGTGAGCCTGCAATTTTCCCACTTAATCGTGTGATTTCTGGTTGGACAGAAGGCGTGCAGCTCATGCCTGTAGGCTCTAAGTACAAATTTGTTATCCCACCAGAGCTAGCTTATGGAGAGCAAGATACGCCAAGTATTCCTGCAAACTCCACCTTGGTATTTGAAGTTGAGCTGTTAAAAATCGACAATGCTGAAGAAGCTGAGCAAGTAGTTCAGTAGACTCAGCTTTTCACACTATAAAGGCCTGATTCTATCAGGCCTTTTGTTTTTGCCTGATAAATACTTTGTTCTAAATCACTAGCTGACGGTGTAGCTAGGTATTCTATTCAAATTTTCTGATAAACTTACACCAATTTGTTGATTTTTCGCTCGAAGGCTTAAAAAGTGACAACGACAGAAACAGTTAATATGGATATGTTACTTGAAATGGAATCGGTTAATGTGATGCCATTTAGTGAGCATGATAAAATTATTCTTAGATCTTATGAGGCTGTAGTGGATGGGATTGCCAGCTTAATTGGTCCATTCTGTGAGATTGTGCTTCATTCCCTAGAAGATCTTAATACCTCGGCAATCAAAATTGCTAATGGGGAAAACACTGGGCGTCAGGTAGGATCGCCAATTACTGATCTTGCATTAAAGATGCTGCGTGATATTGAAGGATCCGAACGAAACTTTTCTCGTTCTTATTTCACTCGTGCTAAAGGTGGTGTCTTAATGAAGTCTATTACCGTCGCCATCCGCAATGGCGAAAACCGTGTCATAGGCTTGTTATGCGTTAACGTTAATCTCGATGCGCCTTTCTCTCAGGTGCTGCAATCTTTCATGCCATCAGAAGAAGCAAAACAAGCGGCCTCCTCTGTGAACTTCGCCAGTGATGTTGAAGAGTTGGTCGATAAAACGGTTGAACGCACCATCGAAGAAATTAATGCTGATAAATCAGTATCAAACAATACCAAGAATCGTCAAATTGTCATGGAATTATACGCTAAAGGTATTTTTGATATCAAAGATGCGATTAATCGAGTGGCTGATAGGTTGAATATTTCTAAACATACGGTTTATCTTTATATCCGCCAGCGCAAAACAGAGGATGAGGAGAGTTGAACCCTTTAACCTATACACTAGTAGTCAATGGCTCAGTTTATGGAGACCAATCCCCACGCACTGCGTACCAATTTGCTGTGAGTTTGATCAATCAGGGACATCAATTAGTGAGTGTGTTTTTCTACCAAAATGGTGTAACCAATGGCTGTTCACTTACTGTACCGGCAAACGATGAGTTTGACCTTGTTAAGGCGTGGCAGGGATTAGCTGAAAAGCACAACATACGTTTGGAAACTTGTGTGGCTGCAGCATTGCGTCGTGGTGTAGTTAGTCAAGATGAAGCACATCAGCACAATCTTATGCAAAATAATCTTGCGGAAGGTTTTGAACAAGCAGGGCTTGGAAGTTTAGCTGAGGCGATGTTGACCCAAGATAGAGTGGTGCAGTTTTGAGTTCGTTAACCTACTTATTCAGGACCTCTCCACATGGCTGTGCGTCTGGGCGTGAAGGGGTGGATGCCCTTTTGGCTGCTTCTGCTTATTGTGAAAATATTCGAGTGATATTTATTGGCGATGGTGTGTACCAATTGCTAGCTAGTCAGCAACCCCAAAATATACTCAGCAAAGACTATGCCCCTATGTTTAAGTTGTTCGAGCTTTACGATATTGAGCAAGTGTTTGTTTGTCGTGATTCTTTGGCAGAACGAGGCGTGCAACAGGCCAATCTTGTGATCGATGCTCAAAGGTTGGACGCAGAAGGTATTAAATTGCAGATCCAGTCTTCAGACAAACTTCTCTCATTTTAGGATTGTTATGTTACATATTGTTAAATCAATAACAGCATTGGAAGAAGCAAGAAAAGTGTACGCAGATAACGACGTTTTGCTGCTCATTCAAGATGCTGTATATGCGGTAAACCCTTTACATAAAACTTTCCCGATACTAAAAAACTTGAATACCTTTGCACTTCAAAGTGATCTAGAGGCGAGAGGCATGGTTAACCGAGTCAGCCCATCAGTGAATATTGTTGATTATGATGGCTTTGTGACACTTACTGCCGAATGTTCTACTTCCCTGACTTGGGACTGAACTCACTTCTCCCTTTTGTTATCAACCAAGCTTTATCAAGATTCATCCGAGTTGGATAAAAAAGATTCGTATATTTCTTGACACACATCTCACTGCTGAATAGAATTTTGCGTCCCTAATTGTCTTTGATGATTGGGGATAGATTTTTCACAAAGCTTACTTTCAAGTAATTCAGGAGCTAGTTAATGGCAACTATTAACCAGTTGGTACGTAAGCCTCGTGCAAAGCAAGTTGTTAAAAGCAACGTGCCAGCACTAGAAGCGTGCCCACAAAAACGTGGTGTATGTACTCGTGTTTACACTACTACACCTAAAAAACCTAACTCAGCACTTCGTAAAGTTTGTCGTGTACGTTTGACAAACGGTTTCGAAGTAACTTCGTACATCGGTGGTGAAGGTCACAACCTTCAGGAGCACTCGGTTGTTCTAATCCGTGGTGGTCGTGTTAAAGACCTTCCTGGTGTGCGTTACCACACTGTACGTGGTGCACTTGACTGTGCAGGCGTTAATGACCGTAAACAAGGTCGTTCTAAGTACGGTGTGAAGCGTCCTAAGTCTTAATGCCCTTCTTGTTATAAAGAAGCGTTAAGTAAGGCCAAACACCAAAAATTCATTATTAATTTTTGAAGAAACTGAAAAGTTTTGGATAACCTGAAAAATAAGACAACGGAGAAATACCATGCCACGTCGTCGCGTCATTGGTCAGCGTAAGATCCTTCCAGATCCTAAGTTCAAATCAGAACTGCTGGCAAAATTCGTTAACATCCTTATGGTTGACGGTAAAAAATCTACTGCAGAGAAAATTGTTTACACTGCACTAGACACTATGGCTGAGAAATCTGGTAAAGATCACTTAGCTGTATTTGAAGAAGCTCTTGAAAATGTTCGTCCAGCGGTAGAGGTTAAATCTCGCCGTGTGGGTGGTTCAACTTACCAAGTTCCTGTAGAAGTGCGTCCTGTTCGTCGTAATGCACTTGCTATGCGTTGGGTAGTTGAAGCTGCGCGTAAGCGTGGTGAAAAATCTATGGCTGCTCGCCTAGCTGCTGAAATGCTAGATGCTGCAGACAACAAAGGTACTGCTGTTAAGAAACGTGAAGACGTTCACCGTATGGCAGAAGCGAACAAAGCGTTTGCTCATTACCGCTGGTAATACCTTTCAGTACCGCGAGACTCCTCGCGGTACTACTCTAGTTCCTATGCGTAAGCTTAGGAACTATTGCTATATCTAGGGCGCTGAAATCTGACATAGTGTTATTTAAGTAAGGCGAAACTAGCAATAGCAATAGTCCCTAATTCAAGAGGATTCAACCGTGGCTCGTAAAACACCTATTGAGCGCTACCGAAATATTGGCATCGTTGCCCACGTAGATGCGGGTAAAACCACTACAAGTGAACGTATTCTTTTCTATACTGGCCTATCTCATAAAATTGGTGAAGTTCACGATGGTGCTGCCACCATGGACTGGATGGAACAAGAACAAGAGCGTGGTATCACAATCACCTCTGCAGCAACCACCACTTTTTGGCGTGGTATGGAAGCGCAATTCCAAGATCACCGTATCAATATCATAGATACTCCCGGACACGTTGATTTTACTATCGAAGTTGAGCGTTCTTTACGTGTGCTTGATGGCGCCGTTGTTGTATTTTGTGGTTCATCAGGTGTAGAACCTCAATCAGAGACTGTTTGGCGTCAGGCTGATAAGTATCATGTTCCTCGTATGGTGTTCGTTAATAAGATGGATCGTGCGGGTGCTGATTTTCTGCGTGTTGTCGATCAAATCAAAAACCGTCTTGGTGCCAACCCTGTTCCAATTCAACTCAACGTTGGGGCGGAAGACGACTTCAAGGGCGTCATTGACCTGATTAAAATGAAAATGCTCAACTGGAATGCCGAAGATCAAGGCACCACCTTCACCTATGAAGACATTCCTGCAGATATGGCTGAACTTGCAGAAGAGTGGCGCAACAATCTTGTTGAGTCAGCGGCTGAAGCAAGTGAAGAGTTAATGGATAAATATCTTGAAGAAGGTGAGTTGTCTGAAGCTGAGATAAAGCAGGCATTACGTACACGTACACTTAACAATGAAATTGTTCTGGCTACATGTGGCAGCGCATTTAAAAACAAAGGTGTACAGGCGGTATTGGATGCGGTTGTTGAATACCTACCGTCTCCAATTGACGTACCAGCTATCAAAGGTGTTGATGAAAAAGACAACGAAGTTGAGCGTCATGCAGATGACAACGAACCCTTTGCAGCACTAGCGTTTAAAATTGCAACAGACCCATTTGTCGGTACGTTAACTTTCATGCGTGTTTACTCAGGCGTGGTTAACTCTGGTGATGCAGTTTACAACTCGGTTAAGCAAAAGAAAGAGCGTTTTGGTCGAATTGTACAAATGCATTCTAATAAGCGTGATGAGATTAAAGAAGTTCGTGCTGGTGATATTGCTGCGGCAATTGGCCTGAAAGATGTGACAACGGGTGATACCTTATGTGATCAAAACCATAAGGTGATTTTGGAACGTATGGAGTTCCCAGATCCGGTTATTCAAATTGCGGTTGAGCCTCGCTCTGTTGCTGACCAAGAAAAAATGGGTATCGCACTTGGTAAGCTTGCTGCAGAAGACCCATCTTTCAGAGTCGAGACGGACGATGAAACAGGTCAAACACTGATTTCTGGCATGGGCGAACTCCACCTTGATATCATTGTTGACCGCATGAAACGTGAATTCAGCGTTGATTGTAATGTTGGTAAACCCCAGGTGGCTTATCGAGAAACTATCCGTGGTAGTGCGGAAGTGGAAGGTAAATTTGTACGTCAATCTGGTGGTCGTGGTCAGTATGGTCACGTATGGATCAAACTGGAGCCATCTGAACCTGGCGAAGGTTTTGTCTTTGTTGACGAAATTGTGGGTGGTGTGGTTCCTAAGGAATACATCAGTTCGGTAGCGAAAGGTATCGAAGAACAAATGAACAGTGGTGTTCTGGCTGGTTACCCAGTGCTAGACATAAAAGCAACCCTGTTTGATGGTTCTTACCATGATGTTGACTCTAACGAGATGGCGTTTAAGATCGCCGGCTCAATGGCATTTAAGAAGGGTTCATTAGAAGCACAACCTGTACTTCTAGAGCCAATGATGAATGTCGAAGTAACTACTCCTGAAGATTGGATGGGTGATGTTGTTGGTGACTTAAACCGTCGCCGCGGCATGATTGAAGGTATGGACGAAGGCGTGGCGGGTATTAAGATCATTCGCGCTCAAGTACCTCTGTCTGAAATGTTTGGCTACGCAACAGACTTGCGTTCTGCAACTCAAGGTCGAGCATCTTACTCGATGGAGTTCAATGAGTACGCAGAAGTGCCGAAAAACTTTGCCCAAGCAATCATTGCAGAGCGTGGTTACTAATAAAAACGTATTAACCTTTAAAAATAGCAAGACTTTTTTGAAGATCAATACGTCCAAATATTGCGCTGGCGGACGTTGGCGCATAAAATAGCAAATTCTGGCGCGTCGTGATCAATAACGTTCGCGGCGAATCATAACTAGGAAGGAACACGATCGTGTCTAAAGAAAAATTTGAACGTACGAAACCGCACGTTAACGTTGGTACTATCGGCCACGTTGACCACGGTAAAACAACTCTAACTGCTGCAATCTGTACTACTCTAGCTAAAGTGTACGGCGGTGAAGCGAAAGACTTCGCATCAATCGATAACGCTCCAGAAGAGCGTGAGCGCGGTATCACAATCGCAACATCTCACGTAGAGTACGACACTCCAACTCGTCACTATGCACACGTAGACTGTCCAGGACACGCGGATTATGTTAAGAACATGATCACAGGTGCTGCACAGATGGATGGTGGTATCCTAGTTGTTGCTGCGACAGATGGCCCAATGCCACAGACTCGTGAGCACATCCTACTAGGCCGTCAGGTTGGTATCCCATACATCATCGTATTCATGAACAAATGTGACATGGTTGACGATGAAGAGCTACTAGAACTAGTAGAAATGGAAGTTCGTGAACTTCTATCTGAGTACGACTTCCCAGGTGACGATCTACCAGTAATCCAAGGTTCAGCTCTAGGCGCACTAAACGGCGAAGAGCAATGGGAAGCTAAGATTGTAGAACTAGCAGAAGCGCTAGATTCTTACATTCCAGAGCCAGAGCGTGCAGTAGACATGCCGTTCCTAATGCCGATTGAAGATGTATTCTCAATCCAAGGCCGTGGTACAGTAGTAACAGGTCGTATCGAGCGTGGTATCCTAAACGTAGGTGACGAAGTTGCTATCGTAGGTATCAAAGAGACGACTTCAACGACTTGTACAGGTGTTGAAATGTTCCGTAAGCTTCTAGACGAAGGTCGTGCGGGTGAAAACGTTGGTGCCCTACTACGTGGTACTAAGCGTGATGAAGTAGAGCGTGGTCAAGTACTAGCGGCTCCAGGTTCAATCACTCCACACACTAAGTTTGAGTCAGAAGTCTACGTACTGTCTAAAGATGAAGGTGGTCGTCACACACCATTCTTCAAAGGCTACCGTCCACAGTTCTACTTCCGTACAACTGACGTAACTGGTAACATCGAGCTACCAGAAGGCGTAGAAATGGTAATGCCAGGTGATAACATCCAAATGACTGTAGAGCTAATCGCACCAATCGCAATGGACGAAGGTCTTCGTTTCGCGATCCGTGAAGGTGGCCGTACAGTAGGTGCTGGTGTTGTTGCTAAGATCTTCGATTAATTCTCAAGAATTGGCGAAGCTTTCTGAAAATCTTTGAATAAGATTTGACGAAGCAGTAGCAAAAAGGGCATCATTTGATGCCCTTTTTCTGCACTCAATATAATATTTGCCAATTTCTTCTAAAGGTGGATATTAAGTAAATTCTTACTTTTTAAGGTAAGTGATTGAGTAATAAGAAGAGTACGCCAATCTAATAGGTTGTCGTTTCATGGATTTGCCCTGCAGTAGCGGGGTTGTTGTCGTCTATATTAAGACTTTTGACAGGTTGGTTTTATGAAAGCAAATAATGCTGAAACTCCTGATAGCTCAAATGGCGCAGATATCTTTAAGTGGGTTATCACTTTTACTCTGCTAGCCGCCGCTGTTGTGGGTAATTACCTGTATGGTGAAATGTCTGTAGTGATTCGCGTTGCCGGTGTTGTTGTATTAATTGCAGCAGCGTTAGGTGTGGCAGCCACAACAGTAAAGGGTAAGGCTGCGATTGATTTCGCTAAAGAATCTCGTATGGAAGTTCGTAAAGTAGTTTGGCCAACACGCCAAGAGACTATACAAACTACCTTGATCGTTTTAGCTGTAAGTATTGTAATGGCTCTAGCACTTTGGGGCATTGACGGCATTATGGTTCGTCTTGTCAACTTTGTGACTGGGGTATAGAGGGTTTTAATTCATGAGTGAAGCTCCCAAAAAACGCTGGTATGTGGTTCAAGCCTTCTCTGGGTTTGAAGGCCGTGTCGCTCAGTCTCTTCGTGAGCATATTAAAATGCACAGCATGGAAGAACTGTTTGGTGAAGTTCTTGTTCCTACTGAAGAAGTAGTCGAAATGCGTGCAGGTCAACGTCGTAAGTCTGAGCGTAAGTTCTTCCCAGGTTACGTCCTTGTTCAGATGATTATGAACGATGAATCATGGCACCTAGTACGCAGCGTACCTCGTGTCATGGGCTTCATTGGTGGCACTTCTGATCGTCCTGCACCTATCACGGATAAAGAGGCTGACGCTATCCTTAACCGCCTTGAAAAAGCGAGTGAGTCACCTCGCCCACGTACTATGTACGAAGCCGGTGAAGTTGTACGTGTCAATGATGGTCCATTTGCAGACTTTAACGGTACTGTTGAAGAAGTGGATTATGAGAAGAGCCGTATGAAGGTATCTGTTTCTATCTTCGGTCGAGCGACTCCTGTTGAACTTGAGTTTGGTCAGGTTGAAAAATTAGACTAAACCCAGAGTTTAAAGAGTACAAAAAAACAGCTTTAAAAGCTTGTATGAGGCGCGAATTATGATTATAATTTCGCGCCTTTTTACTTTGATGAAAGTAGAAAGTTATTTATATGAACGGGGAGCTGATCAGCGGATTAGCGTTAGTACCCAAAATTAGGAAAAATCATGGCTAAGAAAGTTGAAGCTTATATCAAGCTGCAAGTTGCTGCTGGTATGGCAAACCCAAGTCCACCAGTTGGTCCTGCTCTAGGTCAACACGGTGTTAACATCATGGAATTCTGTAAAGCGTTTAACGCAAAAACAGAATCGGTCGAGAAAGGTCTACCAACTCCAGTTGTTATCACTGTATACAATGACCGTTCTTTCACTTTTGTAACTAAGACTCCACCGGCAGCAGTTCTTCTTAAGAAAGCGGCTGGCGTTAAGTCTGGTTCAGGTCGTCCAAACACTGAAAAAGTGGGTACGGTAACTGACGCTCAAATCCAAGAAATCGCAGAAACTAAAGCTGCAGATATGACTGGTGCTGACATCGAAGCAATGAAGCGTTCAATCGCTGGTACTGCTCGTTCAATGGGCCTAGTGGTAGAGGGTTAAGATCATGGCAAAACTAACTAAGCGCATGCGCGTAATCCGTGAAAAAGTTGACGTAACTAAAGAATACGAAATCAACGAAGCTGTTGCTCTTCTTCAAGAACTAGCTACTGCTAAGTTTGTTGAGTCTGTTGATGTTGCTGTTAACCTAGGCATCGATGCTCGTAAATCTGACCAGAACGTACGTGGTGCAACTGTACTACCTCACGGTACTGGCCGCGAAATCCGCGTTGCAGTGTTCACTCAAGGTGCAAACGCTGAAGCAGCTAAAGAAGCTGGCGCAGACATCGTTGGTATGGAAGATCTTGCTGAGCAAGTGAAGAAAGGCGAAATGAACTTTGACGTAGTTGTTGCTTCTCCAGATGCAATGCGCGTTGTAGGTCAGCTAGGTACTATCCTTGGTCCTCGCGGTCTAATGCCAAACCCTAAAGTTGGTACTGTGACTCCTAACGTTGCTGAAGCAGTTAAAAATGCTAAAGCGGGTCAGGTTCGCTACCGTAACGACAAAAACGGCATCATCCACACTACTATCGGTAAAGCAAACTTCTCTGCACAGCAGATCCAAGAGAACCTAGAAGCACTTCTAGTGGCTCTGAAGAAAGCTAAGCCATCTTCTGCTAAAGGTACATTCCTGCAGAAAGTAAGCATCTCTACTACTATGGGTGCTGGTGTTGCTATAGATCAGGCTAGCCTGAACACTCAAGCATAATTTATTTGCTTAGGCGTGAAATTTATGTATAATTTCGCGCCTAATATTTGTGGTTGGGGCTGAACTTTTATTCTACAAGAATTAAGACTCAGTCTCCGTCCAAGACCGTAGGTGTCTGATTTTTATTAAATGATGACTTAATCTTCCTACGTAGATGGTGCCCGAACTGACAGAAAGCTCTATGTAAATAGTTACCTTTCTTCTGGGAAGCACCTCAATAACTCTCACTGTTGTGATAATAGTGAGTGGTGTAACGACAACCAGGAGTAAATCCAAGATGGCTTTAAACCTTCAAGACAAAAAAGCAATTGTTGCTGAAGTCAACGAAGCTGCCAGTGGTGCACTTTCTGCAGTTGTAGCTGATTCTCGTGGCGTTGAAGTGGGCGCGATGACATCTCTACGTAAACAAGCTCGTGAAGCGGGTGTTTATGTACGAGTTGTTCGTAACACACTAATGCGTCGTGCGGTTGAAGGTACAGACTACGAGTGTCTAACTGACACTTTCACTGGTCCTACTCTAATCGCATTCTCTAATGAGCACCCAGGTGCTGCAGCGCGTCTTTTTAAAGACTTCGCTAAAGAGAATTCAAACTTCGAGATCAGAGCTGCTGCATTTGAAGGTGCGCTAGCTGACGCTGAAGTACTAGCGACACTACCAACTTACGACGAAGCAATCGCACGTCTAATGATGTGCATGAAAGAAGCTTCTGCAGGCAAGCTGGTACGTACTATCGCAGCACTACGCGATCAAAAAGAAGAAGCTGCGGCATAAGCCTTGCTTTTTTCTGGTTGCTTAATAAACTTATTGTTGATTTAAAAGAGAATTGTTATGTCTATTACTAACGAGCAAATCCTAGATGCAGTTGCAGAAATGTCTGTAATGCAAGTTGTTGAACTAATCGAAGCAATGGAAGAGAAATTCGGTGTTTCTGCTGCTGCTGCTGTTGTAGCTGGCGGTGCTGCTGGTGGCGAAGCTGCTGCTGAGCAAACTGAATTCGACGTAATCCTAGAATCTGCTGGCGGCAACAAAGTTGCTGTAATCAAAGCGGTACGTGGCGCGACTGGCCTAGGTCTTAAAGAAGCGAAAGCTCTAGTTGACGGCGCTCCTGCACCTCTTAAAGAAGGCATCGAGAAAGATGAAGCTGAAGCTCTTAAAGCTCAGCTAGAAGAAGCTGGTGCAAGTGTTACTGTTAAGTAATTATTGCATAGTTTCTTAGCCTAGAGGCTAATGGCTGGTGGTTTTACAACCACCGGCCTTTTTGCGCTGTAGGGGTTGGGTGATTTTTCCGCTGTTTGAGCACCCAAGTTCCTAGCAAAAAGCATTTCATGACAGCTTTATGAAATGTCACTACAGTCAAACAGTTGTTAGTCACTGTCTACGAATGACTCTAGACAGTTTGGGTCACTTATCAGCGAGCTGAGGAACCCCATGGTTTACTCTTATACCGAGAAAAAGCGCATCCGTAAGGACTTTGGTACTCGTCCACAAGTGTTGGACATTCCATACCTGCTATCGATCCAGCTCGATTCGTTCGAGAAATTTATCGAACAGGATCCTGAAGGTCAATACGGTCTTGAAGCTGCTTTCCGTTCTGTATTTCCAATTCAGAGCTATAACGGCAATTCCGAGCTGCAATACGTTAGCTACCGTCTTGGTGAGCCAGTTTTTGACGTTAAAGAATGTCAAATTCGCGGCGTAACTTATTCAAAACCACTACGCGTAAAACTGCGCTTAGTCATCTTTGATAAAGACGCGCCAGCAGGTACTGTAAAAGACATTAAAGAACAAGAAGTCTACATGGGCGAAATACCGCTTATGACAGACAATGGTACCTTCGTTATCAATGGTACCGAGAGGGTTATCGTATCCCAGCTGCACAGAAGCCCAGGTGTATTCTTCGACAGCGATAAGGGTAAGACCCACTCTTCAGGTAAAGTTCTATACAATGCGCGCATCATTCCTTACCGTGGTTCATGGCTTGATTTCGAGTTTGATCCTAAGGATAACTTATATGTACGTATTGACCGTCGTCGTAAACTGCCTGCATCGATCATTCTTCGTGCGCTAGGTAAGACGACAGATGAAATCCTAGACATCTTCTTTGAGAAGGTGAACTTCGAGGTGAAAGACCAGACTCTTCTTATGGAGCTGGTTCCGGATCGTCTGCGCGGTGAAACGGCATCATTCGATATTGAAGCTAATGGCAAGGTCTACGTAGAAACGGGCCGTCGTGTAACAGCACGCCATATCCGTCAACTTGAAAAAGATGGCGTTGAGCATATTGAAGTGCCCGTTGAGTACATAGTTGGTAGAGTTGCATCAAAAGATTATATCAATGAAGCAACTGGTGAGATTATTGTTTCTGCTAACCAAGAGATCAGTCTTGAAGCACTAGCAAACTTATCTCAAGCTGGTCATAAAGCACTAGAAGTTCTATTTACGAACGATCTAGACCATGGCCCATTCATGTCAGATACACTGCGCATCGATAGTACTGTTGATCGTATTTCTGCGTTGGTAGAAATCTACCGCATGATGCGCCCAGGTGAGCCGCCAACGAAAGAAGCCGCTGAAGCCTTATTTGATAGCTTATTCTTCTCTGAAGAGCGTTATGATCTTTCGACTGTTGGTCGTATGAAGTTCAACAGCTCAATTGAGCGCGAAGACGCACAAGAGCAGGGTACGCTTGACGAGCTAGATATCATCGAAGTGATGAAGAAGCTCATTGCTATTCGTAACGGTATTGGAGAAGTCGACGATATTGACCACTTAGGTAACCGTCGTATCCGTAGCGTTGGTGAAATGGCTGAAAACCAATTCCGTGTTGGTTTAGTACGTGTAGAGCGTGCAGTGAAAGAGCGTCTAAGCTTGGGCGATCTAGATGCTGTAATGCCACAAGATTTGATCAACGCTAAGCCAATTTCTGCGGCAGTGAAAGAGTTCTTTGGCTCTTCTCAGTTGTCTCAGTTTATGGACCAGAACAACCCTCTATCAGAAGTAACGCATAAGCGTCGTATCTCTGCATTGGGTCCAGGCGGTCTAACGCGTGAACGCGCTGGTTTTGAAGTTCGAGACGTACACGTAACTCACTACGGCCGTCTATGTCCGATCGAAACGCCTGAAGGTCCAAACATCGGTCTTATCAACTCGCTATCTGCATTCGCACGTTGTAATGAGTATGGTTTCCTTGAAACACCATATCGCCGTGTTGTAGATGGTGTAGTAACAGACGAAGTTGATTACCTATCTGCTATTCAGGAAGGTCAATACGTTATCGCTCAGGCGAACACAGTACTGACTGAAGCAGGTACATTTGCTGAAGAGTTGATCACAGCTCGTCAGAAAGGTGAATCTGGTCTGCACCCACGTGACCATGTAGATTACATGGACGTTGCGACTAACCAAGTAGTATCTATCGCTGCTTCGCTTATTCCGTTCCTAGAACACGATGATGCGAACCGTGCATTGATGGGTGCGAACATGCAACGTCAGGCTGTTCCAACACTTAAGGCTGATAAGCCTCTTGTTGGTACAGGTATTGAGCGTAATATTGCTGTTGACTCAGGTGTAACAGCGGTTGCTAAGCGTGGTGGTGTTATCCAGTCTGTAGATGCGTCTCGTATCGTTGTGAAAGTGAACGAAGACGAGTTGATCCCAGGTGAAGCGGGTATCGATATCTACAACCTAACTAAATACACTCGTTCAAACCAAAACACGTGTATCAACCAGCGTCCAACTGTGATGCCTGGTGAACCTGTTGCACGTGGCGATGTGCTTGCCGATGGTCCTTCTACAGACTTAGGTGAACTTGCACTTGGTCAGAACATGCGTATCGCGTTTATGCCTTGGAATGGTTACAACTTCGAGGACTCGATCCTTGTTTCTGAGCGTGTTGTTCAAGAAGACCGTTTCACGACGATTCACATTCAAGAGCTATCTTGTGTTGCACGTGATACTAAGCTTGGTGCTGAAGAAATCACAGCCGATATTCCAAACGTAGGTGAGTCTGCTCTGTCTAAATTGGACGAGTCAGGCATCGTTTACATAGGTGCGGAAGTTAAGGGTGGTGACATCCTTGTTGGTAAAGTAACACCAAAAGGCGAGACTCAGCTAACTCCAGAAGAGAAGCTACTGCGTGCCATTTTTGGTGAAAAAGCATCAGACGTTAAAGATACCTCACTGCGTGTACCAAACTCAGTGTCAGGTACCATCATTGATGTTCAAGTATTCACTCGTGACGGTGTCGAAAAAGACAAACGTGCGCTTGAAATTGAACAGATGCAGCTAAAAGAAGCGAAGAAAGACCTTACTGAAGAATTCCAGATTCTAGAAGGTGGCCTACTCAACCGCGTTAAAGCTGTACTGGTTGAAGGTGGTTATACTGACGCTAAGCTTGACGCTATTGACCGCAAGAAGTGGTTAGAGCTAACGCTAGACGACGATACTCAGCAGACTAAGCTTGAGCAACTTGCAGAGCAGTACGATGAGCTAAAAGCTGACTTCGATAAGAAGTTCGAAACTAAGCGTCGTAAGATCACTCAAGGTGATGACCTAGCTCCTGGCGTACTGAAGATCGTTAAAGTTTACCTTGCGGTTAAACGTCGTATTCAGCCAGGCGATAAGATGGCCGGTCGTCACGGTAACAAGGGTGTAATCTCTAAGATCAACCCTGTAGAAGACATGCCTTACGATGAGAAAGGTCAGCCGGTTGACATCGTGCTTAACCCGCTAGGTGTACCTTCTCGTATGAACATAGGTCAGATCCTCGAAGTCCACTTAGGTCTCGCGGCTAAAGGTATTGGTGACAAGATCAACCAAATGCTGAAAGAGCAGCAAGAGCTGGCTAAGTTCCGTGACTTCCTACAGAAGGTTTACGACTTAGGTGAAACTCGTCAGACAGTTGATGTTGCATCCTTGACTGACGATGAAGTGCGCACCTTGGTCAACAACTTGCGTGGTGGTCTACCTATCGCAACACCAGTCTTTGATGGTGCTTCTGAGCAGTCAATCAAAGAACTACTTAAGCTGGGTGAACTGCCAGAATCTGGTCAGCTTACTCTGTTTGATGGTCGTACTGGTGATGCATTTGAGCGTCCTGTAACCGTTGGTTACATGTATATGCTCAAACTAAACCACCTTGTTGATGACAAGATGCATGCTCGTTCTACTGGTTCATACAGCCTAGTTACTCAGCAACCGCTGGGTGGTAAAGCTCAGTTCGGTGGTCAGCGTTTCGGTGAGATGGAAGTATGGGCACTAGAAGCATATGGTGCTGCTTACACCCTACAAGAAATGCTAACGGTCAAGTCAGATGACGTTAACGGCCGTACCAAGATGTATAAGAACATCGTGGATGGCAACCATAGCATGGAGCCGGGCATGCCAGAATCGTTCAACGTACTGTTGAAAGAGATTCGCTCGCTTGGTATCAATATCGAGCTAGAAGACGAAGAGTAATCCCCACGGGGTTATTTGGTTGAAGGTGCTCACTTTTGCGGGTGAGCTCCTTTTAACTCCTTACAGGAGCTGATTGTGAAAGACTTATTAAACTTTCTAAAAGCACAGCATAAGACCGAAGAATTTGATGCAATCAAAATCGGTCTATCTTCACCAGACATGATTCGTTCATGGTCTTTTGGTGAAGTTAAAAAACCTGAAACGATCAACTATCGTACGTTCAAACCTGAACGAGATGGTCTGTTCTGTGCGCGTATTTTTGGCCCAGTTAAAGATTATGAATGTCTTTGTGGCAAATATAAGCGTCTGAAACACCGTGGTGTTATCTGTGAGAAGTGTGGCGTTGAAGTTACACAAACTAAAGTTCGCCGTGACCGTATGGGCCACATTGAACTTGCTTCACCAGTTGCTCACATCTGGTTCCTAAAATCATTGCCGTCTCGTATCGGTCTACTTATGGATATCCCACTGCGTGATATCGAGCGTGTTCTTTACTTCGAAATGTACGTAGTAACAGAACCTGGTATGACAGATCTAGAAAAATCTCAGATGCTTACTGAAGAAGAGTATCTAGACCGCCTAGAAGAGTGGGGTGATGAATTCACGGCTAAGATGGGTGCTGAAGCGATCAAAGACCTACTTGCGTCTATGGATCTGCCAGCCGAAATCGAAGAAATGCGTGAAGAGCTTCAGTCTACTAATTCAGAGACTAAGCGCAAGAAAATCACTAAGCGCTTGAAGCTAGTTGAAGCATTCGTTCAATCGGGCAACAACCCAGAGTGGATGATCTTAACTGTGCTTCCGGTACTTCCGCCAGATCTACGCCCTCTAGTTCCACTAGATGGTGGTCGCTTTGCGACTTCAGATCTGAACGATCTATATCGCCGTGTGATCAACCGTAATAACCGTTTGAAGCGTCTATTAGAGCTTGCTGCTCCAGACATTATCGTACGTAACGAAAAGCGTATGCTACAAGAGTCTGTTGATGCACTTCTAGATAACGGTCGTCGCGGCCGTGCGATTACAGGTTCGAACAAGCGTCCTCTAAAATCTCTTGCTGATATGATCAAGGGTAAACAAGGTCGTTTCCGTCAGAACCTTCTAGGTAAACGTGTAGACTACTCTGGCCGTTCTGTAATCACAGTAGGTCCATACCTTCGTCTGCATCAGTGTGGTCTTCCTAAGAAGATGGCACTTGAGCTATTCAAACCATTTATCTACAGCAAACTTGAGACTCGTGGTTTAGCGACGACGATCAAAGCTGCTAAGAAGATGGTAGAGCGTGAAGAAGCGGTTGTATGGGATATTCTCGATGAAGTGATTCGTGAACACCCAGTACTACTGAACCGTGCACCGACACTTCACCGTCTAGGTATTCAGGCGTTCGAACCAGTACTTATCGAAGGTAAAGCGATTCAGCTGCACCCACTTGTTTGTGCGGCGTACAACGCGGACTTCGATGGTGACCAAATGGCGGTTCACGTTCCTCTAACTCTAGAGGCGCAGCTTGAAGCTCGTACTTTGATGATGTCGACAAACAACATTCTGTCGCCAGCATCAGGTGATCCTATCATCGTACCTTCACAGGACGTTGTTTTGGGTCTGTACTACATGACGCGTGAGAAGATTAACGTCAAAGGCGAAGGTATGTACCTTGCTAGCCCAGCAGAAGCTGAGAAAGCATATCGTACCAAGTCTGCAGAGCTGCATGCTCGCGTTAAAGTCCGTATCACTGAGACTGTTAAAGATGAAGATGGCAACAGCACTACTGAGACTAAGTTAGTTGATACAACTATCGGTCGTGCAATGCTGTGGCAAATTGTGCCTGCAGGTCTTCCGTTTAGCATCGTTAACCAAAAGTTAGGTAAGAAGCAAATCTCTCACCTATTGAACGAGGCTTACCGTAAGCTGGGTCTGAAAGACACAGTTATCTTTGCTGACCAAATCATGTATACCGGTTTTGCATACGCAGCGCTTTCAGGTGTTTCTGTTGGTATCGACGACATGGTTGTACCAGATGCGAAATACACTGAAATCGAAGAAGCGGAAGCAGAAGTTCGAGAAATCCAGGAACAGTACCAATCTGGTCTTGTTACCGCGGGTGAGCGCTACAACAAGGTGATCGATATTTGGGCATCGACCAATGATCGCGTTGCAAAACTGATGATGGAAAACCTGTCATCAGAGACAGTGGTTAACCGTGAAGGTGAAGGCGAACAGCAAGAGTCGTTCAACAGCATCTACATGATGGCTGACTCGGGCGCTCGTGGTTCTGCTGCTCAGATTCGTCAGCTTGCTGGTATGCGTGGTCTGATGGCGCGTCCAGATGGTTCTATCATCGAAACGCCGATCACGGCGAACTTTAAAGAAGGCTTGAACGTACTTCAGTACTTTATCTCAACGCACGGTGCTCGTAAGGGTCTAGCGGATACGGCACTGAAAACAGCGAACTCAGGTTATCTGACACGTCGTCTAGTAGATGTCGCGCAAGATGTTGTCGTCCATGAGCACGATTGTGGCACACATGAAGGTATCGACATGATGCCTCATATTGAAGGTGGTGACGTTAAAGTTGCACTCTCTGAGCTAGCTCTTGGTCGTGTAGTTGCTGAAGATGTTCTTAAGCCAGGCACTGAAGATGTTTTGATTCCACGTAATACTCTGATTGATGAGAAGTGGTGTCAGATCATGGAAGACAACTCAGTAGATAAAATCCGAGTTCGTTCAGTGGTAACTTGTGATGCAGACTTCGGTTGTTGTTCACAGTGTTATGGTCGTGATCTTGCACGTGGTCACCTAGTTAACCAAGGTGAAGCAGTGGGTGTTATTGCTGCTCAGTCTATCGGTGAACCGGGTACACAGTTAACCATGCGTACGTTCCACATCGGTGGTGCAGCATCGACGGCAGCAGCAGAAAATAGCATTCAAGTGAAGACCACTGGTACTGTGAAGCTGCATAACGCTAAGTTCGTAACTAACAAGCAAGGTAAGCTTGTGATCACTTCTCGTGCATCAGAGCTAACCATTATTGACGAATTTGGCCGCACCAAAGAGAAGCACAAACTTCCATACGGTTCACTACTTAGCAAAGGCGACAACGAGGGCGTTGAAGCTGGAGAAACAGTAGCGAACTGGGAAGCTCACACTATGCCAATCATCACTGAAGTGGCAGGTCGTATCCAATTTGTTGATATGATTGATGGTGTAACGGTTTCTCGTCAAACTGATGACCTAACAGGTTTGTCTTCTAGTGAAGTGACCGAAGCGGCTGCGAGACCAGCTGCAGGTAAAGACATGCGCCCTGCTATCAAACTTATTGATGCGGCAGGCAAAGATGTAATGATTCCTGGTACGGATATGCCAGCCCATTACTTCTTACCTGGTAAAGCGATTGTTAACATTGAAGACGGTGCTGAAGTTGGTGTCGGTGACACGCTTGCTCGTATTCCTCAGAAATCTGGCGGAAACCGAGACATTACAGGTGGTCTACCACGAGTTGCTGACTTGTTTGAAGCTCGTAAGCCGAAAGAACCTGCGATTCTTGCTGAGCACACAGGTACTGTGAGCTTTGGTAAAGAGACTAAAGGTAAGCGTCGTCTAGTGATCACCCGTGAAGGTGGAGATACCTACGAAGAGATGATCCCTAAACATCGTCAGCTCAACGTTTTTGAAGGTGAAAAAGTTGAACGTGGTGATGTGATTGCCGATGGTCCAGAGTCTCCACATGACATTCTACGTTTACGTGGTATCCATGCGGTTACTCAGTACATCGCGAACGAAGTTCAAGAAGTATACCGCTTACAGGGCGTTAAGATTAACGACAAGCACATCGAGACTATCGTTCGTCAAATGCTTCGCAAGTGTACAATCACATTCGCTGGTGACTCAGAGTTCCTAGCGGGCGAGCAAGTTGAATATGCGAACGTTAAGATTGCTAATCGTCAGCTTGAAGCTGAGGGTAAAGAACCTGCACGCTTCGAACGCGAACTACTTGGTATCACTAAAGCGTCTCTAGCAACTGAATCCTTCATTTCAGCGGCATCGTTCCAGGAGACAACTCGCGTACTAACAGAAGCAGCAGTTTCTGGTAAGCGTGATGAGCTACGTGGTCTGAAAGAAAACGTTATTGTTGGTCGATTGATTCCAGCAGGTACAGGTTTCGCTTACCACCAAGATCGTCAAGCAAAACGTGTTGAAGAGCAAGAAGGCCCATCTGTTGAACAAGCAACAGATAACTTAGCTGCTTTGCTTAACGCAGGTTTTTCAGTTGATGAGTAATAGCTTTTAAAGCGTTAAAAAAGGCACCCTTGGGTGCCTTTTTTTGTTCGTTCTGTTTACAACCTTGAGGAAGTAAAGTTGTACATGGTTTATTATGCGCCAGGAGGAACAGCCAAACTGTCCGCAATTAACTGGATCAGCTGATCCTCTACTTCAAAACGGGCTTCCAATATCTCGCCAATTAGCGATAAATCGCTATCAAAAGACTCCAGAGGTTCATCATCTTTAACCGCAGCGTATTTGTCGGTAAAGTTGAGCAGTGGATCGGTAGTAAGCACAATGCGCCCGTAGGTTGCATTGATTTCCTCTGTTGCTTCAAAGCCAGTCGAACGCCATTTATCCATCACCATATCATAAATCTTGAAATGCCCTTCAGAGATATAATCGACGAGATGTTGGCAGAAAACTTGTAGCTCATCAGCGGTAGGGAGTGAAGAAAGTGTGGTTTTTACAGAAGTGGGTTGAAGTGATGCAAGCTTACAATATTCTACGATAAGCGATTGCCTAGTCTCTAGCCAGTGATCAATAAGTTCACTTGAGCCGCCCCATTGTTCTTGTGTTTGTTTGAATTTATTCAGCATGACCATATCCTCATGATCGAGCCACTTTTGCAGTGACAATTACGCTTTGACTCCCAAAACCGGTGTAGAGCAAAACTTTTCGTTCTTACTAGAGTTTATAGCCAGAAACTCGCTCTACTACAAACCCTAGTATGAATTAAGATTGCCAGTAAAATGAATGAACTGCAAGTATAGAGGGTTGGTAATGTTAAGCAAAAATGATAGAAAGCCAATAGAGACAGCCTACTGGTGTCTTGTGTCGGGAAGTGAAGTATGGTTGATTAACAACAAATTACCTTGTGGCACTGCCATAGAACTTTCTATACCACAGGGCCTGGGACACAAGATTGGTGAGTATGAAAATCTGCCTGTTATTTGGTTAAATGCAGATGAAGTTGAACAAAATCTGCACCTAACGCCATTACGTGAGTGTCTAAGCCTGCCCGAGAGCGTTTTTTTATTACTCAGTAAAGCCGTTCAGTATGGTCACATGACCCAAACACTGAGATTTTGCTCTATTTGTGGTGGCAGGAGTCATCTCAACAACAATCAACTGGCAATGCAATGCGGAGACTGTCGGACACTGCATTACCCACGTATATTTCCTTGCATCATAGTGGCTGTTCGTAAAGGTAACCAGATTTTACTGGCTCAGCATTCTCGTCACCGAAATGGTATGTATACGGTTATCGCAGGGTTTGCAGAAGTGGGTGAAACTCTTGAGCAATGTGTTGCAAGAGAAGTGAAAGAGGAGACGGGCCTTGATGTTACCAATATTCGCTATTTTTCCAGCCAACCTTGGGCTTTTCCATCCAGTTTAATGGTTGGCTTTTTGGCTGATTATCAACAAGGAGAGCTGAAACCAGATGATTCAGAGATTGAGAGTCTTGGTTGGTTTTCAGCCGATACATTACCTGCTATTGCGCCACATGGAACTATTGCAAGAGCGTTAATCGAGGAGACGATTAAGGAGTGTGTTAAATAAACACACCCGGAATTTATCTTCTTGAATCCGTTTAAACGCAAAAAAAAACCCTCCGAGAGGGAGGGGGTAAGTAAGATGTCGTTATGAGATGCTGAGTCACAGGTACTCAGGTTATAGTTATTATTTTTCGCTAGCGTGGAGATTTTTAACACTGTTACAGTTTGGGCGCAAACTAAGCGCTGATTTAAACGTTAATAACTTGATCTAGGTTGCAAAGCATGCCGCTTTTGTAGACTAAACAGTGTTAGAATAACGGCGCTAAACAAAAGCTCAATAGTTGGAAATACGGAATGACTGAACTTAAAAATGATCGTTATCTGCGTGCTCTTTTAAAGCAACCAGTAGACTACACACCAGTATGGATGATGCGTCAGGCAGGACGTTACCTCCCAGAATATAAAGCGACTCGAGCTGAGGCTGGTGACTTTATGTCTTTGTGTAAGAATGCTGAGCTTGCCTCAGAAGTCACACTTCAGCCATTACGTCGTTACCCTCTTGATGCTGCAATTTTATTCTCGGATATCCTAACTATTCCAGATGCCATGGGTCTAAAATTGCGCTTTGCTGCTGGAGAAGGCCCAGTATTTGATAACCCTATTACCTGCAAGGCTGATGTTGAAAAAATTGGCATCCCAGATCCGGAAGCTGAATTGCAATATGTGATGAACGCCGTTCGTCAGATCCGTAAAGATCTAAAAGGAGAAGTACCTTTGATTGGCTTCTCTGGAAGTCCTTGGACGCTGGCAACTTACATGATCGAAGGTGGCAGCTCAAAAGCTTTCACTAAAATCAAGAGGATGATGTATTCAGAGCCACAAACACTGCATATGTTGTTAGATAAACTTGCCGACAGTGTTATTGAATATCTTAACGCTCAGATTAAAGCTGGAGCTCAATCTGTCATGGTGTTTGATACTTGGGGTGGTGTCCTGACTCCAAGAGATTACAATTTATTCTCACTCCAATACATGGCAAAAATTGTTGATGGACTGATTCGAGAAAACGAAGGGCGCCGAGTACCCGTCACCTTGTTTACTAAAAATGGTGGCATGTGGTTAGAAAAAATTGCCGCGACCGGATGTGATGCGGTTGGTTTAGACTGGACAATTAACATCGAAGAAGCTGTGCGCCGCGTTGGAGATAAAGTGGCACTGCAAGGAAATATGGATCCTTCAATCTTGTATGCATCACCAGAGAGAATCCGCCAAGAAGTCGCAGATATTTTAGCAGGCTTTGGGGATAGGGGGACTGGTCATGTATTTAACCTAGGACATGGTATCCACCTTGATGTTCCACCGGAAAACGCTGGGGTATTTGTTGAAGCGGTTCACGACCTGTCTAAGTCCTTTCATCAATAAATTTATTAAGCGTTTGGTCTAATCAAGCGCTTTTTATTTTGTGGTTAGTATGTTGAGCATATCTAACTATTAAGATGCTTTATATCACTATTTCTGCTTTGAGCTTTATGTTTTCATGCTGTTGATTCATGACTGAATCTAGTAGAGTGGTGGTATCAGACAATGATGAGTTTGCGTAAGGAATAAAGTAAAGGTGAGCAAATCAGCTTCGAAAGGTAGGTCGACCGAAATCACACTGACATTATTAATTGCAGAGGATACGTGAAACGTATGAAGACACGTGACAAAATAGTGTTTGCCGCATTGAATCTTTTTAATGAACATGGCGAACGTAATATCACCACCAATCATATCGCCGCGCACATTGATATTAGCCCTGGTAACCTCTATTACCATTTTCGTAATAAGCAGGAAATCGTGCGTGAAATTTTCGCCCTTTATTCCAACGAGCTATTGGAGCGTTTCTCACCAATTCACGGACAGCAAGAAAGTTTGGTCTTGCTTAAACACTACCTAGACTCCATCTTCAAGTTAATGTGGAAGTATCGTTTTTTCTATGCCAATCTTCCTGAAATTTTGCAACGAGACGAACAATTACATGAAGAATATATTCTGGTTCAAGAAAAGTTGCAGACCAACTTAGTCAATATTATGCGCTCTTTTGTTGACCTTGAGTTGCTTGCCGTGGAAGAACATGAAATGAAACCTTTAGTTACCACTTTACACATGATTGCTTCTAGTTGGCTCGGCTACCGCTCTGCAATGTCGCAAAAAACGCACATTACCGAACAAGTCATTCACCAAGGCATGCTGCAGATGATTGCGGTAGTAAAACCCAAAGCGACACCTCAAGGCGTAGAGCAACTACAACTGCTTGAGGATGGTGTTAAAGCGATTCATGCTTAACCATAACCAAATGTAATTGCCATAGACCCCGAAAACCTCTTAAAGTGTCATAATGATCGTTAAGGGGTTTTTATGCATTATGACGTGTTTAATGGTGATGCTGATGGCATCATATCACTACTTCAACTTCGCTTAGCTGCACCTAAAAAGGCTGTCTTGGTCACTGGATTGAAGCGAGATATCAAGCTTTTGGATGCCTTGCATTGCCGCTTGGGAGATACTCTAACCGTATTAGACATATCCATGCGAAGCAATATGGCTGGGCTAAAGCAGATATTAGCTAGTGGCGCATCGGTATTTTACGCAGATCACCATCAAGCAGGAAGCATACCTCAAGATCCTAACCTAGACGCGCATATTGATTTGGATGCCAATGTATGTACGGCTTTGATCATAGATAAGTTGCTTAGAGGGAGGTTTCATCATTGGGCTATTGTCGCCGCGTATGGTGATAATCTATGTGCCAAGGCTGATGAGCTCGCAATCGCAGCAGGATTTGATACAGCTGAAAGAGCGCAGCTAAGCGAGCTAGGAAAGTTAATTAATTACAATGGTTATGGCGCTTCTTTAGAGGATTTAAACTTCCTACCCGATGAATTGTATCGAAGGCTACTGGCTTATGAAAATCCTTTTGCGGTTATCGGCGATCCCTTGTCTCCTTATCCCGTGCTGCGCGAGTCGTATCAGCAAGATTTTAACCAAGTGATTTCAATACCGCCTTTGCATCAAAGCCATTGCCTTTTAGTCGTTGAGCTGCCCGATAGCGCGGCTTCAAGGCGTATTAGCGGGGTGTATGGAAACTGGCTATCCAATCAATCTCCTGACTTGGGGCATATTGTTCTTACCCATAATCAAGATGGAAGCTTTAAAGTGTCACTGCGCGCCCCCAGCAATAATAGATGTGGTGCTGGAGACCTGTGTGCGCAGTTTATTTCGGGGGGAGGACGTGCTGGATCTGGTGGTATTAATACCTTGGTCAAAGCGCAACTACCGCTACTTATATCTAAAGTGGAAAAATTTTATAGCCAATAGGGTTTTCACTATCGAGTAAGCCAAGCCCTGGGATCCTGAGCCTTACTGTTGCGCCTGATTTCGAAATAAAGTGAGGCTTTTGACTGACCACCAGTGTCCCCGGCAAGCGCAATGGTTTCCCCAGCAGAGATTTTATCGCCTTCTTTCTTTAGTAAACTCTGGTTAAAGCCATATAAAGTCATATCACCCTTACCATGATCGAGCAGGATCACTAGACCATACCCTCTCAAATAGTCTGAAAATACCACGGTTCCAGAGTAAACAGCCTTTATAGCTTGCCCATAAGCTGCGTTAATCACCATGCCTTTCCAATTTATTTGTCCTGTTTGACGAGAGCCGTAATTATGCAGAACTGTCCCTTTAATTGGCCAAGGAAGACGGCCTTTTTGTTTGGCCAAACCATCCATAGGTATTGGCGTATTGCGTTTAGCTGCTTTAGCGATTTCAGCTTTTAGCCTTGTCTCATTACGTTGGAGCTCAGTGAGATAGACTTTGTCATTAGAAATGTTCTTTTTGATGTTACTTAGAGTCCCTTTTCGCTTGGATTGCTCTTTGGTAAGGCGTCTGCGGGTTTGCTGCTGTTCGTCGAGTAAACTGGTAATTTGTTGTTGCTCAAGTTTTAGCTGTGTTTCGCTTTTAGTCAGCTCACTGACGGTTTTTTCTATCTGGGCAATGGTTACAGCTCGTTTCTTGGCTAAGTGTTGAAAGTATTGACTTATCCTGTCTTCTTCAACACTTTGATTAAGCATGTTAGCTGATGATTTCGCTCTTTGTGTTGCATAATAGGTTTGTAAAAGCTCTGCAAGAACTTCTGTTTGTTGTCGTTTTTGTTTTTCTAATGAAGCGATACGCTTTTCCAGCGCAGAGATACTTTGATTGGTTTTATGCAGCGATGCTTTGGCTTTCTTGATCTCTTTTTCTAAGCGGACAATACTGAGTTCTTGCTTTTTTAGAGACTTATTAAGAGTGTCGAGCTTTTTTTGTTGGGAGCTGAGCGACTGCCTCTGCCTTGATATTTCATTGCTGACCCCTTTAAGCTCATTAGGTGAGGCAGACCATGTTGGAAAGGCGAGTGAGATCAAAATGAGACATACCAATCCAGCAAGTATAGGTAAGGCTAGTGTTTGTCTTGATTGCCGTATTGCCATGCGAAAGGGGAAATCCTCAGTCCTTGTTTGACAGTCAGTATAACCAAACACGTTCCCACGAAGAAAGAGTAATGTCAAAACTTGTTTATCGGCAGATAAAAACGAGATGTCGGTGAGATATAAAGTGCTTCTTCGAGCATTTAAATACTGAATTTTGGTCAAAAAAGAGTGCTAACTCACTCAGCACTGCACAATGGGCAGTATGGCGCAAAGGCCTGAACCCAGCATGAATAATATTTAGGTCGCAGGCCTTTGTTTTGAGTCTTAAAGGTTATTTGATTAACACTTCACCTGTCATTTCTTTAGGAATAGAAAGGCCGGCAAGTGACAGCATAGTTGGCGCTAGGTCAGAGAGTTTACCTCCCTGTTTGAACTCAATCTGTTTGTCGCCAACATAAATCAGTGGTACAGGAAGATTGGTATGCGCAGTGTGGATCCCACCTGTCTCTGGATCTACCATCATCTCGGCGTTGCCATGGTCTGCGGTGATTAGCATTTGTCCACCGACTTTTTGTATCGCTTCAACAACTTTACCTAAGCTGCTATCAAGTGCTTCAATGGCTGATTTAGCTGCTTCATATACACCTGTGTGGCCAACCATGTCTGCATTTGGGTAATTGCATATGATGGTATCGTAGTTCCCAGAATCAATAGCCGCGACCATTTTCTCAGTCAATTCTGCTGAGCTCATTTCAGGTTGTAAGTCGTAGGTTGCGACCTTAGGAGAAGCGACTAGTTGTCGTTCTTCACCTTCAAATTCTGTTTCAACACCACCGTTGAAGAAAAAAGTAACGTGAGCGTATTTTTCTGTTTCTGATATGCGCAATTGAGTATGACGTTTCTTCGATAGCCACTCACCATAGGTGTTTTCCAAAGATGCTGGTGGGAATGCGATGGAAAGTGGAATATCCGCTGCGTATTGCGTAAGCATCACAAAGTGGATGTTAGGGAAGGCGTTGCGAGTGAAACCTTCAAACTCTGGAACAAAAGCACGGGTAATTTGACGGGCACGATCGGCTCTATAGTTCATAAAGATGACCGCATCTCCCTCTTGCATCAGTGCTTCTTCTTGCTCTGCTGTTTTGATTGATGTTGCTTTAACAAACTCGTCATTCTCACCACGCTCATACGCAGCTTGTAACCCTGCAACAGCTGAACTGGATTGGAATTCGGCTTTCGCTTGTGTTAAGAGAGCGTAAGCTACCTCAACACGTTCCCAGTTGTTGTCACGATCCATAGCGTAGTATCGGCCAACGAGAGAAGCGATTCTCCCTTTGCCGAGGCGTTCGAATAGCTGGTCAAAACGCTTAAGTGAGTTTTCTGCACTTCTTGGCGGGGTATCACGGCCATCTAAGAAACAATGTAGGTAAATTTTATTTGCGCCTTGTTTGGCAGCCATTTCTACTGCGGCATAGATGTGATCTTCGTGAGAATGGACACCGCCAGGAGACATAAGTCCCATGATATGAACGGCTTTATCTGCTTTTACCGCCGCATTGATTGCTTCAACGAGTGCTGGAGTGTGCTCAAATTCACCATCAGCGATGGATTTTGTGATTCGGGTGAGATCTTGATACACAACTCGCCCAGCGCCAATATTGGTATGGCCCACTTCAGAGTTACCCATCTGTCCATCAGGTAGGCCGACATCAAGGCCAGACGCTGAAATCAAGGTGTTAGGGTTGTTAGCAAGTAGGCTATCGATTACCGGTGTATGAGCATTGGCAATAGCGTTGCTGGCCGTGTCTTCTCGGTGTCCATATCCATCAAGAATTACAAGAGCCAATGGTTTCTTAGCTGACATAGTGATGTCCTCGTCAAATTCAAAGTAACTTAGGAAACAAAATTAGCGTAATTTTACTACACTTTTTAGCCAAAACTGTAGGTAAAGATCAAAGATTATTGGGGAAGTTTTGTTGTTATCTTTCACCTATTCTTCTACTGTAACTATGGTGAGCTAAGGTTTCCTATCTATAAGGCTATTGTCGCTGAAAAAAAGGAAAGTTAAAGCGGTTATTATCGATTACTCTAATAGAGCTTAACTAACGATACCCATATGATTGAATTTGACTATCAATCAACGTTCTCTGTTTGAATTTATCGTGCTCCCATCAAGATGACGCCAGTATAAGTGATGAACAAGCCTAGAATACCCAGTATCGCCCCAACTTTTGCCATATCTTTACTTTCGATTAATCCCGTTGAATAAGCGAGTGAATTAGGCGGAGTCGAAACTGGAAGAATCATGCCAAGAGACGCGGAGAAGGCAACTACCACCATAAGCCCTTGCAGACCGCCAATAGAAGTAAGGTTATCCATTGAAGTGCCAATAGCAGCTGCAATTGGCATGAGTAGGTTTGCTGTTGCTGTATTCGACATAAAATTCGCCATTAACCAACAAATGATGGATAAAGTGATCACTAGGTTTATTGGCGCAAGAGACTGGTAATCAACCGCATTGGCAAGCACTTCAGCTAGTCCTGTTTTATCGAGTGCCATACCGATGGCGATGCCTCCGGCCACTAACCAAAGTACATCCCAGTTTATTTGTTGGAGCTCTGTCTTACCTATGATGCCTGTTAATGTAAATATCACCAGAGGAACCATAGCAACCACATACGTATTCATACCGTGAACTTGGGTGGTCATCCAGAGTAAAACAGTACTGGCGAAGGTTATGTAGACGACAATGGCTCGCCAGCTGCGCTGAAACTGTCCATCGAGTTCTAAAATCAAAAAGTTAACTTGAGACGGAAATAATTTTTGTAATAGAAACCAAGCAGCAATCAGTTGAACAATAACAAAAGGCAGCCCTATCATCATCCAACTGAGGAAATCGATACTGTGTTCTTCAGTTAGGTATTGGAGGGCAATGGCATTTGGAGGTGAGCCAATTGGGGTAGCGATTCCTCCCGTATTTGCCGCGACTGGAATACACAGAATTAACGCCTTGATCCCTACTTGCTCTTTTTGAGCAAGGGCAATAATTGGGCTGACGAGAGCGAGCATCATTACTGTCGTTGCAGTATTGGACATAAACATCGAAAAAACGGCTGTAATTAACATTAGACCCAGCATTATGAATTTGGGTTGGGCGCCAAAAGGTCGCAGCAGAACACGCGCTAAGTTTTTATCTAAATCGTATTTTGAGGCGGCGATGGCAAGGGTGAACCCGCCCATGAAGAGGATAATAATTGGTGAGGAAAAGGTATTTAAAATATCGCTGTATGGGATTAACTCTTCCAAGCTTTGCTCTGGTTTAGTAATACGAAAAAATTGTAACCCTTTGTCAGAGAGCATGATCAGTTCAAGAGCAATAATAAGCACTGAGGTCGCAAATACAGGTACTGGTTCTAGAATCCAAAGAAGCGCTGCTAATAAAAATATACCTAAAAGTCGATGTTGTATGAGAGTGAGATCCTCGATAGGCATTTGCTCTGTTGGTAAAAGCAAAACCAATAGTGGTAATGCAAAGCAAAATATTAGTTTAGCGGTGAGTATTCGGGCGTGTTTAGGCATGCAGATTTAACCAAGCTAGGTAAACATGCTTCCTAGGATAAAGAATCTCAATGTTAAGGTATTAGACTTGGATAAAAGTTTGCACGTGTGAGCATGCTGTTTGTAGTGACTTTGCCCTAGATCAAAAAACGCCCTGAAAATCAGAGCGTTAATTGTATAGAGCTGAGACTACTTATTTGATGTGATTGACGCGTAGGGTGTTCCCATCACGGTAGAGTGGCCGTTGGCCATCGAGTCATCGAATTTAACACTATCTTTTGCGAAGAGGTTAATCACAGTCGAGCCTAGTTTAAAGCGTCCCATTTCTTGGCCTTTCTTTAACACGATAGAGCGGGCACCTTCGCTTGGGTAATCCCACTTGTAGACGGTATTGCCGCGAGGTGGGGTGATAGTTCCTGCCCACGTTTGCTCAATACTGCCAACAATGGTAGCACCGACTAATACTTGAGCGAGAGCACCGAATTCGGTATCAAAAATACACACTACGCGCTCATTACGGGCGAACAGGTTAGGAACATTTTCTGCAGTGAGTGGGTTAACCGAAAATAGGTCACCAGGTACATAAATCATTTGGCGTAGAGTTGCGTCGCATGGCATATGGACTCTGTGATAATCACGCGGCGAGAGATAAATGGTAGCAAAGTCACCATCTGCAAATTCTGCTGCCAGTTTGGCATCTCCACCTAGCAATTCCTGAGCGGTGTAATTGTGTCCTTTGGCTTGAATCAATTTTCCATCTTGGATAGGTCCAAACTGACTTACACAGCCATCAGCTGGATGAGTAAGAATGTCTTCCTGAGAGCAAATCGGGCGGGCATCTTCCTTTAACTCACGAACAAAAAATTCATTGAAAGTTTTGAAGTGTTTAGGGTCTGAGTGCTTCGCCTCATCCATATTGACACTGTATTGTTTGATAAACCAGCGAATAACTGCGGTTGTTAGACCACCAGCTTCAGCCGATGCGAGTTTGCCGACTAAACGCGTCAAAGCGTGTTTAGGGATCCAATACTGTAGTCCAACTTTGATTTTATCCATTGTCATGTATTCCAATGTTAACCGAACGTTTACTTGCTTTGGGGCGTGAGATACTACTCAACTTTAATAGTAAAGTCAGCACTCCCAGTCGTTTATTTCGTTTTATAGGTCTGCTTTTTTGTTCCTTGAATACTGGCGATTAGCTTTCACCTCTACCATGCTATCGAGAATTCGATGATAGTTCTCAAATCGTGTTTCACTGATTTCGTTATTATCGACACCTTCTCTCAGTGCGCATCCAGGATCATCTTTATGCTTACAATCTCGAAACTTACATCCACCTAAATAAGGCCTAAACTCAATAAATGCTTTGGTAACTTCTTCTGCTGCTAAATGCCAAAGACCGAACTCTCGAACGCCTGGAGAGTCGATTAGATCGCCGCCAGTTGGGATGTGGTACAAACGAGAAGCTGTCGTTGTATGCTGACCTAAACCAGAGTTTTGCGAAATCTCACCCTCCTCGACATTGAAGTCGGGCATTAATGCATTGACTAAGCTTGATTTTCCGACACCTGATTGACCAACGAAAATATTTACTTTATTTTTTAGTTCAGTTTCGAGCTCGGTAATGCCCTCTCCAGTTTGTTTACTTACTAGCAGTACTTTATAGCCAATGCGTTGATAGTCTTCTAACCATTGCTGGTATTGAATGCGTTGCTTGGTTTCCAAAAGGTCGATTTTGTTGAGCACTAATAATGGGGCTATATTGAGTGTTTCTGCCGCAACTAAGTAGCGATCGATGATATTAAGCGACAGCTCTGGAAGCACAGAGGAAACAATTATCATCTGTTCTACATTGGCAGCGACGGGTTTTAAACCATCATAGTAATCCGGACGAGTTAAAACCGAGCTACGTGGCTCCACAGCTTCTACCACACCATTTATGCCTTCCATAGATTCAAGACCTGGCCTCCAGATAACTTTATCCCCCGATACGAGAGTTTCAATGCCACGTCGTAAATTACAGCGATGTACTTGCCCACTATCAATATCTTCAATATCTGCGTGTTGACCGAAGCGAGTTATCACCAGTCCTTTTTGTGCGGCACACAGCATAGACTCCTCCCACTGAAAGGTCTCTTCTTTGGTCAGTTTGCGTTTTTGATTGTTTCGTACTCGTCGGACTTGACCTTTGGTCAGCTTTTTCTTTTTTGCCACAATTGTCTACTTAACTATATTGAACTAGACGACCCCTAGGTTATCTATCCTGAGGATCAGAATTTGGGTATAGTACCTTTTTTAGCATAAAACCAATAGGCAACGATTTATGTCCTTTAGCAATCAAAATTTAATTTGGATTGATCTAGAAATGACTGGTTTAGACCCTGATACACATAAAGTCATTGAAATTGCTACCATAGTTACTGATAGCGAATTAAACATTCTAGCTCAAGGGCCAGTACTTGCTATCCATCAACCCGAAGAAGAACTTGCCAAAATGGATGAGTGGTGCGTTAGAACACACACAGGCAGCGGGTTAGTGGCGAGAGTCAAAGCGAGTAAAGTCACTGAGCAAGAAGCCATTGAACAAACTATAAAATTCTTAGAGAAATGGGTTCCTAAAGGCGCTTCCCCTATCTGTGGTAACAGTGTTGGACAAGACAGACGCTTTCTTTACCAACACATGCCACAACTCGAAGAGTATTTTCATTATCGCTATATCGACGTCAGCACCATAAAAGAACTAACACGTCGTTGGGATTCACAAATACTGACCGGCTTTTCTAAATCGGGAAGTCACTTGGCCTTGGATGATATACGTGAGTCAATCGCTGAACTGAAATATTATCGACAAACGGTTTTCAAAATATAACAGACTGTTATTTCACGCTGTTGCAAGTCATTAAACAATCTTTTTAGAACTAGATTTACTTAGTTTTGTGTTCTTTTTCATCAAACGAGAAAAAAAACAGTTTTTTTTACTGTAAGGACTTGCATCACAAAAAAATGCTCTTATAATTCGCAGCCCTACACGACGTAAACGTTGTGAATGCGACACTAGCTCAGTTGGTAGAGCGCAACCTTGCCAAGGTTGAGGTCACGAGTTCGAACCTCGTGTGTCGCTCCAAATTTGTAGTTGTCACCATACTTAATGGTGAAGCAAGCGACACTCGTTCAGTTATTGGAGTGCAACCTTGCCAAGGTTGAGGCCACGCCTTTCTATTATGAATAGGTGACCTCGTGTGTAGATCAAAATTATAGTTTTCATCATGCTTTAATGGTGACCATACGGACGCGGGGTGGAGCAGCTTGGTAGCTCGTCGGGCTCATAACCCGAAGGTCGTCGGTTCAAATCCGGCCCCCGCAACCAAATTAAGATGTTGTGAGTTGCTTACTCTTTGAGTTCAGCCATTCATAAAATCTGCGACACTAGCTCAGTTGGTAGAGCGCAACCTTGCCAAGGTTGAGGTCACGAGTTCGAACCTCGTGTGTCGCTCCAAATTTGTAGTTGTCACCATACTTAATGGTGA
>NZ_QLYY01000031.1 GCF_003350295.1 Vibrio tetraodonis
GTGTAAGCGTTGTGAGGCGTTGAGCTAACCTGTACTAATTGCCCGTGAGGCTTAACCATACAACACCCAAAGGGTTTTGTTGTGGACTCAACTAGAACATTGAATGTGTAAGAACGAAGAAACAGCTTTCCGAATTAACAAATTTTGCTTGGCGACCATAGCATTGTGGACCCACCTGATTCCATGCCGAACTCAGTAGTGAAACGCAATAGCGCCGATGGTAGTGTGGGGCTTCCCCATGTGAGAGTAGGACATCGCCAGGCTTTATATTTAGACTCAAGAGTCTAACCAGTGCGGAGCGGTAGTTCAGTTGGTTAGAATACCGGCCTGTCACGCCGGGGGTCGCGGGTTCGAGTCCCGTCCGCTCCGCCACTTATTTAGAAACCTCGCTAATGCGAGGTTTTGTCAGATATCTACAGGGGTGTAGCTCCAATTGGCAGAGCAGCGGATTCCAAATCCGCGTGTTGGGAGTTCGAATCTCTCCACCCCTGCCATATAACGAGGCTCTAGTCATAAGACTGGAGCTTTTTACTTTGTAGCGCTCAGCAGCGGATTCAGCTTATACCCAAAGAATACGCGTGTTTGGAGTTCGAATCTCTCCACCCCTGCCATATAACGAGGCTCTAGTCATAAGACTGGAGCCTTTTTACTTTGTAGCGCTCAGCAGCGGATTCAGCTTATACCCCAAGAATACGCGTGTTGGATATTAGAATCTGTCCACTCCTGTCATAATGAAGGCTCAGGTCGAAAGACTGGAGCCTTTTTACTTTGTAGCGCCAGCAGCGGATTCAGCTTATACCTAAAGGATACACGTGTTGGGAGTTCGAATCTCTCCACCCCTGCCATATTGAAGGCTCTGGTCATAAGACTGGAGCTTTTTTACTTTGTAGCGCTCAGCAGCGGATTCAGCTGAGTGTGCTTGGTGCTCAAATCTTTCTGTTGGCCATCAGTTATATTGCTCAGAAGTGGAGACTTATACGTTTAGTATTCTTTTATTATTTCATGCATAAAAAAGCCCACTCAATCGAGTGGGCTAGAGGTATCTATCATTGCTGAATTATTTTAAAAGGGCATCGTTGCCGTTTTCGCGGATATGTTTTAGCAGTCCTTTCACACCGCGAGCACTTGAAGAGACGACGTTACCTGACTTCATATAGTCTGTACCGCCAGCAAAGTCTGTTACTATTGCTCCTGCTTCGCGTGCAATAAGTTCTCCTGCCGCAATATCCCAAGGTTTAAGACCTAACTCAAAGAAGCCGTCAACACGCCCAGCTGCTAGGTAGCATAAATCTAGAGCCGCAGAACCTGTGCGCCTGAAATCAGAGCAATCAACAAAAAGGGCAGACATAATCTTAAAGTAGGATTCAGAATGTTGCTTTTGCTTGAATGGGAAACCTGTTGCTAAAACAGCACCTTGCATATCTTTAACTTGTTTTACACGGATACGGGCACTATTTAGCTGAGCTCCAGAACCACGTTGAGCAGTAAATAGTTCATTCAGCATAGGGTCGTAAACACAAGCAACTTCCGTTTTGCCTTTTAGACGTACTGCGATTGAAACAGAAAAATGTGGGAAACCTTTAATGAAGTTTGTTGTTCCATCCAGAGGGTCTATGATCCATTGAACTTCGTCGTCTTTACCCGTTAGTAAGCCAGCTTCTTCACTGATAATTGTGTGATCTGGATAAGAGGCTCTGATGGTATCAATAACGATAGATTCTGCTTCTTTGTCGATATTAGTGACAAAATCATTGATGCCTTTTTGTGTAGACTCAATTTTATCGACATTTTCTAAAGATTTAGCAATATGATTGCCTGCTTTTCGCGCTGCGCGAATAGCGATGTTAAGCATAGGATGCATACAAATTTCCCAACGGATTTTAAAGAACAGAAAAACGGACGGGAGTATACCAGATAACTCGCCAAATGGAAGTGGGTGTTTTTTGTTCTATCAGTCAAAAGGGTGTGATGTTTTTAACTCTGAATATGTTAATATCGCGCGGTCCAAATATACGGTCTGGGAAAACCCAATGTTAGATAATGTCAAAGTGGTACTTGTTGGGACCTCACATTCAGGAAATATTGGTTCTGCAGCTCGAGCTATGAAAGTTATGGGTTTGTCTAACCTAGTTCTTGTTGATCCTCAATGTGAAATAGATCAGCAAGCAATGTCAATGTCATCAGGTGCAACTGATATACTTGAGAGCGCATCAATTGTTAGCTGTCTCACCGAAGCTATTTCGGACTGTAGTCTGGTTGTCGGTTCTAGCGCACGTTCACGCACTTTGGAGTGGCCGATGTTAGAGCCACGTGAATGTGGTAGAAAGTTTATTGAACAAGCTTCACTTTCTCCTACTGCATTGGTTTTTGGTCGAGAGAGGACGGGTTTAACAAACGAGGAGCTGCAAACTTGTCATTTTCATGTTTGTATTCCCGCCAACCCTGAGTACAGCTCACTTAATCTTGCTATGGCAGTTCAGACGTTAAGCTATGAAGTGCGTATGGCGTATTTAGATCATAAAAAAGCAGTCTATCAACCTGCTGAAACATGTGAATTTCCTAGGCATAAAGAGCTAGAGTTGTTCTTTTCGCATTTGGAGAGCGTAGCAAAGGGCGTTGATTTTATTAGTGATAAGCAGCCCGGAAAAGTGATGAATAAGCTGCGTCGTTTATTCACTCGAGCTCGACCTGAAGCTCAAGAGCTAAATATTTTACGTGGCATTTTAACTGCAGTGGAAAAAAAACTGCCTTAATTCTTTCCCAAGTATTTTTACAACTAATACTTGAGTAAAATACTGGGTTAAATACTTGACTAATTTAGTCAGGTATGAAAGAATTTATAACACATAAACGATGTGGATATGGTGTTATATGAGACTTACATCTAAAGGAAGATACGCAGTTACAGCCATGTTAGATGTGGCTCTGCACTCACAACAAAATCCCGTACCACTGGCCGATATTTCAGAGCGCCAGGGTATTTCACTTTCTTATCTGGAACAACTCTTTTCCAAACTACGAAAAGCTGGGCTGGTCGCTAGTGTTCGCGGACCAGGAGGCGGCTATCGTTTGGGTACTGATGCCAACACTATCGCAATAGGGACGGTTATTGCCGCAGTAGATGAGTCTGTCGATGCGACAAAGTGTCATGGTCGAGGTGATTGCCAAGGCGGAACTCGTTGCCTAACTCATACACTTTGGCACGATTTGAGCTCAAGAATCAGTGATTTTTTAAACAACATCACTCTCGGTGAGCTGATGACAGATAATGATGTTCTAGAAGTATCCGATCGACAAGATCTTGATCTTGCGACTAATCATGGGTTTTCTAAAAAGAATTCTAACACCGCACCCATCGGTATAAATTTCCGCTCATAAAGCGGTTTGCCTGTTACATTGGAGTAGAGAATGAAACTGCCTATTTATCTTGATTATTCAGCAACATGCCCAGTTGATCCTCGGGTGGCTGAAAAAATGGTTCAGTACATGACTATGGACGGTACGTTTGGTAACCCAGCATCTCGTTCACACAGATATGGCTGGCAGGCGGAAGAAGCCGTAGACACTGCTCGTGAACAGATTGCAGATTTATTAAATGCAGATCCGCGAGAGATTGTTTTCACTTCTGGTGCGACTGAATCTGATAACTTAGCGATCAAAGGTGCTGCTCACTTCTATTCTAAGAAGGGCAAGCATATTATCACTTGCAAAACAGAGCACAAAGCTGTTCTTGATCCATGTCGTCAATTGGAACGCGAAGGTTTTGAAGTTACTTATTTAGAGCCAGAAACTGATGGTATTATTGACCTAAAGAAACTTGAAGCAGCAATGCGCGAGGATACTGTTCTAGTCTCTATAATGCATGTAAATAATGAGATTGGAGTTGTTCAAGATATTGCGGCAATAGGCGATTTGTGTCGTAGCCGTAAAATCGTTTTCCATGTTGATGCCGCCCAATCGGCAGGCAGATTGCCAGTCGATGTGCAAGAAATGAAAGTTGACCTCATTTCGTTATCGGCACACAAGGCCTATGGCCCTAAAGGTATCGGCGCTTTGTATGTTCGTCGCAAACCACGTATTCGCTTAGAAGCTCAGATGCATGGTGGTGGTCATGAACGTGGTTTCCGTTCTGGTACTTTGCCAACTCATCAGATTGTTGGTATGGGCGAGGCTTTCCGTATTGCTAAAGAAAACATGCAGAAAGACTATGAGCATGCATTGGCTCTTCGTAACCGCTTGTTTGAAGGTGTAAAAGACCTTGAAGCTGTCACTGTGAATGGCTCTTTTGAACAGCGTGTGCCTCATAACTTGAATATAAGTTTTGCTTTTGTTGAAGGTGAATCTTTACTGATGTCACTGAAAGATCTTGCGGTTTCTTCAGGCAGCGCGTGTACTTCAGCCAGTTTAGAACCTTCATATGTACTACGAGCTTTAGGCTTAGATGATGAACTAGCGCATAGCTCAGTTCGATTCTCTTTCGGTCGTTTCACAACCGAAGAGGAAGTTGATTATGCGATTGAGCAAATCCGTTTAGCAGTGACTAAGCTACGCGACATGTCTCCTCTATGGGATATGTACAAGGAAGGAGTGGATTTAAGCACAGTCGAGTGGGCGCACCACTAACTTGTTAAGTTACGCTTCAAAAGTTGTTATAGAGGATTCGAGGAAAATATTATGGCATATAGCGAAAAAGTAATTGATCACTACGAGAACCCAAGAAATGTTGGTTCTTTTGATAAAGAAGATCCAAATGTGGGCAGCGGTATGGTTGGAGCTCCAGCCTGTGGTGATGTGATGAAGTTACAAATTAAAGTAACGCCAGAAGGCATTATTGAAGATGCCAAGTTCAAAACATACGGTTGTGGCAGTGCCATCGCGTCAAGTTCACTTGTTACTGAGTGGGTCAAAGGTAAAAGCATAGATGAAGCTGCAGAAATTAAAAATGCAGAAATTGCAGAAGAGCTTGAGCTTCCACCGGTAAAAGTACACTGCTCAATTCTTGCGGAAGATGCAATTAAAGCAGCCGTTGCTGATTACAAGAAAAAACACCAATAATAAGCAGTCTGTATATAATGGGGGGCTTTGCCCCCATTTCACGAGTTAACAAATTAATTAAGGTGCAGGGTGCAGTATGGCCATCACAATGACAGAAACGGCAGCAAGTCGAGTAAGAACATTCCTAGAAAACCGAGGTAAAGGCGTCGGTTTGCGTTTGGGTGTTAAGACTACAGGCTGTTCTGGAATGGCTTACGTACTCGAGTTTGTTGATCAGCTTAATGAAGAAGATGAAGTGTTTGAGCATCAAGGCGTTAAAGTCATTATCGACAAAAAGAGTTTAGTTTACCTTGACGGCACAGAGCTTGACTACGTTAAGGAAGGGCTTAATGAAGGTTTTGAATTTAACAACCCCAATGCCAAAGGTGAATGTGGCTGTGGTGAAAGCTTTAACGTCTAACTGATGAGTGCCACTTGGCCCTGAGCTATTTAAGGACCGACCTCTTAATGAATTATTTTGAACTATTCGGGCTACCAAGTCAGTTTCAACTGGATGGTAGCCTTCTTTCTTCGCAGTTTCGTGAGCTACAAAAACGCTTTCACCCGGATAATTTTGCTACTGCATCTGAGCGCGATCGCTTGATGGCGGTACAAAAAGCATCAGAAATAAATGATGCTTATCACGTGCTTAAAAGTCCGCTCTCTCGAGCAGAATATATTCTTGCCGAAAATGGGATTGATATTCGTGATGAACAGCAGACGATGAGCGATCCAATGTTTCTCATGGAACAAATGGAGCTGCGAGAAAAGCTTGAAGATATCCCATCTCAACCTGAACCAGAGGCTGCGCTGTTTGATTTTGATGCTGAAGTGAGTAAAACCCATAAGCAATATCTTCAAGCTGTCGAATTAGAACTGAACGCAGGCCAGTGGACTCAAGCGGCCGATACTGTGCGTAAGATCAAGTTTATCGCCAAACTGAAAAATGAAATAGAGCTAGTGGAAGAGAAACTCCTCGGCTAGTGAATGATAAGGACCAAGCATGGCATTACTCCAAATAGCCGAACCTGGACAAAGTTCAGCACCTCATGAGCATAAGCTAGCAGCAGGTATTGATTTAGGTACGACTAATTCGCTTGTTGCTGCTGTACGCAGTGGTGACGCTTCAACGTTAAAAGATGAATTGGGGAGGAGTATTCTTCCCTCCATCGTTAACTACTCTCAAGCAGAACCTATTGTTGGTTATGAGGCGAAACAAAAGGCTGAATCGGCTCCGGAAAACACCATGATTTCGGTTAAGCGTTTACTTGGGCGGTCACTGCAAGATATTCAGGCTAGATACCCTAATTTGCCTTATCAGTTTAAAGAAAGTGATAATGGTCTACCTGTCTTCGAGACGGCATCCGGTGACAAGAATCCAATTCAAGTATCCGCTGATATTCTCAAATCGTTATCTGAGCGCGCTGAGCAGACACTCGGTGGTGACTTGTCAGGAGTTGTTATTACCGTGCCAGCTTATTTTGATGATGCCCAGCGTGCTGGTACAAAAGATGCGGCTAAGCTAGCTGGTCTTAATGTTCTACGCCTATTAAATGAGCCCACTGCAGCTGCGATTGCCTATGGTCTCGATTCTGGACAAGAAGGAATCATCGCTGTTTATGACCTTGGCGGCGGTACGTTTGATGTGTCTATTCTCCGTTTGTCAAAAGGTGTGTTTGAGGTTCTTGCTACAGGCGGTGACTCGGCACTAGGTGGGGATGATTTTGATCATCTCTTGGCGGAATATTTATTAGAACAAGCTGGTGTTAAAGCGCCATTGTCCCCAGAGCAGCACAGAACAATATTGAATCTTGCCACTGAGACTAAGATTGAATTATCCAACAAAGATTCTGTCGATATTGAGGTTCTAGGTTGGACAGGGAAGGTATCTAGAAAAGAGTTTGATTCCTTGGTGCAACCTCTGGTGAAAAAAACTCTAATGTCTTGTCGCCGAGCGTTAAAAGATGCGCAAGTTGATGTCGAAGAGGTATTAGAAGTTGTCATGGTTGGAGGTTCTACGAGAACCATACTAGTTCGTGAAATGGTGGGTGAGTTTTTTCAACGTACGCCATTAACCAGTATTAATCCTGATGAAGTCGTAGCCATAGGTGCTGGTATTCAGGCCGATATCTTAGTGGGTAATAAACCGGATACTGAGATGTTGCTTTTGGATGTAATACCTCTTTCTCTTGGTATTGAAACTATGGGGGGCTTGGTTGAGAAAATAATTCCACGCAACACGACTATTCCAGTCGCGCGAGCGCAAGAGTTCACCACATTTAAAGATGGTCAGACTGCGATGAGTGTGCATGTTGTGCAGGGAGAGCGAGAAATGGTCGATGATTGTCGCTCATTAGCTCGATTCTCTCTCAAAGGAATCCCTCCAATGGCAGCTGGTGCAGCGCATATACGAGTCACTTACCAAGTTGATGCTGACGGTTTACTCTCTGTGAATGCCATGGAGAAGAGCACTAAGGTTCAATCTGAAATTCAGGTCAAACCTTCTTATGGCTTGAGTGACGATGAAATGGCGAATATGCTGCGTGACTCTATGACTTATGCTAAAGAAGATATGTTAGCGCGCGCATTGGCTGAGCAGCGAGTAGAAGCTGATCGAGTGATTGAAGGATTGTTGGTCGCCATCCAAGTTGATGGTGATGATCTTCTGTCGGAGAGCGAAAAAGCAACCTTAGTTAAGGTTATTGAGTCCTTAATTGAGCTTCGTAACGGTGATAGTGCTGATGCCATTGAACAAGGCATTAAAGATGCTGACAAGGCGAGTCAAGATTTTGCTTCACGCCGTATGGATAAGTCGATTCGATCTGCGTTATCAGGTCAATCAGTAGATGATATTTAAGAGAAACAGTTATGCCTAAGATTATTGTATTACCGCACGAAGATTTATGTCCTGAAGGGGCGGTTTTGGAAGCGAGTACAGGTGACACAGTTTTAGATGTCGCACTTAAAAATGGCATCGGCATTGAGCACGCGTGTGAAAAATCTTGTGCCTGCACCACATGCCATGTGGTGATCCGTGAAGGTTTTGATTCTCTTGAGGAGAGCGATGAGCTAGAAGATGACATGCTAGATAAAGCATGGGGTTTAGAGCCTGAATCACGTTTAGGTTGCCAAGCTAAAGTTGCTGATGAAGATCTTGTTGTAGAAATACCTAAGTATACACTCAACCACGCTTCTGAAGATCATTAAAAAACGAGTGTTATAAACTAACCAAAAAATGAGAAGGAAAGTGAGCAATGAAATGGACGGATTCACGGGACATTGCGATAGAGCTTTGTGATAAGTTTCCGGAGCTTGATCCTAAAACAGTTCGATTTACTGACTTACATAAATGGATCACCGAGTTAGATGAGTTTGATGATGAACCTAATCGCTCGAATGAAAAAATCCTAGAAGCAGTGATCTTATGCTGGATGGATGAAATGGACTAGAGAGAAGAGTAAAAGCTTTTCAAGTTAACATTTCTGATTAAAAAAAACGGGCGATATCGCCCGTTTTTTTATCGAACTAACATTTTTAGCTTTTAAGATGCTAACATCCCTAGGTTGAGAAAATAGGCGTAGAGTTCGCCAGTAATAAAGACAAGGAGAAACCATGTCCGAACAAATGTCAGTATTTTTGAGTACCGAACCAGCGCCTGCCCATTGGGGAGAAAAAGCAATCCTTTCTTTTTCAGAACAAGGTGCAACGATTCATTTAGGACAAGGTAATGAACAAGAAGTCGTTCAGCGGGCTGCTCGAAAACTAGACTCTCAGGGTATAGCATCGGTTTTACTCCAAGGTGCAGGCTGGGACTTAGAAACAGTTTGGGTATTTCATCAGGGATATCGTAATCCAAAGAAAAACAATGCGTTAATTTTGCCTGAACTTGTTGACGCTGCTCAAGCCGAGTTAGAAGCACGGATTAAAGCGACTGAATTTACCCGCGATATCATCAATAAACCGGCTGAGGAAGTCGCCCCAAGACAGTTGGCGACTATGGCGGCTGAATTTATTAAGTCTGTTGCACCAGAAGGTTCGGTGAAAGTCCGTATTGTAAAAGACAAAGATTTGCTAGATGAAGGTTGGGAAGGTATCTATGCTGTCGGGCGTGGTTCGGAGAGGACATCGGCTATGTTACAGCTGGATTATAACCCTACTGGCGATGAGAACGCGCCTGTCTGGGCATGCTTAGTTGGTAAAGGGATCACCTTTGACTCTGGTGGCTATAGTATTAAGCCATCAAACTTTATGACGGCGATGAAAGCAGACATGGGCGGCTCTGGTACTATTACCGGTGGATTTGCTCTGGCGATTATGCGCGGTCTTAACAAGCGGGTAAAACTTATTCTCTGCTGTGCTGAAAATATGATTTCAGGTAGAGCGCTAAAGCTCGGTGATATTATTACTTATAAAAATGGCAAGACAGTTGAGATTATGAATACTGACGCAGAAGGGCGTTTAGTGTTGGCTGATGGTTTGATTTATGCCAGTGAACATAAGCCTGAATTGATTATTGATTGTGCAACCTTAACTGGAGCGGCCAAGAATGCACTAGGTAATGACTATCATGCATTAATGAGTTTCGATGAGTCTCTTTCTCAGCAAGCTTTATCTGTTGCTCGAGAAGAAAAAGAGGGCTTGTGGTCGCTTCCTCTGGCCAGTTGTCACCGAGATATGTTACCGTCAAGCTTTGCGGACTTGTCTAATATCAGTAGTGGAGATTACGCACCGGGTGCGAGTACCGCAGCAGCGTTCTTATCCTACTTTGTAGAAGATTATCATAAAGGATGGCTGCACTTTGATTGTGCAGCGACGTACCGTAAATCTGCAACGGATATGTGGGCTGCAGGGGCAACTGGAGTTGGCGTACGTACTTTAGCTGGTTTACTCATCCAGCAAGAAAATCAGTAATTTTAGTGGCGTCTTAACGCTCAATCGCAAATATTATAAAGGTATATCTATGGCTCTAGAAAGAACATTTTCTATCATCAAGCCTGATGCAGTAGAACGTAACTTGATTGGCGAAATCTACAATCGTTTTGAAAAAGCAGGATTTAAAATTGTAGCAGCAAAAATGGTGCAGTTGACTGAGGAGCAGGCTAGTGGTTTTTATGCTGAGCATGAAGGCAAGCCATTTTTTCCACCACTGAAAGAGTTTATGATATCAGGGCCAATTATGGTTCAGGTTCTTGAGGGAGAAAACGTCATTGCCAGATATCGTGAGCTGATGGGTAAGACCAATCCTGAAGAAGCTGCTTGTGGCACCCTTCGTGCCGACTACGCCATAGATATGCGTCTTAATTCGGTACATGGCTCAGATAGTCCAGAATCGGCAGCCAGAGAAATAGAGTTTTTCTTCCCCGCTGCTGAAATTTGCCCTCGCGGTTAGTTTACTCCTATATCTAGTATGGGTGCTGCTGACATTGGTAGCACCTTTTATCACATCTTTTTGCCTAGGTAGATATCTTATCGCGGTTAACAAACGGTTTATCAATTTAGTTGATGAGTCTTGTTATTGATATTATGAAAATCATAAGGTTAGAATCTTTACCTCCGTATTGATTTTATTTTTTAATCAGCATATTAAGTTGAGTTAAATATTACCTTAACTTACTGAAAAGTATTCTTCTCTTATATTTTTTTTCCTTAAGAAAGTAGTACTATTAGGTGATCGTCTTCACGACATAAGTTTTTTTATTCACACATGCACGCAAAGCTATCAGTCTTGACAGATTGTGATATACTCTGCGCGCAATTTATACCTTATTAACAGAGTAAGACAATGGCAGATTTATCAAAGTACAGAAACATTGGTATTTTCGCGCACGTTGATGCGGGTAAAACTACCACCACTGAGCGTATCCTTAAGCTTACTGGTAAAATCCACAAAACTGGTGAAGTACACGACGGTGAGTCTACAACTGACTTCATGGAGCAGGAAGCTGAGCGTGGTATCACAATCCAGTCTGCTGCCGTTACTTGTGAGTGGAACGGCCACCGCCTGAACGTTATCGATACTCCGGGACACGTTGACTTTACAGTAGAAGTATATCGTTCACTTAAAGTTCTAGACGGTGGTATCGGTGTATTCTGTGGTTCTGGTGGTGTTGAGCCTCAGTCAGAGACTAACTGGCGTTACGCGAACGATTCAGAAGTATCTCGTTTGATCTTCGTGAACAAACTAGACCGTATGGGTGCAGACTTCTTCCGCGTTGTTGACCAAGTCAAAAACGTGCTGGGTGCTAACCCTCTAGTAATGACTCTGCCTATCGGTCGTGAAGACGATTTCGTTGGTGTTGTAGATGTTCTAACACGTAAAGCATACGTGTGGGATGACTCAGGTCTTCCAGAAAACTACGAAGTTCAAGATATCCCAGCTGATATGGTTGACGATGTAGAGCAATACCGTGAAGAGCTAGTTGAAACTGCTGTAGAGCAAGACGACGAACTAATGGAAGCGTACATGGAAGGTGAAGAGCCTTCTATCGAACAGCTAAAAGCTTGTATCCGTAAAGGTACTCGCGATCTAGCATTCTTCCCAACTTTCTGTGGTTCTGCATTTAAAAACAAAGGTGTTCAGCTTGTTCTTGACGCAGTTGTAGACTACCTGCCAGCACCAACAGAAGTTGATCCTCAGCCTCTAACTGATCCTGAAACAGGTGAGCCTACTGGTGAAGTTGCTACAGTATCTGCTGATGAGCCACTAAAAGCACTAGCATTCAAAATCATGGATGACCGCTTCGGCGCTCTAACCTTTGTCCGTATCTACTCTGGTCGTATGAAGAAGGGTGACACTATCCTTAACTCTGCAACTGGCAAGACTGAACGTATCGGTCGTATGTGTGAGATGCAAGCTGATGAGCGTAACGAGCTGACGGAAGCACAAGCAGGTGACATTATCGCAGTTGTGGGCATGAAGAATGTTCAAACTGGTCACACTCTATGTGATCCTAAGCATGAATGTACGCTTGAAGCGATGATCTTCCCAGAACCAGTAATCTCAATCGCAGTTGCACCTAAAGATAAAGGTTCTACTGAGAAAATGGGTATCGCTATTGGTAAGATGGTTGCAGAAGATCCATCATTCCAAGTAGAGACTGATGAAGATTCAGGTGAAACTATCCTTAAAGGTATGGGTGAACTTCACCTAGACATTAAGGTAGATATCCTTAAGCGTACTTACGGCGTTGAGCTAGAAGTAGGTGCTCCTCAGGTAGCTTACCGTGAAACTATCACTCAGCCAGTTGAAGACAGTTACACGCACAAGAAACAGTCTGGTGGTTCTGGTCAGTTCGCGAAAATTGACTACCGTATCAAACCAGGTGAAGCAAACTCTGGCTTTACGTTCTCATCATCAGTTGTTGGTGGTAACGTACCTAAAGAGTTCTGGCCTGCAGTAGAGAAAGGCTTCGGCAGCATGATGGAAACAGGTGTTCTTGCTGGTTTCCCAACACTAGATGTTGAAGTTGAACTATTCGACGGTGGTTTCCACGCAGTTGACTCTTCAGCTATTGCTTACGAAATCGCGGCGAAAGGCGCATTCCGTCAGTCAATGCCAAAAGCGGGGGCTCAGCTTCTAGAGCCAATCATGAATGTTGATGTTTTCACTCCAGAAGACAACGTTGGTGATGTAATCGGTGACCTTAACCGTCGTCGTGGTATGATCAAAGACCAGCAAGCTGGTACTACAGGCGTTCGTATTAAAGCTGACGTACCTCTATCAGAAATGTTTGGTTACATTGGTCACTTACGTACTATCACTTCTGGTCGTGGTCAGTTCTCTATGGAATTTGCACACTATGCACCTTGTCCAGCTAACGTTGCTGAGCAAGTTATCGCAGAAGTTAAAGAGCGTGAAGCTAAGAAGTAATTCTTATCGTTTTATGTGATAAAAACCCGTAACTTTTGTTACGGGTTTTTTTATTTGACGATACAGAGTTGATCGTTACTCTTCGATAACTCTCTGCAGCCACTGAGTAAAAGCGAGAATACGTTTTAGTCGCGGTGATTCTTGATCATAAAAGACATTAAATTGAATCCCCGGATGCATAGCGATTTCAAAAGGCTTGATTAGTAGTCCGCGACTGACTAAATCATTGGCCAATGAATCTGAGGCAAGACAAGCACCGTGACCAGCAATCACTGCATTCATTGCATGATCAAAGGTACGCACTTCTGTCCATTGTACTGACTCTTTGTCCATTTTTACTCCCGCTTCTGCAAACCAAGTTTGCCATGGGTATCCCCCAGATTGGTAATGTATTAGCCAAGTGTTAAGCAGTTGCTCTGGTCTCGATAAGCCCATGTTGTTTGCTAAATGGGGAGAACAAAAGGGATAGATAGGATCCTCGAATAAAAATTCTTTATGGAGCCCAGTTGTATTTGCAAGCTCTTCACCTTGCCATATTGCCAGATCAACCTCACCTTGTTTTAGTTTGGGTTCATCACAGCTTGTTTCAATCCTAATTGGGATGTTGGGGTGCAGAGAGGAAAACTGCCAAAGTTTGGGTAAAAGCCAACATGATGCAAATGAGGGAGTCGAACTGACACAAAGTAGCCCTTCAATCGGTTCACTTTGAATCTGATTTAATCCAGTGACGATACTCTCAAACCCTTGAGAGACATGCCGATATAAGATTTTTCCTTGTTCAGTGAGACGCATTTCTCGGCCGTCTCGCATAAAGAGTTTACAGCCTAGTCCATCTTCAAGCTGGCGAATCTTTTGGCTTACAGCTGCTTGACTGACAAATAGTTCTTCTGCAGCTTTACTATAACTGCTTAATCTGGCTGCAACCTCAAAGTATCTAAGGCCTGAAAGGTGATGTAAGCGTGCGTCCATAGGCTCTCTTTATTAGTATTTTTGTTATAGTAATCTTTTCTATTAAAAAGCAAAAGGAGAGCTTGTGCCCTCCTTTACCATGGTTAACTTATTTGAACCGTGAACTTACTCTTCCCAAACCACAAGTTTATCTTTGGGCCAATTTTGTCCCACTTCATGATACATTTGCTCAAGGATATGACGCTTTATTTTAAGAGTTGGCGTTAAAATACCATTTTCAATACTCCAAGGCTCTTTAATCATTAACACGCCTTTAATTTGTTCGTGTGATTCTAGAGACTCATTCATCTTCGCAATGACTTTTTTGGTTGTCCTTTCGTACCGCTCTCTGTCGAAATTAGGGAAATCATGAGGAACGGCTAAAAGTATCGGTGAAGGTAAACCTAGGCCAATCAGGCACATCATTTCAACTCGACTATATTCAAACAGTTTTTTCTCAATAGGTACAGGCGCAACAAATTTGCCTTTAGAGGTTTTAAAGGTATCTTTTTTACGTCCTTGGATTGTCAGATAACCCTCACTGTCAACCGTTCCGATATCTCCAGTATGTAGCCAGCCCTCTGAATTAAAAGATTCTTGTGTAGCGATGTCATTTTTATAATAACCAGAGAACATCCCTTCACTGCGAACTAATATCTCTTCATCTTCGGCTATTTTTAACTCAATTCCGGGACCTGCGTTACCAACACTGCCTATTTTATCTGCGCGAAATGGATAGTTGATGGTGCTGTATGCAAAAGATTCTGTCATGCCCCAAGCTTCGGTGATATGAAGACCTAAACTGTGATACCACTCGAGCAAAGCTGGTGATACGGGCGCCGAGCCACAACCTAATACACGGGCTTGATCTAGCCCAAGGCCATCAGCCAGTTTCCTTTTAATAAGAGAGTTTAAAAATGGTATTTTGAGCAGAATATTGAGCTTTTTCTGCGGCAATTTGTCTTGAATTCTCTGTTGAAACACAGTCCAAAGTCGAGGTACAGAGATAAATAGTGTTGGTCTGTGCATTTTCACATCTTCGATAAAGGTATCGAGCGACTCTGGAAAAGCAGTTGATACCCCCCCGACAATAGAACACCCGAATATGTAGACCCTCTCAGTGATATGGGCGAGAGGAAGATAAGAAAAAAGTCTGTCATTTGGCTCTATGCCGATGTGGTTAATAAGCTGCTCTACTGACCAATTAAACGCCCCATAAGTGAGCATTGCGCCCTTTGGTAACCCTGAAGTACCTGATGTATATACAAGCGACATCAGTTTATCGTCTTGATGAACTGCTCGATAATCACTTGGTTCCGCAGATTTGATTAATTCACTAAAAGTGTGTTGGCAGGTTGGTGCCGTATCGTATGGAAGAGACAGGCTAACCAAATCAGGCATCTTATCAATAATTTGTTGAGTTGCCGCAGTATCATCGAGTTTGCCACCAATCAGTGCTTTACACTCACTATGAGTAATACAGTATTCTATGGTTTCTGAACCAGCGGTAGGAAATATAGGTACGCTGACAAAGTCACCGAGCATCATAGCAAGATCACAGATAAACCATTCTGCACAGTTTTTTGATATGAGTGCTATTTTGTCGCGAGGCTGTATACCAAGCGCTTGCAAAGCAGAAACGAGTTTTAATGCTTTGTCGGCAACTTCTGCATAAGTGAACTCGACAAACTGACGGTTAATAATTTGCTTTAAATACACTTCATTGGGGCGCTCCTCTGCCCAGTGAAGTATCATTTCATTCGGTGGTGGAAGAGTACAAGTGCTTTTGCGTAACTCGTTAGGCTGAATCATTTTCTAACTCCATGTTATTAGCAAAGTTTTGTCGTTGTTATTGTTAACAGCGTGTTAATTTTAACATGGGGGATTATGAAAGCGATAAGTTGAGAAGAGAACTTGTGACCAGAGTGTAAAAACTAATGCATTTGTCGATAGATTGCTGGACTGTAGCCGGTTTTCTTTTTGAATATTCGAGAAAAGTATGAGACGTCGTTGTACCCACATTGAAAAGCAACAAATGATATTTTTTCCCTCTTATTTTCAGCGAGTAATTTCTTCGCTAGGGCTATTCTTTTCAGTGTTACGTAATCACGAAAGCAAACGCCAATAGACTTATGAAATAACTTTGAGAAATAGGTGACTGAATAGTGGCAATAGTCTGCAATATCTTCTTCTCTAATTTTACCTGATAAATTACCATCTATATAACGTAAAACCTCTAGTAACTCCTGACTTAATTCTTGTTGAACTGAATTATCGTTTAATCCATGAGTGCTCAGCACTTCTTGATGCTGATGAAAGGAGTAGTCTATATCATGGCTAAGCTTTCTTATTGTCGAGTAAGTCGAGTTACTGCTCAGATCTAGGGTTGCAAACACAACGTCTAAATCTTTAATTTCCGGAGACAGGCAGTCCTTATAAATAACGACTAATTTCTTACCGAGATTACGGCATAGTTTGGTTGTGGTGATGAATAATGAATCAAAGTTAGCCTCATAAAAGAAAAAGCAGAAATATATGCCAGTTTCGCTTAACACAGAAACATCGTGGCCAAAGTCTGCCAGTTGAAAGTAATCTTCCATTTCACGAAGCGTATCTTTTCTCACGTAACTTGTTGATTTTCCTAGCCAGTATCCTTTATGTAATATATCCACTGATTTTTATGCTCCGTATGAAAAGAACACTTACTAAGATACAGATTAGGCGAGTAAGGGATAATGACAACCAAGAAGGATTGCATGGGCATCGTCGAAAAGCGAGCTAAAGAGTATTTATCGGTGCAACCAGGATCACTTTACATTTTTATTTTCTGAACTAAGGTCTCGTTTTTTTGAGGGTCTTCTTGTCAAGTTTCAAAAATGAAACAGATGGATAAAAGTCTTTGGTTGCTAATGGATATTTTTAGTTTTCTTTTTAAACCATTACTTATAAAAAATTAGATATTTTTTATTTTTAAAATTGGTGCTTATTAACCCTTTATTTCTTGTTGAACTCTTACAAAACCTTTTTCAATACTAGCAAAAAAGTACATACGATAGTCAAAATAATCCTAACTAACCATTTTGTCATTAGCTAGCTTTAGGATAAGCGATCGCGCTTAATGTGTTCTTATAAAGGAGACTGAACATGAACAATGCTCTAAACAATATCAAAGAGTTTCTGAAAGACGAAGAAGGCCTATCTGTGGTTGAATATGTGGTAGGGGCTGGTTTAGTAGTTGCTGGTCTAACGGGCATCTTTACTACGTTTAGCGGAACGCTTGAGGGTCAGTTGACTGGCATATTTGGCTAAGACGGTAATTTTCGAAGAGCCAAGAATACCCGCTAGTGACAGCGGGTATTTTAGTTTTGACGTTGGATTAAAGATGATCGAAAACATTAAACGCTTTTCTTTAGATGAGGATGGCTTAGCGGTCGTGGAGTATACAGTTGCAGCAGGACTCATAGTCGCTGGTTTTGTTGGTTTAATTGCCACGTTTAGAGATACACTTACTGCTCAATTCGCGTCTATATTTAGTTAAGTACGCAGCGCCCAATAGGAGCGTGTCTATGAACTTAACTATATGGATCGTCTTGTTCGCAATCGCCGTGTCTGATGCAAAAGAACACCGTATTCCCAACATTGGTGTGCTTATGGTCATCCTGTTGGCATTGGCAGACAAGGTTTTCATTCTGCAAGATTTTTCGGTGGTAATTTGGTCTGGGATGGTTGGGACAACTTGTTTTTTTGTCTCGTTAGGTTTGTATTTTTTGAAGGTTATGGCTCCCGGAGATGTGAAGCTTCTCGGAGCGATAGGTTTTTGGTTAGGCCCCGAACATATCACATATGCGGTTTTTTGGATTGCGTTGTTCAGCGTTGTTATCGGGCTGTTTTTTGCGTTTTTAAGGATGGCTGAAGCACCAGAAAAAACCAAAGAGTTATTACAAAAATATTCCTTAGTTGCGCTGCACAATTATCCGACTTCGGCCGTGATAGAAAGATATAAATCAACGAGTGGAGCGTCTTATAGAATGCCTTTTGCACCTGTGGTTGTGTTAGGAGTCGCCGCTTATTTTTACTTTTTGAATCAATGACGGGAGTAGTCACTATGGTTCAAGTATCAGAGAAAGCACATCACAGGACAAAGCTTACCCCACAGGCAAAAGAGCCCACAGTACCGACGACTTTCGAAGGACTTGGAATACCGAGAGTTGTAGTTGAAAATTTGGTAGTGAAGCACCTCGCTGCCTATCCTAAGTCCGATATTCTTCAGTTAACCAAGCTACTTGCTGTCAATAGCCACTTGATTGAAGACATTCTGGTGGCTTTGCGAGCTAAATCTCTAGTGGAGGTATTTCAGGCGTCAGCTGGCTCTTTTTCATCTCAAACTGCCGGCCATGTCCGCTATGGATTGTCGGAGGCTGGAGTTCAAGAAGCCGATACAGCTTTCTTGAAAGACGCTTACTTGGGGCCTGTTCCTGTCTCTCTGTCAGCGTATTGTGAAATGGTCAAAGAGCAAGATGTCAGAGCACAAATGGTCAATAGAGCTGATGTTGAATATGCGTTGAGCGATGTATTAGGTGCGCAGCGAATGATAGGTGTATTGGGGCCAGCCATTAATTCAGGGCGCGCTTTGTTGCTATATGGTGGTGCTGGATCAGGTAAAACATTCGTAGCGACTAAACTACTGAACTCACTAAATACTTCCGTTTACATTCCATACGCGGTCTTTGCTGCCGGGAACATCATAAAAGTGTTTTCACCTCAACACCACAAAAGAATTGATGACAACAATGAGCAAACCATTACTTTCAAAGAACATCATGATCGTCGTTGGGCATTGTGTGAGCGTCCAAGTATCCAAGTAGGTGGTGAATTGACGATGGATATGCTCGAAGTTAACCATAGTGAACACAACAAGGTATGGATGGCTCCACTTCAAATGATGGCTAACAATGGTATTTTTATCATCGATGATTTAGGACGCCAGCCCATGCCAGTGGATACGTTACTTAATCGTTGGATCGTCCCCATGGAATACTTTTATGACTATTTGAATCTGCCAAACGGGCAGCAAATTAGTATTCCGTTTATTCTCACTCTCGCATTCTCAACCAATTTAGACCCTGAAAAAATTAGTGATCCGGCTTTTCTTCGTCGTTTGGGTTACAAGATACAATTCGGCCCGTTGGAAGAAGCAGAGTATCGTGACTTATGGGAATCTATAGCCCATTCTAAGAAGGTGGGACTGACTGACGATAGCTTCAAGCAAGTATTGGAATTGCACCGCAACACAGCTACAGGGTATTACCCATGCATACCAAAAGACATAGTAGGAATAAGCAGAGATATCATCATTTTTGAAGAGGAAGAACCCGTTATCACCTCGAAAATCTTGAGACGGGCATGGGAAGTCTATTTTACGGCAGACGGTAAGGGAGGAGGCGCTCGATGAGCAGAAACCAAGTAATGTTACTTTTTTTATTGTCGATTGCCTTCGGCTTGGGTGCGGTTTTTTTTGCAAAACAATGGATGGACAGACAGCTACAGCCTCAAACTGAGGTTGAAGTTGTTGAACGTGAGCCAGTAATCGTCGCTGCGCAGGATATCTTAGCGGGTACCATAATTGAGAGTCAACATCTTACCAGTAAGCTTCTTGAGAAAGCTTGGCGAGATGAAAACCAATACACATCGGTCGAAGCTCTAGTCGGAGAGGTCGCCGCGATTAACATATTTCCTGGGAGCATAGTAACGATAAATCATCTCACTGCGCCCGGAGAAGGTTCAACACTCGCCTCTTTGATCCCAGAAAATAAGCGAGCGGTCACGATCCGAGTTAATGATGTTATCGGTGTGGCTGGCTTTCTTTTACCCGGTAATAAAGTAGACGTGCTCAATACCATAAAATACAGCTCGACATCTGCGACCACAGTAACCGTCTTAAAAGAAATTAAGGTATTAGCGGTGGACCAGACGGCTAAAACCAAAGAAAACAAGCCTATCATAGTGCGTGCGGTGACGTTGGAAGTGTCACCCAGAGAGGCAGAGAAGCTTTTATCTGCACAGAGTAAAGGAGAAATACAGCTTGCCTTACGTAACCCTCATGAGGAAGAAAGGGTCGTTAAGCGTTATGTTGCTCCTAGTGTTACGGTCATTAAGGGGACAGAGTCTCGCAATATAAGAGTCAAGGATTGAGGTCAAATATGCGATGTTTAATCATTATTATTTCATTATTTTGCTTTTATTGGCAAAGCGCTGTTGCAGCGACCCGGTCTGGCAAAGCCGTGTTAGTTCCCCATCATAAATCAACCCATGTTACTTTAGCCGGGAAAGCCAAACGAGTATCACTTGGTGATCCTGAAGTTTTGGATATTGTCATGCTCAAGTCGGATGAAGTATTCCTCATAGGTAAAAAACTTGGTTCCACTAACCTGATGGCGTGGGATAGCCGAGGGCGTTTGATTGAATCGATCAATATTGAAGTTACACACGATTTAAATAGTTTAAAGTCAAAACTTTATGAGTTTCTTCCTGATGAAGAAATTAACGTTCATAGTGCTCAAAATAGATTGATTCTAAGTGGCCAGATAAGCAGCCAGTCTGCGATGAACGTTGCGTTGCGGGTAGCTGAAACTTATTCCGTTGGTGAAGAGGCTGACGAGGACAAGACGTCTCTAAGCGAACAGACAAACAAAACCGGAGTCATTAACCTCATGTCGATCGGGGGGGCGCAGCAAGTCATGTTAGAAGTTACGGTGGCAGAGGTTCAACGAAGTTTAGTGCGAAAATTCGATGCAAATTTCCACTTTTTCCAGCAAAATGGCAACGTTTCGTGGGGAGGCACATCTACAGGTGCTTCGTTACCGACAACGTCGACGTCCGTGATACCGACTTTTACCGCACCGTCTGTAGATAGCACAGGCTTATTAGGTTCCTTTATCGACAGTAATACCTTGTTTTCTTTTGCTTTAGACCTAGCTAAACAAAATGGAACCGCCAAGGTATTAGCTGAGCCTAATCTCACGGCGCTAAGTGGAGCAAAGGCTGAGTTTTTAGCTGGTGGTGAGTTCCCTATTCCAGTACCAGATGAAGATGGGATTACCATAGAGTACAAAGAATATGGTGTCGGGCTGAAGTTTATTCCCACCGTCTTAAGTGATAAAAAAATCAACCTCAACCTTGCTATAGATGTCAGTGAAATCGCAAATACTTCTTCACTGACTCTAACGCCAAACGCAACCAATACTACTTATACTATTCCGCCAATCACTAAACGAAGTGCTTCTTCTACCCTTGAGATGGCGGATGGTCAAACTATTGGTATCGCGGGGCTGCTTAGTGAAAATGTTAGAGATGTGGTCGGAGAAATGCCCGGTTTTAGTGATATCCCGATCTTGGGGCAATTGTTTAATAGCCAAGATTATACCTCCAACGAAACTGAGCTTGTTATTTTAGTTACGCCGAGGCTTGCTAAGCCAGTGAATCGAAACAAGGTGTCATTACCAACAGATTCCTTTATTGAGCCATCTGATTTTGAATACTATCTGTTGGGGCGCGGTGCCTATATTGCACCTGAAAGTCCCCACCAAATGAATAAGGTAGATGAAGCTCGTTTTTTGAATAACTCTAAGGGTGGCACTGAAGGTACTTTTGGACACAGTTTGTAGGGGCGAAAATGATGAAAACAAAACATGTAATATTAGTACCTCTTTGTTTATCGTGGCTGCTGACAGGGTGTGTAAACAGAGCTGAAGAGCTGGGTGCCCATGTGGTCAAACTTAGGTCAGAGCAGACCTACAACTTAAGTGCAACAAGAGAAAACATGGCTATTATTCCAGAAGGAAGTGGAGAAAGAATGGAAGGGGTGAACCAAGTATATACCGGCAAGCAGGATATGGAGCTGAAAGGAACAGAAAGTCAGTTCGTCCGAGATAAAAAAAATAAATAAGTCTGTTTAACCAAGTGTTTTAAGTTTAGTCCTTTCAACAGACCTGCAAAGGATAACGAGCTTGAGACCAAAGAGTCGATTTCATTCGTAACGTGGTTTCTGCGTAAATAGTCAAAAATGAAGAGCGTTCTTTTTGGCGTGGTCTTTAAATGGTCTTAGTCGTGAAGTTGAGATTGGTAAAACGATAATAACTAAATAGGGAAGCAATTAATCCAAAGTTGAATTTTAATTGCTAGGAGAATACTCATGGGAGAAGCAGTCAAGTTATCATCAAGCGGCGAGTGTCCAATACGGTTAAAAACTAGTTTGGTTGTATGGATATTTTACTCATCCGACACTTTTAAACTGCACATTAGTCAAGAACTTAATAAGTGTCAGGGGGTGAGCTTTGAAATGATTTCATTTCATGGCCTTATTGTCAGTAACCTTGCCCACTTCGCCCAGCCAGATCTTATTTTCGTTGAAACCGGACCGAATTGGGCTCAAAAAATTGTGGATCTCCAGCAGTATGAAGCGCCAGAATCTCATGATAGTGGGTATGACGCTTCCCTTATTGTATTCGGAAATGAAAACGATAATGGGGCTTTAAAAATCGCTCTAAGGATTGGAGCTGCTGATTTTATCTCTGATCAGGCTGAACTGGATGAACTAGCGCCACTTTTAAAAGGTGTCGCTGAAGATAAAGTAGCCAGTCGGCAGTTGGGTGAGTTATTGATTTTCATGAATACTAAGGGAGGGGCAGGTGCGACTATGATTGCAGTAAATACAGCTATTACCCTCGCCAAACATTACCCCAATGAAGTTCTTCTCCTTGATTTAGATATGCAATTTGGCGTTGTGGAGGATTATTTGAATGTTAATGGAACATATGGCTTAGCTGACGCTGTTACCAATGTTGCAGATCTTGATGATGTATCCTTAGGCAGCCTTGTCACAAAGCACGAATCGGGCCTTCATACCATAGGTTTTAAAAGGGATAATAGTGCGGAAAACTTTGAAAAATCGCAGAGCATGAACAAACTTATTCCTGTGTTAAGGGAGCGATATCCCTATGTTATCGTCGACATGTCACGTGGACTTGATCGAATTTTTTCGTCAGTCGTATCTCCCGCAACTAAAATATTCTTGATTACACAGCAAAATCTCGTCGCAATTAAAAATACCACACAATTAATGAAGTTAATGACATTTGAGTATGGTGTCTCCAAAGAGCACATGGAAGTGGTGATTAATCGCTACGAAAAACGCCAATCTATTAAGTTAAAAGATGTAGAGGACACCGTAGGGCATGTTCAAGTACACACCATACCTAATGATTTTAAAGTGGCTTTGGAAAGTGCAAATTTGGGTCGGCCCTATATGCACTCAAAGAAAAATAGTTCGATAGCCAAGTCAGTAAAAAAATTGGCTGCTTCGCTGTTGCCAGAGCAAGACAATCATAACAATTGGTTTAAAAAGCTGTTTTCTTAAAAATTATACGTTGAAAAGGACTGGCTATGCTTTTTAAGCGAAAGAACATTAATACCGATCTTCAGCAAAAAGTCGCTGAAATGGAAGAACAGCAGACTGTTCAAATCAGTTTCCATGACGAAGGTGGTGCAGATACTCGTGAGACCGAGCCAGATTCATTACAAGAGCGCAGACGACTTGAAGCAGAAGCTAAAGAACATGCGGTTGAAGAAGCGAAGAAGCAACTTGAGCAAGAGTTATCTGTAAAACACTATTACCATCAAAGATTACTGGAGACCTTAGACTTGGGACTTTTGGCGAGTTTTGAGTTGGACCGAGCCAAAAAAGAGCTTCATGATGCAATAGTACAGCTCATGGCAGAAGATAAGACCCATGCCCTAGGAGCTGAAGGGCGTAAACATGTTATCCAGCAAATTGAAGATGAAGTGTTTGGGTTAGGGCCTTTGGAACCTTTGCTTAATGATTCTTCTGTCTCGGATATATTAGTCAATGGTCCTAAACATGTCTTTGTAGAGCGGCGCGGTAAACTTGAACTTACGCCGTATACGTTTCTTGATGAACGGCATCTACGCAATATTTTAGATAGGATTGTCAGTCAAGTTGGACGAAGAATAGATGAGGCTTCCCCTATGGTAGATGCTCGCTTGGCTGATGGATCTCGTGTTAATGCGATAATCCCCCCTTTGGCTCTCGATGGCTCTTCAGTGTCGATACGCCGATTTGCGGTTGAGAAGCTCAATATGGATAACCTGCTTAACTTCAACTCACTTTCTCCTGAAATGGCAAAGTTTGTTGAGGCTGCGGTAACCGGTGCGATGAATGTGTTGATATCGGGCGGCACCGGTTCTGGAAAAACCACCACACTGAATATTTTTTCTAACTTTATCCCTTCCGATGACAGGATTGTGACCATAGAAGACTCAGCTGAATTACAACTGCAACAACCCCATGTGGTTCGATTAGAAACAAGGCCAGCAAATCTTGAAGGCAAAGGTGAGATTACTCAGCGAGACTTGGTAAAAAATGCTCTGCGTATGCGCCCTGACCGTATTGTCCTTGGTGAAGTTCGTGGCGCGGAAGCGGTGGATATGTTAGCCGCTATGAATACTGGCCATGATGGTTCTTTGGCGACGATTCACGCTAATACGCCTAGAGATGCGCTGTCTCGGGTTGAAAACATGTTCGCCATGGCAGGGTGGAATATGTCGGCTAAAAACTTACGTTCTCAAATTGCATCCGCGATTCACTTGGTGGTGCAGATGGAGCGCCAAGAAGATGGTAAACGTCGTATGGTGAGTATTTGTGAAATCAATGGCATGGAAGGAGAAATTATCACCATGTCTGAAATTTTTAAATTTCATCGCAAAGGTATGGATGATGAGGGAAATGTTATTGGTCACTTTGTGGCTACGGGAATCGTACCGCAGTGCCATGATCAGTTAGCCAAAAAAGGTCTGCGTTTACCATTTGATATCTTCAATGAATCATTTTCATAGGGAGAATAGACATGTTGCAAGACTCGACATTGTTTATTATTTTACTCTTTTTTTCGGTTGTTTTTATCTCACAGGCTCTGATACTTCCTGCCGCTGGGAGTAAGGCAAAACACAAAGAGCTGTCGGAACGTTTAAAAGAATCGCAGTCGAAGTTGGATGAAGAGGCGCGCTCCTTACTTCAAGAGCACTACCTTAAAAGTTTGACACCAACCGATAGAAAGCTAGTCAAAGTAGAGTTGCTATCTTCACTGAAAAAGATGATTGAATTGTCGGGATACGACTGGAGTCTGTCTCAAACCTTGATATTCACATCCATTTTGTCTGTCTGTGCTTTATTTGTTGTTTTGCTGATAGGCCAGCCCCTCTATGTTGGCTTAGTTTCAATAGTAGGAGTATGGGGCTTTTTATATTTTTGGTTGAACAAAAGGATTTCGGATCGACTGTCAGCATTTGAAGAGCAGTTACCCGAAGCCTTAGACATTATGAAGCGGATGCTTCAAGCGGGCCAGCCGGTTACTCAGGCTTTTAATGAGGTGGGTGTTGAGATGCCTGCACCGATTGGTGTTGAGTTTAAAAACACATTTAATCTGCTCAATTATGGATACGACATGCGAATGGCGATTATGCAGATGGCAGAGAGAACGCCCACGGTTTCCATGTTAGCTTTCTCTAGTGCGGTGTTACTGCAAAAAGAAACGGGGGGAAACTTGGCTGAAAATTTAGAAAATGTTTCAAAAGTGTTGAGATCTAGATTTAAATTACAAAGAAAGATCAAAACACTATCAGCCGAAAGTCGCTTATCAGCTTGGATACTTATCCTGTCGCCATTTGTTTTGTTTGTTTTCCTCAGTCTGATTAATCCAGATTATGTTAGACCTCTGTATACGGATCCGAGAGGTATGACTTTAGTGAGCGGTGGAATCGTGAGTCTATTTGTCGGTTCAATGTGGATACGAAGAATAATTAGCTTTGAGGTTTGATATGGATTTTCTCTTCAGTCAGCTCAGCAGGCACAATTTAGATGAACAGGCAGTTTTGCTTGGTGTAATCTTGCTTGCAACTATATTGTTCGTATTTACAATATCTCTGCTTTTTGTTGGTTCCAAATCCCCAGTAAGGACCAAGCTAGAGCAAATGAAGAATGCAAATAGCACCAATAAGCTGAAAAAAAGCCGCAAGTTTGATCATACCCTCGAATCATTAGCCCCTATGATGCAGAGTTCAAACACTAAAGAGAGTGAAAGTATTAGGCATAAATTGATGCATGCCGGTTATCATGATGCCAATGCACTAACGGTGTTTTACGCTCTCAAGAGTATCTCTTTAGTGTTAGGCTTGTGTATAGCCGCAGCCTTGTATTTCCTATTTCCCGGTATGCCAATGCTCAATTTTGCTATGATCACCAGCACTGCGATTGGTCTATTTGCTCCCAATATTCTTTTAAACCAGCAGGTAGGAGCACGCCAGAAGAAAATTCGTGGTGGTATTGCAGATACTCTCGACTTACTTGTCGTATGTACAGAGTCTGGTTTGGGCTTCAATGCGGCATTAAGACGAGTTGCTGACGAAATTAACATATCTCATCCTGATTTTGCCGATGAGCTTGATACAGTTTGTGTAAAAATTAACGCAGGGGTTGAGATGTCCGATGCCTTTGAAGATTTGATTGACAGAACTGGCTTGGTTGAGATTGTAGGTTTGGTAACTATGTTGACCCATGCCTCACGTATTGGTGGTAGTTTGTCTCAGACTTTGCGAGATTATACCGAAGATTACCGTGACAAACGTAATCAAGAACTTGAGGAAGTGGCTGCTAAAATACCGACGAAAATGATGTTCCCATTACTTATATTTATTTGGCCTTGTTTTTTTATTGTGGCAATAGGCCCAGCAATGTTGCAGTTTACTTCTACCCTAGGAAGCGGATGATTAAGGAAAGCATAATGAAAGGAACTCGTTTATTCTATATCTCTTTAATTACAATGCTTCTAATTGGTTGTGCAGGCAACCAGTCTAACATAGATTCTTCGCTATACGATGGCAAACCAATCGATACTTTATCTTCTGAACAACCGCCAAAAACAGAGCAAGAAGCGATTTCTCGTGGTGATGCAGCGCTAAGCATCGGTAATAGTGATCTTGCTCTATACGAATATATCCGCGCTTTATCTTTTGAAAACGGAGAATACAAAGATCGCGCTTTATACAACATAGGACGTATTCATCAATCGAGAGGCAATCTTGCCCTCGCCGAGAAAGCATTTTTATTGGGCATTAAGCAAAATCCAGACAACATTAAAGTATTGGAGCAGCTAGGAACCATCTACAGCAAAATGGGTGATTTAGAACTCGGTAAGAGCTACTTTTATCGAGCTATTAATGCTGATCAAGTGCGTTTGACCACCAGAAATAGTCTTAGCGGTAAAGAAGTGATAGAACCAGAGCAGATCGCGGTGTTAAAGGTGGATCAATATTCGCCGGAATACGCCTATATGGGGTTAGGTGTCATTGCAGATGTAGATTCTGAACATAAGCTTGCCCAAGCCTATTACAAGCAAGCTTTGAGTATAAAACCAGATTCGGTTAAGACTCTAATTAATGTAAGCTACTCGTTTTATATGTCCGGAGAATACCGTAAAGCGCAGCGTTTTGTTCTGCAGGCGTTAAAGCAAGAGCCTGATAATGAAAAAGCGCTCAATAACCTTGCGTTGATATATCTTGGTAAAGGTGAAATTACCCGAGCGGTGAATGTATTCTCAAGACATATGGAAAAACCTGAAGCTCTGAACAATGTTGGATACTTTCTTATCTTACAGGGCAAGCCCGACAAAGCGATCCCATACTTACAGCAGGCCATTGATAGTAAGTCTTCATACTACAAGGTAGCGAATGAAAACCTAGAACGTGCATTGGCTTTAGTTCGTGAGCAGTCATCCGCGGGTATTTCATCTAAAAACTAAACAGTACGATTAAACTATCCAGTTGCTAGCGACGCCAAGTAGGATAAAGCTTATCACAATGCTTATGATAGGAAGTTTTAGTTGCTTGAGTAGGTAAAAGCCAACTAGCACAAAAACAAGATCGCTTGGGCTAAGTACTGCACTGGTAAATACAGGTTGATAGAGAGCTGACAACAGCAATCCGACAACCGCAGCATTCACACCATTTAAAGCGCCTGACACTCTTGGCACTTGAGCAAGGTGTTGCCAATGTTTTAGAACGCCAAGAAGGAGTAGAAACCCCGGCAGAAAAACACCGAGTGTTGCCACTAAAGCGCCTGCTATCGGTGCTTGTGGGATAAGTTGATAGCCAATGTAGGTGGCAAAGGTAAACATGGGTCCTGGAACGGCCTGAGCGGCGGCGTAGCCAGTGAGGAAAGCATCCTGAGAGATTTGTTCTCCAACGATATTTTGCAGCAGCGGTAGGACTACATGCCCGCCACCAAAAACTAAGCTTCCGGCTTGAAAAAAATCACTAAACAGCTTGATAAGCGGCAGACCAGATGTCATCAGAGGCAAAGAAAAAATAAGCAAGCCAAAGGATATGAGTGGCCAAATGCTGGGCTTAAAGCGCTGATGTGTACTGCTTTGATTTGAAGCTAAGTACTTACAGCCGATCAGGGCAGCGAGGAGCAATAAGATAATTTGAGTTGAAATACTGGGTATAAGAAGAAGCGCAGCGGCGGTAAGCAAACATAAACCAGAGGTGAGCTTTTGCTTACAAAAGCTTTTGTACATTCCCCATGTAGCATCGGCAACCACGACAACCGCCAATAGCTTTAAACCGTGCACTGCCCCTTCAAATAAAGAGCTTTGATTGAATTTATGACTAAGCAATGCAAGGCAAAGCATGATCAATACTGAAGGCAGAGTAAATCCTGTGAAGGCCAATATAGCACCCAATAGACCTTGGCGCTGATAGCCTATGGCAAACCCGACCTGGCTTGATCCCGGGTCCAGGCAGAAATTGGCTTAGGGCAACAAGCTGGGCGTACTCTTTGTCACCTAACCATCCAAGCTTATCAACAAAGGTATGGCGAAAATAGCCGATATGGGCAGCTGGGCCGCCGAAACTTATCCAACCTAACCAGAAAAAAGTTTTAAAAATAGAAAACATGCTTAACTTGCCAATTCATTATCCGTTAACTTCACGCAAAAACACTACAGCAGAATGATGACAATTTAATGATTTTGTCATCATTAATCGGTTGAAGGGTACGATTATGAGTGATTAACCTTATTGTATAGGCTAAAGTAGTTTTTCACCCCACCAAGCCTTTTCCATAACCATACTAAGCAGAATCCTATCTTAAGAATAGTGTATTAAAAAAGAGAATTTTTAAGATATTCAAATGTATATTTATTTTGGCTATTGCATTTTTTTGTTATTCACAGAACTAATAAAAATTATTGTGATGAGAGTCAATGTGCATATTGTTAGTTGTTTTTTTATTCTTGTTCTCACTCTATTATTCGCCAGTTTTTTGTGTAACAAGTAGAATAATAGGAATTAAAAAATGAAAAAAGCAGTCTTAGCCGCACTTGTTGCAGCGGCTTCGTTTCAAGCAGTTGGCTCAGAATATGTAAATGATGGTTGGTATATTGGCGCCGATGTTATTGGTACAACTTTCGAGGCTGATGGAATCGATAGTTCTCCATCTGCCACCAGTGGGGCTATTGCAGTAGGTTACGATTTTAAACTATCAGATTCTGTAGTACTTGGTATTGAGGCTGAGTATGCTGATTACGGTAAGTTTGATTTTGATCTCCCTGAGGGATTCATCGATGGATCCCTAAGTGTTGATAAGGTTAGCTACGATTTCCGGGCTCTTTCTCTTTATTTGAAGCCCAAGTTTTTCATTGGGAACTCTCCTGTTTATGTTGGGGCGCTTGCAGGAGTAGGTATGTACCATGCTACCGTTGATGTGCCTGTAAATTATTCTGTGTCATATGCATTTGACAGTACAACAACTGTTAGGGCCGAAGATCAGAATGAAACAGAGTTTGTATGTGGTTTAGAGGCTGGATATGCATTTAACAGTCACTTATTGCTTAATGTTGGCTATCGAATGGTTAACTTCAAAGAATTTGAGCATGATACTTGGTATGCTGGCCTAGACTACAAATTCTAAGACCTGAACTAATCTCAGTCTTAAAGGGAGCTTAAGCTCCCTTTTATCTTTTCCATCAATCGATATGCCCATCACGCCGCACCTGCTAATTTTTGCATTGAGTCATAAATGTTTGCCTTGATGTAATATAGCCGCCCCGTCATTCTTTACATATCTAGACAAATGCCCTGTTTTACCTATATCTAGAGTCAAAACGCACCTTAGGCTAGCGTCTAATTACCTTTGTTTTGTTGATTAATTGACCATATAAATTAATGGTCGTGGTTTTTTGTATTTTATATTGCAACAATATGTGCATTATTATTTGATTTGTTTATTATTTGCCGGTTTTTTAAAGCATAAGTCAAATAATAGGTATAAAAATGAAAAAAGCAGTCTTAGCCGCATTTGTTGCAGCGGCTTCGTTTCAAGCAGTGGGTGCAGAGAATATAGGGTCACAACATGGCTACCTTGGTGAAGGTTGGTATATTGGTGCTGATATTATTGATACTACTTTCGAGGCTGACGGATTTAATGGTTCTCCATCTTCGACCAGTGGTGCAATTTCGATTGGTTACGACTTTACGCTTGCAGACTCTGTAATTCTCGGTATTGAGGCTGAGTATGCAGACTATGGTAAGTTTGATTTTGTTGATAATGTGAATGTTAATAATCGTTATGTATACGCGAATGGTTTCGATAAGTTTAGCGCTGATCTTCAAGCTTTCTCACTATATTTAAAGCCTAAATATTTTGTATCTAATTCTCCTTTTTATATCGGGGCTGTGGTAGGGGTTGGTGTGTATAGCATGGAGCGTAAAAGTGAGGGGGCAGGCACTATCGTTTCCTCACGTGGAACGCGCAATTTAGAGTACAACAATACCAAAAGTGAAAGCGAAACTGAGTTTGTATATGGCCTAGAAACGGGATACGCACTGAACAACAATGTAATACTAAATGCTGGTTATCGAATGGCTAACCTTAAGCATTATGAACATGATACTTGGTATGTCGGTCTAGACTACAAGTTCTAATCACTAAATAAGTGTTAATAGTAAAGGGAGCTTAGGCTCCCTTTAGTAGTTTATCTATCAAACAATAGTGATGTTGCTGCACGCCGGCCAAATGGGCATATGTTGGGGTATGGCGATCGTCTTGACGTGGGCAGTGCCAGCCCAAAGTATGCTCGATAAATTGCTTGGCAAAAGACTCTGAAATATCTAGGCAGCCGGCGAGAACCGTATCCACATAGCTTTGCATGATAGGCACTTGTTCACAGGGCTGCTTGGCATCATCATTTATATACAACCAGATATGATCGCTTGCGGTGAGGGAATGAGTGGTATTTATCTCAGTGAGAGAGACTTGAATGCGCTGGTAACTGCGCTCTCTGGTATCAAATTCTTGCAGTTCACTTGGATTAATTTCAATTAACACCCCATTGACTAGCCCTTGCCCTTTTTGTACCACCAAAGGCGACAGAGTATAGCTTGTATCCAGTTTTCCCCATATGCGCTTAAACCCGTGAATAACCGCAGGGTACGCAAGTCCAGTTGCGCCGGTCAATTGTCTTGATGCTGAGTTTATTAAGCTGCCATAACCAAATATATACGTCGCCACTTGTTTTCCCTTTAATGCTTTACCGCAAATATAACCTTTTTTATCGCTAAGGTACCAATTAGAGCTTATCCACACCGTGGTTGATGGCTGTGTCAATATGACAACAACGAGTAACCATGACATTGTTTTTATCGAGTCTTAATGACTCTGTTCGGTTTTATTTATATATAAAACAATATCTTGAGTTAGGGAATAAATATTGCTTACTTTTCTGTATTTAGTTTATTTTACGGGGCATACAGTGATCAATATTAGCGATAAAAGAATAGAAGATGCCATTGTACCTGTTTTTCGTCTAGCTTTTCGACCATTTTTCCTTCTTGGGGCAAGCTATGCGGCGATTGCTATCACGGTATGGGTGTGGATGTTTCAAACGGGTCAGCCCACAATGTTGCAAGTACCTGCCTTGTGGTGGCATGCGCATGAAATGGTATTTGGCTTTTCCATGGCTATCGTCGTAGGGTTTGTTTTGACCGCAGTGCAGAACTGGACGGGGATCAATGGCACCAAAAGTTATCGATTAGCCCTATTGGTTAACTTGTGGATTTTGCCGCGATTATTGTTTTGGACAGAGTCTCCTTTGTGGTTGATTGCCGCCATTGAAAGCGTATTTATCGCCATGGTAGCTTATGAGACAGGAGTTCGGGTCATCAAAACCAAAGGATGGCGCAACGCATTCTTTATCCCTTTGTTTGTCTTGGCCTTGTTGGCTAATTTAATCAGCTATGCGTCACTACAAGATATTGGGCCTTTTTCTTCATCTGATGTTTGGCTGGCTATGTTGTGGTGGTTTACGACTTTGCTCTCAGTTATGGGTGCAAGAGTTGTCCCATTTTTTACTGCCCGCCGGTTAAATACTCCCAAGCCCTCCTCAATCCTTTGGCTTGAGGTGTTGGCTATTTTGCCTTTACTGGTATTGTTTAATCTTAGCTTTTTACCGACAGAATTCGCGCATTTAGAGCAAGTGATGATGCTGGTTTCTGGAGTCGCGCATCTGGTTATCGTCATCAGATGGCAGCCTTGGCGCACCTATCGAGAGCCTTTGCTATGGTCACTGCATCTGGCTTACTTTTGTATTCCCTTGAGTTTGATTCTGCGTGCAGAACTAAGTCATATGTTTGCAGCGCATAATATGCTGCATTTATTTGTGATTGGAGCGCTGGGTGGTTTGATTTTGTCTATGATAACTCGAGTGACGATGGGACATACTGGGCGCGCTATTTATCAAGGCCCTAGCATGGCGATAGGTTTTGCTGCCTTGATGATAGCAGCGATTGTGCGCAGTATAGGGGTAACGCTTTGGCCTGAGAAGCTTATTTTACTGCTCGATATTAGCGGCTTTTTATGGGTACTAGCCTTCACGATATACTTAGCTAAATTTGGGTTTATGCTTGTGACAGCCAGAGTAGATGGGCACCCTGGATAGGGTTGTTAGAGATAATGGAGCTGTAGGCATAAACAAAAGGCTGATGGTCGATCATCTAATGCCGTTCGGATAAGTATTAACACTTATATCTAAATGGATATTTGGCCCGAACAAAGAGGACTGAACGTGGAAACGTTCGGTCCTTTCTTTTATCTGGCAAAATGAAATGGCTGATGCTCTCTCGCATTTGTTTGAGCCTGACAGGTAAAGTGCCATCGGGGCTGAGCGCTAGCCATCGCAACTGGGCATCTATCAAATTTATTGCTGCTGTGAAGCTAACCCGAGTTGGGCTTACATTGGCATCTTCGGCAATATGAATCATTTCTAAACGTACTAAATTATAGGCAAGCA
>NZ_QLYY01000032.1 GCF_003350295.1 Vibrio tetraodonis
GAGCGCTCTTGGTGAACGCCCACCAAATCATCGCTGCCAACACCCCGAGATTGAAGCTCATGCGCTAACGCATTGGCTCGCTTATTCAATTCTCGATAGCTTAATGTTTCACCATTAAAGGTGGCTGCAGGTGCGTCTGGTGTAAGCACGGCTTGAGCTTCAAACAAATCTGCAACAGATTTATCTTTGGGGTAGTCTTGCTTGGTCTGGTTGTGCGCGTAAAGCTCTGTCTCACGTGTCTTTGAGTCAACCAATGGTACCGAGAACGCACAGCGCTCTGGATTTTCAGTCATAGCTTCCAGCAAGAGCGTAAAGCTGTTTGCCAAGTTCTCAATGCTGGCACGGTTAAACAGATCTGTGCTGTATTCCCAACTTAAGCTAAGGCCGGATTCATTCTCTTCAACATTGAGTGATAAGTCGAACTTGGCATTATTCGACTTTATCTCCACATCACTAAAGCTCAACCCATCAAGATCTAGATCACTAGATTGATTATTTTGCACTGCCAGCATAACTTGGAACATTGGATGGTAGCTAATATCTCGAGCGGGATTAATTCTCTCAACCACTTTTTCAAAGGGTGTTTGTTGGTGATTAAATGCATCCAACGCAATGCGCTTACTCTGGGTAAGAATATCAATAAAGTTTGCTTGGTCATCATGCTGCTGGCGAAGCACTAGCATGTTAACAAAAAAACCGATCAAGTTTTCTACCTGCGTTTGGTCGCGATTTGCGGCTGTTGTGCCAATCACAATATCTTGTTCACCACTATAACGAGAAAGCAGGACACTTAAAGCGCCATACACACCCATAAAAAGAGTGGCGTCATACTCATTGCATAAGGTTTTAAAAGACGATGCAAAATTCATCGAAATGTGAGTGGTTATTGTGTCTCCCTGATAACTCGGTAGACTGGGCCTTGCTCTATCCAGCAGTAAATTATGTATACTTGGCATGTTAGCAAGCTGCTTTTGCCAATAGGTAAGCTGGCGCTCAAGAACATCTCCTCTCAAATATTCATGCTGCCACTGTGCGTAATCTAGATATTGAACATCAATAGGTTTTAGCCTGTGTTTGGCACCTATTGCAGATTGCCGATAAAGTTGGTTCAGCTCGTCAGTAAGCACCTCCATAGACCAACCATCTGCGGCAATATGATGCACCAATATCAAAAGTACCGTATTGTCTTCATCCAACTGCCACAAATGACAACGCAGTGACGTATCTCGCTCGAGATCAAAAACGTATTCTGTTCGTAATTCAAGCTCTGCTCTTACTGTCGACATAGCCGCTTCTATGCCACATTCCTTGATAACTTGGGCAAGCTTTTGCTTACGATCGATCACTTCAAAACAAAACTCGACCGGCATAGGCACAACAACTTGTTGAGCGTCATCACCCTGCTTTACATACTGAGTTCGCAACACACTGTGTCGGTCGATGATTTGTATAAACGCGGACTTCAGGGCTTCAAGATCGAGTTTTCCCTGAATATGCAATGCAGAGGGGATATTGTAATGAGCACTTCCTCCTTCCAACTGATCGAGTAACCAAAGTCGTTGCTGAGCAAAGGAGAGTCTCCCCTTGGTCCTCATCCTATCTGGGACAGTAATTTTACTGGCTTGTATCTGAGCTAACTTTTGTTGTTTTTTCTTGGCAAGAAGCTTTTCTACTAACGCACGTTTTTCAGGAGACAAATTATCAAGTTTATTATTATTTTGAGTAGCCATACTCTTTCATTCCATTGTTTTAGAATAGAGAAAGCCCTACTCATTTCGAGCTTTCTCATCATCTTTTTAGGGGGGTTAAGCCAATTTAGTTATGTTTTCTGACATTGTGTTTAGTCAATAAGTGATTCCAAATCATCGATATCAAGAGACTCCAAATCTTCAATATCAAGATCCTCAACTTGTTTGAGAATGTCGTCGAGCATAGTCGACTCTTCCAAATCTTTATGTTGCTCAATCATGCTCGCGATACCTTGGATTGTTGGAGACGCGAATAGAGATTCAATGGTAAGTTCTACACCAAACCTATCCTTGATCAGTGCGTTCATTCGCATCAACAGCAACGAGTTTCCTCCTACTTCTAGGAAACTACTTACTGCACTGATTGCTGTGCTTGATTTCAGTAATTCGCACCAAAGCTCAGATACCATATGTTCTGTATCTGTTTCTGATGCAACAAAATCACTATCAGCCAACATTTTAGGTTCTGGTAGCGCACGGCGATCAACCTTACCATTTGAGTTGAGGGGGAATTGGTCCATCAACACAATATGATCTGGCAGCATAAAACTTGGCAGGTTTTTAGAGAGTATCGCCCTGATATGCTCTGGGCTAGCATCCATTTCAGCATGTCCTACCACATACGCGAGCAACTGCTTGTCTCTCGATTGCTCAATCTGCCTTTCTTTAACCACCACCAGTGCAGTGTCAACCTCGTCGATTGACATAAGCTGCGCTTCTATCTCACCAAGCTCAATACGATAACCACGAATCTTAACTTGGCTATCAGCGCGGCCAACAAACATCAAGGTGCCATCTTGTTGCCAACGTACCAAATCTCCTGTGCGATACAAACAACCAGCCTCTTCTTCATTGATTGCAAACGGATTGGGAATAAAGCGCTCAGCGGTAAGAGCACTCTGATTTACATACCCTTTGGCGACGCCTTCTCCACCTGTGTACAACTCACCAATAGCGCCTACTGGAACGGGCTTTTGATTGCGATCCAGTACATACACTGTGGTATTTGAGATGGGTTTTCCTATTGGAATAGGTTGGGTAACATCCAGCCCCCTTGGTATTGGATAGCAAGTCGAAAAGGTCGTATTCTCTGTTGGGCCATAACCATTTATCACGGTCACATCTGCTTGCTGCTGATAAAAACGAAACACTGAATACGGATTAACCACATCTCCACCCGTCAGAAGGTGTTTTAGGCTAGGTAAATTATGCTCGTTAATAGCAACAAACTGGTCGAATAGGCCCGATGTTAACCAAAGCATATTGACTTGATAGTGATCAATAACCTTGCCTAAATGTGTGGCATCAACCAAGGTCTCTGGATAGACAACTAAAGTCCCGCCATTGAGTAGAGGTCCCCAGATTTCAAGGGTTGCAGCATCAAAAGTAACAGAAGCACACTGCAGCATAACCGTATCTTGGGTAAGTGGCAGCGCGGAATTATTTTTTACTAGGCGAATCACACCTTGTTGCGTCACTTCCACGCCTTTTGGCATACCCGTAGAACCCGAGGTATACATCACATAAGCAGGTGAGTCTTTAGTACTGACTTTTATCCGCTCAGGATTGGTTGAAGATAGTTTGTCTAGTGTTAACCGTAATGCCTCGCTGTCGATATCGATGCGTACACACATACTCTCCGAAACAGCGATAGACATACTATTTTTCGTCAGCACATAGCCAGCCTGAGTATCTTGTAAAATATGAGCTTGGCGCTCAGCAGGGTAGCTCGAATCGATCGGCACATAAACTGCGTTGAGCTTAACAATTGCCAACAAGGCGGTAATCAACTCAACACCAGATGGTAAACAAACGCCAATACGTTGCTGAGCCTCTATGCCTTGAGAAGACAAATAATGCGCTAAGCGGTTTGCTCTGATATTTAGTTCATGGTAGGTGACATTATGCTCCCTATGAACAAGAGCCAATCCATCCGGCGTTTTAGCAACACAAGACTCAAACCACTGCGCCATATCCAAGTTGCGATCATAGTCACTATGAATTTGGTTCCATTCGACTAAAGTTAAATGTTTTTCCTCTTCACTGAGTAAAGTGAGAGAGCCAAGAGCTTGATCACTCGATTCCAGCATCATAGTCAATAAACGCTCAAAATCAGCCGCGACCTTCTCCATTCGCTGCGAGGATATGCTTGATCCTTGATACAACCATTTTATTTCTGTTTGATGATCGGGAACGACCACTAAAGTAACAGGGAAGTTAGTTTGTTCTTCACCCTTAGATTCAATCAAGCGTGGTAACTTATCATTCATGACTTGTTCACTTTGACTGATCGGGTAATTTTCTACCACAACTAACGAGTCAAACAAGCTTTCTCCACTGGGTATACCACTCCATTCCTTAATATCGCTTAGAGGGCTATATGCAAAGCTATCATGACCACTTTGTGCTTTGTTCAGCTCCTGCAACCACTGCCCAAGATGACACTGCATATCAGCAAAGTTTACTCGCACAGGTAAGGTATTAATAAATAAACCAACCATAGTTTCCACACCGGACAGAGGTATGTTTCGACCAGAGCGAGTCGAACCAAATACTATGGTCTCTTCTCCATTGTATCGATGAAGAAGCAGAGCCCAAGCACCTTGAACAACCGTATTGATCGTCACCTGATTATGCTTAGCAAAATGGTTCAGTCTAGCTGTTGTTTGCTCATCGAGCAGTGTTTCTATACTTCCATCACTCTCTTCGCTATTGCCTAGCTTAGTCTTGAAGTCTAATTTGCATGGTTCAGTGACATCAGACAAATAGCTTTGCCAGTAAGCTTTCGCCTCTGATTTCGGTTGTTTCTGAAGCCATTTAACATAGCTAGAATAAGGTTTCACAACAGGTAGCGGGCCGAGATCAACACCTAGCTCTGCTTGGTACAATTTCATCACTTCGTCAAAGACAATGGGTAAACACCAACCATCTAATAAAGCATGGTGATTAGTCCAAATAAAGCGTTGTCGTTTATCAGACAATGTTACCATTGCGAACCGCATTAAAGGCGCACGAGTTAAGTCGAGTGGTTTAACTCTTTCCTCGTTGGAGAGGTCGATAAAGCGAGCTTCCTGTTGCTCTTTTGCAATACTTCTCCAATCCAACTCTTGCCATTCAATATGTGCTTGTTTGTCGACCACTTGAACAAGTTCACCACTGCTTGACTCAACAAACGCGGTACGGAATATATCATGCCTTTCGATAACCCTTTGCCACGCAAGTTTGAAAGTCGGAATAATTAATTCCTCAAACAACATATCCATCTGACACATATACATACCTGTGCCTTCTGCCATTTGGCTATGCATAAGTAACCCTTGTTGCATTGGGGTGCTCGGATAGATATCGGTAATTTCAGAGTATTGTGATTCAAACAAAGTAATATCATCAGCGGTCACATCCACCAGAGGGAAATCAGATGGTGTATGCCCGCCCTTATTAGAGGTACAGTGCTCGATGATATTGATCAAACTGACCTGATATTGCTCCGCAATTGCAGATACTTGCGGATAAGTCTCAGCATCATAGTCAAACGTAAATTCCAACAAACCATCGACAATAATACCGGTAATTTCAATGCCATGTGTTCTCTGTCTACGTTTGCTGACTTCATCTCCTAGCTGTTTAAAGGTCTCTACTTCTTCGCAATCTGTATTAAATTGACCTAAGTAGTTAAACACTATTTCAGATGGACGATCTGCTTGGACAATATCATCATCTTTCGCGAGATAACGAAGAGCACCAAATCCAAGTCCTTTGTTAGGTGTTGCTCTTAGCTGCTCTTTGATGCCTTTTATCAGTGTTGCGAAATCTGATCCAGCTGCATTAGTTAATAACACAGGATAGACGTGAGTATACCAGCCAACAGTTTGGCTCAAATCAAGCTCATCCATCGTTGGGCAAGCATCCACAATCACTCCTGATTCACGCCCATGACCTTCTAAATCAACTTTGAGAGTATTTTGGCCAGATATCTGTCCATAGCTATCCGCTAAAGCCGCCAGTAGGAGATCGTTAATTTGAGTGTGATAACATTCGTTGGACTTCGAAATTAGCGCTTTGGTCTCCACTTCACTAAATTTCAGCGTCACTCGTCTTCTATTGCCACTCATAGAAGCATCAAGTTCCTTCAAATCACCACAGGCTAAGCTGCCACTTGGAGCATTGAGTACCGATAGCCAATGCGCTTTCTCGTGATTTACTTCCTCAGAACTCGCAAACTCACCCATGGCAGATGCCCAAGCTTGATAGCTATCGGATTTAGCCCCAAGTGAGACAGGCGCACCCTGCATCACTTGTTCTAGCGCTAATTGCAGGTCTTGCACAAGGATACGCCAAGATACACCATCGACAATTAGGTGATGCATAATCCAAAGTAGCTTGTCACTTTGGCCTGACGGTGTTTTACACCAGACCCACCGAACCATAGACCCTTTCGTTTGGTCAATCACTAAGCTTGCTTGTGCCCTATTCGACACTTCAAGCATATGCTCTGCCCATTGGCTTTCGTCGATAACCGTTAGGTCTTCAATCCATAGGCTCTGCGCGAACGCATTGTCAGCACTACGTTCATCTATGGCGAGATACTCTGCGTTCCACTGTACATTGTTCTGTGTAAAGCTCAATCGCATCGCATCATGACGCTGATACAAGGAAGCGAAAACAGCGCCAAGAGACTCTAGATCGATTGACTCTGATAACGTACACCACTGTGACTGGTTAAAGTGATGGCGATCGGTTTCATCTCCTGCAAAGAAATAGTGATCAATAGGGAGTAATTTTTGACTGCCTATAATCTTTTGGCTGCGTTGATTCGTGTCTATCAATTGTGCAACTTGTGCTAATTCTTTTACCGTTTGATATTCAAATAAATCACGCGTTGAGATTTTATAACCCGCTAACTTAGTTTGTGATACCACTTGCATCGCTAATATCGAATCGCCACCTAAGCTGAAGAAATTGTCACTGATACCGACTTGATCAATGATCAAGACTTGTTTCCATACTTGGCACAGTACAAGCTCAATATCGCTTCTCGCTGCCTCAAATGCGCAACTAAGCAATGAATAGTCGGGTTCTGGCAACTGCCTACGCTCAACTTTGCCATTGGCGTTTATCGGTAGTTTGTCCATTCTTACGATAGCTGAAGGTAACATGTATCCAGGTAATAAGTCCTTAATACTCTCTCTTAACTCATTTGACTCGATAGTCTCTCCAGCATTTGCCGACCAATAGGCGACCAAACGCTTGTCTCCTTGATCCTCACGCACCAATACAAAGGCTTCGTTGACCTGAGGCTGCTGTAGAATCACAGACGTAATCTCACCCAGTTCAACCCTAAATCCGCGCAATTTAACTTGATGGTCAACACGACCTAGAAATTCTAATTTACCCTGGTTATTCCAACGCACTTTATCGCCAGTGCGATACATCAATTCCCCTTCGACAAACGGGTTTTGGATAAATCGCTCGTCGGTTAAGTCAGGTTTATGAAGATAACCGCGTGCTGTTCCTGTACCACCAATATAGAGCTCACCGCCAACCCCAATAGGGACAAGGTTGCGTTCAGTATCTAACACATAGAGACGCTTACCTGGTATACCCGTTCCTATATCAATAGTCTGAGTTTGCTCTCTGATGTCCCCTATTGTGGCACAAACTGTTGACTCCGAGGGACCATAGCCATTCATCAAATGACGACCTTGCGCCCACTTTTGCGCAAGCGGCAGCGGGCAGGAATCTCCTGCGAGTATAAGGTGCTTAACTCCCTGCCACTTTTGAACATCTAGTGCAGGTAACAAAGCAGGCGGCAGAACGGTATGATTCACTCGATGACGGTTAACCACCTCAGTGAGTAGCTCAGCAGAATGAACCTGTTGTTGATTAATTAAAACCAGAGTGCCTCCAGCATTGAGCACACCTACCCAATCGGCTACTGCACCATCAAAGCTAAAGGATGCGAACTGAAGTACCCTTGAAGATTCGCTGACCATAAAGCGCTGTTGCTCAGAAATTGCCAAATCGACAAGACCGTCATGCTGTAGCATCACCCCCTTAGGTTTACCTGTCGAGCCCGATGTATAAATAACGTAAGCCAAATTACTAGAACTAACACCCACATGGTAAGCCGAGAGATTCTCGACACTTTGTCCTTTTGCGTCTTTTGTCAGCTGTGTAAGCTCTATGAAATGGGCGTCTTGAGGCAACTTATTTTGAACATTTCTGTCACCCACGATCAAACTGAGTTGACTGTCTTGCACCATGTAGGCCAAACGTTCTTCTGGATAAGTAGGATCAAGCGGTAAATACGCGCCACCCGCTTTAAGAACAGCAAGCATAACTTCAATAAGTTCGATTGAACGTTCACAGCTAATGCCCACTAGCTGGTCTGGTCCAACACCCAGTTCCATTAGATGATGAGCGAGTTGGTTAGAACGGCGGTTAAGTTCCTGATAAGTCACTTGCTTATCTTGAAATATCAAGGCAATGGAGTTTGGTGAAGCAGATGCCTGACGCTCAAATAGCTCATGTATACATAGCCCTTTCACTTCATTGTGCTGGGAGGACAAAGGCTCGTTCCCTAGGGCTAAAAGCGAGTCTATCTCAGCATCTGTCAGGCCATGTATCTCACTCATTTTCTCATCAGGAGACAGAGTTACACCTCGTAGCAACCCAACTAGATGTTTAGCCATACGAGCAATCGTTGCTTTTTCAAATAAACTGGTGTTGAACTCCCATTGCATCTCCAATCCATTCGCCTGTTGCTCGATGTTGAGCGTTAGATCAAAGGATGTAGTTGAGGCATTCTTATTGACGCTGCTTGTTTGCACACCATCAAAAGCAAACCCATCTTCAGGCGTATTTTGCAGTACCAACATCACTTGGAAGATTGGATGATGGCTGAGATCACGTGCAGGCTTTAACTCTTCAACCAGGTGCTCGAAGGAGACATTCTGATGTTCATAAGCGGCTAACGCAGTATCGCGAGATTGTTCAAGCAACTGTTGGAAGCTCTGACTCATATCCACATGACTACGAAGAACCAAGTTGTTCACGAAGAAACCAATTGTCTTAGCAAGCTCTGACTGTTCTCGGTTTGCGATTGGAGTACCCACAACAATATCTTGCTCACCGCTGTATCGACTGAGCAGCATGGAGAAAACCGCATTCAATCCCATAAATAGCGAGGCGTTGTTAGCATTGCATAGCTCGAGAAGTGAACGCAGATCTTGAATTTCGAGACGCTCTATCACAACATCCCCTGCATAACACTGCTTGGCGGGGCGAGGTTTATCAAGAGGTAAACTATGTACTTCCGGAATATCTCTAAGCTTCTTGGCCCAGTAGTTCAATTGTGAGGTGAGATTATCACCCTGTAGCCACTGTCTTTGCCAGATTGCATAATCACTATACTGGATATCCAGAGGCGACAATTCAGCCTGCTGACCTCGAACCAATTGGTTATATGCGTTACTTAACTCACCAATAAAGACATTGGCTGACCAACCATCACTGGCTATATGGTGCATGACAACCGTCAACTGATACTCATATTCCGCCAGTTTGTATAGGGCCGCACGCAGCATAATATCGTTACTAAGGTCAAACTCTTGCTCAGTAAACTCGTGTTGCAGATTATCTAACTTCTCCCCTTGCTCCTCTTTAGCTAAACCAGATACATCATGCATAACTAGATCAAAGGTTTGAACAACGGGTTCAATATGCTGATAAGCGTGTCCTTTCTGATCATTATGATAGGTGGTTCTCAGCACTTCATGTTTGGCAATCACAGCAGAGAATGCACCTTGGAGCGCTTGATAATTAACCTCACCCTGCAATGAAAGCGTCGCTGGCATATGGTATTGACTACTACGTCCTTCCATTTGGTCAATAAACCACAAACGTTGCTGCGCATAAGACAAAGGTAGCTGCGCTGGTTTGTTAACTTGTTTTTTGACGCTTGTCGAGTCTAGCCCCGTTTTAGTGTCGCCTCTACACGATAAGGCCTGTTGATGAAGCACAGGTGCTCGGAATATGCTTGTCAGTGGCAAGCTTACCGAGAAGTTTTGCTTTATTTTGTTTACAAGCTCAATCGCAAGCAGTGAATGTCCACCGACTTCAAAGAAATTCGCATCTCGACTGATGGTCGATGCATCCAGCTTGAGCACCTCTGACCAAAGCTGACACAAACGCGCTTCTACCTCACCCTGCGGCGCCTGATAGCTCACGCCCATGCTCAGCGACGTTGGCTCTGGTAGCCCCTTACGGTTTATCTTGCCATTCGGTGTCAGTGGCATCGCCTCTAACACTTGAATAATCGATGGCACCATATAGTGTGGCAACTGACCTTTCAGGTGGTCATACAAACCGCTTCGCGCTTCATCAATTCGCTCAACCCAGTCGCAGTTCAAAACCGCATAGGACACCAGTTGGCTTTCACCGCTCTCATTACCTTGGCGAACCACACTCACCACTTGGTTGACGCTTTCATGGCTTTGCGCCGCCGCATCAACTGCGCCCAGCTCAACCCTAAATCCTCGAATTTTTACTTGGTAGTCAGTGCGACCCAAATATTCCAGCTCGCCATCTGCTAGCCGGCGTACTCGGTCTCCCGCGCGATACATACGCTCGCCCGAAACAAAGGGGTTAGCCACAAACGCCGCATCGGTTAAATCATCACGATGCAAGTAGCCTCGAGCTAGTCCTTCACCCGCAATATACAACTCTCCCGCAACACCGGTTGGTACAAGCTGATGCTGCTCATTGAGCACATAGAACTGAGTATTTCCAATCGGGTGACCTAAGGTGATAGCCGATTCTTGTTCAATTCGTTTCACCGATGACCATAC
>NZ_QLYY01000033.1 GCF_003350295.1 Vibrio tetraodonis
TTTGCTTGCCTATAATTGCCTATAATTTAGTACGTTTAGAAATGATTCATATTGCCGAAGATGCCAATGTAAGCCCAACTCGGGTTAGCTTCACAGCAGCAATAAATTTGATAGATGCCCAGTTGCGCTGGCTAGCGCTCAGCCCCGATGGCACTTTACCTGTCAGGCTCAAACAAATGCGAGAGAGCATCAGCCATTTCATTTTGCCAGATAAAAGAAAGGACCGAACGTTTCCACGTTCAGTCCTCTTTGTTCGGGCCAAATATCCATTTAGATATAAGTGTTAATACTTATCCGAACGGCATTAAGTGCTTAGTCACTGGCCTTTTTTTGCGCTTAGTTTACAACCATGGTTGAGAGAATATAAGCAACTGTTGTCGCTGTGCTCACACCGATAAAGCCAGGCAAGAGGAAGCTATGGTTTAAAACGTACTTGCCAATTCGAGTCGTGCCTGAGCGATCAAAGGTAATTGCGGCTAAATCGCTGGGGTAAAAAGGGAAGAAGAAGTAAGCATAACATGCGGGTAATACACCAATGAGGACAGGGGTCGGAATGCCCATCGAAAATCCTAAAGGCAGCATTATGGTTAGTACCGCAGCCTGACTTTTTAAAAATATGGACACAACGAACATGGCAATTGCAAAGGTCCAAGGGTGCGCTGCGACTATCTCGCTGACTAGGCTAATTAGATAAGGTTTATGGAAGCTAATTATGGTGTCACTCATCCAAGCGATACCAAAAATTATCACCACAGCCATCATACCAGCGATAAAGACGTTGCAGTGAACAATTTTTTTGGGCTCAACTTTGGTTGCCAGCAAAATGATAGCGCCAATCGACAGCATTAAAAACTGGATAGCGACTGACATTTTCACGCCTTCAGGCAGCAGGGAAAGGTCATGGCCAAACATAGCCACAAAGACAACCACCACAATACCTGCTAAGAAAATAGTCAGCCCTTTTTTCGCTTGTTTGCCAATTTCGCTTTGATTGTCTTGTTGATCGCCATCGATAAGTTGCGCTTTAAATTCAGGATCGCTGCAGCGTTGGATAAACTCATTGTCTTGGTCAAGATCTTTACCGCGTTTTAGACTCCAGGTACAACCGGCTAATACACCGATAAGAGTAGCGGGAATCGTGACTGCAAGGACATGACCAAGACTGATTGCTAGGTGATTATCTGCGGCGGTAGCCATGACAACGGCAGCCGCTGCTGCAATAGGGCTAGCAGTAATGCCCATTTGTGACGCAACGGAAGCCATAGCCATAGGGCGCTCGGGACGAATGCCCTTTTTATATGCGACATCATAGATGACAGGAAGAAGGGGATAAACGGAATGTCCTGTTCCAACCAAAACCGTTAGCGAGTAGGTGCAGAGCGGGCCCAAGAAGACAATTTGGTTGGGGTGTTTTCTAAGTAAGCGCTCGGCAAATCTTACAAGTAGTTGCAACCCTCCTGTTGCCTCAAGCGTGGCCGATGCAGCAACGACGGCTAGTATGATTAACATTACGCTAATTGGTGGTGTACCCGGAGTAATACCAAACACAAATGCAAGTATTGAAACACCAAGCCCACCGAGTAGACCAAAGGCAATTCCTCCGTGGCGGATACCAATGAAGATAATGGTTAACAACAGGATCATGTGTACGTAAAACATAATCATTCCTAATGGGTTGTTGAAATTTTCTTCAATGCTAATCAAAATTAGCGACTCAAAAAAGTGAATTGACACCTTTGTCAGACTCAGCAGGGTGTCATTACTCTTTTCTTTGTTTCGAATCAAAATAGTGGTTAAAAGCTCACCTTAAGATCATCTATTCAAGGTGGAGGTCAAGAGGTGTTTTACTGGCTCTTCCGCCAATTTCTCTGGTTAATTTCGGCACCAAGTAGCCAGATACTCTTTCAATCACGCCGGACATGATAGCTCTTGCTTTATCATCAGAGATATAGAAGTGCGCAGCCCCTTGAACTTTGTCCAGAACATGCATGTAGTATGGCAGTACGCCAGCATCGAAAAGTGTTTCACTCAATGATACTTGGGTTTCAATGTCATCATTGACTCCTTTGAGCATCACGCCCTGGTTGAGTAAAGTAACCCCAGCCCTGCGTAGGTTATTGAGTGCTAATTTTAAGTCCTGATTAATTTCATTAGGATGATTAATATGGGTGACCAGAATAACCTGTAAGCGTGTTGCTAAGAACATTTCTCTTAGTGCAAGGGTTATCCGCTCTGGGATCACAACAGGTAAACGCGTGTGAATACGTAGTCGTTTTATGTGCGAAATAGCGCTAATATTTTCAATCAGCCAATCCAGTTCTTGGTCTTTTGCCATCAGAGGATCGCCGCCAGATAGGATAACCTCGTTCAGCTCTTGGTGATCCTTTATATAGGCTAGACTTTGCATCCAAACTGATTTACTGCCTTTATTTTCATCATAGGGAAAATGGCGCCTGAAACAGTAACGGCAGTTAATCGCGCAGCCTCCTTTGAGGATCATCAGAACCCGATTACGATATTTGTGCAGTAGCCCAGGTACGGCGTTATCTTGCTCTTTAAGCGGGTCATTTGAATAACCTGAGTGAATTTCAAATTCTTCCTCTAACGGCAAAACTTGGCGCAGCAGAGGATCAAAGGGATTTCCTTTTTCCATTCTATCAACAAAGCTTTGCGGTACCCGTTGCGCAAACAGCTTTCGAGCGGCAAAACCCTTCTGCCATGGAGAGGGATCAATCTCAAGAATCTTTAGCAGCTTTTCAGGATCTGAGATCCCATTCGCTAGTTGTTTGATCCAGTTTTGCTCAACAGAATCAAGTTTTCGGGTTATGATGTGCGACATTAAATTTAACTCGAAGAATGGTAAGAGGAAAAAATGGCTACTGTTAGCACAAATGAATTCAAAGGCGGTCTTAAAATTATGCTTGATAATGAGCCTTGTGTCATTCTCGAAAACGAGTATGTCAAACCTGGTAAAGGCCAAGCATTTAACCGTGTTAAAATCCGTAAACTGCTTTCAGGTAAAGTTCTAGAGAAAACATTTAAATCAGGCGACACGGTTGAAGTCGCTGATGTCATGGATATTGATCTAGATTACTTGTACAACGATGGTGAATTCTACCACTTTATGAACAACGAAACATTCGAACAGCTAGCCGCAGATAAAAAAGCGGTCGGCGATAATGCGAAATGGCTGGTTGAGAATGACACTTGTATGCTAACTCTTTGGAACAGCAACCCGATTGTCGTTACTCCACCAAACTTTGTTGAACTTGAAGTGACAGATACCGATCCTGGTCTAAAGGGTGATACCCAAGGTACTGGTGGTAAACCTGCTACTTTGTCTACAGGCGCTGTAGTTCGAGTTCCTCTGTTTATTTCTATTGGTGAAGTTATTAAAGTAGACACTCGTTCTGGTGAATACGTAGGCCGCGTTAAGTAACCCTATCCAGTTCATTGGACCTATGTAAAGGCCACGATGAGTGGCCTTTATTGTATTTACTCAAACTTTGATGTATCACAATTATTGTTATTCACAATGAGGATAAACTGGTGAGCATGAAACAGTCGTTATCTATATGGCTAAACGCCGCTCGTCCGAAAACGCTTCCACTTGCGTTAGTGTCTATATTAACGGGAAGTGTACTCGCGTATTCTACTCATCAAGCTTCCATTTTGATCACCATACTTGCGTTTATCACGGCAACCTTATTGCAAATATTGTCCAACTTGGCGAATGACTATGGTGATGCGCAAAAAGGAACCGATAATGCCAAGCGCCTTGGTCCGGTTCGCGCTATTCAATCTGGCGCCGTCACACCAGAAAGTATGAAGAAAGCGATTATTATTAATCTCGTGATGACGCTAGTGTCTGGTTTGACTCTGGTCTTATACGCTTTAGATAATTTGCAAAACATTCTTCTATTTCTTGGTCTAGGCGTGTTGGCGATGATTGCTGCCATAGCGTACACGGTCGGTAACAAACCGTATGGCTACGTGGGTTTGGGTGATATCTCTGTATTTATCTTTTTTGGTTTGCTTGGTGTAATGGGTACTTTCTTTCTGCACACAGGAACTATTACTCCCGCTTTGATATTGCCTGCAGTAGGTTGTGGACTCATGGCGGTTGCAGTTTTAAATGTAAACAATATGCGTGACATAGAAAATGATCAGCAGTGTGGGAAAAAAACCATTGCGGTGAGGCTAGGTTGTCGAAAGGCTAAGCACTACCATGTCTTACTTTTGTCAGGTGCTTTTCTAGCATTTACCCTCTATCTGGTGCGCCAGCCAGCCTCTATCTGGCTGACACTGCCGTTTTTGTTTAGCGCAATGTTTGTATACAAGCATGGTAAGTTGGTTTGGCTGGCCCGACAGCCGATGCATATTGCACCTATGATGCCCATGATTGTGAAATATTCACTAATTACTAATTTACTGTTTGCAGGAGTGGTTATAGCTCAAACTCTGGTCAGTTAATTGAGACTTGTCATTGCAATGACTTAATGTCGCTATATACTCGTTTGTGATGACTAACCGTATGAGAAGGAACACTATGGAATACAATACGTCGGCTTTATGTGACATTTACTCAGAACAAGTGGATGTGCTTGAGCCCATGTTTAGCAACTTTGGTGGAAGTGCTTCATTTGCAGGCCAGATCACTACAGTTAAGTGTTTTGAGGACAACGGTCTGATTCGAGAAGTGTTAGAGCAAGATGGTTTAGGTCGTATTTTGCTCATTGATGGTGGTGGTTCGCTACGACGCGCACTCATTGATGCAGAACTTGCCGCGATAGCAGAAGAAAATGAATGGGAAGGTATTCTTGTTTATGGCTGTGTACGCGAAGTTGACGAACTAGAAGATATGAGTCTAGGTATTCAAGCTTTAGCTTCAATCCCTGTTGGTGCAACATCTCAAGGTGTCGGTGAGGTAGACGTCGCGGTCAATTTTGGTGGAGTCACCTTTCTTCCAGAAGACTACCTTTATGCAGACAACACGGGCGTGATTATTTCTCAGGAGAGACTTGATGTTGATCTTGAGGTAGAGGAAGATGATTTACTAGCTAAGTAATCGTTTCTTTTGTTACTGCTCTTGTATGGCTAGTTGCAGATGGTGTCGCCTTAGCTGTAAGGCGTAAAGGTACCCCAGTATTCCACCGATGATATTGCCAAGTGCAATCCCAATAAATATTCCCTCACTCCCCAGCCAATGACTTCCTAACCAAGCACTAGGTAGGACGAACACAAATAAACGCATAAAGCTCCATTGAAATGCTTTCAAGGGCTTATGTAGAGCGTTGAGTCCGGAAATGAGTATCATGGCTATGCCCTGAAAGCCATAGCTAAATGGTACGACAAGCAAGTAGTGCCAGAGTAAATCTCTGACTGGCTGCTCTTGGGAAAAAAGCGATGACAGAGGAATGCTAAGCGGGATCATTGCTATGAATACGCCCATTTGAAAAACTAATGCAAAACGCATACTAATAAACAGCCCAGCAAAGCTACGCTGATGTTTCTCTGCGCCTATATTTTGTGCGATGAAAGGAGTTAGGGCTGAAGAAAGTGCCATCAATACGATAATTAAAATAGATTCTAGCCGCTGAGCAGCTCCATAAGCAGCAACGGCAGCCGTCCCCTGACTAGAAACTAAAATCATCAATAGCGCGCCAGAAAGGGGGATCATAGCATTAGAGAGCGCCGCGGGAGTACCAATCTTAAGAATAAGTCTCACATCTTCAACAAGATATCCTATGTTTGGAAGTATGAGCATGCGTTCTCGCAGAGTAAGAATGTATAAGGACCAAACACAGGCACCTAACCAACTGAGAGCGCTCGCGATGGCGGCGCCTTGGATGCCTAGCTCTGGGAAAGGTCCCCAGCCAAATATCAGTAGCGGATCCAATACACCGTTGATGATGCCGGCCAGTATCATAATTTTGGCAGGCGTTCTTGTGTCTCCTGTTGCGCGGATCACACTGTTACCTGCCATAGGAATGACGAGTAATGGAATGCTCAGATACCAGACACTCATATATTTGTCTATCATAGGCAATAGGCTATCAGAAGCACCTAAGAGTGAAAATAGAGGGTGAAGTGTTGCAAGCCCGATAGCAGATACTAGGGTAATTAGCGTGACTGCGAGCAAAAGGCCGTGCGCAGCGAACCTTGCTGCACGAACAGTTTTTCCTTGTCCGAGTAAGTGGGCGATATTGGTTGATAAACCTACACCTATGCCCATGGTGATACAATTAAGCGCGAATGTAACTGGGAAGGTATAGCTGATTGAAGCCAGTGCCTCGGTGCCTATTAAAGAAATGAAGAAAGTGTCCACAAGATTGAACATGAGAATCGACACCAGACCGAAGACCATCGGAATGGTCATTTGCCTGAGTACTTGGGGAATAGGGGCTGTTAAAAGGCCATACTTATCCTGCATCTCGAACAACGGCTCTAATGGACGAAAAGGCTAGGATACTTGATTGGCGGACAAGACACAAAAAAGGTCAGCAATCGCTGACCTTCATGCTCAAAATTAAGGCATTATTATGCTTTTGCTGCGGCTGCTGCTTTTGCAATCGCGGCGAAACTTTTAGCGTCAAGAGAGGCTCCACCAACGAGAGCGCCATCAATGTCTGGCTGAGAGAAGTAAGCTTGAGCGTTCTCTGGTTTAACGCTACCACCGTATTGAATTATTACTTGTTCAGCAACGGCGGCACTTTTCTCTGCAATTAAAGCTCGGATTGAAGCATGGATACGCTGGGCATCTTCAGCCGTAGCTGCTTTACCTGTACCGATAGCCCAGATTGGTTCATATGCGATAATCGCCCCGTTTAGTGCTTCAACGCCATAAATGTCAATAACCGCATTGATTTGGCGAGCGCAAACCGCTTCTGTTTCACCTGCTTCATTTTGAGCTTCTGACTCACCAATACAAAATACTGGCTTAAGACCATTTTCTTTCAAGAAGTTAAACTTCTTGGCAATGAATTGATCGGACTCATTGTGATAATCACGTCGCTCAGAGTGACCGATAATGATGTGCGTTGCTCCAAAATCTTTGAGCATTTCAGGAGACATATCGCCTGTAAATGCGCCGCTGTTATTTAGGTCCGTATTTTGAGCACCTAGGATAATTTTGTTACCACCTTCTGCGATGAGCTTTTCCGCTAGGTCGATATAAAGTGCTGGTGGAGCGACGGCTACATCTACGCCTTCAAGACCGTTAAGTTCGGTGTTAAGGCCAGTCAGTAGCTCCTTTACCATAGCTTTGCTACCGTTAAGCTTCCAGTTACCCATGACTACAGGACGACGCATAGGAATATCTCCGTATTTAATCAATTAATGTAAAAAATCTGCGTAAGAATATAACAGATAAACAGAGCGAGATCATGATTAGCATCATGTCTGTTCGTATTCGGTAAGTGATCTATCAGGCAGTTCGTATGCAACCAGATATGAGTTTGGAGCATAAGCTGCTAGGGTAAGCTAACTTTTGTAACAAGAGACAGCTCATGTGCTGATTCATCGCGCTGTCTCATGTTTGCTTTATTTGACAAGGAGCAGCATGCCCAATTTAATCATGGAATATTCTCATCCTGTTGAGGATTTGGTTGATGTCAATCTACTTCTTAAAGCACTACATCAAGTGGCTCTTGAGTGTGACTTGTTTGAACCGAACTCTGTAAAGTCACGTTCTCTTTGCTACCAGAATTGGCTTGTTGGGCTGGCAGGAAGTAGTGCTGACTTCATACATATAAATTTTGATTTGCTTGATGGTCGAACTCAAGAACAAAAAAAGCGCTTGTCGTTCGAGCTAATGCAGGTTTTGCAGCAAGAGGCAGGGCAGGTCCACAGCCTAACCATTAATATCCGTGATATGGATAAAGAGTGCTTTCTAAAAGTACTTAACTAGGGTTGCATCAAGCTCAACCCTAGCAGGAAGCGAATGAGCTATTTACGCAATAAAATTTCTTCAACAGTGTGGTCTTGACCTTTCTTAAGGATAAGCTGAGCACGGCCTTTGGTTGGCAAAATATTCTCATCAAGATTAATGCCGTTAATCGAACGCCAAATTCTATGAGCTTCTTTTTCCGCTTCTTGTACACTTAGTTTGGTGTAATGACTGAAGAAAGAGCCTTGCTCGGTAAAGGCGCCTAAACGGAAATTGAGGAAACGCTCTACGTACCACTGCTCAATCACATCACTCTTAGCATCGACATAAAGAGAAAAATCAAGGAAGTCAGAAACAAACACTCTGTGCGGAGCATGCGGATAGTCCATGCCACTTTGCAGTACATTCAGACCTTCAATAATAAGCACATCAGGGCGATCAACGACTTTTACATCTTCGGTAATGTCGTAGGTAATGTGCGAGTAGATAGGGACTTCTAGATTGGGTTTGCCCGCTTTAACGTCAGAAACGAATTCAATCAGGCGTTTAATATCATAGGACTCTGGAAAACCTTTACGATGTAAAATCCCGTTTTCTTCGAGTACTTTTGTTGGGTAAAGGAAGCCATCGGTTGTCACAAGCTCCACTTTGGGGTGATTATCCCAACGCGAGAGCAACTCTTTGAGTAGCCGGGCTGTGGTACTTTTCCCTACCGCGACACTTCCCGCGACACCAATAATAAAAGGCGGCGCTTTTTCTGAATTATCAAGAAAATTATTCAGAACAGAGTTACGACTTTGTCTTGCTGCGACGTAAAGATTCAGTAGACGAGAAAGTGGTAGGTATATCTCTACCGCCTCTTTCATGGATAACTTTTCGTTTACGCCTTGCAGCTCTATGAGATCACTCTCGGAAAGCGTCATAGGAACAGAGTTACGCAATTCTGCCCAATGTTGGCGTGTAAAAGAGAGATATGGCGACATAGTCTTCCTAACTGAGATTCGCGATAAGGAGCTGCGAAAATACAACAAGCGAGCCTAATTGCCAAATATCAGGAGTAAAAATAATCCAACAACCTCATCTGGCTGTTTGATTTTTAAGCAAACAATCGCAAACCCAGTAAAAAACCATTTTTTTTTGATTTAGCTATTGCAAGCTTGCGTTTCCTTCAATAGAATGCGCACCACTTATGCCGACTTAGCTCAGTAGGTAGAGCAACTGACTTGTAATCAGTAGGTCACCAGTTCGACTCCGGTAGTCGGCACCATTTTAACTTTAATAGTTATTGTGGTTTGAAAATTTGGGGGGGTTCCCGAGTGGCCAAAGGGAGCAGACTGTAAATCTGCCGGCACTGCCTTCGATGGTTCGAATCCGTCCCCCCCCACCATATTCTTTAAGGAATAGCTTACAGAGTTACGTGTTGCGGGCATCGTATAATGGCTATTACCTCAGCCTTCCAAGCTGATGATGCGGGTTCGATTCCCGCTGCCCGCTCCACTCTTTTTTGAGTGCTGATATAGCTCAGGTGGTAGAGCGCATCCTTGGTAAGGATGAGGTCGGCAGTTCGAGTCTGCCTATCAGCACCAGCTCTGAAAGCAAACATTTCCTTTTGATATATACTTTATCACCAATACTTTTTGGTTGCGTGGTCATCAAAGCCACCTAAATCCGTACCTAGAGGGACAACTCATGTCTAAAGAAAAATTTGAACGTACGAAACCGCACGTAAACGTTGGTACTATCGGCCACGTTGACCACGGTAAAACAACTCTAACTGCTGCAATCTGTACTACTCTATCTAAAGTGTACGGCGGTGAAGCGAAAGACTTCGCATCAATCGATAACGCTCCAGAAGAGCGTGAGCGCGGTATCACAATCGCAACATCTCACGTAGAGTACGACACTCCAACTCGTCACTACGCACACGTAGATTGTCCAGGACACGCGGATTATGTTAAGAACATGATCACAGGTGCTGCGCAGATGGATGGTGGTATCCTAGTTGTTGCTGCGACAGATGGCCCAATGCCACAGACTCGTGAGCACATCCTACTAGGCCGTCAGGTTGGTATCCCATACATTATCGTATTCATGAACAAATGTGACATGGTTGACGATGAAGAGCTACTAGAACTAGTAGAAATGGAAGTTCGTGAACTTCTATCTGAGTACGACTTCCCAGGTGATGATCTACCAGTAATCCAAGGTTCAGCTCTAGGCGCACTAAACGGTGAAGAGCAGTGGGAAGCTAAGATTGTAGAACTAGCAGAAGCGCTAGATTCTTACATTCCAGAGCCAGAGCGTGCAGTAGACATGCCGTTCCTAATGCCGATTGAAGATGTATTCTCAATCCAAGGCCGTGGTACAGTAGTAACAGGTCGTATCGAGCGTGGTATCCTAAACGTAGGTGACGAAGTTGCTATCGTAGGTATCAAAGAGACGACTTCAACGACTTGTACAGGTGTTGAAA
>NZ_QLYY01000008.1 GCF_003350295.1 Vibrio tetraodonis
TGCAAACCTCTTTAATGGATTTATTTCTCTGCAATCCCATCCAAATGACGAGCCATACGGCTTGTTGGGCTGGTAGCCGACGCCTTCTGATACTCGCTTTAGATGTTTCATAGAGAGCTTGCTCTATCCATTCAAGTTGAATGGCATTAATTACAGACTCATAATTTTTGCCATCTTCAATAGTATCATGAGCTAGAACTAACTCTTCAGCCAACATAGAAAAATCCCCACTAACAAAGTTAGTGGGGATTATCATACGATCCCAGGATCGTTCAAGTCTCTAAACCGATCGGCATTAACACCTAATGGTGTGGCTTATCTGCGGTCAGATTGTATTCCAGTGCGGAAGAGAGCAGTTTTGGCTTGGACAGCTGATGGTCTCGGCTTTCTCGTTGAGTGACAAAATCTTGTTGTGTCGTGTGCTCACTCATCATGACATTTTCATGTTTTTCTTCACCGATCGTTGTCTTGTAGACCAACTCATTCTCTGTATTTGGGTAATTGTGGCAGAGATATACCGCGGTCGAGTCTTTTAACGCGTATAGTTTTTCAAGTGACTCATACATTTGCTCTGCGCTGCCTCCAGGACAATCGATCCTCCCTGTTCCATGGTGAAACAGTGAATCACCTACAAAAATCGCATCACCAATTTTAAATGTTAGATCAGACGCGGTATGCCCCGGTGTTTCAATCACTTCCAAATGTGAATGACCAAAATCTAAGTGCTCATTTTCCATCAGAAAATGTTCGAAGTGATAAAGCTCGGATAAACAAAGCTCATCTTTACAACTCGCATAAACCTCTTTGACATGATCAGATATATAGATGGGAGCTTTAAAGACTTTACTGAGATGAAAACAACCAGACAAATGGTCAGCATGAATGTGCGTTTCTAAAATTGCTGTTACGTGAAGATGATGCTGCTCTACGTATTCAACGATACTCTGTGCAGATTCAAAACTAATTTTGCCATGGTCTTCATCGTAATCGGCTACAGGGTCAATAATAATTGATTCGTTGGTATCAGAATCGGCCACGACATAACTGACACTACCCGAATCAGAATGGAAAAAATGCTGGATAACCTGACTGGTCATTAATGCCTCCTTTGCGTTCAAATTTCGAACAAAACAATTATTATTTTAGTCAATAAGGCATTCTCATAATCGAGACGGACTGTGATATTATATTTTTTGAGTATCAATTATTGTGGTAACAACAGCTTAAACCCTTCGTGGGTCGCTTTAAAACCTAGCTTTTCATAAAACCTCAGTGCATCAGGTCTTAGTTTATCGCTAGTCAGTTGAATGACACTGCAACCCCTAACTTTCGCCTGATAAATAGCGTATTCAAACATTATCTCTCCAAGGCCCTGACCACGAAAGGCTTTATCAATCCTGACACCCTCAATCAAACAACGCCAACTCCCAATGTGCGTCAAATAAGGTATGTAAGTCATCTGCATCATACCAATCAGAGCACCCTGACTTTCAACCACGAGAAGTTGATTGTTTGGATCAGCAGAAATTGCATTAAATGCCGATGTGTAGGATTCATTGAGAGGCATGCTTGCATCTTCTCTTTGACTCCCTAGTTCATCATCAGCAAGAAGGAATACTAAACTGGCTAAATCATCTAAGTTGGCACTGCGATAGGTAAGGTTCATTGGAACTTCCTTGTAGACATCCATACAAACACATAAGACTTACACAAATAATATTTTTATTAAAAATATCATGACTTTAGAGTTTAATATAGAGATAACTTGATATGGACAGTCTAAAAAGGCAGTGTAATCTGAAATTAAACTGCCTTAGACCAGAAGATGCCTTAATCACATTTTAAAGAAACTGCTCAAACGTTTAAGCTCTTCACCAACTCTGGCAAGGTTACGGCTGGATTCAGACGTTTGGTCAGATGCGTGAGAAGTTTGGTCTGCAACATCACTAATCGTATTCATACGTTGACTGACATCTTCCGCGACTTCTCCCTGTTCGTTAACCGCCTGAGCAATTTGAGCATTCATTTCGGTAATCGTGCTTACTTCGTTTGAAATCGATGACAAAGACTCTTTGACCTGCTCTGTTTGCTCTACCATACCGTCGACCTGCTTCTTACTTTTCACCATTTCTGCAACCGCGGATTCGGCGCCAGATTTGAGCACTTCTATCATTTTCTCGATTTCGACCGTAGATTCTTGGGTTTTTTGAGCAAGAGATCGCACTTCATCAGCAACAACCGCAAAGCCTCGACCATGCTCGCCAGCGCGAGCCGCTTCAATCGCAGCGTTTAAGGCCAACAAATTGGTTTGATCAGAAATATTTTTAATCACGTCTAAAATAGTCGCAATATTTTCGCTATCCCCTTTCACTCGCTGAATTACATCTTGAGACTGCCCTATGGCTACAGCAAGTTGATTCATCCCATCAACGGTTGTACTGATCAGTTCATTACCTTTTACGGTTTGAGAATTTGCTAAATTCGCTGCATCTGACGTGGTATTGGCTTTTTGTGCAACTTCATGAGCTGACGAGCTCATCTGAGTCATTGCAGTGGCAACCTGATCAATATCTTGCTTCTGCTGCCCGACACCTTCACTCGTTTTGGTTGTCAGAGACGATAAATCCTCTGATGAGTTGGCAATGCTTTCAATATTAGTCGACAAGTTGCCAATCATATCTCGAAGCTGTTCTGTCATGGTCGCGATCGCACGCAGTAGCTCACCAATCTCATCGTTTCGATTGACTTCAATGACAACGCCAAGGTCGCCAGAGGCAATGCGCTGACTGGCTTCTACAGCACTTTTAAGCGGTGGTACGGTTAATCTCGTCATTAGCATAGAAACCCCCACCCCAAGAAGAATGGCGACCAATGCAATCAACAGGTTGGTCACACCCAAATTCTCTTCGAAGTCTTTGAGCATCGCCTTACCAATCTTACGTGCTTCAGAGGTCAAATTTTCGACATCTCTAGCTTCAGTTAACATAAGTTTATTGGTTTCAACGCTTTGCTTGTTAACGGCAAGATAGTTATCAAAAGCCTGTTGATACAGCAGTATTGCACTTTCTAAATCTTTAAGCTTTGGGGTATCCTCAGGGAAGCTTTTCATCAATAAATACATATCCGATAAGGTGTCACGAACATTCTTTATTGATTTCTCATCACCAGACAAAATGAAGTTTTTCTCAGCTCGCCTTGCTTCTAACATCCATTTAATCATTCGATTTGCATCATCAGCGATTTTAATTGAGGTCAAAATTTCTTCAGGTGGCGCATTAAATTCAAAAAGTTGTTCGACTTCCTGCTTTTCGATAATACGAATGTTGGTCACGATTTCATCGACCTGTCTTGCGTACTTACGCATGTCTTCACCGGCTTTGGCTTTCTGCCTTCTCTGAGATACATATTGATCCAAAGCAGCTTGGTATGCATTTAAAGAGTCAACCACCTCATTAAGCAAATCTTTAACCTTGGATTCGCTAACTCTGCCCTGTAGCTCACCGGCTAGAGCATTACTCTTGGAAATAAGGTCTTTAATTTCTCCAGCATAAGCTTCGTCATTACGCAAGGCGAGATTTTTTTCAGCAATGCGAATCTCACCGGTATATTTGACGATTCGATTAAAATCATCGGCAATCTCTACTTCACTATTGAAGCGAGACATTCCCATCATACCATTTAAGGTCACAACAGCTGTCATAATAACCAGCAAGCCAAAGGCACCAGATAGCTTAAAGCCCATTTTTAGATCATATAAAAACTGCATTTGCACTCACCGATTGGATTGAAATGATAGTTATAGAGCGATACTTAGTAAGCCTAGGATCTACCCACGACAATTCAAATGGTTTTATTCACATAAGTTGTGAAAGTACTTCGATGATAATGATAGGAAACGGATGTGAGATAGATAGTTCAGTGGGTAGCGGGAGAGACGGCTATCTGCCTCCTCAATGGTAAAAGTGACACGCGAAGGATGTTATGGCTAAATGGCAAAGCCATCATTTTCTGGGTCATGATTCCAGACGTATTCCGTCAGATGCGCGACTTTTTCTGCATGCTCACGACCATACAAGTGCTCTAATATAGCAAGAGACATATCGGTTCCAGCGGAGACACCGGAGGAAGTATAAATATTGTCTGATTTGACCCAGCGGGCTTTCTTATGCCAATTTGTTGAAGTACTGAAACCTTGTACCCAGTCAAAGGCAATTTTGTTTGTCGTCGCGCTGTGATTGGATAAAACACCGGCTTGAGCCAGTATCGCGACACCTGTGCAAACTGATACAACATAAGTTGCTCGTTCACTCTGAGCCTGGACCCAGTCAATCAGTTCCTTGTTGTTCACTTCTTGTCTTGAGCCTAACCCGCCAGGAATCATCAAAATATCACAGGTTTCAAAGTCACTAAAACTGTAATCGCAAACGCTCTTAGGCCCTGCACTACTTGCGACAGCACCACCAGTCTGAGAGACGAATTTGAGATCAAGGCCTTGATTAATGAAACGAGACATACCAAACATTTCCACAGGACCAAAAACATCCAGTAGCTCAAAATCAGGATATAGAAGCGTTGCAACGATAAGCTTTTTTGAAGTACTCGTTACATCTTTGCCTGAAGTTCGTTTACTTGCTGCTGTCTGATTACTCACTGCAGTAATCTCCTTGATATGAGGGTTCTGAGAGGAAAAAGCGCCCCTTTCTATTTTACTTACACAAACATGCCTGAACAAATATCGGGCTTTACAGCCAAAATACGTGGGCTTAGTAAAACAAAAAGGGGCCGCTGTTTTTAGATAGGTAGTGAGATCAGTTCAACGCCCAGTACGCCGCTGACTCCCATCACAACTAATAAGGACACTTTAAATACGGTTTTTGACCAAGGAATATAGTTATCCTCATCAACTTTTTTAAAGGTTACCTTCATCCACGAAAAGCAAGCGATCGCAGTAACTGCCAAGTACTCATAACCAGCTTCACCTAACACAAATAACGCGAATGAAGTCGCAGCAAAGGCCACAACATAAGCTTTCATGTGACGATGAGCTTTGCTAATTCCTTCTTTAACTGGCAGCACCGGAATACCAGCATCTCGGTAGTCTTGCATGCGGAACATAGCAATGGCATAAGAGTGAGGCATTTGCCACAAGCAAAACATAGCAAAGAGCAGAACGGCCTCCGTACTTATGTAATTAGTCACCGCTAAGTAACCAACAAGTGGTGGGACAGCACCAGAGATGCTGCCAACCAAGGTACCGTATACAGAAGTGCGCTTGTACCACATAGTGTAGAAGAAAACGTAAAATACGTAGCCAAGCAAAACCACTACTGCAGAGAGAGGGTTCGCCATCTGAAATAAAATGGCCGTTCCAGCGAGTAATAAAACGAGAGAATATATAAAAGCAACATCAATATTAATGTTTCCTTTGGCAAGTTCCCGATTTTGTGTGCGCTTCATTTTCTGATCGATATCTCGATCGAAAATGTTGTTTACCACACAACCCGATGCAATCACTAGCCCTACCCCAGCAAGGGTTGCCAATAATAAAGCTACACTGACGTTCTCTGTTTTTGCGGCAAGGAAGAACCCTGCCGCAACAGATATCAGGTTGCCGAAAATGATGCCTGGTTTAGTAATAGACAAATAACTTTTCAGCATGCTCCGACCTACAACTTCATGTTCACGGTCATGTTGTAGATGATCCACACAGAACCTGCGATTAAGATCAGTACAACAATGGCGGTAAACATTAGCGATACAAAGTTCCATTGTCCATCTTCAGTTTTCACTTCCATATGCAGGAAGTACTTAAAGTGGACGAAAATCTGCACAATCGCACAACCAAACAATAAGACATAAGTTGCCGTATCAGGAAGAGATTGAGACCAGACAAAATAGAAAGGTATTACAGTCAAGATTAAAGACGCAATAAAGCCTTTAACATAATCTGACGCACCTGTTTCCAAATGTTGAGCCATTACATTACCCCCAGCAAGTAAACGATAGTGAAGACACAAATCCATACAATATCGAGGAAGTGCCAGAACAGGCTTAAGCAGTTAAAGCGCATCGCCATGTTATCGTTAAGTCCCTTGGTTGAAAGCTGGTGATAGCATACTGCTAGCCAGATAAGGCCAAAGGTTACGTGAAGACCGTGAGTTCCTACCAGAGTGAAGAAAGCGGACAAGAAAGCGCTCTTCTCTGGTCCATGGCCTGCGGCGATCAGATGATGAAATTCATAAATTTCCATGCCAATAAAGCCAAGACCAAGTAGGAAGGTTATTTTCAACCAACGCTTGAGCCCAGCGACATCTTGGCGTTTCATTGCGATCATGCCAAAACCAAAGGTAATACTACTAAACAGTAGTAACATGGTTTCAACGAACACGAACGGTAGCTCAAAGATGTCTTTACCAGTAGGACCACTAATTGAGCCTGTTTCAAGTACTGCGTATGTTGCAAATAGAGTTGCGAACAGTACACAGTCACTCATCAAGTAAACCCAAAAGCCGAACAATTTATTACCGTTCGTATCATGATGGTGATCATGATGACCGTGAGATACAGAATTAGCTTGCATACGTTACCTCCAGATCATCTTTCTTATCGCCTTGTGGAGATTGTTTCTTCGCTTCTTCAAGCTGAGCACGGCGCTCTGCTTCAATCGCTTTGATTTCTTCTACTTCCACGTAGTAATCCACATCGTCATTGTAACTGTGTTGGATACAAGCGACGACAATGCCCACAAAACTTGCAGCGGCTAGCCACCAGATGTACCAAATCATTGCAAAGCCAAAAACTAAAGCCCATGCAGAAACATAGATTCCTGTCGGTGTGTTCTTAGGCATATGAATACGCTCGTATTCAACCTCTTTGGTAGGATCAAACTCACCATTTTGCTTTTGATACCAGAAAGCATCCAGCTCATCACCTTTTGGCAGGTGAGCAAAGTTGTAGAATGGTGGTGGTGATGAGGTCGCCCACTCAAAAGTACGTCCACCCCATGGGTCACCAGTAAGATCGCGATTCTGATCTCGGTCACGAATACTCACATAAATCTGAATAAACTGACAAAGAACACCCAGAGCGATAACCGCAGTACCCGCAGCAGCAACGGCAAGTAGAGGGAAGAACTCAGGGTTAATATCTTGACTCAAACGGCGAGTCATACCCATAAAGCCAAGCGCGTATAGAGGTAAGAACGCCATCAAGAAGCCGATGATCCACAAATAGAAAGCGCGTTTACCCCAAGTTTCATTCATCATGAAACCGGTTGCTTTCGGGAACCAATAGGTGATCGCAGCAAAACAGCCAAATACAACCCCACCAATAATAACATTATGGAAGTGGGCAATTAGGAATACTGAGTTGTGAAGTACAAAATCAGCACCAGGAACCGCCATCAATACACCTGTCATGCCACCCACACTAAATGTGATAAGGAAGCCAACTGTCCACATCATTGGTGTAGTAAAGCGGATACGACCTTTGTACATAGTAAATAGCCAGTTGAAAATCTTCACCCCGGTTGGGATGGAAATGATCATAGTGGCGATACCAAAGAAGGCGTTGACATTCGCACCTGAGCCCATGGTAAAGAAGTGATGTAACCAAACCACAAACGCCAAGATGGTAATGACGACTGTCGCCCATACCAAAGAGGTGTAACCAAACAATTTCTTACGTGAGAAAGTTGCCGTTACTTCAGAGAACACTCCGAAAATAGGCAGAACTAAGATGTACACTTCTGGGTGACCCCAAGCCCAAATCAAGTTGACGTACATCATAACGTTGCCGCCAAGATCATTGGTAAAGAAGTGGAAGCCTAAGTATCTATCCAGCGTTAGAAGCGCAATCGTAACCGTTAAGATTGGGAACGAGATGATGATAAGGATGTTGGCACACAAAGAAGCCCAAGTGAATACTGGCATCTTCATGATTGGCATAGAAGGCGTGCGCATACGCAAGATAGTCACAAAGAAGTTTACGCCAGTTAACGTTGTGCCCACCCCAGATATCTGCAGCGCCCATATCCAATAATCGACCCCGACCCCTGGACTGGCCTCAATACCAGACAGTGGAGGGTAAGCTAGCCAACCTGTTTGACCAAATTCACCTAACCCAAGCGACATATTGGTGAGAATAACACCCACAATAAATAGCCAGAAGCTCAGGTTGTTCAAATAAGGGAAAGCCACATCACGAGCACCAATTTGCAATGGTACGATAATGTTCATCAAACCGATTACTAATGGCATAGCAACGAAGAAAATCATTATCACGCCGTGGGCAGTAAAGATCTGATCATAGTGATGCGGCGGTAAATAACCCGCTTCCCCAGCAGAGGAAAGCAGTTGTTGGCTACGCATCATGACGGCATCAGCGAAGCCACGAATAAGCATTATCATAGCCACAGCTATGTACATGAAGCCAAGCTTCTTGTGGTCTACTGACGTAAACCATTCGTTCCACAGGTACTGCCATTTCCCTGCTTTTGTTATCGCGACCATTACCGCTAAACCAACCAAAGCAACGACGGCTAAGGTGATAACAATAATGGGCTCATGATAAGGAATTGAGTCTAGAGTTAATCTTCCAAACATTTCGATTATCCTTGGTTTTCAGGCAAACAGTTCATTGAACCAGGATGCTGTGTCACGACATCAGTAAACAAAAATGGCGGAACACTTGAGAATAGAGTGACGGGTTCTGCAATACTTGGCTCAGCCAAAGTTCTGAACTGTTCCCAGTCTTCGATTCGATCTGGACTAGACTTCACTTCTTGAACCCAGTTAAGGAAAGCAGCTCGGTCAGTCAGTGCTGACGCCGTAAATTTCATCTGAGAGAAACCTTCACCGCTATAGTTAGAAGCAAAACCTTTAAAGTTACCTTCATGATTAGCAATCAAATTCAGCTTGGTTACCATACCTGGCATAGCGTAGATCTGAGAGCCTAAACGTGGGATAAAGAATGCGTTCATGATGTTGTCAGAGGTGAGTCTAAACGTCACAGGCACATCTTTAGGAAAAGCGACATAGTTGACAGTAGCAATGTTCTCGTCCGGATAGATAAACAACCATTTCCAGTCAAGCGACACTACTTCAATCGTCATAGGTTTAACGTCACTTTCAAGAGGCTTAGAAGGCTCAAGCTCGTGTGTTGAACGCCATGTTATAACGGCAAGAATAGCGATGATAATGATAGGAATCGTCCATACGACCAATTCTATCTTAGTCGAATGTGACCAGTCAGGCGCATACTCTTGATCAGTATTCGTATCTCGGTATCGGTATGCGAAATACACTGTCATTAGAATCACGGGTATGACAACAATTAGCATCAACAAAAGGGCCGTAATTATGAGCTCTTTTGTTTGAACGCCAATAGCGCCTTTGGGGTCAAGTAAAGCAGAATTACACCCAGATAAAAAAAGAATGGCCGTCGCCAAACTTCCTCTAGACAAGATGCGTTTATATCTTGAGGCTTCCATTAACTTTCTCGATGTTTGTCCGAGTTCAGCTTTCATACACTGAAGCTCAGTTGTTATATTCATTAGAATGTTTATGTGTTGAGCGTGTAACACTGATACAAAGAACAAAGTAAAAAAATCAGCAAAACAGTCAATAACCATGCTATTTATGCGGATTATTCTTTACACTTTGAAGGAGAATGTTACAAGTGGCGCATTATGCTTAGATCAAGATCGAAGCTCACCCCTCGTATGCGCAAACTAACATTTCATTAATGGAACTATAAAGAAAAGAGTCAATATAAAGTGAGTGGGTATAGAGATAAAATTATTAAATAACAACAACTAAACAAAAAGCAACCAAACCGATTGTGTTTAAAATTCGTTCAAAAAAGACATAAACCACCATCAATTTAAGATGGTGACAAAAATCACAAATATAAGATCACATAGTATTAATAAGGTATTTAGATGCTTTATTTAAGCGCTTAACACATTCAAGAATAGGGTAAATAATAAAGTTCAGAGAGAGCGAATGCCCCAAGGTAAGGACTGTGAAACTTGGCTTATGTTTTTGGGGCTGATAACACACGCTCTGTGTTATCAGCCCCAAACTATTATCGACTCTATATCAATTACTTGATTCCATACTTGGCCAAAATTTTATCAAAGGTTCCATTTGACTTTATTTCCGCTAGCCCTTTGTTGAACGCGTCGATGTATTTGCCATTGTTAGAGTTAGCTAAACCAGAAGTAACATGCAGTGGATTAACCGACAAAGCGTTTTTAGTAAACTCGAAATTAGCCAGATTCATCCCCGCGCCGGATAAAGTCGACTTGGCCACTAATTCATCTTCTAAAGTTAGATCAATCCGTTTGGCAACCAGCTTCTTCGCATTGGAGACTAAATCGTTAGCTTCAGGTTTCTTGAAGTTGCTTGCACCAAGGAAATCATCGCCATAACCGTAATTGCGAATGATACCAACCGTTTTTCCCGATAAACTATCCATGCCGTTGTATTCAAAAGCGTCACCTTTACGTTTAATGAACTTGAGTGAATTTTCAAGATAGGGTTCGCTATAGTTGAGAAAAGCCGTTCTTTCGTTGGTAAACCATGTGGCGACCAATATATCAATTCTTCCATCTTTAACTTCGTTTAACGCCCGAGTCCAAGGCATTATTTTAAAATCTACGTCATAGCCCTGTGTTTTCATCGCTTCGGTTAAAATTTCAACCGAAACACCGGGACTACTGGTATCTTTTTGGACAAAGGGAGCCCATGGATCTTGAGCTGCTGTTACGGTTGCAGCAACACTCTGCACCGAAAAAAGGGCCGCAACGGCCAGCAATAAAAGGTTTTTCATAACAGGTCCTCAATAACTATTTAGCTTAAGTTCGGAATTTAGACATATGGTTTGCAATACTCTGGCTCAAGCTAAGCACTTCCTCTGTTGTTTGTGCATTTTGATCAGCACCTGACGCTACTTCATTCGTTGCTTCAGACGCTTCGACAATTGCTCGACTTATTTCTTCGACCGCCATTCTTTGTTCATCAGTAGCTTGTGATATTTGACCACTGCGATCAGATATTATGGTGATTAGGCTCTGAACTTCCCCGACAGACTCTTGAGATTCACTCACTCTTGCCGCTGTGTCTTCCAAAAGCGTTGCTATACGAGTCAGTTCGTCTTCGACTGACTTGGTCGCTGAACCCAAAGCGGTAATATTTTTCTGGATCTGTTCTGTCGACTCGCTGGTTTTTACCGCGAGGTTACGGACTTCGTCAGCAACCACAGCAAACCCTCTTCCTTGTTCGCCAGCTCGAGCAGCCTCGATCGCAGCGTTAAGAGCAAGCAAGTTGGTTTGTTCAGAAATGTCATTAATAACGTTAAGGACGGTAGTGATCTTCTCGCCTTCCTCCACCAAAATATGCATTTCGGCATTAACATGATTCATCTCTTCGCGCATGTTAATAATATCTGTGGCAGAGCTTTCTATTGCATTATTAACGCTGGAAGCTAACCCTGTCGCCGTCTGTGCCTGATCTGCTGTTTCAGAGGCGGTGTCAGCAACAATAGCCACTGACTGGTTTAGCTCTGTCGCTGCAGCTGCTACTGTCGTCAACTGGTGTTTCTGTGAGTCTAAACTGTCAGCATTTTTTCGCGCCGTTGCTCCGTTAGCCTGGGCTTTCTCACCGAGCGCTTCAGAAGACTCATTCACCTCTTTTACAATGACACGCAGAGATTCTGTGAATGTATTTATCCCATTTGTGATTGCATCAAATTCTCGGTACTTTGCAGGAGCCAGCTTGTTGGTTAAGTCACCATCACCAGACGCAAGGTCTTTTATGACATCCGTCAACTGAGCAATCGGTCTTAATACTGTGATTGAAAGCGCCACAATGATCACAACGGAAATAATCAGGTCTAACACAACAAGTTCGATGATGCTTGTACGAAGGGAATCTGCAAGCTTGGCGTCCATGGCGTCTGTATCGAAATAGACGACGACCTTACCGACATTGTTTTCTTCGCCATAATCAACAAAGGTAAGTTCGGTAGTTTGGCTCAATTCTTCTGGGAAGGAATCTTTGTTGGTTACGTCAACAAGCTGTTTCTCTTCGCCCTCTCCTTCCTTGGTCAAAAATAGCAGTTCGCTGCCTTGGGCATCAATAAGTTGGATTGCAGCAATCTCAGGTAAATCAAGTTCAGCAGACATTGCAACTTTGGCAGTATCCAAGTCAAAATCCCACACCGCTTTAGGAAGACTTATCGACATGCGTTGACTAGTGTTTTGCACATTGATTTCTAACTCTTGGTGTAAGTTTCCTTTGAAAGTCTGATATTTAATAAACGCAGAAACGAGCAGCACAAAGGTTAGTGCTACAATCACTTGAACAATAAATACTACCTTTAACCTTTTCAAAACTTGCCCCTCATGATTTTCGGCAGTTACTAAAAAAGTAGTAACTGATTAATCAATTATCAAATAGGATTATAAATGAGACCCAGATCACACTATATGCCATTGATAGCATTGTGTTTTATGTAGGGGCGAAATGTGGAGTTTTTTAACTATTCGTTAAATCGTGCCTAAACTCACGTGTCAGCGTAAAAGCCAATGAAGACGAAATCAGGAAATGAGATAAAAGATTAACAAGGACATATTTAAAAAATCAAGTCAGGCTATAGAGCTACGATAAACGCATACCTCTCGGGATTTTCCCCTCACTTGGACAAAGCGATTTTCTTTATACTGTATTCCAAGTTTTCTAATCACAGAGCAGGACTGATGATTGTCAGCAAGATGCTGAACTTCAACTTTAGAAACCTTGAGCTCACGCTTTGCGTAACCTATCAGAGCTTGCGAAGCTTCTAGAGCAATTCCCTTCCCCCAATAGTCAGTCCCTAACCAGTATCCTAAAATAGCAACCCCACTCTTTAGGGAAGGAAAGCTTACCGCACCAACAATGCTATCACTTTCTTTGAGGGTAATAGCATAAATAACCGCGCTTTTATGCTCAGATTTCTCTGAATGAGTCCCGATCCACTCAATTGCCATTTCCTCGGTATAGGGATGGGGGATATTTGCTGTCATATCTGAAATAATTTTTTGGCCAGCCAATAACGCAACTCTCTGACTATCTGATAGGCGAAAAGGTCTTAAAAGTAGTCTTGGCGTCTCAATACTTGGTTGCATTATTTCTCCGCTTTATATTTACAGTGTAAAAGCCAAAAAGGATGTGGAAATGAGAATGATAGCCCTAGAATAATAAATTAATCAAAAAGATAAAAGAGTAAATCATTTCGTCTCACCTAGCTACTCTCTAACTCATGCATCAAACATTTCAGGTTTTGGTTTATTTGCTTTTTTTGCTCTTGGCTCAACCCCTTTACTAACTGACCTTGCATTTGCACATGCTCTTCTAGAATTCTATCAATCAGTCCAACACCTTGTTTTGTCAGTTGGACGGGCAAACTACGACGATCAGATTGATTGCTTTGTCTTGTTATCAAACCTTTGGAAGTTAGTTTATCCAGGCGGTTTGTCATTGCTCCTGAGGTCAACATCATAGAGTCAATAAGCTCAGATGGAGTTAATTGAAATGGTTTGCCACTGCGACGCAGTGTTGCTAACACATCAAACTCTCCGAATGTTAGTCCGTACTGTTTATGAAGTTGTGCAACTTGAGTTTCCATATATTTACTCACTCTAAGAAGCCTTCCCATAATCGCCATAGGTTCAGTCTCTAGCTCAGGTTTTTCTCTCGCCCATTGCGCTACCAATCGATCAACTGCATCCATAACCTTTTCTCTCAAGTCTGTGCTAATCAAATACCTTTACATTAAGATACTTTACAATAACACACTAAAAGCGTACATTTCGCAAAGTATCTTAACATAAAGATAAATTAGCATGAATATACTACTGGCAATGATTCCCGCTTTTTTCTGGGGTACTACGTATGCGGTTACCCAATATACCTTGGCTGATTGGCCTCCTCTTTTGCTCGGTGCACTCAGAGCATTGCCTGCTGGACTGCTGTTATTAGCCTTAAAACCTTCACTACCCAAAGGTGAAGATTTGCCGAGCCTACTAAAACTTGGGCTAATTAATATCGCGGCTTTCTTTTGTTTGATCTTCATTATGGCGCAGTCATTACCTTCAGCAATATCAGGAGTTGGGATGGTATCTGTACCTGTATTTGCTATGTTGTATCACTGGCTTGTGCATAAACATCGGCCCACATTCATTCAAGCTTTGTCTGGTGCCATTTTGGTTATGCTGGCTTGGCTACTATTTTCACCAAGCCAAATATCACTTGATCCACTCGGACTGTTAGCCATGCTTTGCGCTATTATGTGTATCGTTGTTGGTAGTACGATTACTAAATCCTTGGGGAACAGAATCCATTGGTGGACGGTATTAACTTGGCAAATGATTCTTGGAGGTTGCTTACTATCGGTAATCGCAATCCTTGATGCCAGTGCTTCTCCGGATCGATATTCTGCTGTTATAAATCATTTTTCGATACTAAATGGCGCTGGCTTACTATGGGTAATTGGTTTAAACACTGCTCTTGGGTATGGTATGTACGTCTGGCTACTGCAACGCATGACAGTGGTGGACTTTACATTTGGCGGTATTGCAAATCCGGTAGCTGGAATTATATCAGGATTGATATTACTTGGTGAATCCTTTACCTCCTTCCAGTACAGCCTCATGGCAGGGATGATAGCCATGTCCCTTCTACCTCAAATAATACTCGCTATCAGGCAAAATAAACCTTTGCCTGATGCCAATTAGATGAAATGTGTGGCCTCACTAACTAGGCTATCAATTGGGTAGTATTTTATTCGTGAGAAAGCATCGCGTTTACAGTGTAAACCGATTTAAGAGTATTCTGGCAATACAAAATCATAAAAAAACCGAGTTTCAAAAACTCGGTTTTTCTTCAACGTAACTAACTCAAATCTCAGCGTTGTGATAAACCTGCTGAACATCATCACACTCATCTAAAAGATCTAGGAATTTTTGAAATTTCTCAGCATCTTCGCCAGTAACGGGAGTGTGGTTCTGAGGAACAAAAGTAATCTCCTCAACCTCTAAGGTTAACTCAGGGTATTCTGCGTTGAGTGCCGTCTTTGCTTTAAAGAACTCAGTATGTGGGGCAAATACAGTGATGACCCCATCTTCAAGCTCAATATCTGTCACATCAACATCAGCCATCATCAGTGCTTCAAATACGGCTTCTTCATCTTCACCTTTAAACTGAAATACCGCTTGATGATCAAACATATGAGCGGTTGTACCGGGAGAGCCAATTTTCGCACCTGTCTTAACAAAGCATTGACGAACATCTTGAAAAGTACGGTTTCCATTGTCTGTGAGACAGTCAACAATAACGCTAGCGCCACCAGGAGCAAAACCTTCGTAACGCGCTGGTTGATAATCTTCACCACCACCACCACAGGCTTTATCAATAGCTTTATCGATCACGTGTGCCGGAACCTGGTCTTTTTTCGCTTTAGTAATAAGGTGTTTTAGCGAAAGGTTCATGTCCGGATCGGAGCCGCCATTCTTGGCACACATGTAAATTTCTTTACCGTACTTGGAATAAACCTTAATTTTTGCGCCTTGAGTTTTAGCCATGGAGGCTTTACGCACTTCAAAACTTCTTCCCATCGGGATATTCTCTCTAAATCAAATGAACGCGGAGGATTTTAGCAAAAAACAAAACCATTTCAATTTATCAATATAAAGCAAGAATGCCTCAACCAAGTCCCATGATCTGCTTATATTTGGCGACGGAGTCAAGGAAAATATTTCTCTCGTCAGGATCTTGAATTTTATCAGCACTGCGCGTTATTTCTTCCGGGCTGGCTTTTGCTTCTCTCAGTTTCCAAACGAGAAACGACGCCTGCTTATCAAGCTCTATTTTGTTTTTGTCTTTTGCTGGGAGTGTGGACAGATTTATCGACATTTCAACACAAAGTCAGTTTACCAGTGTAGAGGTACTATAACACAATATCCCACCCCTTTGGCATACAAAACTAAGGGTGGCTTAATTGCCACCCTTTTTAGACTGTTTGAAAAGTTGAAGTCAGTGCCATATGCCGAGCTCTTTCGCTTCTTCAAGTGTCAATCCACTTTCACGGATTTCCTTTAAGGCTTCGATGCGTCTGCGAGCTTCCGCTGATTTAACACTTTTATTTGGCTTTTGTGACTCGACTTCATCATTGATATCCCACTTGTCAGTGATCTCAGTCATTTCATCATGGTCAATAGAATTAATGGACATTATAACCTCCGAAAAAACCATGCAGTGACAGCTAACGTATAGCAAAACCATACTGCCCTTGTTAATAATTTTAGACTCAGAATGTGATTAAGCTAATAATTTGAAATGAATTAATATCAATTTGATTAATAAATTCAAATGCAGCGTGAAGCCAGAAACATTGAATTAGTACCACCTATTCAGTCTTTCTAAGATAATAAATCGATATTGTTCAGGTATATAGCCAAGAAATTTTCTCTATTGCACCTATGTTTAATGGCACCATTGATACATCAGATATCAGCAATTCCGCGATCGCGTTTATTTAAACTAGATGACGGTTCAAACCTACTATTTATCAAACTATCAGTAATGCTAGCCTTCTGTAGATTTATTATCCAAGACTCTACGGGAGAGAAAATGTATGACTTCACCAGTGGCAAACACTAATCTGACTAGCCAAATCTTTAAAATAGAAAGTTTGGAGGGGCTGCTTGCAAGGAACTCTGAAAGTTTAGCTATGGACTCTGACCAACTATCAATTCGTCCTGCACTTATGGTACTTAAACCAGCAAAAGGCCCTCTGAGACTCTATTGGGAAATATCTCTAACTATCAAAGCCTTCTCACAACTTCTAAGTAGTAACACTTCCAGTTCAGAGAAGCACACCATGCTGGAAACATGTCTTGCTTCTTTATTGAATCAACGAGCACAGCTACAAGATATTTTGAATCAACATAGCTCATCCCAAAGAATAAAAAATAGTATCAAGATCAACAAGATAAATCGACAGCTTTGCAATCAACTCATCGACTATCTCAAGTACCCAAATCATCCTTCAGAAAGTGTCCAAAAAATTCTCCTTCTCGGACAGCCCGAAGAATTTAGACTTATATCTAAGCCTAAGCATAGCGAATTACCCCAATCTTTAAATTATCAAGGCCACCCTCTTCTTCCCGACATTACCGCGAGCGAGAATTATGTTCACTTTGGTGATGAATTAACCCCTGATCAACAGCGATCAATTCGTCTTAAATCTCGCATTCTCGATTTAGAACTCGGGGACCGACTCAATATCACTAATCATGATGATGAAATAAGTAACACCCTACAACAAGCTATTGAACATGCTGGTTCAATCAAAGATGGATTATGGGAAAGCTTCTGCTTGGGTGAAATTAAAGACGAAACGAGGTTTCACAAGAAATACCGAATACTCTGTTCCACACACTTCATGTTATATGCAGGAAGAATGCATCACATTGCCAAATGGCAGCACCCTCAGTTAATAAAAGACTATCTCGAACGCAAAGGAAAGAGCCTCCCTTGCAAAGTACTATGCAGATTCAGCGATGATGGAAACCATTCAGTTAACTACTATTCGATACATACGCGCGATATGTTGAAGAGTATTTTCCCCAAGCACGTCAGTACAGGTAATATCACCCTTTTTCTTGATGACAATAGTAAGATTACCGCTGAAAACTTGAAATGGGTTTTCAACATCTATACATCAGGTCAACGTGATTCACTACCAGCATTACCAAGCTTCCACTTTACCCAACTGAAAAAATGGAGTGAGTGTGTCGATCAACATGAATATTACCAGCAATTTTCAGACTACAAAAATGACAAGCTCCCCGAAGCCCTTCTGCTAAAAGACTCTCAAACCTTTACCTCTTCTGCATTTTGCCAATCTTCTGTCAACCCTTTAGACACGAAGGAAAAAGCGGAAGTCCTTGGTCGTTTTGAGCTTATCAGGCCCTTCTATAAATATGACGAAATAGAAAAAATGTGGCAGCGGTTTGCCACTTTAGACAGTGATGACAAGAAAGCCGTCGCCATTTCTAATTTTCTTGCCCAAAGTGACGAACCGCTCTTAGTCCTTTTCGGCGTCTTTTTTAGGGGAAAAGTCGTAGTGAAAAAGACGGGAGAAGCTATTTCCAATGTTTTTACTACGATTAAAAATCTGTTCAAGGAATACCATACTATTTCTGGAAGGATCACCATAGTCAAACTAAATACTGACCAAGTCATGGTAATCTCGACGCTCATGCATGATACTGCTATTGGCTACATTGATCTTACACAAGACAATCAAGTAACTCGACTAGTCCGTGAGTTAATCAAAACTGGAAATCAATCTATTAATTGGCTTAGCGAAACCAAAGACAATGCCAAGGCGCTACTTTCTCATCTCGGTTATAATCCGGACACTATCCTGCCGACACCGCAAGCTGACTATGATAGTAACCACGTTATGTTCAGAAACTGTGCATTTGACAACGAAGCATGGGAAGTCAAAAATGAAAGCGTTTTAGTTAATCTGAATCCCATTGCAGCCCTCACACTTAATTCGCTTCCAGGTATTCCAATCAAAGGGATATCCACCTCCTACGATACCCTATACGACTGCGTCGAAGATGAAGCTCGCGAAGTCATGCTATATAACGCCAATATTTACAAAGCGTTTCTAAAAGACAGTGAATGGTGGGAAAAGCTCCCCTCATTTGTGCCTTTCTTTGACCTATTCAACGCTTTAGTTAACGACCCAAGTTATGAGTTTGATCTTTCGTCAGAAATAGATGGCATCCTCTTTGATGTATTTGATCTTATCGTTACCGCTTTATGTATCGGTATTCCTATCACAAAACTAACCACTGCAGGAAAAGTGGCATTTAGATCGTCAGTAAGACTTCATATCACAAAAGGGCTGAAAGGAAATGCTCTTAAACGGGCAGTCACAAGAGATATGTTAAAGCTCGCGATGCCAGTGGTTAAAAATACCACTCGAGAATTGTTTGAGTTTCTCGTCGTGCCGCTTCCTTCACTAAACAGCGCTCCAAAACGTATGAGAACATCTAACCTTTGCTCAGATCCTAGCCGTGCTCGGTATGCGAGTAGCACTCGATATGAGCTCGATTCAGGCCCCAGTAGAGAGCCTTCATTCAAAACCCTTGAACAAAAACACATATTAAAAAGTCACTTCATTCAAAGAAACTTGCTTGACGAGCTGATATCAAAAGGTTCCAGTATCCCCAATAGAGGGGCCTGCCAGCAAATTTCAGCTTTATGGGTAAATGAAAAGCTAACCAAAAAAGTTTTTGGCCGAACTCAATTCCCAGCTCTTAAACACAAACCAGTTCAAGAAAGTAAGCGGGCCAAAAAATTATTCGAAAGAGCTTCTGAACTGCAAGAAGCTGAACGTAAAAATAATCTTTATAAGCCTGAGGATAGTTTAGATTCACTCAAGCTAGAGTACGATCCTCCGATATCAATTGTCCCCAAAAACCCATCAAAACCAAATATCACTGATCAACAAAGATGTGTTAACAGTTTAGTGGGAGGGATTTCCCGAAGAGCAACGCAAGGTGACCTTCCCGTGGGTTTTACTCTCAGCTATGATCTCACCGGCTCAGATGTCGGTCATAGCGTCGGCTTTTTATTGGATAAAAAAAGAGGCCTTAGTTTTTTTGAGCCAAATAGTGGTGAATATCTACTTACAGTATCTGATGGCTCCAAGGGCATAGACTCTGACAAACTAACAGAGTTCTTCAATGACTATTTCGAGTGCTTGGAAAAGAAATGGCCCAACTATATGCCAATAGAGTACGATAAAGTCATTATGGTACCCGTAAGGAAGGCAGGTGGCCGAGTCACGAGTCCCAATCCCCTAGTCCGACACTCAAGTCACCGATATGAACTGAGTACACCTCTATCCCGTCACCATGCGAATATGCATCAGGAGGGGGGGATAGTAACAGAAAGATCTAGAACATCAGTCGTAGAGCAGGGAAGCTTGGGAGGCGTACGTCAGCGTAATCAACCTGTTCCAGCAGTAAAAAGTAGCAGAGGGGACTATATCTTCTCTAATACTCAGATGGGTTCCAAAGACATCATAATCTCTGGCAATAGTCGCAGCAGTATATTAGATCACTTAAATAGTAACGGCATACAACGAATTACCAATGAAATCGACAAGGGTGCAATCTATGTCGGTTGGACAAAAGTGCCCGGCTCCACCAATAAGGTATTAAATCCAATAGGCGATTCTGCCAAAGCCACCATTAATGGCGCCACTAACTTAGCAGTAAGAGTAGGAGGAATACCATCTCCAGATATTGCAGGTACTGGTTTGAGTCCTGGTGGACTTGCAAAGCCAGCTGCAGGAGGCGGAGCTCGGCTCAGAATGATCAAAAAATGGAGAGGTGACCAAAAGGCTAACTATATAAACTCACGTGCTGCACTTGGCATTTCTTATATGCCCCAAGACGGATTTGTTGAAGCAGGAAGAGACTCTGTAACTTATGCTGAGATCGCAAATAAGGTGAACCTACTTTAAACATCGCACGAAAGCATGATCAAATATAAGCCTTGATCATGCTTTCTATAGAGTGGGAGGGGAAAAAAAGCGAGTTCTAAGAACTCGCAAAATATTCAGAATGAATGTAACAATATGAGCCAATCTACAAGGGATAATCCAGATCCCTCATTCATTAGAAAGGACAAAAGGTTGTCTATTCGCGGTAAATAATAGACAAAAGATAAAAAGCAAATGTCATATAATTGTCAGCAGAATGTAGGAGATATGTCTGATATTCAAAAACTAATCTTCCTTAACCAAGCATAAAGTTCCAATCTAAGACAATAGTTTTTGGACACCTTGGGCAAACTTAGAGTCATTCAAGCAACCAACAAATTATTTTACACCGCGACTTCATCAAGTGCTCGAAACACATTCTCGTCCAAATGCCCTTCATAGATTTGCTTACATACCTTTCTTCTCACAGCAAGCCCTGCTATCAAGCGTTCAATCGAAAGGTGCTTAACTTCATTTTGACTGTTATAAAGCTCAATAATCTTACTAAGTACCTCATAGGATATGATCTTCTGACCCACACGCAGAAAATCAAGCTTCTCCATAAGCTCCTTACACTCCTCAAGGATAGAACTATAAGAATGCCCAGTCATAGCAGCTAAAGCGGTTACAGAGCGTTCTAGAGCTTCTGATGAGGTATATTTCGATAAAGTAATGGTTATCTCGTCAGCATTAATCTCAACTAAGTGTTTACGTACCTTAACCCGACGGCCAAGTTTCCCTTTCGGTGAACGCTCTTTTCTTTGAATAGGCTCAAACTCACCATCAATAATTTGTGACATTTCATCTAGCTGCTGTTTCGTCACCATCTCATTGCGCAGCGGATTTGGCAATGTTGGTGCCATATTGCGCTTACCAGCATTGGTGGTACGAGCTCTTGCATAGCGCAATACTTCCTCTGCATCACATTTTATGTCGACTTGGTAGTCTTTGTTTTTAGAGCCTTGAACAACTGCAGAAATAGTTAAATGGTAGCCCCAAAGGTTGACGTTAAATGTCTCATCATCACTTGGTTGATCCTCTGATAGTTTTTTTAGCTCGCGGATCAGATCCATTGAAAAACGACGCCATTCTATGTTGCGAGCCAGTTTCTGGTTTAATGTGCTTAGCAACATCACATCGGTATGACGCCGTGACATGCGACTACGGAAATAGCTATACAGTTGGAATACAAGTGTATGCTGTCTCAGGATTTCTGGGGGGAAGAGGAAAAAGTAGTCACGTGTTAACAACTCCTCATAAAATGAAGGTTCCCAAACTAAAATATACAAATTAGGTTTTATTCGGATTTCTCCATCTTCACCTTCTGTTGGAGCCTCTTCAGACGCGGTTATGGTTCTGGCCAAGAAACGAAAACGATCACTTTTAAAACCCTCAGGCATATTCTCACTCAGCCATCTACCTGTTAATTCATGGAGTTGAAAATCTGTAAACTCGATTCTATCGATACTGTCTCTTATTGAATCACGGGCAGGTCCACTGTCTTTTTTACCACGTAACGAGAGAATATCAGTAATGTATAAAGGCGTTTTGTTTGGTGCATGTTTAGCATCAATATGATAGTCATGTTGATGATGTTCATGGTACTGAACCGTTAGAGTAAACAAAGCGAATAGCGTCATAAGATCATCAACCGTCATGATACTCTTGGATGATCGTGTCTCGATGACTGCTTTAGTGCCTGATATAGAAACTAAGCTTTTCTGATATTGCTTTCGAGTTCGTGGAGGAGCTAGAGCTTGATCAATGATCCCTGCCCAATTTGTCGGTGAAACAACAAATTGATCTGCTTCATCTTTCATCGCTGGAGGATTGTTTAGCCCATGCTCATTAAGTAGCCTTTTGTTGACATGGGTTTGTGCTAACGCTTTAGAGCGTTTCTGTTTTTCGTTTTGCTTAACCGATTCTGTGACTAGGCTGGTTGCACCTAATACCGAAATTAACTGGTTGGGATTGACAAAACGATGCAACATGGTTTTTCCTGCCAACCCATGTTCAAACCGAACCGGAATTTGCTGGAATAAGCCAATATTTACAGCGGCTCGTAATCGTTGTTGTATTGCAGCTCGAGTAAGTTGCCCATCAGTTGCATCAATTAGCTCTGTAGTTGATACCAACCCATCTTTACTCGTAAAACCTTGAAGTGAAATTAGATTTAATAACTCAACAATGCTTTTTGTGACACCTTTAAAGTGCTGATATTGTTCAATCCAACTAACAGCAGCTTCAGAAACTTCAAACATGTGGCCATCTTTATGGCTTCTGGGCGCTCTAATAAGGACTTTGTCTTTTGAGGTCATGGATAGCTACCCGTATAACTTAGGCCGTAATTTAATCATTAATCCGGAAAGGATAGGGAAAAACACTTCATAAAGAAAGTAAAAGTTTGTTGAATGTTTTAGTTTGCTGCCAAGATCGAACAACTAAAAGGTAACTGGTTCCAGTTTCAGTTATGTAAGAATCGAAATCAAATAAAATTAGAAGGGAAGCTTTTAGCCTGATCTTTATGATTATAATGATCTAATATGATTATATGATCAATGATCCGGCCAAATAAACTAACCTAAATGATTGTTATATAGAGATTATTTCTATCAAGTGTTTGAAAGGATGATCAAGTATACCTAGAAAGCATGATCAATTAAAAATGGAAACATGATCAATTTTTCACGAAACTATGATCACTGCAGCTTCGTACTGATGATCAATAATTTAATGAAAGCATGATCATTGTCTATTCACCTGTTATTCACATCGGTACCGATGTGAATACGTCTCTTTTTTATCATTATAATCGTATGTAGGCAAAATGTTCAGAACTATGATCATGGCAGGTTGCAGTAGTTTTGTTTTGGGATGCTTGTTTTTAGGCTAGGCAAGCGTTGATTTTGCATTCGTATCCATAAAACCATTTATACTCCATTTTCTATATACTCGGAAACATGATCAAGAAGATAGCTGTTTTTAGCTTTGATGTGTTCTTTGTTGTTCGAATTGATGCCATATCTTACTTTGTTGTATAAATTACTTGGTGAATCTACGTTTATCCGTAATCTAGTAAGATATACTCATGCTTCCGTGGCTTGAATTTACTTGATCATCGATCCGTATAATGATCTAAGTCAGAGAGGCATATAAGATTATTTTACAGGGAGATATTATCTCTTGATCATTGTTCCTAAGCTCTAGTTTGCTATAGGAAGCATGATCAAGATATTCCTCTTGATCATTGTTCCATTAATTTACGAGCAACCCCCATTATAGGTGCATACTGATGGTTTTTTCCTAAATGGCTTAAATTTTCTATCCCTAATAAGTCAAAATTACAGAGGCCGTAAAGTATGGTTAAGTATCAATCGTTCCGAACACATTATGATTTTATTTACATTGTAAATAAGTGACGTTGTAATATTTTAAATTAAATAAAATTCGTATGTAGTCTCTCACTATATTTTTCGCTTTCATGACAGGTTTTTTACTTAAATCTATCTCATTTCTAAAATTCATCCTATTAATGTGATTCTAATTCATAAATGTATGTTCAGCTTTTTGTTGTTATAGGTTTTTTTTGCTGTACAATTAGTATCAGTGACTTAAAACGGAATGTGGCAATGAAAAGAGACCAAACAATTGAAAGTCTTGTTCAACTCGCAGAGCAAACGGCTCAGGTGCAAGCCGATCGAATTGAGATTGTTTTAGAGGAACGCAGCGATGAGCATTTTCCCCCAATGTCAAAAGCCCTTATGGAGACCCGCTCTGGACTGACTCGCAGAAAGTTAGACGAAGCTATTAGTAAGCTGGAAGCATCTGGGCATCAGTTTACTAAGAATAATGCCAATCATTATTCTATTTCGTTGCAGGAAGCCCATATGTTGATGGATGCAGCTGGAGTACCCAAATTTCATCAACAAAAGAATAATAATGACAACAAACCTTGGATTATAAATGTTCAAAATCAAAAAGGTGGTACTGGTAAGTCAATGACTGCTGTACATCTTGCTGCTTGCTTAGCTTTAAATCTTGATAAACGTTATCGGATTTGTCTCATTGATTTAGATCCTCAAGGTTCGTTGCGTTTGTTTCTCAATCCACAGATTAGTTTAACCGATCATGATAATATTTATTCGGCTGTGGATGTGATGCTAGATAATGTTCCAGAAGGTGTAGATATCGATAAAGAATTTCTACATAAAAATGTCTTGTTACCAACTCAGTATCCAAACCTCAAGACTGTATCTGCCTTTCCTGAAGACGCGATGTTTAATGCTGAGGCTTGGCAGAACCTATCTAAAAATCAGTCTCTTGATATTGTTAAGCTGTTAAAAGAAAAATTAATCGATCAAATTTCTGACGATTTTGACATCATAATGATAGATACTGGCCCTCATGTTGATCCATTGGTTTGGAATGCCATGTATGCCTCTAACGCACTGTTGATCCCTTGTGCAGCCAAGCGTCTAGATTGGGCATCCACGGTAAACTTCTTTCAGCATTTACCAACCGTGTACGAGATGTTTCCTCAAGATTGGCAAGGATTAGAGTTTGTTCGTTTAATGCCAACAATGTTTGAGGACGATAATAAAAAGCAGGTTGCAGTATTAACAGAGATGAATTATCTACTCGGAGATCAAGTGACTATGGCAACGATTCCTCGTAGTCGTGCATTTGAAACTTGTGCCGATACCTATAGTACGGTGTTTGATTTAACTACTGGGGACTTTGAGGGCGGCAAAAAGACCCTTGCCACGGCACAAGATGCGGTACAAAAGAGTGCTTTGGAGCTTGAACGAGTTCTTCACAGTAATTGGTCATCACTTAATCAGGGATAAGTAAACAATGGCAATAAAAACTTCAGACTTAAATGCAAGGTTATTTGGCAAAGCAGATAAGCGCCATGTTGCAACTACTCAAGAGGCCCAAAAAGCAGCTAAGGACCAAGTTCAGGTAATAGAATTAGCGGTTGCGGGTGAAGATCTGGTTACCTTTGAGTTGCTGAAAGTTCCGGCTGACAAAATCGAACATGAAACATCAGTGTTTACTGATAATGCGCGGGAACAGGCATTTCTTAATGAGCATGCGTTATCCGATATTCTGAGCACTCTAAAAGAGCGAGGCCAGCAATACCCAGCGGTTGGTCGAAAGAGTACTGATGGAAAAATAGAAGTTTTGGATGGCAGTCGTCGACGTATGTCCTGTATCCTAGCCAACAAAGACTTTCTTATCTATGTTGCAGAAGACATTAACGGTGAGCATGCTAAGTTTTTGTCTGACGTTGCTAATGCTCATAAGCCCTTATCTTTGTATGAAAAAGGGAAAGAAATGCGGGCTAAGCTCACTAGCGGTGAAGCAGATGATCAAAAAGCACTCGCAAAAATGTTTCAATGCAGTGAAGCTCTGGTTAGTGGTGCGTTGAAAGCAGCGGATTTACCTCTGTCTTTACTTCAAGCGTATCCAAATGTCGCTGATCTTGGCCGTCCGACAATAGTCAAGCTACATAAGCAGTTTAATGAGCTCAGTGAAGCGAATCGAACCCAACTGTTAGAAAGATGCCAGTCTTCAGAAGGCTACGTATGGCAGAGAAGCCACGCGCAAGGGGTTGCCCGAATCACCAAGGAAGTTTCAGAAACCATAGAGCAGTGGATTGATGAACTAGCGCCTAAGAAAAATGCCGGTCATAGTAAAGTTGAGCTGATTAAAGGCAGGGCAAGCTATAATCGAAAAGGATCTGACTTGGCATTGAACCTCAAGAAGATAGATGATCACTTGATGCAAGAAATTCTTAACTTTCTTACTAATAAGTTAGATGGGTGACATATTTGTCAGCTTTGCCCACATACGAATTCTTTAACGAAAATACTTTAGTTTACAAAGCCGCCATGAGCGGCTTTTTTATCACTCTCATTTATTGAGCCAAGTTGTTATAATTCTTTTATTCTCAATGACTGATCTCTACCATGCTTGATTACTTTACCCGTCTTATTGAACTCGCTCGCCAAACTAATCATAGATATGGGTTGGTAATGTACGGGGACCATGAATGGATCTGCTCTACTGTAGATACTCTCAAAAGTTTCGTCTCCGATTCTGACATCGTTCAGCTAGGTGGGTCAGTAAGCGACGACCAAATTCGCCATATCTCTTATAAACAGGGAAAAACTTTGCTAGGGCAAGAATGTGAGTTATTGATTTGCGATCTTTCGGGGGGATTTGACGCAAATTCATTCTGCGCCGCCTTGGGAAGTGTGCGAGGAGGCGGTTTAGTCGTTATATTACCAAGGTTAACTAACACTTCATCATTAGCACAGCAATGGCTACAAGGTGCTTTTAAAAAGTTGATTCAACTTGAGCAATATAAGCCCTTACCTAAGGTAAAAGAGGTTAAGGTTCCATCATCAGCTACCCTCGGCGATCAAGTCATAGCGATAGAAAAAATAAAAAAAGTCTCTACTGGTCATCGCAAGCGTCCACTCGTGATGACCGCTGATAGAGGCAGAGGAAAAAGCAGCGCATTAGGTATCGCATCGGCCGAGCTCATGGAGCAGCGCCAGATAAAGATTCTTGTTACAGCCCCCAGTTTGGCAACAGTACGGCCTGTTTTTGAACATGCCCAAAAGAAATTGTTAGGTGCCCAAACAAAGAAAGGTAAGATTTGTTATTCGCATTCATCTATAGAGTTTATTGCTCCGGATGAATTGCTTACTAGTCAACCGGAGTGCGATTTATTGCTTGTTGACGAGGCGTCAGCTATTCCCATTCCGATGCTGCAGAAAGCTGTGACTCTTTATCACCGTTGTGTTTTCTCTACCACAGTTCATGGTTATGAAGGCTGTGGAAGGGGCTTTACTGTGAAGTTTCAAGATTGGCTTGAGGGTAAGAGGCCAAATACGTCCTTTTTCCACCTCCATCAACCTATTCGTTGGGCGAAGGATGACCCATTAGAAAACTGGTTATTTGACACTTTTTTGCTAGATGCTGAACTTGAACCACTGAAATTAAACCGAGGTTCAGACATTAGGTTAGAAAAAGTTCTTAAGCAAAACTTGATTAAACAACCCTCTTTATTACGAGCCAGTTTTGCACTTTTGGTGAATGCTCATTATCAAACAGCACCAAGTGATCTTATGTTACTGTTAGAAGAAGAGGCAATACAGCTATATATAGCTTTTTCTGACGGAGCGTGTATTGGTTGTGTAATGACCATTGATGAAGGTGGGTTAGAGGACAGCTTGATTAAATCAATTCAACATGGTAGGCGACGTCCAAGAGGTCACTTGGTGCCAGTGACTTTGGCTAACCAACTTGGTATTTGTCACGCAGCACGTCAACATAGCACCCGTATAATGCGTATCGCAATACACCCAGATGCTCAAAGAATGGGGATTGGGACAGAGGTGCTTTCTCGGCTCACCAAACAATCAAGGTGTGATTTTATGTCAACTAGCTTCGGTGCCACTGATGAACTGATTCGGTTTTGGACTAAAGCGGGTTTTTCTCCTGTTAAACTGGGTACACAGAGAGATCAAGCAAGTGGTTGCCACTCTATTATCATGATTAAGGGAGAGGTTGATTGGTTAGAGAACGCTGTAAGTTGTCATCGACAAGCAATGATTTATTTATTGAGCAGCCTTTTTTCCGATGTTGAAGTAGACATTATTCGTAGATTACTAGTGACGAACAACATTTCTACAGATAAAGCTGAACTTCCTGCTGTCGTTGATAACTACTCTATGGGAGGGGCAAGCTACGAAAGTGTTGTGCCATTTCTATTTGATTGGATATTGTCATCACCAATTCTCATCAAGGAATCATCGGATCTACTGGTACGTAAGGTTTTGCAGCAGCGAACGTGGAGACAATGCTGTGAAGAGTTTGTAGTATCAGGAAGGAAGCAGTTGGAGCAAAAAATCAGAGATGAGCTCAGAGCATTAATAAAATCCAACCAAGAGTAACAATGGTGTTTACAGTGTAAATATCCTCTTTATAAGAGGGCTCACTTTTTCTCGCACCTGTAAAACACTGTTGTATTTACAGTGTAAACTCGCCATCGACTATTTTAACAACCATATTTTTCTATTCCATTAGAAAAATATGGTTTTTTTGATAAAGACAATTCGTATAACGTATTGAAAATAAGATTATTCTATTAATTTTCTTATAAATAATGTGTGTTTATGTTCATAATGGGGTTGAGTTTGGTTGGCTAATCCGCAATTCCTTTCTACACTCAGATTGAGGCGTATGCTTCAACCAACGGCTAGGAAATATAAAAAATAAAAGGTAGAAACATGTATTGTTTACTTCCTGAGTCACTAGACATCTCGACAGTATTGGATGTGACGACTCAATATCAAACATGGTTTGCACACCAAGGCGCAGTAGAAGTGAGCGCTGAGAATGTAGCGCGCGTCGATGCTGCTGGCATCCAACTCCTTTCTTGTCTTTTTATTTCCGCAAAAAAACATCGCCGAGAGATTTATCTTATTAAGCCGACACAGCTTCTAACCGAAAGTATACAAAACCTGGGACTGTGTGAGGTGTTTGATGGAATAACGAAAGTCGGGGAGTAATCAATATGACTAAGATACTTGCAGTAGATGACTCTGTGTCAATACGTCAAATGGTTAGCCATACATTGCGTGATGCGGGCTACGAAGTTGAAACCGCTAATGATGGTCGAGATGCACTTACCAAGGTAGCCAGTCACAAGTTTGATGTCGTTATATCTGATGTCAACATGCCCATAATGGGGGGCTTTGAGTTAGTTAAAGCACTGAGAGATAAGCCCCAATATAAATTCATACCTATTTTAATGCTAACTACCGAAACCAGTACTGAAAAAAAACAGCAAGGTAAAACGGCTGGTGCCACAGGATGGTTGGTTAAGCCATTTAACCCTGAAACGCTCTTAAAAACATTAAAACGCGTTATTTGATCTCGAGATCTATACAGAGACACGTTATCAAGTAAGGGGAAAGTTTATGGCTTTAGATATGGAACAACTGCGCAAGATGTTTTACGAAGAGTGTCGTGAAAATCTTGAAGTATTAGAAGATGTCCTCCTCAATCTAGATGTAAGTTGTGTCGAAGATGAGTCAATTAATACTATATTTCGAGCCGCGCATTCGATTAAAGGAGGGGCAGCTACTTTTAATTTGCTCGATATTAGTGAGTTTACTCATTCTGTAGAAGCCTATCTAGACTTAGTACGCAACCACCAAAGAGAATTGAGTGCTAACACAGTAGATTTGTTACTCAAAAGTGGTGATTGTATTCATGCAATGCTTGAGGGGCATGAGCAAGGTAGTGATGTTGACACTGGCCTTCAAAATCATGTGAGTGATCAGCTCAATGCTTTATTGGGCGAATCAGTTAATGGTGATACTGACGCCTCATCATCGTTAGCTTTAAATGATGTTGCTTCAGGTGCTTCTAAACAGGCTGATTGGGAGGTGAAATTTGAGCCTCATGCAGAAATGTTTTTTAGTGGCAATGATCCACTGAGAATATTGAGAGAGCTGAAAGAATTGCATGAATCCTGTGTGATTAGTGCCGATGAAAGCCAGCTACCCAATATCGAAGATATTGAAGCTGAACTTTGTTACTTAAAGTGGACAGCACACCTTCCAGCTGAAGTGGCAGAAGATGATATTCGTGAGATTTTTGAGTGGGTTGAAGATGAGTGTGATCTCGTAATCGAGCGAATACTGCCAGGCTCGAATGAATGTGATGTTGAGAAAGAGCAACCCATTGAAGGAGATCCTGAGAGTCCGGACGCCCACACCATGGCTTCTAACCTGGACAAATCCGATCCTAAGCCGTCTAAAATCGCAAAATCTGAATCCAGTGTGAGTTCGATACGAGTAGATATCGATAAGGTCGATAGCCTAATCAATCTCGTTGGAGAGCTGGTGATTACTCAATCAATGCTGACAGAAATTGGTAACGATTTTGCCATCGATAAACTCGAGAAACTTAAAGCTGGATTAGCCCAACTACTTCAGAATAGTAAAGATCTACAAGAAAATGTCCTTAACATTCGCATGTTACCGATGAGCTTTGCATTTAGCAGATTTCCTCGATTAGTACGCGACTTATCCAGTCGACTCGATAAGCAGGTTGATTTACAAATCCAAGGAGAGCAGACAGAGCTCGATAAAACAGTACTTGAACGCATTGTTGACCCGTTAGTTCACTTGGTTAGAAATGGGATTGATCATGGCATTGAACAGCCAGATGTTCGTTTAGAGCGAGGCAAACCCGTTCAAGGAGTGATCAAGTTAAACGCTTTTCATCAAGGTGGTTCTATAGTGATCGAGATTAAAGATGATGGTGCTGGGCTTGACTGTGACAAGCTTTGGAATAAGGCGACTGAAAAAGGTGTACTTGCGGCGGAGGCTCGCCGTGAAGATATGACTGATAAGCAAATAATGAATTTAATCTTTGCGCCAGGCTTTTCAACCGCAGAGGAAGTTTCTGACATTTCTGGAAGAGGTGTGGGAATGGATGTTGTAAAGCGAAACATCGAAGAACTCGGCGGACATATTGAAGTGGAATCAGAAATTGGCATAGGTAGCTGCTTTACTATTAGTTTGCCACTTACTCTTGCAATACTTGATGGACAGCTGGTCAAAGTAGGAGGGGAAGTATACATCATCCCACTTTTGACAATAGTGGAATCAATTCAGATAGATGCAACTTGTATTAAGTCGGCTTCTGGGGGAGTGGAGCTCTATCGGTTACGTGAGGAAAACATCCCTATTTTGCGACTTCAAGAAGAGTTAGAAATGGGACAAAGTGGGTCTCTAGACGCGAGAATCCTTTGTTTTGTTGAAGCGGCAGGTAATCGAGTAGGACTATTGATTGATGAGCTTCTTGATCAACAGCAAGTGGTTATCAAGAGTTTAGAATCGAATTACAGCAAGGTTGCAGGTATCTCTGGCGCGACCATTTTGGGAGACGGTTCTGTCTCTTTAATTTTAGATATTCAAGGCTTAATTACACGTTTTCTCAACAGAGCTTCTGACTCTGCAAGCAAGGGCCTTGCGGCTTAAGGAGGGAAAATGGAAACGGCTATAACGGCACATGATGTCGCGTCAAAAATAGCGCTGCCACTGCAACGACAAGCCTCATCTGAGAGTGCTGAAGAACAGGGCGTCTCAGAAAGTGCGGACTTTTTAAGCTTTCAGCTAGATAGTGAGTTATATGGCGTAGAAATCAATGATGTGGAAGAGATTCGTGTCTGGGAAAGACCAACCCCCATTCCGCATGCTCCTGAATTTGTAAAAGGTGTGATTAATTTGCGCGGTATGATCGTTCCTGTCGTTGATTTAAGGTGTCGCTTTGGCGTAGGACGTAGTGAATACCTGCCAAGCACAGTGGTTATCGTGCTTCGTCTTAAACTTGATGAAAGTGAACGTTTAATGGGCTTGGTCGTTGATGCAGTGAGTGATGTTGTTAGTCAAGGGCAAAATGAGTTGTATCCCAGTGTAGGGGAGTCGTTAGTTACGCCCTACTTACAAGGTTTATTGAATGTCGGTGATCAGGTGATGTCTCTACTCAATACCGAGGAGCTGCTAAATATTGAGCGTGTTCTGGGGAGGGAATCATGATGATGCCACAGGAATTTCTCAGCTTTATTTTGGGCGAAGATGAATATGGTGTCCCTATCCTTGATGTACGAGAAGTGAGAGGGTGGGGAGCGGTTAGAGACGTGCCTAATTCTCCTTCCTATATGCTTGGGGTGTTAGAAATTCGTGGAGAATATGTCCCCATTGTTGATCTACGAGCTCGGTTTGGTTTTCCTCCAGCAGAGATAAGTGCAACGACCGTTGTGATTGTTCTTAATGATGCTCAGATGCACCCTTTAGGTATTATTGTCGACGGGGTATCAGAAGTTTACCCCTTAACCGATGAGCAAATAAAACCAGCACCATATGTATCACGTACGGTTGACCATAGCTATATCCGGGGTCTTGCATCGGTAGAGAATGGTCATCTGATTTTAATAAAACTTGAGGCTCTGTTCGATGTGGCAGAGTTGGCTGAACTAGAACACAGGGATCAAAGTTTGGCCTAATTAAGTCATACGAAACAATCAGGGAGAGGTGACTCATGGCATTTTGGAATCGTAAAGCTAAATCAAAGGTCATAGAGCAATTTGAGGCGGTCGCATCAGATAGCTTAATGGAGGAGCATGAGCCTGAAACACGAGGGCTGTCTAAAGAGCAGCTTTCTTCGGCACTCAATGCAGCGCAAACAGCGTTAATGATGATTGATAGGGATTTCAATATTACCTACGTAAACCAGAAGTCCATTGATTTACTGAAAACTCATGAAAGCTTATTTCAGTCTGTTTGGCCTAACTTTCGAGCCGATGAAGAGTTTTTGATGGGATACTGTATTGATGGCTTTCATGGAAACCCTGCCCACCAGCGCCAATTACTCTCTAATCCATCCAATCTCCCCTATACCACAACCATTACTGTAAAAGATGTACAAATTGAACTTAATGTTGGTGCCATAATCGACAAGAATGGGAACTATGCCGGTAATACGTTGGAATGGTCTGATGTCACTGAAGCTCTTAAGCAAAAAGATGATATTGCCCGCTTGCGTGCAGCAGTTGACCAAGCTCAAACTGCAATGGTAATGATAGACAGGGATTTTAATATCACATATGTCAACCAGTCAACCGTTGAGCTATTTGGCAAACATGAGGCTGCACTTCGAACGGTGTGGTCAGGCTTTACCGCATCAGAGGAGTGGTTAATGGGACGTTGTATCGATGAGTTTCATAAAAACCCTGCTCACCAAAGGCAGCTACTATCGACGCCAAACAATCTTCCATATAAAACCGATATCGATATCGCAGACATAAAAATAGAGCTTAACGTTGCCGCTATTATGGATGCTAAAGGCAACTATATTGGTAACACGCTAGAGTGGAAAGATGTCACGGCAAAACGAGCCAAAGATCAGGAAATGAGTCGCTTGGCCTCTGCTGTCAAAGGTATGACTACTAATCTAATGATGGCGGACAAAGAGGGGGTGATTCAATACCTCAATCCATCTCTATCTCACTTACTTAAGTCGCGAGAAAGTGATTTACAAAAAGCTTTGCCTGGCTTTGACGCGAGTAATTTAGTGGATAAGAACATTGATGTATTCCATAAAAAACCAAGTCATCAAAGAAATATAATCAATAATCCAGATCGCCTGCCTTTCTCTTCAAACATTGCTGTTGGGGAGTTGGAATTTAACTTAACTTGTATTGCGATGCACGATACGCAGGGTAACTACATTGGGCCAGCGCTTCAGTGGGAAGATATTACTGAGCAGCAGGATGGGCAGAGGCAGGTTGAATCTTTAATTCAAAGGGCGATATCCGGAGAGTTAAATGAGCGCATAGATACCTCGGTATACAGTGGTTTTATGAAAGAACTGGGTGATGGCATCAATAGTTTGCTTGATACCATGGTGGAGCCGATTGGCCAATGTATTGACGTAATGAGTCGAGTGGCAGATGGTGACTTGAATACTAATATGTCTGAAAACAAGGGAGAGTTTGGGCGGCTGTCAGATGCGGTGAATACATCCATTGTCAACCTACGAAATATGGTAGAAAAAATCACCCAATCTTCTGCTCGTGTAGCAACCGCCTCTACAGAAATTGCTGAGGGAAATAACGATTTAAGTCAGCGTGTTGAGGCTCAAGCATCGAACTTAGAAGAAACTGCAGCTAGCATGGAACAGATGACGGCAACTGTGAGGCAAAATGCCGATAATGCCAAAGGAGCCAATACTCTTGCTGAAGATGCGACCAAGAAAGCCAGTAAAGGTGGTGATGTCGTTGGGCAAGCGGTATCAGCGATGTCTGAGATCAATAATGCGAGCAAGAAAATTGCTGATATTATTGGGGTTATTGACGAAATTGCTTTCCAAACAAACCTATTGGCACTTAATGCTGCCGTTGAAGCAGCTCGTGCCGGAGAGCAAGGCCGTGGCTTTGCGGTAGTGGCAGGAGAAGTTCGTAATTTGGCACAACGAAGTGCAGCGGCAGCCAAAGAGATTAAAGGCTTAATCAAAGACAGTGTCGAGAAAGTCGATGAGGGCTCTAGGCTGGTTGATGAATCTGGAGATACACTCAGTGAAATAGTGGAAGCTGTCGAAAAAGTGACGGAGCTTATTGCTCAAATTGCTTCTTCTAGCCTAGAGCAGTCCACGGGTATCGATGAAATCAATCGTGCAATCGCGACCATGGATGAAATGACCCAACAAAATGCGTCCTTGGTTGAAGAAACATCAGCGGCTAGCCAATCACTTAAAGACGAAGGTAAACAGTTACTTCATCTAATGAATTTCTTCGCTACTGATGACAATGTGGCAACACTGGAAGTTAAAAGGCCCACTCCATCGGCCCCAAAGAGTAACGTAAGAGAGATACGAACCCCAAAAGTAGCTAACTCCGGTTTTCAGGCTAGTGAGGAAGGGGACGAATGGGAAGAGTTTTAAGCCGTGAAGAGGATGTTGTAGGTGGAACCGAGTTTGAACTAACAGATACAGATTTTAGGTTCATTCAATGGTTTATGCACAAACATGCAGGCATTTATTTCTCTGATCGAAAGCGTACCATGGTCTATGGTCGAATTAGCCGCCAGCTAAGGCGGCTAGGGCTTCGTCGTTTCACTGATTATAAGCTTCTCATTGAGCAAGATAGTGAAGAGCGGGTTGGTTTCATCAATAGCCTGACAACCAACAAAACACAATTTTTTCGTGAATATCATCATTTTGAGTTTCTCGAAAATGTCATGTTAAAAGAGTGGTCCAAGCAAGGCGTCAGTAACCTGAACTTTTGGTCGGCAGGGTGTTCTACAGGCGAGGAGCCGTATAGCTTTGTCGCATCGCTGTACTCTAAAAGAGCTTTTAGTACTTTCGAGCACATTCAGATTTACGCAACGGATCTTGATACTAAGGTTCTCTCACATGCTGCTCAAGGAATCTACAGCGATGATGCGATTTCTTCTATTCCTCCAAAATACTTGCAACCATGCTTTTTAAAAGGAAAAGGCAGTCAACTTGGTAACATAAAGGTTGCAAAAGGGCTACAGCAAAGTATCAACTTTCAACAGCTTAACTTGTTAGATGAATGGAACTGGCAGGAGCCCTTTGATCTTATTTCATGCAGAAATGTCATGATCTACTTCGATAAGCAAACTCAAGAAAAGCTAATAAAGCGTTTTTACCAACAACTTAAACCTCATGGGATTCTGTTGCTCGGGCACTCTGAAAGTGTTGGATCTTGTAGCGACCTCTTTAGACACCTTGGGAAAACCATTTACGTAAAACAGTAGGTATGACTATGTTTGGACAAAAAGAACTGAAGCCAATGCACGACGATAGTCATTTCAATCGTTTTTATCATCCTCAGAAAGAAATGCACATGGTCAAGGTTTTCCCTGGTGGACTTTACTGGAGTCAGCAAGACGATGAGTTGATCGCAACAGGACTGGGATCCTGTGTTGCTGTGTGCATGTGGGACGAGTTAATTGGTATTGGAGGAATGAATCACTTCTTACTCCCTTTTTGTAGTCAATCTGAGATAAATGCATGGCGGCCAGGTGAGATTGTCTCTACAGCTTCTCGTTACGGTAGCCATGCGATGGAAATGTTGATTAATGCCATGATTTCTCATGGTGCCCGAAGATCAGAGCTCAAAGTTAAACTTTTTGGTGGTGCTCAAATGATGGGTAGGCACTCGATGATAGGTGAGAAGAATATAGCGTTTATTTCGGATTATGTTCAGCGGGAAGGGCTAGATGTCGTTGCTCAAGATCTCGGAGGGTTGGAACCGAGAAGAATTATATTCAACCCTGTGAACGGAAAGGTATGGCTAAAGAGAGTACCTTACACTGAAGTTCATCAGCTTCAACTTCAAGAGGAGAAATATGCCAGTAAGTTAGGTAGAGAAAGCCATCGCTTTCATGATGATGATGTGGAGCTATTCGGATGAAAAAAATTAAAGTTTTGATTGTTGATGATTCACCAGTATTCAGGGCATTACTTGAGCAATTAATTAACTCTGATCCAATGCTTGAGGTTGTTGCGTCGGCGGAAGACCCTTACCAAGCCCGTGATTTGATCAAGCAGCATAACCCTGACGTCATCACATTAGATATAGAAATGCCCAAAATGAATGGTGTCCAGTTTCTAAAGAATTTAATGCGCTTGAGGCCTACTCCTGTGATCATGATCTCAACTTTAACCCAGCATGGTGCGCAGCCTACCCTTATGGCCTTGGAACTAGGGGCGGTCGATTATTTTCCTAAACCGTCGGTTGACAACACAGGTGACATGCTGAATTACAAAGATTTGGTCAACGACAAAATAAAAATGGCGGCAGGGGCCAATGTAAAACAAGAATACAGCAAGAACGTGACAACCCTAGCCCCTACTTGTAGGGGAAAAACGTCCATTGAGCTTATAGCAATTGGCGCTTCCACTGGAGGTACTGAGGCGGTTAGACAAGTATTAGCGGCTCTACCTGCAGGACTTCCACCTATCGTCATCACTCAACACATTAGTGCAATGTTTAGTGCCTCGTTTGCTCAAAGGTTGAATGAGAGCTGTGCGATACAAGTTAAGGAATTATCAACGAATAAGGCGCCTTTGATTAATGGATGTGCTTATGTTGCTCCGGGAGATAGACATCTGGTAGTGGTTAAACAGGGAAGCCATTTATATTGCCAACTTGATGACAGACCAAGTGTTAATAGACACAAACCTTCCGTTGATGTGATGTTTGATGCTGTAGCTGAAACGGTAGGCAAGAGTGCTATTGGCGTGATTTTGACTGGTATGGGTCAAGACGGTGCAGAAGGTATGCTTAGAATGAGACAGCAAGGTGCAAGGACTATTGCGCAAGATCAAGCATCTTCGGTGGTATGGGGAATGCCTAGAGTAGCTGTTGAGATCAATGCTGCCGAGGAAGTGAAGAGTCTTAAGCAAATCCCACAACAAATTTGTGATTGTTTAGAAAGTCATCATTGAGCCATAACGGCTAAGGCTAGGGATAGAATGAATATAATAATTAAGGTTAATAAGAACCGCTATGGTATCGCGATAGGAATTCAACTCCTGCTATTGTCGATTGGTATGACGCTATCCTCTTCGTTAGCTCATGTTGCTGTTATGATTTTAGCAGCGGCAGTACCTTGGTTTGTTATCCCGCGAAAACAGGAATCTCAGCCAGAGCAGCAGCCAAGTGCCAAGCCAGTCAAGGATGTACAAGCTGCGGCCAGAGATATCAGTAAGCTCATTGATCAGATATCACAACAGTTAAATGAGCCACTTGTTTTACAAAATAGTATTGTCTCTGAGTCCGTTGAAACCTTGAATGCGAGCTTCTTTGAACTACAGAATTTAGCTGAGAACCAAAATAATATTGCAGAGTCGCTCGTGTTAAATACATTGGCGAATAAAAATGATGCGTACGACATCACTCAAGTTTTACCGAAAACCGAAGCTATCATTCGTCAGTTTGTCGATACACTCATCACTGTATCAGAGAAAAGTATCTCTGCTGTACACAGCATTCACGATATGTCAGATAAACTAAGTACTGTCTTTAAACTTCTTGCACAAGTTCGGGGGCTTTCCGAACAGACAAATTTACTGGCATTGAACGCTGCGATTGAAGCCGCTAGAGCAGGAGATGCAGGCCGTGGTTTTGCCGTTGTAGCGCAGGAAGTCAGGAATCTATCTGTGAAAGCGGAAGAATTAAATAGTCAGATAGAGAAAGAGATTAATGTTGCGCAAAATACGGTCAGAGAAGCCAATAAAACGGTCGGTGAAATGGCATCTATCGATATGACCGAAGCGATAGAGTCTAAAGACAAAGTAGATGAGATGTTGCATGGTGTACAAAAAATGAATGCCATGGTCGAACAAGACGTACAGAAAATCAAATCTATCGGTGACACGCTGCACAGTAAAGTAGGGGATGGCATTCGGGCATTACAGTTTACCGACATCATAGTTCAGCAGGGTGATTACGCTAAGGACAGCACAGCGTTTCTTGTCCAGCTCAAGAACACTTTCGAAGATTATGCAAGTGATCGAATTGATGGTGACGGTTTTAATAGAGCGATAAATGAGCTTAAGGATAATGTTTGTCAGAGGAGTGCGCCAGCTGCTTCACAAGCAAGTATAGAAGAAGGCGAAGTGGAGTTTTTCTGAGTTTTGGTTAGGTGAATAAAGCAAGGCAAAGCGGTCTTGTTGGCTTGATAAGGAGATACTATGTCTGTTGAATCAGAAATTGATACAGGTGCAAAACATATCACGATTGTCATAGAAGGTGCTTTTGGCTTTAGTCTTGTTCAGGAGTTCCGTCGTTGCTATTCAGACAAAAAAGATTATCGCTATACCATTGATTTACGCAAGGTCGATTATATCGACAGTGCGGGTTTGGGTATGTTGCTGAATATGCACAACTATCTAGAGCAAGATGATGGAATGATCCGCATCACTAACACGCTTCCTCAAGTAAGAAAAATACTGTCAATTTCTCGTTTTGATAAAAAATTTGCCATCGAGTAGATGCTGAGGAGAGTGGTATGCATGTCATGATAGTGGATGATCACGCGACGAATAGAGAGTTGTGTCGGTTTATGTTGGGTGGCATCACGGAAAAAGTAACGACTTTCGAGAACGGAGAAGGTGTCGTCAATGCAATGCGGCAAATGCCAATCTTGCCTGATGTTATTCTTCTTGATGTTATGATGCCAATAAAAGATGGTTTTGTTACAGCAAAAGAAATTCGGGATGCGTTTCCTGGAAGGCATATGCCGATCATCTTTCTTACTGTTTTGGACGATCACGACTCATTTGAGCGGTGTTTGACTGTAGGTGATGATTTTATTCCCAAGCCAGTAGAACGAAGTGTACTGATTGCCAAAGTACAAGCCCACTATCGTATCGTGAAAATACATAACCAAGTAAGAGAGCAAAGAGATGAGCTGAGTCATTTCCATGAACAGGTACGTTATGACTATGCGATTGCTGAATCGATATTTTCTAACTTGATGGATGAAATGAGTTCCCAGCTTAAGAATATCTATGGGATAGATTATAAGTCTACGCCATCAACTGTTTTTAACGGAGATATGATTGTTGTTGCCAATCGCCCGCATGGTGGTGTCTATGTGATGATAGCAGATGCAACAGGCCATGGTCTTCCTGCTGCTATATCAGCCATACCCGCGACACGCGCTTTCTTTTCTATGGCTGCGAAAGGTTTGTCTCTTGGTGAAATTGTTCGCGAGCTTAATGATGTGTTAGTTAGATTCCTACCCATGGGAATGATGCTAGCTGCCAGTGTATTTGAAGTTAGAGCCAATGGTTTTGAGGTATCCTGGTGGGGCGGGGGATTGCCCGATGGCTACTTACTCGATAAAGACGGTACTATTGTGCGCAGATTAGTATCAACCCATATGCCTCTTGGTGTCCTAAAAGAGCATGAGTTCGAAGCCGAACTATTGCATTACAAGTTGGAACCTGATCAACGGATTGTATGTTATACCGATGGTGTGGTTGAGGCTGAAAACAATGTGGGTGAGCAATTTGGCCAAGCTAGACTGGAAGAAGCACTCAAATCGGGGCGGGCGATCATTCCTACTGTTTTTGAAGCGGTTAATAATTTCTCTTGTCGAAATGTGGGTGACGATCTTTCAATACTGTCGATGACTTTTCCGATTTCAAATGGGAACGATAGAGTTACCCAACAGAACAATTGCTACCTTAGCCAGACCCAATCTCAGTCCACAATCAATTTTCCAGCGTCTGTCCTAAAGTCGGTGTCCGTAATGAATGAAGTTCGACGTTTTATGACGGGGGTGATGTCAGGGCCACATCTGGATCTCATTTGTTCAGTATTGTCCGAGCTATTTGCTAATGCGATTGAGCATGGCTTATTAAGTATGGATTCTAAAATCAAAGAACAACCGGACGGTTTTTTTACGTTTTATCAACTGCGGGAGCAGAGGCTGCAAGAATTGCCAGAGCAATACTGGGTGTCTCTATCTATCGATTATCAGCCTGACGATACCAAAGTAGTAATGGCGCTTGAGCATAATGGCGAGGGCTTTGATCATTCTGTGCTAAAAAAGGACGACGATCAGTCTCTCACGCACGGTCGTGGCATCGTACTTGCTTCTGAATTATGTGATTCACTGGAGTACTCAAAGCAAGGTAAGTGTGTGACGGCGGTCTACCGATTGGACTCAAAGCATCATTTTCCCAGCTCGAGTTAATGATATTTACACTGTAAAAGCAGGTGAGTAGTGACCGACACCCTACTTTGCTACAAATTAAATATTGTATTCCTCCTGGATTATATAAACTAAACTTAAAGGGATTAAAGCAAGCAGGCTGTAAATGTGGGAAAAGTTAGTCAGCTTATCTGAAGATAGTCAACAGATTATCGCTAAGCTACCGCAAGACATGGTTCTTGACGAGAAACTCAGTGATAAAGGTGTTGAAGAGGCATTGAGTGATATCGGCGCCAGTGACTTTTGTTTACTAACTGATGAAGTGAATCGCTTCGTCAATTGTGCAAATGAAGGTAAAAGTGAAGCGCTGGTCGGGTTCCCCATCGCCGAAGTTAGGGATGCTGAAGTCGAGGTGGTGCTATCTGATCATGACATGCTAGCGAGCATGGTTGTAACGGGTGCATATCGTGGATCACCACTAAAAGGACCTCAAATCGTTCACGCATTAGCTCGCGCTCATGTCACCAAGGGAATCAATAAGCTTGCACTCAAAAAAGTGTTAGTTATGAGCCACCAGCTCAAGCCCGGTGAAACCTTTACCCAGCCAGTAGCTAAGGGTAAAAGCCCGGTGCAAGGCCAAGATGCTAGGTTCATTCCATTAGTTAAAGATGTTACCAAACAAGTGTTGGCGCCAATTGAAGATGAAAGTGGCAAAGTAGACATGTTAAACTTAGGTGAAACCGTCACGGTTGAAGCGGGTGCCCGTTTGATGAAACGTATCCCAGCGACAAAAGGTGTTCCTGGTATCACTGTCCAGGGAAAGTCCATTCCTCCCAAACCCGGAAATGATACTACTCTCAAAGTTTCAAAAGGATCGGAATTGTCTTCTGATGATCCTAACCTGCTCATTGCTCAAGTTTCTGGCATGCCCATCATCAAAGAGCGTTCAGTTGAAGTAGAAGACGCACTTTGCCTTCCATCAATCGGCGTTGCTACGGGTCACATAAAGTTTAAAGGAAACGTGATTGTCACTGGAAATATTGAATCGGATATGGTGGTACGTACGACAGGTAACCTTACCGTTGGTGGATTTATTGAATCAGCTGATGTCCAAGCTCAGGGAGATATTGAAGTTGCGAAAGGTATCATAGGTCACAATGTTTCAGAAGGTGAGGAGAAAAGCTGCAAGGTAAAATCTGGTGGCTCAATTACAGCAAACTATGCGCAGTTTTCAGAACTACAAGCGGCAGACAATATCAATCTTTCTATCCATTGTATGAGTAACGAGCTAAGGTGTGGTAGAGACCTTACGGTTTCTGATGAGGCTGGAAAACAGGGTACGCTGAGTGGTGGTAGTGCAAAAGTGGGTGGTAAGGTTATCTGCGTTAATTTAGGAGTTGAGGGCGATACTGCTACTCATGTTAATGCTTTTGCTCGTTACGCAAATTTTAAAGAGCGCCAACAAAAGTACAAAGATGAATACACAGCGGCCCAAGAAGCAACCATGAAAGTGGTTCGAAAAGAGCTTGAATTTAAGAAAACTCCCAAAGCTGAACGAACCGAAGAAGACGAAGCCAATCTTGCTAAAATGAAACAAGAGTCTAACGAAAGGTTAGAAAAAGCGAAAATGGCAAGAGATCGGCTAGAGATGGAACTAGAGGAAGCGCTGGAAGAAAATACTATCGAAGTTAAGAATAAAGTCTATACGCATGTTACGGTCCAATATGGTGAAGAAAAAGTGATCACAAAACGTGTTCATGGTACCAGTACTTTTAGCTTCACTCAGTATGAGATTAAGTGCGCTTCTGCGATGGATGAAGAAGCGCTAGAGCAAGAGTAAGTAAAACGCTATCAAGCTTGCCATTATAGCTATATCTAAGGAGGCAAGTTTATCTTTTTATGCGCTATTATGCTAACAGTCGTCGCCTGAGATAGGAACAACGAGGATGTCCACAGGGGAGCGATTGATGAGCTGTCGGGAGTAGGAAAGGATCTTACTCCAAAAATCTTGATGGTGTCCGCAAAGTAACAAATCAACACGATAGTTTTCTATTGTCTCCGAAAGTTTATTGGCTAAGTTACCAGTTCCGACCAGAAAATGTCGAATGGGAAAGTCTACGTTAGCTTCGAAGGACCTTAACTTTTTCATAGCAAGCTCATTGACAGGTCTCACATTGGTATCGGAATGGATATCAATAAGCTCTGGGTATATCTCTCCATGAGAGCCATCAAGGTGAATAAAAGAGATATCAGCGTTATGTTGCTTAGCCATAAAGATAGCCCTCTCTATCAGAATATTACTGTCATCAGATAGTTCTAAAGCAACCATAATATGTTGATATTGCATAGTTATTTCCTTCTTTTTTCTTTGACCTTGGTATCATAAAGCTGATTGAAGAAGAATATTGCTTGCCAGATCTCTAATGTGAAAGTTATTGGTTTATGCTCTCATCACTGTGACATAGTTAAATACTTCTTACCCTTAATTGTTGACACATTAGACACACAACTTTTACTCAGATTTGTTAAAGTTGGAGCAACGATAATGATGCCTTCCCGTTTTAGGATGGCCGAGTGTTTACCCCTGTTTCTAAAAATTCTATGAAGTTAAATCGATGTACTAATCGTCTGCGCAATTACGATTTTGAACTGACTTTGTTCAAAAGACGAGCTGCAGTCGCTTTTATTGCCATGGTATCTTTATGTTTTGTACTTGTTGCTAATCTATATAAGCTAGAAGTCGACAATTTTTCTTACTACCAAACGCGAGCAAACGACAATAGGATTCAAGTGTTGCCTATTTCGCCTCCTCGAGGCGTAATCTATGACAGAAACGGAAAACCTGTTGCCCAAAACATACCTATTTATGTATTGGAGGTTGTACCGAGTAAAGTCGCTTCTATGAAAGATTCTGCTGATCGCTTGTCGAACTATATCGAGTTATCACCAGAGCAAAAGCAAAAATTAACTCAATTACATCGCTCAAGCCATAAAACACAGACAGTTAAAACCGTTTTAAGTGAAATAGAAATAGCTCAATTCTCTGCCCATCAACATGAATTTCCGGGTTTTAGGGTCAATGCTGAAATGAAACGCTACTATCCCTATGGTGAGTCACTAACCCACATTGTTGGGTACGTAGCGCACATTAATGACCGTGATTTAGAACGTTTAAAAGAAGAGGGGGAGTTGGCTAACTATAGAGCGACAAAAATTATCGGTAAGTTAGGAATTGAACGATACTACGAAAATATTTTGCACGGAAAGCAGGGCTACGAAGAAGTTGAGGTAAATAACCGAGGCCGAGTAATAAGAACGCTTAAATATGTTCCTCCTATTGCGGGCAAAGATCTTGTCCTTAATATTGATGTCGATTTGCAACAGCATGTTTATCAACTTTTGGGCGACAGGCAAGGTAGTGCTGTGGTCCTCGATCCTACTGATAATAGTGTTCTGGCTATGGCTTCCAGTCCTAGTTATGATCCCAATCCATTTGTTGATGGTATCTCCGGAGCGGAATATCGTAAGTTATTGCAAGATCCCCATCATCCCTTACTCAATCGAGCAACCTTAGGTGTATACCCACCTGCATCTACGGTAAAACCCTTCATCGCGATAGCTGGTTTAAGTGAAAAGGTAGTAAGTCCTGATACTGTCCGAAACGATCATGGTCGTTGGCAGATCCCTGGCTCTAAACGTGGTTCCAAGGCTTGGCGAGACTGGAGGCGCTGGGGTCATGGTGATGTCGATGTCACCTTGGCGATTGAAGAATCGGTGGATTCGTTTTTTTATCAAATGGCGTATGACCTAGGCATAGACAGAATATCGGACTGGATGGGGATGTTTGGTTTTGGTCAGAGAACTGGTATTGATATCTTCGAAGAAACTGCGGCGAATATGCCAACTAGAGAGTGGAAGCAACGCAGGCATCATCAGCCATGGTACAAAGGTGATACGGTTCCAATTGGTATTGGGCAAGGATATTGGACGGCGACACCGCTCCAATTGGCTAAAGCTACTTCTGTATTGGTTAATCATGGGGCTGTGACCTCTCCACACATACTCAAAGCTGTGATTGAACATGGGCAGGAGTTTAGTCAAGCTCAGACTGTTGAATACGCAAAAACAAAAGAAATGAATCAAGTGAATGATGCATACTGGGATATTTCTCTTAACGCAATGCGTTTGGTTACTCAAGGTTCCAGAGGTTCAGGGCGCCGTTCATTTAGAGGAGCTAAATACTGCAGTGGAGGTAAATCTGGTACCGCACAGGTCTTTGGCTTAAAAAAAGATGAAGTGTATAACTCCAAAGAGTTAAGTAAACATCTACTCGATCATGGTCTATTTACGGGGTTTGCACCATGTGAAAACCCGAAATATGTTGCCACGGTAGTCATTGAACATGGAAATGGTGGTGCTAGAGTAGGGGCACCATTTATCAGAAAAGTCTTTGATTATTTACTGGTAGAAGAGAAAACATAGTAGTTTGAAGTCATTTGATTTTTGAGATTCTCCCCATATTAAACTAGATTCATATTGTCTGGTCGTTTTCTAGAGAATCATCAAATGAAAAACATTCTATCAAATGTTTCAGTATCCAATCGTTTGTTGGCTATATCCATTATTTTTGTTGTCACTGTCGTTATTATCGCTATGGATGTGATTTCGACGCTTGAAAAAAATAAACAAGATGGAACGGTAATCAATGTTGCGGGTCGACAAAGGATGTTGACTAAAAAGTTTGCCAGTGAAGTGATGCTCACTTTACAAAAACAAAGCCAAGTTACTGCGCCTCAACTGAACTACGAAAATACCATTAAACTCTATGAAACTTCATTGCGTGCATTAAAATCGGGTGGGCAAACCTTCTCTGATTTGTCGATGCAGTCACCCATTATCCTAAAAGAGAGTTCCGCCGTTGATTTTAAAACAAAACTCATCGAAGTTGAGCGGCTCTGGTTCACGCAAAAAATGCTAGCTTTGGATTTGTTGCAGAGCGAAATACGCCCTTCTGATGCGAAAATAGATGCCTTTATGATGGCAAATCACAAAACATTGGCAGCAATGCATCAAGCCGTTCTGAGCTACAACAAATATTCTGATCGAAACATTAGCTCTTTAAAAACGGATATAGTGTTCATTTCTTTGGTCAGTTTAACCCTCACTATGGTACTCCTTTACCTAATCGGCAAAAGCTTGACTCAGCCAATTCACCAGCTTGTGAAGATCACGAGAGAAATTAGCAAAGGTGATTTAAGTGATAACCACTCTGCTGGGTTGGCCAATAAGAGTGAACTTGGCTTTCTGGCGGCCAATATTTTTTCTATGAGACATGCTTTATCCTCAGTGGTTAAAGGCCTAAAAACTAGCGCAGACAGTATTTCACGTTTATCCAATCGGGTTGAGACCTTAGCCCAAGAGGTGGACAGTAGTTATGATGACGAAAAGCGAAAGTATGATGAGATCGCTAAAATCTCCGATGACTTGGTAATGTCGTTTGAGCGTGTTTCTCAAGTGGTTGAAACAACTTTATTGTCGGCGTCTGAAAGCCAAAAGAGTGCTGAGCTTGGTTTAGAGACAATACATAACAATATTAGAGCGGTTGAACTTGCTTCTGCTGAGTCAGAAAAAGTATCGGCTAACGTACAAGAGCTGAGTTTAGTCGCTGAAAAGGTTTATAGCATTATTGATGTCATTCAAGTCATTGCTGAACAAACGAACCTACTTGCTTTGAATGCGGCGATTGAAGCGGCCAGAGCTGGAGAGCAAGGGCGAGGCTTTGCAGTTGTGTCTGACGAAGTACGCATGTTAGCCAGTAAAACAAACCACTCTACAGGTGAAATTAGTCACCTACTTAATGACTTAACTGACAGGGTGAAAGCCTCTGTAGAATCTGTGGCTCAGTTGCAAACAGAAGTCGAGAACAGTAAGAAGTGCAGTAACTATACTGCTGAAAACATAGATCGAATTTCTAACTCTATCTCACTGACCGTTGGTCAGCAGCATGAAATTGCTGCTTTGATTGATGAGCAGTCAAAAAGTATCCATGAACTTAGAGAAGCACAGGGTTACTTATCTAATTTGTTAAAAAATACCAATAAAAAAATTAAAGATAGCTCATTTATCGCGGTGGATATGAATGATATGGCGAAGGGAATTTCCTCTACGTTAGATGATTTTTCTTTATCCGCCAGTGGCCAGTAGTCAGACTTGCTATATGATCGTGACTAGTACTATTTCAAAAGAAAAGCGGGTATGAATACCCGCTTTTAGTAATTTTCTTGATGGTAGGCTCAGGAGTTACTTTTGGGTGCACTTTTGTTTACCTCTTTCCAAAATTGAATACGAATACGGTGCAGTCGGGCTCTTCTCATTTTTTTCATTAAACGTCCTCACTATGAGTATTTTCAGACTATGACGATTGTAAATCAGCTACTTAGTGAACAAATTTAATGTAGTGAGCGATAGAAAAGATCGCCAGAATTCCGAGTTTAGTTTTTCCTCAAATACTGAATTTTATTTAATGAAAGTGAAGTTAAACTCATTTTCATGGAACTGTAATGTAAATCTCACCTCGCCTGATTGCGTATTCCTTACAAAAGAAACAATAGTTTAACTTTGTTGTCATTTTTGCGGTCTATCCTCTCCCAATATTAAAAAAACACACAAGGAGTCAGCAATGAAAAACCAAGAAGAGCAAGAGTCTCAATTTAGTCAAATGGTAGATGCGAGATTATCTCGTCGGCGTTTTTTAACTGGAACGGCTGCTGTTGGAGCAGGCGCTTTTTTATCCCTCAACCCAATTGCTAAAGTGTTTGCAGATAACAAGAAAAGCGTATTACTGAACTTTGATGCCGTTCCTGCCTCTACAAACGACACTTTTATTGTACCTAAAGGTTACAAAGCAACACCTTTGGTTTCCTGGGGGGATCCTCTTTTCGGCGACTCCCCTGCGTTTGATCCAAGTGGAAAGCAAAGATCTCAGGCACAATTAAAGCAGTTTGGTGACAATAATGACGGTATGAGCTTATTTCCTATCACCAAAGATAGAGCAGTCCTTGCGGTTAATAATGAGTATACCAACTATGAATACTTATTTGACCATGGCGGTCAGTCAATGACGGCGGATGATGTGGTTAAGGCTCAAGCGGCACATGGAGTGACGGTATTTGAGATTACATCATCAGGTGGTAAATGGCAGCTAGATAAAAATGGCACGCGCAACCGCCGAATTACCGCAAATACTGAAATGAGATTAACCGGACCTGCGGCTGGACACAGTTTGATGAAGACTAAAATGGATCCCTCTGGAACCAAGCCTCTTGGAACGTTTGCAAATTGCGCCAACGGACAAACCCCGTGGGGAACTTACCTCACTTGTGAAGAGAATTTTGACGGTTATTTTGGCAGCGTTAAAAAAGTGGAATTATCTGATGATCATAAACGCTATGGCATTTCGGCACAGCAAAGTGAATGGCAGTGGCACAATACCGACGAGCGTTTTGATGTTTCATCGAACCCTAATGAGCCATATCGTTTTGGCTGGATTGTTGAAATCGATCCCCATGATCCGACATCGACTCCTCTAAAGAGAACGGCTCTTGGTCGTTTCAAGCATGAGAATGCCGCAGTCGTGGTCAATGATGATGGTCATGTCGTTGTATATATGGGAGATGATGAGCGTGGAGAGCATCTCTATAAATTTGTGTCCAAGAATAAATATCAGCAAGGCAATGACAAACACAACAGAAACTTATTGGAAGAAGGGACTTTGTATGTTGCTAAGTTCGATATGGATGATGACGAACTAAAAGGTCATGGGCAATGGTTAGAGTTGACCTTTGGGAAAAATGGTTTGGATAAAACCAATGGTTTCGGTGACCAAGCGGAAGTGGTTACATTTGCTCGCCGAGCGGCCACTCATGTCGGAGCAACAACCATGGATCGCCCTGAATGGGTTGCCGTTCACCCTGATAAGAAATTTGTCTTTTGTACCCTGACCAATAACAAACATCGAGGTGTCAAAGAGGGACAGCCTGTCGGAGGACCTAACCCGCGTAAAAAGAATCACTATGGGCAGATTATTCGTTGGGCACCATCAAACGGCGATCATACAGCTAAGACATTTACTTGGGATCTTTATCTCATCGCTGGTAATCCAAGTGTGCATAAAGGCAATTTGTATGCGGGAAGTGACAATATTAACACAGGTAATATGTTCAATAGTCCTGATGGTATCGGTTTTGATAAGGCAGGCCGCTTGTGGATTCAAACTGATGGCGATTACTCGAACAAAGGGGATTTTGCTGGACAGGGTAATAACCAAATGCTTTGTGGTGATCCTATGACAGGCGAAGTACGTCGCTTTTTAACAGGACCTATAGCGTGTGAAATCACAGGTTTGACCTTCTCTGAAGATTATAAAACCATGTTTGTAGGCGTTCAGCATCCGGGAGACAGCGGAGCTCCGTCTCACTTCCCTGCTGGTGGGAACAGTAAACCTAGGTCAACTATTATGGCGATTACCCGTGACGATGGCGGTGTGATTGGGGCGTAATCACGTTCGCGCATTTTTGCAAACCAAGAAAAGAAGGAGCAGTGATGCTCCTTCTTTTCTTGGTTGTAAAACAACTAAAAAAATCTTACGTTCGCACTAATCTGAGCGTCCTCGACCAGAAACTTTCCATGTATCCACTACTTGTCCATTTTTCACAACATGCAAATAGTCAAAGTTGTTTAAAGTGGTGTCACAATGGCTAGGGGTTAGCATTAAGGTTTGACCTATATTGAGTGTTTGGTGTGAGTCGATATGCAGTATGCCATGCTCGTCACCGCCACATTGATAGGTGATATCCTGCCTAGTATCGACAGTCGGCATCCCTAGATCGATTGAAAGTGACTTCATACCAGCGTCAATGACGGCGCGGTTTGGTGTTGGGTGACTTATCACTGTGCTAAGTACTTTTAAAGCTGGGGCAAACTGCCGGTTAGCATCCTGATTTTGCTCGTCTCCGATCTTGGTATATGAAGCATCCATAAACAGATACGATCCAGCTTGTATCTCAGTGTAATGCAAACCTTGATAGGCCTGATAAGTACCAGTACCACCCCCGCTGATAATTTGGGGTGTTAGGTTGCGTGGTTTGAGTTCGGTTTCTATGTAGTCAAATAGCTCGGTAACGGCTGTTCGAGCTTGTTTTTGTCTTTCTTCGAAACCTCTAACAAGTTGCAAGTGTCCACTGTATGCTTGTATGCCCGAGTAATTTACTCCTTGGGTATCGACGATTTTCTCAATCAGAGCTAATAAGTCTTGGCCAACCGCGACACCACATCTTTGTTGACCACTTTCCACCTCGATTAGAAGGTTGACTTCTACTTGCGACTGCTTGGCTAATTTAGCAATACTCTCAACGTGCAAGGGGTGGTCGATGACTTGATATAGCTTTGCTTTAGGGTATTGAGTATGGAGCTTAATTAGACGCTGGACTTTGTTATCCCCTGCAATAGGCGTGGTGATAAGAATGTCTTCAATACCACCTTCGAGCATGATTTCAGCTTCACCGAGTTTAGAAGTACATATTCCTTTTGCACCGAAATCAATCTGTTTTCGTGCTAGCTGAGGGATTTTATGTGCCTTAGTATGAGGCCTGAGTGTTAAGCCAAGATGATCAATTCTACGTTGCATTTCTGTCAGGTTGTTCTCGACAGTGTCTATGTCAATGAACAAGGCTGGTGTATCTAGGTTTTCTAGTTTCATAGTCTGATATTTCTTATTTTATCGCATTTTGGGGAACATAGGATTTGTTGTTATGGCGTGGTTTTGCCTAATATTAAACTATCGCCCTTTATTGCCGTTAACATATTAGTAACCTTATTTTGTTTTGCGACTCATTTTGAAAGCGAGATTGTGTTAATAATGCCACATCAGCTATTTATTTGAACAGTAATAGCTTTTCCGAATTTATGATGGATTGATTTATGGCACACCGCTTGCGTTATTGAGATTATTCATGCACTTTGAATCACAGGAGGCGGTTATGGCTCATTCCCTTAATTCTCAGGCTGGCCACCGTAGTGTCAACATCTTTAGCCTACGTATGTTTGCTGACAACAAGTCACATCACCCTGAAGTTGAGAAATATGACGCAAAGTATGATGATCGTTCCCAAAGTAACGGCTTTCCATTGCTGGTTGATTCAGGCGTGTTTGAGTTTCCGGAACAAGTCTGTCCTTATACCAAGTTTGATACGGACAGTGTGATTGCAGAGAAAGACACATTAGGCTCTCTGACCATAGATTGTCATGGCCGGTGGTGCTACTCAGTGTATAACATCAAGATGCAATTTCTAAAACTCGGTGAGAAGAAAATGGAGCAGTTTTCTGTTTGCACCGAGCAAGGCCAGCAATTCACAGTTTTTTTGACTCTGATTGGGAGTCAAGGCGGTGCTATGGTTGATAAAGTAACAACGGAAACCTCTGCGTTCTAGCTTTGAGGTCTGATTAGGCGGCATTGAGTTGTGCCGCCAGCTCACGGCCACTTCCACGAAACTTGTCTATTGTCGCTGAAAATTCAGCGGGTATTTGTAGAAGTCTAGAATCTGGATGCTCATTGATGTATCTCATTTTAGACTCATCGGTTATGAGTTCATCCCAATCTCTATTTATTGTGCGCGCCAAGTGAATGGTTGTGGCCATTTGAGGAGATAATTCAGCGTCTCTTGGTTCATGGAAGTTTGCGATAGCATCAACCATAGGCGCAGGAAAGCGCCATGATCTTGCTAATTTCGCACCTAATGCTGGAGCGCTGATATTTAGCAACTCTTCTTGGACAGATATGGCGTCTTCTCCATTTTGTGCTCGGGTTGCTATTTGTATAGCGGCCTCAGGTACTAATGTGTGAATCATGAGTTCGCCGATATTATGTAGGATGCCCGTAGTAAAAACTTCGTGAGGGTCCACTTTCATTTGTTCAGCAATTTTACTCGCAATGACGGACACTTCAAAAGTGTCTATCCAGTATTGATTGAGATCTAATGTTTTTACTTTAGGAAAGGCACTCGACAATACAGAGGCAACGACTAATGTTCTTATCGGCCCTGTTCCCACACGTAATAGTGCTTGATGAACGGAAGATACGGGCGTATTCCCACCAAAGTGAGCAGAGTTAGCCATGCGCAAAAGCCTTGCGCTAAGCACCTGATCAGTTGATATTTTGTGTGAGAGTTGCTCGAAATCCACTTCATCTTCATTCACCATGTTGAGCAAATCTTGAAGTACTTTTTGAATGCGAGGCAGTTCGTTGATACGAGATAAAAGAGCTTCTTGCGCCATGTATAAAACCTATTAGCCTATGAGAGCCATTACTATAGGATAGCATGTTGGTGTGATGCCTGAGACGTACGTTGGTACAATAAAGTTTGGGGTGTTAGAGAACTCGATTTCTTGCTAGCATTGAATTTAAATAGTCGGGGAGCTTATATGGACTGGTGCCTTATAAGCTGAGATCGCATTGCGGGACCCGTCGAACCTGATTCAGTTAATACTGGCGTAGGGAACTATTTGCACGGGCGCGTAAGCGACACCTGTTCTCACTTTGCTCACTTATATTGTGTTAAGTGGCTGTGATTGGCAAAGCGTTTCTTTACTTCCAGTACAAGGAGCTATTATGCCAAACCAAGACCTCATCCCTCCAGTCGTATTAACCATTGCGGGTTCTGATAGTAGTGGAGGCGCTGGTATTCAGGCTGATATTAAAGCCATCTCCGCAACTGGTAGTTATGCTTGTTCTGTTATTACGGCGATTACTGCTCAAAATACACTTGGTGTTTCTGCTATTCATCCGACACCACTTCAGCTCATTGAAAGTCAGCTAGATGCGGTATTTAGTGATCTTGAGGTTGCCGCTGTTAAAGTAGGAATGCTTGTGGACTCAAGCGTAATCAAGTTAGTTGTGGATAAACTTAAGCAATATCAACCCCAATACTTAGTTGTTGATCCTGTGATGGTTTCGACCAGTGGACAATTACTTACAGAAGATTCTTCAGTTAGTACATTAAGAGAGGAATTGCTGCCGATGGCCGATTTAGTTACCCCTAACTTGCCAGAGGGAGCAGTGCTTATTGGAAAAGGTGAGCCTAAGGATACACACCAGGTAGAGAGTATGATCGAGCCATTGCGTCAACTTGAGTGTGAGGCTGTGCTTTTAAAAGGCGGACATATGGAAACTTCATCAAATAGTTCCGATTTACTGATTCTACCTAATCGTATCGAGTGGTTGCATTCGAGACGTTATTCAACCCGCAATACACATGGTACAGGGTGTACACTATCTTCTGCTATTGCGTCTTATTTGGCTCAGGGTTATCGATTACATAAAGCTATATATTTGGCAAAACAGTATATCACGCAAGCCATTGCTCACGCCGAATTGCTTAATGTTGGGCAGGGAAGAGGGCCTGTTCATCACTTTTTTGATGGTCATGCCAATGTTCGTTGATATGCGGTTACCCTTAGTGTTCATCTAGGAACTGGCTCAGCAGCAACAGGCTATTGGTCCTAAGTTATTGAGCAATATAATGCTACTGTGTGATGGCTTTAACATGTTAGTGCGAACTTTCACTGATTTGACATTGATCTGATAAATTGTCCTTAGTGCATCGATTAATATTTTGCCTCTTCAAGATTTCGATGCGGAGTATAGGTGGTGAAGCATTCTTTATCTAGCAATCAATATTATGTGACACTTCTGGTCTTATTTTTTCTTGGAATAATGGCGCTAAGTGTCTTTGTTAATGATATTGATTTACTCAGCTCTGTGTCAGTCCCTGTAGGTATTAGCGCAACTGCCCTAACGTTTTCTGCGGGCCCCAAAGGCTTTGTTATTTCGCTTATGGTTATGTTATCTATTTCTTGGAAACTCATTCCAACACGTTCCGAGCGGGTCAAAAAAGTAGTGCACCTAGGGTTGATACTTGTTCTAGGCTTTGTTTGTAAATCGGCCCTTAAACAGCTGACTGAAATCCCTAGGCCATACACTGAAGTCTTAACTCAAAATCTTTTGATCCCCCAGCCATCGCATTTCTATAACCTAAGTTCGCTGCAGAAAAATGAGGTGATAGCAGAGATGGGGGGTATAGTGAGTGGTTGGAGAACGTCTCAATGGCAGGGAGAGAGAGATTACTCATTTCCTTCAGGACACACTATTTTCGCTGCTGTTTGTTTGGCATTTTTTGGTAATGTATTTCTCCGAAATGGTCGTTACTTGCTCACTCTGGCAATAAGTGCTTGGGCCATGGGAGTAGCATACAGTCGATTATGGTTTGGAATGCACAGGCCTATAGATCTTTTAGGCTCTGTGGTTTTTGTTTTGATGATCTACCTGTTCGCTGACAAGTTGGAACGTTTGAGTGATAAAATTCTGAGCTGGTGCCTTAAAGCGAAATTGGGATAGAGGTCTGGGAGAAAGAAACTGTCAGGAAAAATACAAGGCTTCCCAACAGTTACACTTTACGTTATAGATTTCGCATAAGTATCTCGTACTCTTCATTAGCTTTCGATATGAGGAGGTAAAGCTCTATCGCGTCCTTGTCATCAAGATCGAGTTGCCACTGGTTTTGTGCTTCCTTGCCTTTTAAGCGTGTCTTGCCTGCTAGTTTTTCAAAGCTTACGTTGCAAAGCTCTGTTTGGTGATGTTCTTTGTTCTCAATAATATCAACATCTAATAGCCCAGTCGGGTTTACCTCGATATGTGCATGAAAGTGATTTTTATCTTGCAGTTCGTAGTCTCTGAATGTTGAAATCATCGTAAATTCCCCCTAGCAATTTATTGATGAGTTTTTCAATTGTAGGACAGTGTTTCGCGTGTGGTCACAAATAATCTCGAAGCTTGATCTTGGTTAAACAGGTGTTCAAAATTCCGTCACGGATTTCAGTCTTTTTTCGATTGCATCGATCGCATGAACGACAGCTGCTGGTGGAGATTTTGAATAGGGATGAAGCGCATAGACATTGTTTATTGCTAGATAATGATCTTTAAAACAAGGCTCTATATCAGAATATTGAGTAAGTAAAAAATCTGGCAATAAACCAATCCCCATGTTGTGTTGAATAAGACTAGCTACTTGATTGACGCTGTTTGCTCTGTGGTGGGACGTGTAGCTCAGTTCTATAGTCGATGCGCTTTGTTTGTTATGCAGGGTATGAACTACTTCTTTGGTCTGCCAGTGGTTTGCGATGTAATTTGCGTCACTGGGCGACTCAAGGCTGTGCGTTGATTGGCAGAGTATGTCTTGAAAGCGGCCAATTCTTTTTTGTTTTATGTGACTATTTGGGGACTCTCCAACTCGAATGGCAATGTCGATATCGTGCTGAAGCAAATCTAATTGTCTATCGTCGGCGATCAAGTGCAGTGATACCTTGGGATACAGGGCAAATGCATCACTTAAAGCTGGAATGACTATGCTATCCATCAGGGCGACCGGTGCGGTTACCGATACTTTCCCTTGCTGTTGATGTTGGAGTTGGTGTATGTCCTCCCATGCTCGCGACATCACATCATTTAATGCGACACAGTGCTGATAGAATTGTTCTCCAGCCAGAGTCAGTGATTGTCTTCGCGTTGTTCTCTTAAGTAAATCGACATTGAGTTCATTCTCTAGATGCTTAAGGTGATTACTAAGTACAGACTTTGATAGCTCAAGCCTCTCAGCTGCCTTCGAAATAGAGCCTGAGTCTACAATCGTTTTGAAGATCAACATTTGCTTGTGTTTATTCATTATTGTTCTCTTTTTATAAACAGTGTTTTCTAATTTGTTTGTTTTTCCATGTTAAAACTAGAAATACACTGCTCTCATCAAACTAGCAAGGAGAATTACAATGAAACCATCAATTTTGACATTATGTAACTTGGGTAGTGAAGGGTGGAAAACGGCATTTAATCAAAAAGATGCCAAGGGATGTGCTGAGCAATATACTCATGATGCAGTTATGGTCGCTAAGCCTTTTGGTATCTTTGAAGGTCGTGAGCAAATACTTAAATTTTGGCAAGGCATCATAGATCAAGGTTTTTCTGATGTGGCTTACAGCGACATTCAATGGGAGCAAGTCGATGATAAAAGCTTTGCATTGTCTTCGCGTTGGATCATGAACAAAGCCTATGGCGTTGTTCATAAAGAAGTATGGACCTTATGCGAGGATGGGGCTGCGCGTTTGTCTTTTGATGAATTTGAAGTGTTAGGGGAAAGATAGTAATGCTAACGGGGTTTATCCCCGTTGTAGTATCGAAGAGCGACGAGTTTGGCTAACATGACCTGCGCCCACAATATTTATTTTCATACTGGTTTCCATACACTTACTATCTTCTCGATGGTTCATGCCCTTCATAGACTGGCAGGGTTGTTTCTAGTTCTTCCCAATTTCCTTTTGACGTGATGAAATTATGAGATATTGGCCTTTCGACTATATCAGTATCGATAGCCCTTAAACGGACTCTCACTTTGTCTGGCTTGGTTGAATTTGAGCTATAAATGGGTGCACCACATGTTAAACAAAAATACTTTCGCTTACCTAAGCTACTTTCATAGTAAGTAAGAGTACTTTTTTATCATTGAGCTAAAGATCGGATTTATTCACATAACCATTGGTTGCAAACGCGCTACCACTTGCTTTTCGGCATAGTGAACAATGGCAATAAATAGGGAGAAACTCAATTTATAATCAATGGTTTAATCACAGTGGTCAAACTTTGGCGGCAAAAGCATGTTAACCAATCTGGCTGACAAGCTAAAGCAGATATGTGCTCAACATAGGAGAAGGTTGTGAATACGAAAGAGGTTAGTCTTCTGTCGCTTCATGGATCGCTTGCTTGGTATCTTCCCATACTTTAGATGAGTCATCTTTTACTCCTTGCCACGTATTTGAGCAGCCAGCAATTAGTAATATCAGAGCGATAAATGCGATTCTCATGTTTTGTCCTCAGTTAGATTGCTTGTTGTTAACTGTATCAAAAATGATGCAGCTAAACAGGTTTTTGCTCTTGCTTTGTGCTCCAGTGTGAGTCATATGCATCAAGAAAGTGAATAATCTAGCTGTGTTAACTGAAATCGGTTTATACTTCGACTGTTGTAGAAATGCTTGTGTTTAGGAGCAATGAATGAAACTTGAGGAAGTGGCAAAGGCACTCAAAGAGCTTGGACACCCTACTCGCTTATCGATTTATAAATGTGTTGTCAAAGCGGGTAAGAAAGGCGTATCTGTCGGTACTATCCAAGATATGCTAGAAATTCCAGGTTCGACTCTTTCTCATCATATTTCGAGCCTAGCCTCGGCAAAGTTGATTACCCAGCGACGAGAGGGGCGAATACTCTATTGTGTGGCCGAGTACCAAAATCTCTCTGAGGTAATTTGTTTTCTTCAGGCTGAATGCTGTATCAATGAATCTTGTTAACAACCCCCGTTCATATAGGAGAAATGCATGATTTCAGCTTTTTATGCTTCGATATTAGCTGGATTAATGATCTGGCTTTCGTTTCAAGTTATCAAACAGCGTCGTAGTGCTAAAGTCGCGTATGCAGATGGTGGTGTCAGTGCGCTGCAAGTGGCTCGGAGTGCGCACGGTAATGCAGTTGATTACATTCCAATCACTTTAATTTTATTAATTTTGGTTGAGTATAATGGTGCTAGTTCGTGGATGATTCATGCCATCGGTAGTTTGTTTTTTGTGGGTCGGATAATACACGCTAGGGCTATTTTGGCAGAAAACTTAAAAGGTCGAGTTCAAGGTATGAAGCTTACTTTTCTGTCGATGGTACTACTGGTGGTGCTCAATATGGTGTACTTGCCATACAGTCAGTTATGGTAGAGGCGCTGAGTGAACGCAGTTTGTAGTCTGCTTTGGTTTTTATAAACCTTCTATTATCGTTCTTTACCGGTTTTATGTTTTGAGACAGTTAACGTTTTTATAACAAAAAAACTCTTTTCCTCACTTTATATGGGATCATTTGGTGTGTCGCCTTAGCCTGATGAGGAAATATTATAAATGAATCGAAACGATAACGTCCCTTTGCCTACCAATACCAGTGAGTGGCTGTTTAATCGTAACAGCCTTATTGTTCTTGCTAATGTTGCCTTATTTATCACTTTATACTTCACTTTACCTTTTGAGCCTCAAGTCGTATTAGGCCTGAGTATGCTCACGTTTATTGGTATTCTTTGGCTAACTGAAGCGCTACATGTCACTGTTACCGCAATTCTTGTTCCTATTTTGGCTGTCTTATTTGGTATTTTTGATACCCAGACCGCACTCAATAACTTCTCAAATTCGATAATCTTTCTGTTTCTAGGAGGCTTTGCACTTGCAGCGGCAATGCATCGTCAGGGATTAGATAAGGTCATTGCAGATAAAGTGTTAGTTATCGCTAGAGGTAAGATGAGCACAGCTGTTTTTATGCTTTTTGGGGTTACGGCAGGGCTGTCTATGTGGATCAGTAACACAGCGACAACGGCCATGATGCTGCCGCTAGTTTTAGGCGTGCTGAGTAAGGTGAATTCTCAAAGTGGTCATAAAACCTATGTGTTTGTTTTGTTGGGTACGGCGTATAGCGCGAGTATTGGCGGAATTGCGACTGTTGTGGGTAGCCCACCAAATGCCATAGCAGCGGCAGAAGTCGGTCTGAGTTTTACCGATTGGATGAGTTTTGGTTTACCAACTTCGTTGTTACTTTTACCGATTGCTATCGCAGTGCTGTTTTATGTATTAAAACCTAATTTGTCAGGTGAGTTTGAATTGGACCATGCGCCCATTGAGTGGGATAAAGGAAAAGTGGTCACCTTGGCAATTTTCGCATTGACAGTGTGTCTATGGATTTTTAGTAAGCCTATTAATGCCGTGATCGGAGGTTATGCTAAGTTCGACACTATTGTTGCTTTATGTGCGGTTATTGCGGTTAACTTTGCTCGTGTTGTTCATTGGAAAGATATCGAGAAAACAGCGGATTGGGGGGTATTACTACTGTTTGGTGGTGGTATTTGCTTGAGTAACGTGCTCAAAGCTACCGGAACCAGTGTTTTTCTTGCCAATGAACTGAGCGAGCTGATTTCACACATGGGTATTGTTGTCGTTGTCGCTATCATTGCAGCTTTCGTCGTGTTTCTTACTGAATTTGCGAGTAATACTGCCAGTGCCGCTTTGCTTATCCCAATTTTTGCCAGTGTCGCTGAAGCGTTCGGATTATCACCGATTGTGCTATCCGTATTGATAGCGGTTGCGGCTTCTTGTGCCTTTATGCTTCCAGTGGCGACACCACCTAATGCAATTGTGTTTGGCTCTGGTCATATCAAACAGAGTGAGATGATGCGGGTTGGTTTCATTCTTAACCTGGTTTGTGTACTTCTACTTACACTGATAGCAACCATTTTATGGATCTGATCCACCGAATCACTTTTCCATCCTGATCGGATTTCTTAGTGTCATAGTATGAAGTTTATCTGCTTTTGATTTGAATCAAGGTTTGAGATGGCGAAAGCAGCAGATGCTATGCATACTAAACTGGTGAGATAAGGAGATGTCAGGATGAAAAATGAACTGGATCTAACAAAAGTTCTGCACGCTTATGAAACGGTCGTAGCAAAAGGAACACCGACTGAACACGGTAAAATGTATGAGGGGATAGAAGCCTTCTCAGACTACGATGGCTATAGCATTTATTTGCGTGGTAATGGAGTAGAGCTTAAAGTGGGTTTTCATAACACATACCATCTTGATTACGATCAAGAGCATCTGCGCGACAGCTTTCTTAAGAAAGTCTCCATGTTGGCCAAGTAGTCGAAAGCCCCTTATGTAAAGGGGCTTTTAATATCCACTTAATCTTCTTCTACTAAGGTCCCGTCATTTGAGTAATCTTCCACAGTTTCAGGTTTGCTCCGGCCATTCAATGTGTGGAAACGTTTCCTACCTCGAGCAAGCTGAACGTATTTTAGCCATACACGTTCTAGTTTAGACTTGGCTTTTGAGGGGGTTTCTAACACTTTGATAAAGTGCTTCTCCTCTAGATTATCAGGCTCTATTGTTCCTGTTTCTAGCCCCTGCATGGTATCGCCGTACAGGGTTAGGATTTCTTCTTCAGCCAGTGTAAAGTCACCAGATTTGGCAAAGCCGCGGGGAAACTTTTCATTGTCAAAAAAACGTTTTTTGCCATGACGAAAGAGAGTGTCAGACATATCAGGTCGCCTCTGTTACCATATTTAGTTGAACTAAAACGAAAAGTAGGCCTAAATTTCATAAAAGAAAAACAAAACCTTTTTATCGTATCCATTAAACACTTTTATTAAAGGTGTGAATCGGTTTATCTTGTAGAAATTATGTTGAACCCGTAAAGATGGTTGATTCCAATCGAGGTCTTTCATGGATGTTAAAGTTTTTAAGACATTTTTAGAATTGGCTAATGTGCGTCACTTTGGGCGTGCTGCAGAGAATTTGTACATTACTCAGGCAGCTGTTAGTGCACGTATCAAGCAACTTGAAAATTACTTTGATACACAGCTTTTCATTCGAAACAGAAACAATATCAAGTTAACGTCCTCTGGTGAACGTTTGGTAAGTTATGCTGAGGTTATGGTTGCGACGCTTCAGCAGGCTAAATTGGAGCTGTCTCTTGAAAGCGGCAAAGCGCTTCAGTTAACTATGGGCGGGACGCCCAATGTGTGGGATGCATACTTGCAAAACTGTTTGAGTGTAGTGACTGATTCATTCGGTGGTTATGGATTTATGGCTGAAGTGATGGGGCGAGAGTCTCTTAATCGTAGTTTGCAAGAGCGAACCTTGGACATGGCCTTTGCATTCGATCAAATTAAGGCCGATGAACTTTACTGTAAGCGAGTGGCAGACATAGTTTTGGTGCTGGTGTCTACCGATGAGCATCACATTGGTAGTGTTTTTGAAGACAAATACGTGTACGTCGATTGGGGAACCAAATTTGCCTCAGAACATGCGGGAAGACACCCTAAGATCCCAGCGCCGTACCTAAGAACATCAACGGCTCGTATTGCGCTTGATTTTATATTGGAAAAAGGGGGGAGTGCTTACTTACCCACTTCCCTCGTCGAGCCTTTTATTACCAGCGGACAGCTTTTTAAAGTTACTGGCGTTGATGATTGGAACCGACCCATTTATCTGAGTTATCGCAAAGCGAGCTCGTCGATTGAAGCTATTGAGCAGGTCGAAGAACTGGTGAGAGATATAGACCCCACGACGGCTTATTCACTGCAACAAATGGCAGATTTGCCTATGGATGAGTAAGCTTGCTCATATAACTTATTTTTAGGGAGAGTTTGCTTTAAAACAGACTCTCCCTACTTCATTGAGATAGACTTTTAAAAACTCAATAGCCCATTAGCTGCAATAAGCTTTCGGCAGTAGTAATGGCTTCTTTACGGTTAGCAATGGCAAGCTTTTGATAAAGGTTACGGATATGAGTTTTGATCGTTGTTCCTGCAACATCGAGCTCTTGAGCGATTTGCTCATTGCTAAATCCCGAATAGATTAACCCAAGCACCTGCCATTCGCGCTGAGTCAGTGGGCTGGTGCGTACTAGTTCAGGTACACTAGGATGATGGATTAATTTATCAACAAAATCTTCATCGAAATGCACAGAACGACTTCGCTGACTACTTGCTATCTCCTTGAGTAACTGTTTAGCACGGTGACGCTCAAGATCGCTGAGCTCATTATTATTGACCAAATCATCTAAAACCGATCCAACTTGGGTCCCTTCAATAAGGAAGTTACCAAGAATTCCTGTCTGGTTAGTCAGCTCCAAGGCTTGTTTTAGCAATAATTTTGCCCTTGTCTCATCGTTTTGAGCGGTTGCAAGGACAGTTTCAATAATTAAGTTACGATTGTTATCTGTCACCAAATGATAGGCATTTGCTTCATGTTGCAAAAAGTTTAGGGTTTCTGAAGCTTGATCGAGCATACCTAAGTTTATTTGGGCTCGGGCAATGTTTCTCCATTGAAGCTGAGTGAAATGATTGCAAGCCTGTCCAGGCTGTGAGGTAGTATCCAGCCAGTGCTGCATAGATGGCATATCATCTCTCGCTTGCCAAAATAGAATCAGTGATAACGAGGCGTTAGCCATCCAGTCGACATGATAAGTAGATTGTTGGAGTAAATGTAGGATGTTATCGATGAACTTGTTGGCTTTATCGAGCTCGCCTCTAGCTATTGAGATGCGGGCAAGCATTGAATAGCAATGCAGATGCTTACTTGGACTTGCATCGCCAAGAACCTTAAGACCTTTGTAGGAGCACTCTTCGGCTTCATCGAGTCGATTCCAGCACCAGAATACTTGTGCTCGAAGGCGTAGGAGAAATTCGTGCATTGGTACCTGTTGTAATTGGTGTTCTTCTACCAATCTAAAAGCACTCTCTTGTACTTCGAATGCGGCTTGCACATACCCCTGAGCAATGAGTATTTCGCTTTGTTGAAGCATTGCCCAAAGTGCTTGATGGTAAACTTGATACTGCCGAGCCAGTTTCTCTGTTTGTTGCATCATAGGCAGTGCTCTGCTTAGATGTCCTAAAACATGGTTAACTTCACCTATTACAGAAGTAGCGACAATTCGGCTGCGATATTCATTGTTATCGAGTTGTCCAAGAGACAGCTCAGCGAGTTTTAACGCTTTCTCAGGTTCATTTTGATTAATGGCTACTTGGGCACGTAAGGCATTCAACTCTCCCATTTGTTGAGTATTCAGAGATACATTAAGCGCTTTCATTTGTTCATCAGCTAGGGATAACAAATGACCGACATCATTATATCTGTGTTGGCTTTGGGCGAGCCAAGCTTGAAGCATACATAACTTAGGTTGGCTGTATAGCTGTGTTTGGGACAGAGTATTCATTGCTTCTTCTAGTGTTTGAAGCTCTCCAGAATTAAACATTTCCCAGCCATATTTGCACAGGATCTCTGCAGTGAGGTCTAGATTACCTGCCTTTTGAATGTGGTAGAGCGCTTGATGAGGTGATGACAGTTTTAACCATGCCTGTGCTGCGGTTTGATGCAGATCTTCAACTTGGTGAGGTATACGTGCTGCGCGCTCATGGGCAAGAAATTCAGCGAATAAATTGTGAAAGCGAAACCAGTTTTGCTCCCCTTCTAGTGGATGTATAAACAAACCATAGCGATTGAGAGACTCGATAATATGTAAGGCATCTTTTCTTTGCGTAAGCTCGCTTGCTAAGACATCATTAAAATGATCAAGAACCGAGCATTGCAACAAAAATTGGCGTGTGTCTGTATCAAGTTGCTCGAAGACTTCCTCAACCAAATAATCCCACAGATGGCTATGATTAAATTGTGAGTAGGATTCAAGTGACTGAGCTAGACTCTTGTGTTGACTCTGTGTTTGAAGAGCGATGAGTTGTATAGCTGATGGCCAACCTTCTACGTAGTCACGTATGTTACTCACGACAACATTATCGACATTCCCTGATATTCGAGCACTGAAAAAGCGGTTGGTTTCCTCATAGTCAAAAGCGAGAAACTCATGACCAATTTCTATCATTAAATCACGAACCCTCAGATTTGCCGTGCCAATAGGTGGCGTCGATCGGCTGGTAACAACCAAAGTAAGGTTGTCGGGCATGTGTTTGAGCAAAAATCGCAATGCTGCGTGGATTTCAGTGTTAGAAATGAGATGAAAATCATCAAGAACGAGATAACACTCTTGGTTACAATGCACAAGTTCAGAACAGACTTGGCTAAATAGCGAATCAAGAGAAGAGAACTGCCTCTTCTCGGCGAGTTTTTGTGAAACAGAGCAAGTGTTATGAGTTGCTTTATTTAACGCTTTTAGTAAATAGTTGACGAAGCGAAAGGCGTCGTTGTCGCTTTCATCAATGTTATACCAGCCGACATGTGACTTATCGATTAACCACTGCGAGGCCATTGTCGTCTTTCCGTATCCTGCGGGAGAGCGGAAAAGTATCAACTTGTAGCAGTGTGCGTTATGCAGCAAATCGAGAACTCGCGGTCGAGTTATCGCATGGTGTAAACGACCTGGGCGAGTTAGCTTAGAAGGAATCCACATCTTTTTTCCCCTGTGCTCTGATAATCATAACAAGGATGTATCTTTGGAGCTCGTCTGATAATGACATCGATGTTACTTGAGAACTTCGGAAGCCGTTATTGATCACCAACCATACTTTTGCACATTTCACATTTTGAATTCATCTACGCCCTAAAAGTGGGAGATGAGTCACTTATAAGAGGCCTTATAGTTGTACCCAATACCATAGATTGCACCTATCTTGATGAAAGTTGCGCGGTCAAAGGAGATGTTTTGTGATCAGATATGCATATTAATTAATTTATTAAAATTTTGTCTCTTGCCTGCATCAAACAAAGATTATGGTTAAACACGTTGTGCGATGTGATCTTTATCACCGCCAGTGACTGTGGGCCTAATGTATTTGGGAGTTAGATCACTGAGGTTAAGCGTAGTAAGACTCTACGCCCTACCTCCTCCTCCTAAAAGGCTTTGAAGTTAGGAGGATGTTGCCGTTATTGCGTCATTGCACGATATCGCTGAAATGGATTAACCCCGATAGATGAGAACTCTCCAATGAAACCTACTCAACAGAAAAGTTTTGATACGGCAGCATTTAAGCAAAGCGTTAAGAAACATTTAACGTCAACTTATGCTACGACAGAAGAAAGGGCCAGTAGCCGTTCTTGGTATTTAGCTATGGGAAGTGCGCTGGCTGAACTGACAACGTTTGATATGCTTCAAACCGAGCAAGATAACAAGATTAACAACGCGAAAAGTGTTAATTATTTATCGCTTGAGTTTCTAATTGGCCGTTTGACGGGTAATAACTTAATTAGCCTTGGACTGTATGAGCAGGTTAGTCAGGCAATGACAGATCTGGGACAAAGCTTGACCGATCTTCTGGAAGAAGAGCGAGATCCATCATTGGGAAATGGAGGATTGGGCCGGTTGGCAGCTTGCTTTATGGATTCTTTGGCAGCGCAAGAATTTCCAACTGTTGGGTATGGCCTCCATTATGAATATGGCTTATTTAAGCAATCTTTTGTTGAGGGGCATCAGCAGGAATCGCCTGATGCTTGGCGATGTGTTGAAGGTTACCCATGGGAGATTGCTCGTCCTGATCTTGCCCAAGAAATCGGTTTTTACGGTCACGTTGAGGTTTATCAAGAAGAGGGCAAAGAAAAGCGGCGCTGGGTGCCTGGCATGTCTGTAAAAGCTATGCCCTGGGACTTGCCAATTGTCGGTTACCAATCGGATACCGTTTATCCTTTGCGATTGTGGGAATGTCGAGCAATTGCGCCTTTCTCACTGGCGAGCTTTAACAATGGTGATTATTTTGAAGCTCAGCATGCCCTGATTGATGCTGGGAATATTACCAAAGTCTTATACCCAAATGATAACCACGAGAAGGGAAAGACCTTACGCTTAATGCAGCAGTACTTCCACTCTGCGGCATCTGTGAGAGATATTTTACGTCGTCATGAAGAGGCAGGGCATACGCTAGCTTCTTTGCCCAAGTACGAAACCATTCAATTAAACGATACACACCCAACTATTGCTATTCCAGAGTTGATGCGTATTCTCATTGACGAGAAAGGCCTAGGCTGGGATGAGGCTTGGGCTATTAGCTCTGAGACATTTGCTTATACTAACCATACCTTGCTGCCAGAAGCTTTGGAAACTTGGAGTGAGTCATTAATTGAGCGACTGCTTCCACGCCATATGGAAATTATTTACCACATTAACCATCTATTTTTACAAGAGGTACGCCGAAAATGGCCTGGTGATGTAGCGAAGCAACAAAAGCTATCCATCATTGAAGAAGGCTTTCATCGTATGGTGAGAATGGCTAACTTAAGTGTTATTGGTTCTTATGCCGTAAATGGAGTAGCTGCCCTTCATTCTCAGTTGGTTAAGCGCGATTTGTTTCCTGAATTTGATGACTTGTACCCATCTAAGCTACAGAATGTGACTAATGGTATTACTCCACGTCGCTGGTTGAAGTTTTGTAACCCAGACTTGTCTGAACTTATCTCAAGTAGAATTGGCAATGAATGGCCAGCACACTTAGAGCAGCTTGAGCAAATCGCTCAGTATGCCGATGATGCTGAGTTCCAGCAGCAATTTATGGCGGTTAAGAAGCGCAATAAGCAGCGTCTTGCTGATTGGGTTAAAGAGCACCTAGATGTTGAACTCGACACTAAGGCTATTTTTGATGTGCAGATAAAGCGTTTACATGAGTACAAGCGTCAGCATTTAAACATGCTGCATATTTTGTCGCTATATCATAGATTACTCAATGATCCTGAGTTTGATATGGTCCCTCGTGTTGTCTTCTTTGCGGCCAAAGCGGCGCCTGGATATCATCTGGCCAAGGACATCATATTCGCTATTAATAAGATTGCCGCTAAGATAAATCATGATCCGAGAATTGGTAACAAGCTAAAGGTTGTATTTATTCCTGACTATCGAGTAAGTATTGCTGAGATCATCATCCCAGCAGCTGACGTATCGGAACAAATATCAACAGCAGGCAAGGAAGCGTCCGGTACTGGTAATATGAAGATGGCGCTTAACGGTGCATTGACTATTGGCACTATGGATGGCGCGAACGTCGAGATTCGTGAAGAAGTAGGCGATGGCAATATCTATATTTTTGGTCTCGATGTGAATGAAGTCGCCTCATTGAGAAGCGATGGATATAACCCATTCGATTATTACCATGCTGACCCCTTACTCAAAGCATCGTTGGATCTTCTACTAGGAGACGAGTTTACACCAGGTGAGCCGGACAGATTGCGCGCGACTTACGATAGTTTACTGGATGGCGGTGATCCGTACTTGTGTCTTGCTGATTTTGCGTCTTATGTGCAGGCGCATCAGGATATGGATAGGCAGTACAGAGACCAAAGCAGTTGGGCGAAAAAAGCGATACTCAATACTGCATTAGTCGGTAAGTTCAGCTCAGATCGCTCAATTCGAGATTACGTTAATAATATCTGGAAATTGGAAGCTATTAAGCGCTAGTAATACTCATCAAGCCAAGTCATTTATGGACTTGGCTTTTACTTATCAACACTCGATACATGGAAGGTAGAGAGTTTTTCGGAGTTAGCGATGACACAAAAAAACACATTAGAACAAGTCGCTGAAATGGCTAATATTGCCACTAGCTACGTCAGTGCATGGGGTCAAGAGACACAAGTTGAAGATCAGACTATTCGCGATTTATTGACCTCTTTAGGTTACGACATAACCTCAGAGGAAAAGTTAATTAATTCGGCGGATAAAAAGCACAAACAAGAGGTTTTAAATCCAGTATTAGTTGTTCGTGATGGCGATCCTGTATATGTAAGCATGAATTTGGGAACGAGTGCTCGTGAAAGTGAGTTTAGCTGGCGCCTTGAGACCGAGCAAGGCGCTGTATTAGAGGGGTATCTACAATCACAGATTGTGCGTGATGAGCGAAGTTCAGGAGGCCCTCTGGTCTTTGCATTACCCGGTGACCTTGAGTGGGGCTATCACAAACTCACTATGACTCGCAAACGCCGTAAATCACCTTATACCATGACCTTGATTATTGCGCCTAGATCTTGTTACAAGCAAGAAGCTCTCAACAGCGGCAAAAAAATGTGGGGGCCAAGCGTACAGCTTTACACGCTTCGCTCTCAGCATAACTGGGGTATAGGTGACTTCGGGGACTTAAAACAGTTGGTATCTGATATCGGATCAAGGGGAGGAGATTTTGTTGGCTTGAACCCTATTCATGCTTTGTTTCCAGCCAACCCAGAAGCCGCGAGTCCGTACAGTCCATCTTCACGCCGCTGGCTAAACATTATGTATATAGACGTCAGTTCAGTGGCTGAGTTTTCGCTCTGTGTTGAGGCTCAGCAAAAAGTCGGTAGCGCAGACTTTCAACAGCGTTTGCATAAAGTACGAGATACGCATTGGGTAAACTACACAGAAGTTGCGAATCTAAAACTGAGTGTGCTTCCTTTACTATATCGAGAGTTTAAAAAACGCCATCTAAATAAATGTACCAATAGAGCGGAGGCCTTTTTAGCATTTGTAGAGCAGGGTGGGGAAAGCTTGTTACACCAAGCTGCTTTTGATGCATTACATGCTGCTCTGCAAAATGAAAATCAACAAATTTGGGGCTGGCCAGCCTTTTCGCAAGATCTTCAACATTTTGATAGCAAAGTGGTTGAAAATTTTATTGCTGAAAATATCGACCAAGTACATATGTATATGTATTTACAGTGGGTTGCTGACATCCAAATTCAAGAAGCTCAGGCATTAGCCGAAGAAAAAGGGATGTCGATTGGTTTATATCGAGACTTGGCTGTTGGTATTGCGGGGGCGGGGGCTGAAACTTGGGCTGACAATGGCAACTTGGTTATGGATGTCAGTATCGGTGCTCCGCCAGATGTATTAGGGCCTTTGGGACAAAACTGGGGGTTGCCTCCCCTTAACCCACAGACTCTCCAAGCCACTGGCTATGATGCTTACATTAAGCTTTTACAAGCTAACATGAAGCATTGCGGCGCATTACGTATTGACCATGTGCTTGGGTTGCTGCGTTTGTGGTGGATCCCAACTGGGAAAAATGCCACCCAAGGTGCCTATATGTATTATCCCGTTGAGGATATGTTATCTATTCTAGCTCTGGAATCGCACCGTCATCAATGTAGTGTTATTGGTGAGGACTTAGGAACCGTTCCGGATGAGATTGTTGAACTCTTAAGTGAAGCTGGTGTTCATTCTTACAAAGTCTTTTTCTTTGAAACATCAAAGGAAGATGGTGGATATGTTTCACCCAAACACTATACGCAGCAGTCAATGGCTACATTGTGTACCCATGATATGCCAACCCTGCGGGGCTTCTGGCATTGTGATGATCTTAAAATGGGTCAAGAGCTGGGTTTATATCCCGATAAAAATCAGTTGGATGATTTATTTACTAATCGCCTTAAAAGCAAGCAAGGAATTCTTGATTCAGTGGCATGGCATGGTTATTTACCAGATGGGGTGGGCCGTGATGCTCAATATGTTCCTATGGATTCTTATCTCGCTGAAGGGCTTCAGCAACATGTTGCGGCGGGGTCTTCAGCACTGCTTAGCATCCAACTTGAAGACTGGTTAGAGATGGATAAGCCAGTCAATATTCCAGGGACTACTGATGAGTACCCTAACTGGCGGCGCAAGCTCTCTATGAATCTTGATGAAATATTTGCCAAAGAAGCGGTGAATCGTATAGCCAGTAAGTTAACTAAAGAGCGCGGTAAAGTAGGTTAGTTAATCTAGGATCAAGTTTTATATAACAAGCTATTGGTGATAAAAGAGCCCGCATTTTAGAGCGGGCTTACGTGCATCTAATAAGGTATACAGCCGGTTAAGCGCGTATTGTTAATCGATATGTTTAACGGGTCAATTGCTGACTAATTTAGGCTAGGGAGAGAATCGTTTGAAAACGATAATACAAGACAAAAACAGTGTAATGCATGATCAGCTATCGAGTGCATCTTGCGCCGATCCATTTTCATTTTTGGGACCCTATCAAGCATCAAAACGTTGTGCGCTGAGAGTTTGGATGCCAGGTGCAGATAAAGTTGATTTAATCATTGAGGGCAAAAAACGTTTGGCCCTAGAACGTGAAGGTGACTCAGGATTTGTGCTGTGTGAGCGCTGCGATTTAAGTCAAACTCATTATAAACTTGCTGTGACCTGGCAAGATGATGAACACATCCTTGATGACCCTTACCAATATAATGAAATATACGCTGACTATGAGGACTTACATACGCCCAAACTTATGTATCATCACATGGGGGCTCAATTCGTTACTTTACAACGTGCTGGCAGGCGTATCCAAGGTGTACGGTTTCTTGTTTATGCACCTCATGCATCAGCGTGTAGTTTAGTCGGAGAGTTTAATCAATGGGATGGTCGCCGCACTCCAATGCAAAGGTTAGACTATGGTATGTGGGGCATTTTTATTCCTGGCTTAGAAGAAAACGAAAAATACAAATTTGAACTTAAAGGTCCAGATGGTAGAGGTTTACCGCACAAAGCTGACCCTTGGGGGGCTTATGCGGAGCAATACCCATCCTTTGCCTCATTAACCTACGATCACAGCCGATATAATTGGCAAGATTCACAGTGGCAGAGCCGCCCCGTTACTGAAAAAACCAAACAAGCTCTTTCTTTTTATGAGCTTCATTTGGGATCTTGGCGTCGAAAAGAAAACGGTGATTTTCTTACCTATCGTGAACTCGCCGAGCAGCTTGTTCCCTACGTAAAAGATATGGGGTATAGCCATGTAGAGTTAATGCCAGTATCTGAGCATCCATTTTATGGTTCTTGGGGATACCAACCTGTGGGTTTGTTTGCTCCCACTAGCCGATTTGGTTCGCCAGATGACTTTAAGTATTTTGTCGATCAGTGTCACCTAGCGGGAATTGGTGTTGTGATTGATTGGGTTCCCGCGCATTTCCCCTCTGATGACCATGGTTTGGCGAACTTTGATGGCACTCCTCTTTTTCATGATCCAGATCCTCGACGTGGTTGGCACCAAGACTGGAATTCTTACATTTATGATTTAGGTCGTGAACATGTGCGACGTTTTCTTGTTTCTAATGCTTTGTATTGGTTTGAGCAATTTCATATTGATGGAGTTAGAGTCGATGCCGTAGCATCAATGTTGTATTTGGATTACTCCCGCAGCCACGATGAGTGGATTCCGAACGTTGATGGAGGAAATGAAAACTATGACGCTATTGCAACGTTAAAGTGGATGAATGAAGAAGTTTATCTTCATTTCCCTAATGCAATGACGATCGCTGAAGAGTCAACCGCGTTCCCTGGTGTATCGGCCCCAACGTTTCTTGGTGGTCTGGGTTTTGGATTTAAGTGGAATATGGGTTGGATGCATGATTCACTATCCTATATCAAAGAGGACCCTGTCCATCGTAAATATCACCATGACACTATTACTTTTCCTATGGTGTATGCACACAGTGAGAACTATGTACTGTCTTTATCTCATGATGAAGTTGTGTACGGTAAAGGGGCAATTCATAGCAAAATGCCGGGAGATGAATGGCAGCAGACGGCAAATATGAGAGCTTATTTAGGTTATATGTACGCGCAGCCGGGTAAAAAGCTTAATTTTATGGGGACAGAAATTGGCCAGACAGCGGAGTGGAACCATGAAGATCAATTGCAGTGGTTTTTACTTAAGTTTGAGCGTCATCAAGGTGCGCAATCCTTAGTCCGCGACTTAAATAAACTCTACTCCTCTCAGCCCGCTCTGTATGAGCTTGATTGTGAACCTAGTGGCTTTGAATGGCGTTTACAAGATGCAGCACAAGCTTCTATTTTGGCGCATGAAAGGTTGAGCTCTCATGGAGAGCGTATTTTAGTGGTCACCAACTTTACGCCAGTGCCACATGATAACTTCCGGCTTGGTGTCCCATTAGGTGGTGAATATCAGTTGTTACTCAGTACAGACGACACTCGTTATGCGGGGAGTGGCTACTCAGTCCCTCACTCTATATCGACAGAGCCAGTTGAAAGCGAGGGCCATTCTCAGTCACTAAGAATGAAAATTCCGCCACTGGCAAGTGTGTTTTATAAGCTAACCTAGATGGTTTTGTCTAAGAAAAGTAAACGCCCACTAACTTCTGAGTCGTTGGGCGTTTTAGATTGGGTTTAATCAAGCTTTAGTTTGTCACTTGGCTGTGTTTGGGAGTTTCTGCTGAATGCTTTTGACTCCAGCGATCAACGACCATAGAGCCGATTAAATCACCTTGTACGTTAACGGCAGTTCTAAAGGTATCAAGCGGTCTTTCAATGATAAGGAGAATCGCGATTGCCTCAAGAGGAATTCCTGCGGCCAATAGGACTAACTGCATGCCAGACATCGACCCAGAGGGCATTCCCGGTGCCCCAACTGATGAAACCATCGCCATAAGGAAAATCATAACGATAGCACTTGTTGAAAGATCAATACCAAAGAGCTGTGCTAGGAAAACGGCAGCAACACCTTCAAATAGGGCGGTGCCATCCATATTCATTACTGCTCCCATAGGCAAGACTAGGCTGCTTGTGGAGTCAGATACTCCAAGCTTTTCTTTTGCGGTTTGTAAGCTAAGAGGTAAAGTTGCTGAACTTGAAGAGGTAGCGAGAGCCATGGACATGGGCGCTGAAATCGCTTTGAACAGTGGAATTGGCGATGTGCCTGTGGCCAGTTTTGCAATCACAGGTAGTACGATCAAACTGTGAATCATGGTCAGTCCAAAGACGAGCAAGCCAAACTCGAATAATTGGCTAAACAAGGTACTGTTAGACTCAATTGTTAGCTCGAAAACGATAGCAAAGACTGCAAATGGCGCTAGGCGAATAATACCTCTAACTAAGGTAGAAATGCTCTGATTGACACCTTTGACAACCTCAAAAACAGGATGAGAATTATCTAAAGTTGCCAACAGTGCTATCGCAATAAGAATGGAAAAAGTGACGATGGCAAGTAGGTTACCACCTGACAAGGCGGCAATTGGGTTCATGAGTGCCATAGAAAGCAGCTTGTTTAAAATACTTACCCCTTGAGCAGACGAATCATCAATCAGGGTTAAACTATCAGCGGCAGGAGGCGCAGAAGTCAGGGGAGTCCATTCAGGCATCATCAGCGCAGCGCCTAGGCCTATACATATTGCAATGGTTGTCGTGATCAAGTAGTAGACAACAGCAACGGAGCCAACTTGTTTCAGCCTCACAAGGCTTCCGATATTGCTAATACCTTCGATTAAGCTGAACATCACCATGATGCCGACAATGGCCTTTAGAAGACCCAAATAAACTAGCTTGATGAGGGATAGAGGTTCACTTAGTGCCAGCAAAGTTTGTTTTTCAAAGGGTAGTAACTGAGTTGTAGCCCATGCAACGAGTGCAGCAATAACAATTTGGGTAGTTAATGATTGTTTTAAAAAGGCTCCCATGCCTTGTTCCTTGTATCTATTTTAAAGAACGCCTTATGAAGAGACGAAGTCGAATAAGAGACGAAGGGTAAAATAAAATCCCTAGATTGGATAGTATACTTTGGTTACATAACCAAAGATAAAGTTATAAGAAGTCGATAGATATTGTTTTGAAAAGACTCTTTAAGAGAATTGCTTTTCATCTCGACATTTTTCCTTATGGTTCACCATGAATTTTCTCAATTTCCCATCCTTATCCCTAATGCTAATTTCACATAGTAGGCTTAAAAGAAGAGGTGGCTTTACCCTTGTAACCTAGGGTTTTTTTAAGCACTTATCATTGTGTTCAAACTTATAGATTTTAACAAAAACAACATTATTAACGATAAAAATAAAGCTGATTTATTAATTGTGAATTGTTGTTGATTGGTTGATATTTTGCCGATTAACAATGTTTTTATAAAATTTCATTATGCCTATGGCCCATGTCTTGTTAGTTTTATGGATGTTATTTTGCTATGTGAAATAACTTATTTTTATATGTGATTGTATGGACATAAAACATAGATAGGTTATATATGAAATTCAATAAATTGAGTGTATTAGTCGGGGTCGCTTTGCTTCCATCATGGAACGTACTAGCGGATACAATAGAACAAACATTAACTTTTGCTCCTGATAACTGTGTACCAGGCTGGTATTGCCAGTATAAGGCCAGCCCTAGTGATCAAGGTGGTTTAGATACAAGTCAACTCAGCAGTTATGCAATGGAATTTAAGTCTCTTCCACAAGTACCAGGCGTTAACGTCGGTGAATCTATATGGAGTAATGGGACTTTCGTTGTATCTGGTGGGAATGCTGCTAGCCAAGAAATGCAGCAATGGCCAGAGTTTTCCGCCGATGTGGTTTTTGATGGAACGCCCAGCGGTGGAAGCGGCGGTGGAACTGAGGGTGGCACTGGTGCATTGCCCACTGAAAATGCCATTATCCATCACGTCACTTTCCCTTATGATGATGCACAGACGACAATTGATGTTTTCCACTTAAATACACCTTATGCGACAGATGTGGTCATTTCTAACTTGATTGCCGGTACTTTGTATTCTTACCTTGTTGAGAAAAAATATCCTGAAGTTAATTTCAATAAGGAATACCTAGTCGGTTCAATTTTGTCACAATTATTACAAGAAGCGGGTCTATCGGATTCTAGAATCAATCCTGATTATTCTGCGGAGGCTAAAAAACAACCTATTCATGAGCCAAACTATGCGAGCTCTCTATTGGCCGTAGGTCAAGGCGGTCCATACCAAATTAATGACTACAATAAGCGTCTACCAGATACGACAACCGCGGGCTCTTTAGGGCTAATAAACTATGATGCGCTGTATCAAGGTTTGGGCTATACCATTGATGATCAGGACAGTGGTGTGCAAGGTGAGAGAGTTGGCCCTGATTCCCTAGAAGATATTTACTTTGGCCCAATTGCAGCGACGTATTTCCAATTTAACGATATTAACCGCTTAGAAGTTTTGGCTGGCCAAAGTTGGTACCAGAACCAAGAAGCATGGAACACTTGTTTTAATACAGCACTTAAGGATGAGAGATTTACTAGCGATCCTAATGCCCTTCGTTTGACCGATTTCTTAATAAATGTCATTTACAATGCTGGCAGCTATAGTGTTGCATTTGGTGATTACCTTGATGTTTGTGTCGAAGCTTACGGAGACGGCACTAATTTCGATTTTACTTCAGAGCTACCGTATTTAAACAGCTATGATTTAGGCCCAGAAGAGTACAAACAAAAGATTTCTGCTTCCGGAGAAGAATGGTGGTACCGTTATCCTCGTCAAGTATCCTTCTATGCAGATCAGTTGTTTGGAGAGGACTTAGTTGCATCTGGTCTCAATATGACGAATAACCAGCAGCTGACAGTGGCTGATATCGAGCCTGTGTTTGTCAAAGTGTTTGCTCAACTATCCTATAAAACCCAGCAAGATCAGTTACCAACTCTAATTGATGAAGGTACCGCACAGCAAGCATTTGCTCAAGCGGTAGCAACTGCTGGTGTAACACTTGAAACTAGATACTCTTTGTCGGAAGAACCTCAGCGCAGTGCTTTATTTGATTTCCTCTATCAAGCATTTGGACAGCTAGAGTCTCGTACAGCAGATCTCGGTGCGGTTAGTGGAGAGATCACAGGTGACGATAATGGCGGTGACAATGGTAATGGTGGAATCACACCTCCTCCTGTTGATGGCGCAGAATGGAATGCATCAACAGAATACGGTGTTGAATGTACCACGATTACATACCAAGGTCAGGAATATCAGAACCAATGGTGGACGCAAGGAGATACACCGGATCCTGCTGAAGGTAATACGTATAATAAAGTGTGGCGTTTTCCTGGCGCGGCCAGCAACATGTGTCCGTAAATGATACTTTTGCATCGCTTCTAAGCGAATCAAGATCGAACAAAAACGCCATGATTTCCTATTCATGGCGTTTTTTTTCAACTAATTTGTATTTAGGTGAAATTTTATTAGATGTATTTCTATCTAGTTAACTAAGACGCTCACTGAAGGCTTGGCTTTAGTCAGGATGTAGCGTAGTGGTTTTTGTAAGAAAGTCGAGGTTGAAATGGAGCTAGCAAATCAGGTACAGGCGTGGTTATACGCTGGAAACTCGTCTATTCTCGCACTATTTATTGGCATCATTATACTTTCTTATCTCCTTGAAGATTTGGCTATTGTTACGGCGGCGACACTTGCAGTGCAGGATGTAATGCCAATGGGCACAGCATTGTTTGCGATTTTTGTCGGGATCGCGACCGGCGACCTAGGTCTGTACTTCATGGGCAAAAGCGCTCAGCGAGTTCGGTGGCTGCGATATCGTATGTTTCAGTATCAGCGAGTTCGGCTGATCAATAGGAAGTTGCACCAGAATGCATTCTTAACTTTGTTTATCGTTCGATTTATTCCAGGGCTTCGCACCGTCGCCTTTACCTTGAGCGGTTTTATCGATATTCCTATTTTGCGCTTTTTAATTGCGGTTATCAGTGCAACCTCACTTTGGACGATTTTGATTTTTGGCTCATTTTATCAGCTGGGGAATGTGGCTTGGCTCAAAGATAGCCACATTATCTGGGCTCTGATACCAGTGGGGCTATGCTTAATGTGGATGCTAAACAAAATTATTACAACGACCTTATTAAGAGGCATGTATGACAACGTTCGATAATATTCAAATAATTCCACACGGCAAAGTGAATGGTGGTATGCCAATACTTCCTGCCCCTAAACGGACTATTTCGCCGTTTGAGTTTCTGCCAGCGTGGTTTGTCTACGCACCCGTTGTGGCACAAAGTGCCATCTTAAGTCTGTATTACAGAGACTGGGCGCTCCCTCTGATTGCCAATCCAGCCATCAAACTGAGTGGTATGGTTGGAGAGTCGAAACATGACATTTTTGGTGCCGCTGGAGAACGAACACGCCAATGGATTTTGCCCTTTATTACGATAGAGAAAACACAAGCTGATCCTGCGAAACAATTTATTACTATCAAAGATAATATGCAGCAGCATGCATTGTGCTATCCACTGGTTGCTAAGCCCGATCTTGGTTGTCGAGGGGTAGGAGTGAAGTTAGTTAAAAATGACCAACAGCTGCGAGACTACATTGATCTTTTCCCCCAACAAGGGCGCTTTTTACTCCAAGAAAAATCTGGCTATCGGGCGGAAGCGGGTATTTTCTACGTACGTCAGCCTGAAGAAAAGTGCGGAAAAGTTATTTCGATTACTTTGAAATATTCTCCTTCTGTTGTGGGAGATGGTCAATCGACGCTCAAACAGTTGATTGAAAGCTGTCCAAGGGCAGGACAATTAAAGCATTTGTACCTCCCACGTCATGAGGAACATCTGGGGCTTGTTATACCAAAAGGAGACGAATTTCAGTTGGCATTTGCTGGTAGTCACTCAAGAGGATGTATTTTCCGTAATGGCAATCAATTTATTACGCCAGAGCTTGAGCAGAAATTGGATCAGGTATTGGGAGATTTCACTGGCTTCAACTATGGTCGATTGGATGTGAAATTTAGAGATATTCATAAGCTAATGTCTGGAGAAGATTTCGATATCTTAGAAATTAACGGAGCCAGTAGTGAAGCAGCCCACATTTGGGATAGCGACACCTCCTTATCACATATTTTTGGCACTTTGCTTCAGCAGTATCGTTTGTTGTACCAAATTGGTTCGAAGCACAAAAAACAAGGTCATAAGACCCCTACCCTAGGCGCATTGTTACAGGCCTGGCGAGAGGAAAAACTGCTAACCCAGCTCTACCCAATGACAGATTAATTGCACTGCTTGTAGGACATATTATGAAAAATATACCGACTGGCTCAGAAGAATTGAGTCAATCTATGCCTTCTCAAACCGTTATTGGGTGCCTTGAAACTCTCAATCAAGGGCTAGAGTTTTTAGAGAGACTTTCTCCAGAAGACTACACGTTTGTCGTTGCCCCACATGTGACCAGCTCTATTGGAGAGCATTATCGCCATTGGCTCGACCTTTTCCATGCGATCCGACTTGACTGCGATAAGATTGATTACAACGTCAGGCGACGTGGTCATCACGTTGAAAGAGAAATCAATACAGCTAAGCAGGAAATAAAACAGCTAATCGAATGGTTATTTGAGTTGCCTGCCAATCGCCTAAAACAAATCGTTATTGTCGAGACTGAAGTACTGTTATCTCAAACTTGTGCGCAAGAAGTTCAGTCTTCTCTGGCCCGCGAATTGACCTTTGCTGCGCTCCATGCGACTCATCATTTTGCGATGATTAAAGTCATGGCCTCTTTAAAAGGCATCGCATCCGAGACTGATTTTGGGCTTGCCCCAGCGACAGTAACCTATCAGAGGGCACAGTAGATTATGTGTACACTATCTTGGACCTATCACAACCGTGATCATTATGAAGTGTATTTTAATCGCGATGAGCAGCGGACTCGTCTTGCCGCAATTGAACCTCAGGGTTTAATTATTGATGATACTAATTGTTTGATGCCCATTGATTCTGTTGGCGGTGGAAGCTGGATATCCACCAATCAATATGGAGTGACTATTTGTTTACTCAATTACTATCAAGGGCAGTCACCGCAGGGGATCCTTACAAGTAGAGGCTTGGTCGTCAGAGCTCTGGCAGGCAGTGACTCCAGTTTAGCAGTTAATGCACGACTATCAGAGATGGACTTATCTTCTTGTGCTCCTTTTACATTAGTTTCGTTTGACCTCAGCGGATCTAAGCAAGCGAATGCGTGGACATGGGACGGTAAAGAGTTGCAACAATCTGTTGTGAATACTCCAGTGATATCTGCGTCTAAGCATTTCCAGGCTGCTCACCGTTACAGAATCGAGTTATATGAAAGATTACGCCAGTCCAATGATAAACAACATCACGGGGTTCTTTTTCACCTTAATCGCGATAAAGATTGCCCGCATCTCTCACCTTTGATGTCGCGAGATGATGCCAGAACGGTCAGTTTTACTTCAGTATTGGTTTGTGCTGACAAACAGGAAATGCACTACCAATCGATTGATGATACTGGCTGTATAGATTTTGAAATAGTAAAGAAATGTTTAATGATTAATATGACAGAGCAAGGAGTTTTTAAATGAAGAAGTTATTGGCCGTTTTAATGTTATTGATCAGTTGGCCTTCTTGGTCTGCGGACAAAATATCCACCGGTATCTTTAGTAATAAAGCGGTAAGTGGATACGACACCGTAGCCTATTTTACGGAAGGAAAACCGGTTGAAGGAGACAGTAAATGGAAATTCGAATATCAAGGTGCTGATTGGTACTTTTCTTCTCAGGAGAATTTAGACAAATTCAAAGCAGACCCTGAAGCTTACGCACCACAATATGGTGGTTACTGCGCTTGGGCGGTTTCGGCTAAGAATGATTTTGCTTCTTCAGACCCTGAGCAATGGGCGATCGTTGATGGCAAACTGTATCTTAATTACAACGAAGATGTAAAAAAACTTTGGGATAATGATCGCGCTGGTCATATTAAAAAAGCTGATGTTAATTGGCCAAATCTGATCAAATAAAAAAAGGACTTTGATGATGAAAATTTCTCCGGTAAAACATATTCCTTCTGCCTTTATCGCGTTTGTATTTATTCAATCGCTGTTCTTTAAATTCTCAGGCTCTTATGAGACTGATCATATCTTTGGTACTTTAGGTGAATGGTCAGGTATTGAGTGGTTTGGCGTCTATGGGGGGTATCTAATTGGTTTTGCTGAATTGATTGCTTCAGTGCTACTTTTTACCCGATTTCATGGTGTGGGAGCCGCAATGAGTGCAGGAATTATGACCGGAGCAATTTTCTTCCATCTCTTTACCCCTCTTGGGGTGGTAATGCCTGAATTTAATGCCATGGGTGAGATTGTCGGAGACGATGGTGGTTTGCTGTTTGGTATGGCCTGTATTGTATGGGCATGTGGTGTTTTCTTGTTTATCCGAGATGTTAAGACGGAAGGTTCGTTCACTCGAAGTCTTCTAGTTAAAGGAGAGTAGTATGCAGAAAAGTCCTTTTCGATTGCCTCGTAAAACGCCTTTTGGCATTGGAGAAAGCGTGGTGGAGTGGGCGACTGGTTTGTCGACTTTAGATGCTTTGTATATGCAAGATGAGCTGCCTGAAGATAGTTTTGATTTCATGCATGAAGCACTCAATCGTATTGGAACGCAATATCGAGTGGATTACGGTAGCTTGGACAGCATCCCTGAAGAGGGGCCGTTGCTGATTGTTGCTAATCATCCATTTGGGGGAATTGAAGGGATTATTCTTGCGTCACTGATTTCAAAAGTACGTAAGGACGTTAAAGTACTGGCCAACGAGCTTCTAAAGCGAATTCCAGAATTGGATGACCTATTTATTGGCGTGGATGTGTTTGGTGGTAAACAAGCACGGCTCACGAATAGCAAAGCGATTAAATCTGCGCATAAGCATTTGCAGAAAGGTGGAGTGCTCATTCTATTCCCCGCTGGTGAAGTGTCAGCTTGGCAGGCTCATGATAATAAGGTGACAGATAAAGCTTGGAACAAATCGGTGGCCAAGTTTGTTAAGCATGCTCAAGCCACCACAGTTCCTATTTTTATTAACGGGAGAAACAGTAAGCTATTTTATCAAGCGGGACGGATTCATCCACTATTGAGAACGGCTTTGCTAGGGCGTGAGCTGCTAAATAAAGCGGGTCAAACCATTTCTGTGTCAGTGGGTAATCCTATTCCATTTTCAGAAATAAAGGGATTTGAAAAAGAGAGTGATATTACCCAATATCTGCGCCTCAATACCTACTTAATGGGTAGCATGGGCGGTAAATCAAACGCTATTGATTCGACATTGGAGAGTGGTTTACCCATTGTTGACCCAGTTGAATCGGATGACTTACAAACTGAATTGAGTCAGATTGAGGAATACAAGCTTTTAGAGCAAGGTGACTTTGAAGTTTATTGCGCCCCGACACCTTCTATTCCACATATGATGAAAGAGATAGGACGAGTGAGAGAGCTGAGCTTTCGTGAAGTAGGCGAGGGTAGTGGCTTGGCGTGTGATATCGACAATTACGATCCTAATTATCACCAGCTGTTTGTTTGGCATAGAAAAAATAAGGATTTGGTGGGGGCTTATCGACTTGGGTTCGTTGATGAGTTAATGGAAAATGGTGGATTAGAACAGCTCTACTCAACGAGCTTATTTAACTATGATCTCGCTTTTTTACAAACATTGGGTCAATCGATTGAAGTTGGTCGCTCTGTTGTGGCGAAGCAATATCAGCGCAATATACATTCTCTACTGTTATTGTGGAAAGGCATTGCGAAGTTTGTTCAGCGTCACCCTAAATATACCCACTTGTTCGGCCCTGTGAGTATTAGTAATGATTATAGCCCGGTGGCTCGTCAGCTTATTGCTTCTGTGATGTCAGTGCATTATTACGATGAAGAAAAAGCCAAGTTAGTTTCTCCCACCACACCGCTTAGAGAAAGCGGGCAAGAATTCTGGCGTCCAGATATGTTGACTTCGTTAGCAGATTTACCTTTGCTCTCCAAAGTATTAGAGCGCTTGGATCAAGGAATGGGAGTCCCCGTATTACTGAGACAATATCTTGGTTTACACGGTAAGTTAGTGTGCTTTAATGTTGATCCAGCCTTTAACTATGCGTTAGATGGCTTGATTGTTGTAGATCTCACTGCGGTACCTACCAACACATTAGGAAAATATATGGGGAGAGAAGAGGCAAAAGCCTATCATGCTCAGCATCTCGATACTGCATAGTGAGCTATTGCCATTCTCTCTATATCAACTGTTTGAGCACCTTGATAACGCCATCTTCATGGTTACTGGGTGCTCTGAATTTGGCGGTCTTTTTGATGGTTTCATGCGCATTATCCATCGCATAAGAGTAATAGCTTTCTTCCAGCATTTCTAAATCATTTAAATAGTCACCGAAACTCATCGTTTGTTGATGATTGAAACCTAATGTCTTTTGAAGGTGCTTGATGGCTGCGCCTTTTGATGCATCAATATTCATCACATCAAGCCATATCTTGGCGCTAACGACCACCTGATGAGAGTGTCCGAATTGTGTGTTCATTTTCGGGAAAACGTGTTCCTGCGTTCCGTTGAAATGACATATCGCGACTTTAATAAACTCATCTTCGACACTCAGTAGGTCATTAACGGTTTGGCAGCGGTGATAATAATGAGAAATTTCCTCAAGTGCTTGTGGATCTTGAGTTTCAATATAGGCTGAGCGCTTACCACATAACACAATGTGTGCGTCTGCGATTTCTCGTGTCTGCGATATAATCGCTTTAATGGATTCGTTAGCAATAGTGCAGCAGTATAATTCCTTATCTTGATGCATCACCAGAGTGCCATTTTCTGCGATAAATATCATGCGATCTTTAATCGGTTCAAATGTATCTCTTAAGCTGTAGTATTGACGGCCGGAAGCAGCGGCAAATCTAATGTTTTTCTGCTCCAGTTGCTCAAAAACAGCAAAAAATTCTGGGTTAAGCTGACCGTTTTCGTCTAAGAGAGTCCCATCCATGTCGGAGGCAATAAATTTAATATCCGTGAGCGACATACAGTATTTACCTAAAGTTTAAAAATGACCAAGCCTAAAGGGGAATCGGCTAAAGGTAGCAAACAAACTACAGTAACCAGAGATAATCGCAAGTCTATTAATAAAAGCGGGGCGTTTTTAGAGATATTTAAATACGAAAGCGGATAAAATGCATTTCTAGATCAACATCAATCGCAAATTCTGACAGGTAATCTGTTTTCACAATACTTTCAATTGTGGCTAACCAGAATCTCATTGCCACTTTATTTTCTTTTAGTATTCTAACTTGCCATTGTCCTGGGTACTTTTCAGTCAGTTGCTGAAAAGCGCGTTTCCCTACTCCCTGACCTTTGAACTTCTTCAGTACAAAATACTGTTCAATGTCCCAGATACTTTTACATTCAGGGTATCTTCTTAAAAGCACAAATCCGGCAATTTCATTCTCTACATAAATAAAATATGGCTTGTGATCATTCTGGTGCCAATATGGAGTAAGGCTGTTTTTATCAAAGGTAAACAGGCCATTATCAGTGATGTTTAACCCAAGAAATTCAGACATATCATAAACATAATAAGAAAAGATATTTTCCAATACACCTTTTTGGTTATAGATAATCTGTCTGAGGTTTATATTTCTCATACAATAGCCTCTGCTACTAGGGGATGAAACTTTCCGGCTATGCCTGATTGATCAAGAGAGCATAATAAGGCACCGGAACGCTTGTTGTTAGATCCTGCCACTTGCTCACCATTTGAGGACCAGACACTGTTGTTGCCACATGTTTCCCACCCTCCAGTACGAGAAATATGGTTACATAATAAGGTGGGTAATTGGTGGTGATACGCTATCTTGGATAAGATTTCTGCATCATGTCGATAACCTGACGTATAGGTTAGCTTTATTTTCTATCGCACTTTGGGCGTGTTCAGGGTTGGAAAAATCAGCACACACAGCCAGTGCGATGTTATGCTCTCCAATGGTAAATTGGTAATTTTTTCCCCTGCTGAGCAATATTGTTCTTCACCATGGTGTAAGTATTGTTTCGAATAAAAATCAACCTTACCGCAGGGTGAGCAAATCACTGACCCTATGTGAGGCTTAGTGCCTTTAGAAGCTAAAAAGCATCCTGCAATAACCATTATATTATTGTTTTTGCTGATTTTTGACAGTTCATCAAATAGGCGAACAGATGATTCTAGCGCTAGCTCATTAGCTAGATCGAGCTCATAGCCAGTTAATGATAGCTCCGGAAAAACGACCAATTGTGCGCCTAACGAAGCGGCGTGCTTTATATGAATAAGATGTTGATTCAGATTAGTGTTAAGGTCACCCCGTATAACGGGACATTGAGCTAGGGCGATAGTGAGATTAGACTGCATGTTTTTCTCGAGTATGTTGTTGGTGAAACATGATTATTTACAGCCACTCTAAGCCTTCATAAGGCTCAAGCTGTAAACTGCTTAAGCGTGTGTTTAGATTTCCACAATGGATCTCCAACTTATGATCATCGGGGTCTAGTAAGTAGACTGACTGTCCTTCGCTGTGATTGGTTTTCCATTCCCTGACATTGTGTTGTTCAAGTTTGTGACAAAGTGTTGAAAAATTCTCCTCCTCGACGCTAAATGCGATGTGGCTGTAATCTTGGCTTGGGCAGGGTGTATCACAAGACAAGCATAACCATAAGTCGCCAGCACAAAGGTACGCACCCTTTGTCCACTTTACCCGACCTTGTAAACCAAGGACTTCAATATAAAACGCGAGAGATGTTTCTAAGTTGCTCACAGCGAGCGTGATATGATTAAGGCCTGAAATCATAGCCCTTTCCTTAATATTAAGTTTGCTTTAGCTTTTCACAGCGAAAGAAAATAAAGTTTGGATGGCTAGTTAACCGTCGATAAGTGGACTCACATTTGGTTTGGATTTTCTCGTCAGCACACCCCTCTGTGATTCTTGAAATGATCAATCCAGAGCGACTAATCGCTTCAGTTATTTCCATTAACGGGCGACGATAAAACTTCACTTTTACTGGCGTACCTATGGTGTCCCAAGTCTCTTCAATCAATTCGCGCCTAAAGTAATTAGAAGAAGGGCTGGCCGAAAAGTCATTGAAAGGATGATGAGTAGAGAACACCATATAGCCACCAGGCTTTAACACTCGGTACACTTCTGAAAAAAGAGGTACTAGGTCCTCAACATAGTGAAGCACGAGAGGGCTTATGATGACATCAGCACTGCTGGAGACTTCATTGGGCAAGCCTTGATTCAGATTTTGTACATAGGCGTTAACTTGAGGTCCAAATTTGCTCTCAACCAAATTGATCATATCTGAAGATGCATCAACACAGGTTAATGTTTTAATTGACTGGCTGAGTATCCAGTTTGCATAAACACCTGAGCCGCAGCCCATGTCTAAAACGTCGGCTCCTTGTAAGTTGCTCAGTAATTCAATGGTGGAGGGACGCTCAAACATTGCATTGTAAATATTGTTTTGAATTGCTGCGTCGTACTGGTGAACATGTTTGGTGTACATGTCGGACATGAACAAACTCCTAATCCATCAAGAAGGGATTGATAATAAATGAAAAATAGGAGTTTCACTAGAGGCGCAGATTATGAAATGTAACCCTGCGCCCAATTGATAGTTATATTATTTATTGAGCGAGCTAGCCTTTCTCAACAATACCTTCACCAGTGCGCCCGATAACGGCAGAGCCGATACCCATGATAGCGTTAACGCCTTGGACTGTTGCCGCCTGCATAGTAATCTGTCCTTGCTGCTGAGCTGTGGTAGCGTTATGTGCTGCATTAGATAAAGCGTGTGAGGTAGACATCAGCAAGTTACCCATGGCCATTGCTGGGGTTTCTCCAACAACTTTTGTATTCACTTGGGTAACTGAATCAGTGATCTGTGGGTTTACGATTGTTGCTGTTTCTGACATCGGTTAGTTCCTCTTAAATTAATAAATGACAGTTTGGATTTGGGTCAACTTTAGTAGAGTGTTGACCCTATGCTTTGACATGTTAGTGATTAGCCTTTTTCAATGATCTCTTCGCTCGTGCGGCCTATAACTGCAGAGCCGACACTCATAAGAGAGTTTATGCCTTGAACCGTTGCCGCTTGCATGGTTATTTGGCCCTGCTGCTGGGCTGTGGTTGCGTTGTGAGCTGAATTAGACAGAGCGTGTGACGTAGACATCAGCAAGTTACCCATAGCCATTGCCGGGGTTTCCCCAACCACTTTAGTGTTTACTTGCGTGACGGAATCTGTGATTTGTGCGTTTACTGTTGTTGCTGCTTCTGACATAAGATGTTTCCTTTATACAAATTTTGGGTTGTTGTGTTTGAAAGATTAAATGTACTGAATAGGCAATTAGCTTTGTTGTACTGACAACTAACCCTTTTCAATAATGCCTTCGCTGGTGCGGCCAACAACTGCTGAGCCTACACTGATCATTGAATTTACGGCCTTGACCGTGGCAGCTTGCATCGTAACTTGTCCTTGCTGAAGTGCCGCTGTTGAGTTATACCCTGCATTACCGAGTGAATGAGATGAAGACATGAGAAGATTTCCCATCGCCATTGCTGGAGTATCTCCGACCACTTTAGTATTCACTTGAGTAACTGAATCGGTAATTTGTGCATTCACTTTGGTTGCTTCAGTTTCTGACATGATTTTGCTCCATTAACAAAATAAACAAGTTGAGATAAATGTGAGATCTAGTTGATATTTTCTTTTGCTCTCGTACCTAACTCTGAGAAGTTGCTAATCGCTTGGGTCACTACTTCTCCAGCTTTATCAATACCTTCTAGATATTTTGGGTCTCCTGTCTCTATAAACTGTCCTAGTGCAACACCTATAGCTGTTGTGCCAATAGATGATAAATTTCTTAGGTTGTCAGTTGCATCAGATAGAGCCATTGCAGATGACTGTGCGATTGATTGTGTCGCTGTATTCTTTGCGCTTTCAATAGGCTTCGGTGGTTCATTCATGGTTACGGACCTTTAAAGTTAGGAAGTTACTTTTCTAAAATGGCTTCTGCTGCTTTTGAAATCGACGCTGACCCAATCGCATTAATGGCGTTAATGCCCTGTGTTGTGGCTGCTTGCATTAGCATTTGGCCTTGTTGTTGGGCTGCTGTGGCATTTTGATTGCTGTTACTCACTGCAGTGTTGGTTGCCATGATGAAGTTGCTCATGGCCATTGCCGGTGTCTCAGCAACTGTTTTTGTATTCGTTTGGGTAACAGAGTCGGTAATTTGTTCACATACTGAATCTGGCATAATCTTGCTCCACTTATTGATGAAAAATTAAAATATTTGAGTTAATTCTTTTTTGAGTAGATAGAAATCTTTCCACTCGTTATTTACAATCGCATAGTCTTCAAATAAGCCTATTCTTTGAAAGTTAAGTGAATTCAAAAGCTTCAATGACTTATTATTATTGGTCATACAATATGCAGTAACATATTTAATCTTTTGATACTTAGCCATCCATTGTAAAATAATATTTATCGATGACTTTATTATTCCTCTACCTTGGTATACCAAATCACTGGAATAGCTTATGTTGCAAGAATAATGTGGTTTTTTCTTTACATCACTGATATTAATTATTCCAACTATTTTACTGTCGACTTTTATTACGAATGAAAAGAACCTTGCTAAGTTATACTCTCTTATGATAGACGAAATATACTTTTGCCAGTTTGATTGCATTTCAAGGTTATCATTACTCCTTGGTTCCCATTGAGTAAGGTACTTATTGTTTCTTTTGTAATAATCAGTGATGGGCTTGCTATCCGATACCGATAGTAGCGATATCGAATAGCTTTCGTCGTCAATGTTAAAAAAATCTTTAAACATAGTCCTAGCCTAACTTTGCTTTCGGATGGAATCTCTGAAATCACCTATGTTTGAACCTTCATACTTACGGTATATTTTCCCAAAATGACTTAAATCATAAAACCCAACTTGAATAGCAACATTTGTTAGTGTAACCCTTGGGTTGTGAGTAATGATCTCTCTTGCCTTGTTGAGTCTAAGAATAAATAAAACTTTCTTAAACTTAGTGTTTAACTTAGTCCTAAATAGATAAGACAAATGAGAAGGGCTAACATATGCGGATTTTGCAACTTCTTCTAACGTAATATCATTTGATAAATTCTTGTATATATATGAGACTGCTAAATACAATGAAGTATGATATTTTTTAAGATGTTCAATATCTTCCTCGCTACTCAATATATTTTTAAGCTGTTGTTCATCATCACAAGTCTCATCATACCCAATTGAATGATTACTTTGTTCGATAGGAATATAAATATTGAAGAAGTCATCACTTAAGAATATATCAACTAAACCTTTCTTCACAGAGGTGTCATTGAAAGGAAAAATAAACTTTATCGACTTATCTTCTTTAATATTTCTAATAAATTTTAGTAGCTTGCCATAGTCCTCTTCTTCAAAGAGATCCAGACCATTGATGAATACAGTAATGTTTTCTTTTGTCTTTAGAAGCAGTCTAATTTTATCAATAGTAGTCTTAACATTAGGATCTCCATCTATTACGGAAAACTTACCATAATCGTTATCACTATTAAGATGGAAATTTTTAACATGAAGCTTGATCAGATGCGCATTTCTACAATAGATACTTATCAACTTGTTTTTAGATTGTTGAGCCATATGAATATGTTTATTCAATATAGAGTTAGGGCAATTTTTCATTTCATTTATGATTCCGTTGTTTATCATGATCAACTCCGATGAAGTAACTTTGATAAAATTTTCACATTAATATTCACTAACTTATTGTCATTTTAGACTAACTTTAGGTAAATATTAGCTAATTATCCGTTTATTTGTTTTTTACTTATTAAAATAGATTGAAATAAATCCTTGGTCCTGGCCCACAAAACGTTGCATTTAATAAATGCCTATATCAAGGAAATAAATGAAGTCGTAGTTACTTAATTTTTGGGTTAAGACCACATTATTTGATAACTATTTGGCTAATGAATAATAAGGTTTTGATTTATATATATTTTTAAAGCTTGTTTGATGGATGTAAAATAGGATCTAATAATAGGTTTAATGGGGATTTAACGTACTTTATGTGGTAATTATCTATAAATATTTACCTTGTTTTAATAGTCAAAGTCATCATGATAGACACATCCACTATCATCGAATAGAGTATCAATGTTTTCGTAGATATTTAGGTAGTCATTGTCTATCGTCCAGTCTAGATCCTCTTTATCGTTAAATATTTTATTTTCCTCATTATTGAAATTATCATTATCATATTTATTTACTTCACACTGAGTATTTTCAGTATTTTCAGTATTTTTATCTAAAAAATCATTCATTATAAATTACTCCAAATAGTTCTTATTTTATTCTACATTGAATTTTTTTTATTTATAGTAAAAATAATTCAACTTTATATTAAATATCAATAATATCGTAATTACAAATCAGTAGTTAATTACAAGATTGATTTTTCTAGCTGTGATTTAATTATCAAAACATCTATAAAGGAGTTTACTTCGTGAATAATAATATAAAGTTAACACAAATCGAGCTGTTGGGAGTTCCAGACCAAACGCAAGGAGTGGATGAAGGCTTAACTTTATCCATCCTTACTCAATGTGAGAGGTTTGAAGCGGAAACATTATGTAGAAACCTGCGAACAAATGGATACCCTAAAGCTGAAGTTATTTATGACATCAAGAGAACAGGTTTTGAGTCAATGAATGCAGAGAGTTATGATAGTGATTACAAACCCCATAAGATAAAAACTTGTATTGATAACTTAACTCGTGGCGTTGAGATTTTTGTTGTTGATCGAAATCTCGGTTTTGATCAGGACCTACCTGTTTTCGATAGTGAAGATGATAGTAAGCTAAACTTTACCAAACTCGGTAAAGAAACTAGCTGGATTTTATCGTCCGACGAGCTTGTAATTGGAGAGGGCTACAGAACTTGTCCTGAAACTATTACGTATAAAAAAATGTGTCCAAATGATCATCGTGTAAGGACATTGAGTTACTGTAAGAATGACAACAACGCTATCATTACTTCTATTCTAACAGCTGCATATATTACTAGGTTCAATCCTCCAGCCTTAAGAGATGCAATGTATGAGGAACCTCTTCCTGAAGAACACGCGAAAACAGAGCTCGCAAACCTAGTTCTTCATTTCAAAGCTAAATCTCAAAGTTCGATCAATCGTGATATACAAGATTTTGACTTTCGCTGATAGCTTCCTTGAAGCCTGAATGGCTATACACCATGAGTCAGACAGGCTTCTCTCAACAAACTAATCTCATCTCCTAAACCTAGGTTTCCACGAGTTTATGCTCTATGAACATTTGATGGGTACCTTGGTTATAAACCACATCTGTTTATATATTAGAACTTAAGCATATTATTTTAGTTCCATAAACAACTAATACTATCGCTATCATATGTAATAAATGTATTTAAACTTGCTAATATTTTTACCTAATGATTATAAAAAATACATCTTTAAACTTAGGACTTTAATTTTATTGTTTTGTATATGTTTTTAATTGATTTTGACTATCGGGACTGAACTAAAAAGAATTAATATTACTGCAACAAGGAGAGAGGAAGAATATAGTTTGATTCACGATGGAAAATGATAAAGGTATTTATATAGGAAAAAATATACTACTTTTAATTTCTTTATCTTTGAACTTTTTTATCATGGCTATGATTTATCTAATCGATGATGAAAAAAATATGAATAACTTAGATTGGTTTAATTTTTCAATTTTAGATAGAGATGAAAGTATTTCTAATGTTGAAGATATGAGCAGAGGGATAAGAAATAATAATCCTTTAAATATAAGATACTCACCAAGCAACAAATGGTTGGGTGAAGTTGAAAAGAAGCATGACTATGATTTTGAGGAGTTTGTTAGTGTTGAATATGGCTTTAGAGCAGCCTATAAAACACTTATGACTTATAGGTATAAACATAATATAAAAACTATAGAAAAAATAATATTTAGGTTCTCACCGCCTAACGAAAATGATACCGAGAATATAATTAAAAAAATATCAATCATGAGTGGGATACCTAGGGATAAAATTATTGAAAACGATGAATATCCAATAATTATTAAGAACATGGCAATTATAGAGTCTGGGAATTCTTTTCCCATGAAGATAATTAAAAAAGGTATTTCAATTGAATAATTTTAATTTCTACCAAGATTAATTGTTAATTAAATAATCTCCACTACGGTGGTAGCCAAATGAGGGTATGACAATGTCAGGCAATGTTTCAGCTGTAAATGCTCAAACTACAGACTCTGTTACACAAGTAAATACGAAAGTAGTTGGTGAGACACCAGCTATGGCCATGAGTAACTTACTAATGTCAACGTCCCACGCGTTGAGTAATACGGCGCATAACGCGACTTCTTCTCAGCATCAAGGTCGAATAGTGATGCAAGGTACGACAGTCCAAGGGGTAAATACCTTGGCAAACGTTGGATCACTACTTTTAGGTCGAGTTAGAGAGGCGAGTATTAGAAAGAGATAAAGCATTGAGCAAGCGAATAATCATCTTAATCAAAGGAGGTAGCACATTATGTCTGAGGCAATAGCAGCCGTTAATGCTCAGATGACGGACTCTGTCACACAGGTAAATACACAAGTGATTGGAGATGCGCCAGCTATGGCTATGGGAAACCTTTTAGTATCAACGTCACATGCGTTAAGTACTGGATCTCATAACGTCACCGCGTCGCAACAGCAGGGTCAAATAACAATGCATGCGGCAACAGTTCAGGGAGTGAATGCTCTGATAAGTGTTGGCTCTTCTGTAATCGGAAGAACTGGCGAAGAAATTATCGAAAAGTAATTAATAACCTTATCGAAATAACACAACACCATTAAATTAAATAGGAAACAGACTATGTCAGAAGTAGCAACTACTGTAAATCCACAAATCACTGATTCAGTTACTCAGGTAAATACTAAAGTCGTTGGCGAAACACCAGCGATGGCAATGGGCAACTTGCTCATTTCTACTTCTCACGCTCTAAGCACAGGGGCGCATAATGCGACTTCTGCTCAGCAGCAAGGTCAAATCACTATGCATGCAGCGACAGTACAAGGCATTAACTCTCTAATGAGCGTTGGTTCTGCTGTCATTGGTCGCACTAGTGAAGAGATCATCGAGAAGAAGTAATAGTCAATTTACAACAGATAACTATCTAATTAATTAAGTTAAAAAAGGAAATAAATCATGTCAGAAGCAGCAACCACTGTAAACCCACAAATCACTGATTCAGTTACTCAAGTTAACACAAAAGTAGTTGGTGAAACTCCAGCAATGGCTATGGGTAACCTTCTTGTCTCAACTTCTCACGCTCTAAGCACTGGCGCACACAATGCGACATCAGCACAGCAGCAAGGTCAAATCACTATGCATGCAGCAACCGTGCAAGGTGTTAACTCTCTAATGAGCGTAGGTTCTGCGGTTATCGGCCGTACAAGTGAAGAAATCATCGAGAAGAAATAATCGTTATTTTTCTTAGTGAAAACAACTTAACTAATTAAGGAGACTACTTATGTCAGAAGCAGCAGCTGCGGTAAACGCACAAATTACAGACTCTGTAACTCAAGTAAACACTAAAGTTGTCGGTGAGACTCCAGCAATGGCTATGGGTAACTTGCTGATGTCTACTTCGCACGCACTGTCTAATGCAGCACACAATGCGACGTCAGCACAGCAGCAAGGTCAAATCACTATGCAGGCAGCAACAGTACAAGGTGTTAATTCACTGATGAGTGTCGGTTCTGCAGTTATTGGTCGCTCGAGCGAAGAAGTTATCGAAAGAGGCTAAATTCTACAGAATAGCCGCATTTGGTTGACGTTTTAGCAACGTCAACCAAATCCAAATTGTCATTCATTAATTTAACAGGAACTAACCGATGTCAGAGACAGCAACAATCGTAAATCCACAAATCACTGATTCAGTCACTCAAGTGAATACCAAAGTAGTTGGTGAAACACCAGCAATGGCAATGGGTAACCTATTGGTTTCTACTTCCCATGCTTTGAGCACTGGCGCTCACAATGCGACTTCTGCTCAGCAGCAAGGCCAAGTCACTATGCAGGCAGCGACGGTCCAAGGCATTAACTCACTAATGAGTGTTTGCTCTGCTGCGATTGGTCGTACAGGCGAAGAAATCATCGAGAAAGGCTAATAATTAGCATACCAAAAAATTAAATACTTAATAAAAGAGGAAAAATATTATGTCAGAAACAGCAACCCAAGTGAATGGACAAGTAACAGACTCAGTAACTCAGGTGAACACTAAGGTGGTTGGTGAAACACCAGCAATGGCGATGGGTAACTTACTAATCTCGACTTCTCATGCTCTAAGTACTGGTGCACATAATGTAACGTCAGCTCAGCAGCAAGGCCAAATCACTATGCATGCTGCGACTATACAAGGGTTCAATGCACTAATGTCTGTAGGTGGTTCAATTGTAGGTCGTACTGCTGAAGGAATCATTGAGAAAGGTTAATTAAGCAGAGTAAATAAACAGAGTATCTGTTTATTAAGTAAAGATATAGCCATTATACATAGTGGCTATATTATTATGATGAAATAAGGTAGTAACATGTATATTAGATGGTTGGACTTAATAATTTTGTGTTGGCTTTTACTTTTAACCGTCCCTCATATATCTAGAATGGTAGGGTAACTTTATGTAAGTGAGGAATATGGATATAAGAGAATTAATAGTATCTGATATAAGAAAGCTACTCTGGTTTGTATTTGATAGCGAAATTCTTACTCTAGAAAAAAAAGAAGATCTAAATATTGATCTTGCAGAAATAGAGAATATCGATAACTTAGAAGTGGATGACCTTTTTTCCTTAAGAGATAAGCTACTAGCGCTTACAAAAGATCATTCAATGGAGCAAATATCTGATAAGTATTATATGGCTTCCGTAGAGTCTCATAAGTTATTGAGTTTGTTCTTGAGAGTGTTCCTTATATTGTTAATGTCATTCATATTAACATTGATTTATTTACATCATAAAGATATTATTTCCGTTACAATTGATGAAGAAAATCTTATTAGCTTTACCTATACGAGAGGTTATTACTTATTTAAAGAATATATAAATCCTTATATATTTGCATTAATGTCAGTACTGTTGCGTATAGTCTTTCTTTTAAACGGATGTATCATGACTTATAACAGTGCAAAAATAAAGAGAAATAAATATATAATTTACTCTGTTGTATGGCCACCTATTGTTGTTCTAATGTCTAAATCTATAAGTCTAGAAAGTATTCCAGTTCAATTCTTGTGTATAATATTAGGCTGGGGAGTAGAAACATTTATTAAAACAATAGAAAAGTCAGCAGTAATTTTTGAAAAACAGGTATCAAAAAAAATACTGAGCATATTAAATATAATTAATGGGTTTTCTGGGAAATGATGCAGAATTGTAGCTCAAGGAAGTGAGCTACTATATTGTACTAAAAAGGGCTTTGTCCTAATGCAATTCTACAATGCAGTGCGATAAGACTATAGTTGTATTCGTGTAGTTTTACACTATCCAACTAGAGTCATTGGCAGTTGAGTACTCTAGTCGGATTGACATTTAGGGGAAAAATGCGAACATCTATATTAGCGAGTCTGTGGTTTTATCCAATTTGGATTCAATAAAGAGACTAGTTCATGATCTTCCCACTGTTTATTGATGAGTAAGTAGTCTTTGGCAAAGCCTTCAAATTTAAACCCTAATCGTTCGAGTACAGCTTTACTTTTGTTATTCTTTGGCATGAAATAAGCTGATATCCGATGTAAGTTCTGAACTTTAAACATATAGTTAATAGCAGCAGTTAATGCCTTGGTCATGATCCCTTTTCCTTGAGCTTTCTCACTTAGTGAGTAACCTAATCTGCAAGAGTGGAAAGGAAAACGAAAAATATTACTGAAAGATATACTACCAATCATCTCAGAGGATTGGGGATCTATAATTATGAAATAGACTAATGATCCATTTCGGTTCAGCTCATCAAACTTACAAAGGATTTGATACCAACCTTGTACAGTGAAAAAATTATCATCACGCTCTGGCTCCCACTTTTCTAAATGATCTTTATTATTTTTATAATAATTAGTTATAGTTTCAACATCTGAAATCTGTGCAGTTCTTATTAGAATATCATCTTCAGTCAAGCTTACATTATGAAGAAAGTTAAGTTGTGTCATTGTTACCTACCTTAAAAATAGTAAATTAGAATGCTTATCTATATTTAATATCCATGGTGAATGTTTAATGCTATATGACTAGCCGTATAATTTCTTTATACCACCTATCTATAGCTATATTCGGTAACCATCATATTAATTAGCAACATTGCTCTATAATAGAGACAAATAACTTAACTTTAGGTAAATAATGACTATTAAATTTATTAAGAATATAGTCACATAATAAAACAAATTTATATTACAACTACCTATAAATTCTATTTATATTTTTATGGAAGGATTTGTGTGGTGACTTAAGGTATGAATAAAAATGAAAAAAGTATGACTCTCTAGTCTATTTAGATTTATTAATTTTTGTATCAGCCTTTATGATACAAGGGGAGAAGCGTATTTATCTCTTTGAAAAACACTGTTTCTTGTTGCACATAGCAAATGATTTAATGCGGAAAATCTTTGTAAAACATTTTTATATATTTTTGAAATTTTATAAGCCTTCTATTCTTTTTACCTAAAAAATAAATTAGGTTAATTATAATTATTATAAGAAAATCAGTGAGTAAGGATAATGAGTAGAAAGCTAAAGGCTTGTTTCAGGGCATATCGTTGCTTTCATAAAGCAATAGAAAAAACGGGGTATCTATCACTATCGTCTATTGTAGAAAGTCAATACTATTACCCAAGAGATTACCCACTGCAACCCAAAAGGAATGATGTGTTGTTGGAGACGGATATGAACAATTATGTACCCATGGGAAAAAGGGAGAAAGGTATTTTGGTCTCACGGTTCAAGAAAACTTAGCTAGATATTTTTAGCAGTACCTTAGTCGAATTGAGCCATATCTGATAGATTAACTAGAGCCTAGAAAGTCCTTTCTAGCTTTTGTTAATGGAGTTTGAGGCGTGTTATCTAGCATTTCTAGTCTGGATAGCATCCGTGACAAGGACTCTAGCTGTCGAGGTTTACTCATCTTTTTATAGGTATCTATGGCTTTCTCGAGTAGAAGGAAAACGTCCTTTTCCAACTGTATGTCTGTTTTAGGAGCCGATTTATACTTGTATATTATCTTTTTTGTTCTTCCGTTGGGGTATCTATACTTACGGCTATGAACTCTATATGTACCACTTTTACTCTCTTCCATTTTTAACCTTTATTGATTAATTAAAAAATAAGGAATCGCTTCTTTGGCTTATTTACTCTTGATGTTTCAGCGTTTTTCTGACGACATTCGATAGATAAAGACACGATTTTTTCATAATTTTTAATCGCATTTGCTATCAATTGATTCGATTCTGCGATAGTCGTTAAGCATGTTACTTTGTCGCCTCCCTCCAGCAGTTTTGCCATAGCGACGCCAGAAGCAGTGTTACATATATCGGTGACATTACGAATATTGTCGACAGCATCTTGAATAGCTATCGATGTTGCTTGATCGATGTAGTTATTCTGTTCATCGGCCATCAGGCTTATGCGCTATTCAAGATGTCCAATAGTGCTATGAACGTGAGAAGAAACCAGCTAATCCGCTTTTTTTCTTTTTCTCTCTTTCACGTTGTGCGCTAATACCGAATTCTTCACTAGAACCAGCCTTTTGAGAAGAAGCTTGAGGGATAGCAAGTAATCGTGCACATGCATTGGTTACCGATGCAGAAGTCGTTACTTGAGATTGCTGCTGGTTTGCCACTAAGTTATGCATAGTCAAGCCAATAGTTTCAGATAAGGTTGTTTCTGCTATCGATGTAGGTTGGTCAGAGAACTTCTGTAATGTAGTGTAATCTTGATCAGACATATGCCTTCCTTTACTGATACAAATGTGTATGAATAGGGAAATATATTAACCAATATGATGATGTTAGTTTATTATAAAATTGCCATCATTAGGTAATATCTGATTAACATTTTATCTTTAGTTTATTTATACTAAATATTTAATTTATATATTTACAGCATTTTTTATTCACTACTAGAATATGGCATTAAATTTCACAGTCAAATCACATAAATTTATGTATGTTTTCTTACTTAATGATATTGTAACTAGGCTATGGAGTGTTATTCTGATTATGAATGGTGTCATAGCACCTATGGCCAACTTTATTCACCAAGGCAGTAGACTGGGCAAAGCCTTTAGGTTAACACTTGTTTTTATTGGAAAGATAGCAACAGAGTTTTATGACTAAGTATAAGTATTTGCAAAGAGTATATGAGCGAAGAATTATCAATGCTAGCTCAATATCTGAACTTATTGTAAGAAGAAGGTATTATGGCGGATTTAATAGTAATTCTCTATCCATTCGGGTAGATAATGGTTATTTAACTTTGCGAAGATACAATATCCCTGATGGAGATAAAAAAAATAGAGAATTTTAAAATATTTATTAATCATCATTTTTACCATAATTTTTAAGAATGCCTATTTTGTATTTATAGTTGGCACTTTTAAACTATCCATTATTTCATGGCTTTTGATATTGTTATATAAATCCTAAGTTAATAATACATCTTATACATGTGGATGAAAATATAGTATAAAAGTAGTATGAAATAGTCCCCTTAGTGTGAAATATAATAATAAATTATATCAAAAACTATATTTTTATCTTCATTTATATGAGGAGCCTAAATGTCTGTTTTTGATTTTTTTCTATTTTATCTTTATTCCCTTAAATACATAGCTATATTTTTGCTTATATTTCTTTTTTTATTTGGACTTGATGACCTATTAATCGATGTAATTTATTGGAAGGAGATATTATTAGGAGGTAATTCAAAGAAAAACAGAGAAATAAATGTAAAGGCCAACATAGAACAAAGTTATATGGCAATAATGATACCTGCTTGGCAGGAGGATGGTGTGGTTGAGAAAATGGTATCTCTTCTAGCATCTTCCTGTAATTACGATAATTTTCATATCTTTGTTGGTACTTATCCAAATGATTTAGCTACTATGAGTTGCATAGAGGAAGTATGCACTGAATATAAAAATGTGCACAATGTTATCTGTGAAAAACCAGGACCTACAAGTAAAGCAGATTGCTTGAATAATATATTCAACTACATCTTGTTCGAAGAAAATAGAAAAGGGATAAAATTTTCAGGTTTTATTTTGCATGATTCCGAAGACGTTACCCACTCGTATGAGCTTTCCCTATTCAATGCTTATCTTCCAGAGTATGACTTAATACAAATTCCTGTCTACCCATACGTAAGAAAGTGGTATCAATTTACGTCTTCACATTATATTGATGAATTCTCTGAATTACACGAAAAAGATCTCTTAGTTCGAATGTCTATGACGGGTCATGTTCCTAGCGCTGGAGTAGGAACTTGCTTAAGTCGTGGAGCATTGTTGAGGCTGGCTCGCTCAGGCGGAGGAAAACCTTTTGATTGTCGATCGTTAACAGAAGATTACGATATCAGTGTTAGGCTAAAACAGTGGGGAATGAGCGAAATATTTGTCCGCTCTGTGGCTAAAAATATCAGCCTTAAAGGCTCTGATGATAGTGATAACCCGAGTCTTGTTTGTGTTAGAGAGTTCTTCCCTAGCTCTTTTAACGCCGCAGTTAGACAGAAAAGTCGCTGGATAATCGGCATTGTATTTCAAGGTTGGAAAAATATCGGGTGGTCAAAAAATTGGAAAATGAATTACTTTCTTTGGCGAGATAGACGTTGTGTTTTATCAAATACTGTTTCATTTCTGTCTATGGCAGTATTTCTTCAGATAGCATGTATATCCATTTATCAAATTATTTTTAAAGATAGTTACTTCTTTTTGTCAATGTTTGATGATTATTTTTTATTTATATATATTAGTTATGCAAATATTTTGTTTTTTATAAGCAGGCTTATACATCGTTTTATATTCGTGCGAAGGTTTTATGGATTGTTAAGTGCGTTTTTTTCTATTCCTAGGACAATTTGGGGTAATGTTATTAATTTCTTATCAAATATTAGAGCCTTATATCTTGTTGTTTCCAAAGATAACATAATGAAAATATCATGGGACAAAACTAAACATGACTTTCCTGATATTAATAATTCATAAATAAATAAGGAAAATAATCATGAGGAAAATACGCCTAATAAAAATAATTATAATAGTTATCTCATTGTTTACTACTCCAGTTTTGGATGCAGTAAAGGACAGCACCACGTTTATAGCTTCGTCTTTAAGTGAATCTACTCACTTTCGTACTTTTCCTTATTTGAACAGGGCTTTTTCTTTTGAGCGCAGCCAGAGATTTGTGGAAGCCATTGCTGAAGTGAAAAGAGCTTTGAATATAGCGCCTAACTACCAACCTTTTTTACATTATCTCTTTAAGTTGCAGCTTAGGGCAAAAGCGTACACAGAAGCCGAGGAAACATTAGAGGCATTGCCGGAGCAAGAAAGAGTAAAGTTGCTTACGAGTTTAAGAAGTGAAATGTCAGTTCAGCAGTTGCACCTAACTAACTTTGAATTTGTTGCCTTACTGGGTGATTTGCCGCCTGAAGCTAAGCGGCAGGTATACTTATATCGTCTTTACTGGTTAGCAGACAATTCTGAGTCATTGGCACTGGATTGGAGTATCTCCCAAGCTTCTGATATTAAGCCAGATCAAGCCATTATTTATGAGTCTGAAGTATGGCTAAAGCGTGAAAACTACTTGAAAGTTATCGATACCATGTCTCAGATCAGACGCAGGAGAGCGCTGTCTGACAGAGAGCAATATATCGTTGGCCTTGCGTTAATCAAGAGTAAAAAAATAAAAGAGACTAGGGCGTTACTGACGGGAGCAGACCATGGGGAGACAAAGCTTCTGCTTACCAGGCAATTGATTCTCGATTTGATTGATGATCAAGAGTATGACCAAGCTCTATACTGGTATAAATGGTTGGAACAAGGTTATGGCTTATCTTCAAACGACTATGATCGCGCCCTTCAACTTGCCATAAGTCTCGGCAACTGGCCGCTCGCCCGTGCGTATCAAACAAAGAGGTCTAATGCTTCTTGCACTGAAAGCGCATTGATCAGTGCAAGACTTGGTAACCGTGAGTTAGCCAAGCAGCAATTGTCATCTTGTTCTTCATTCGAATCACCCAAGCTATGGCTGAGTTTAGCTGAAGAGTTAAACCTATCCTTCATGATTGAAGCCGCATCTTTTAATGATTCAGGGCTTCTTCACAGGCAAAAGATAGTGGTTGCATGGAATAGATACCATCAGGGAGAATATCAAAAGGTAATAGATATCTTATCGTCTACCGCTTACCTTTCTTTGAGCAGCAGGCGGCTTCTGGCATTGGCATATGAAAAAAATGCTCAACTCAATCATTCAATGCTTGAGTGGGAAGCGGTTTATCGTCGTTCTAACAGGCAGTTTGACCTTCAAAGCTTATTAGAATCAATGAAAAAGGCACTTACCGAGGTTGAGTTAATCAGACAATACGAGAAGTTGTTATCCGTCAGTTCTCTGCCTTCTAAGGTTAGGCTAGAAATTGCTGAGCAACTACTCACTCTCTATTCAAAGCACCCCGGAGATTGCTCTGCAATTGAAGAACCTAGATATCGCTTCATTTGATAACGCATTGCTTTGGCAGCAATATGATGGATGTGACCTTGCCAAAGCCGCGTTCTCAAACCCTCAAACCTCATTTGCTTGGCAAGTCCTTGGGTTTTGCAGCTACCCTGCTAATGTTGATAGAGCGTTAGAGTATACCGACAATGCCTTGTTAATGCAGAAGTCATTTTCAGCCCGCTTGGATATTATAGGGACGAAAGCTCAGATGCTTTATCAGCAGCAGCGTTACCAAGAGGTACTTAACGCATTACTACCCGAATGGCCACACATACAATCACCTTATGTTCGGCTTTTAGTTGCAAGCTCTTATTACCAACTTAAACAGTATGAAAAAGCCAAATTTAGGTGGGCTGCAAGTCATGACCAAGATATCTTGGACTGGTGGTTGCTCGGTACTGATATCTATTTAGCTATAAAGGATTTCACTTCGGCCGAAGGTATTCTCGACATGGTAGAAAAGAAATTTGAATCGGATCGTCAGATTATTTCTCGATATATTGCGCTGTATAAATTACAAGGAAGCAAGCAAAAGCTGACTGATTACCTTTCCTACCAACATAAACTTCACCCGCAGGATGTTTATATCGCTACTGAACTGGCTTATGCCTACTTCTTAAATCGTCCTAAAGACTCAGTTCGATTGTTTGAATCTGTTATCCCACAGTTAAATGGTCAAGATAAAATATCAGCGCGTCACCAATTAGCTCAAGCCTACAAAAATATTGGCTGTGGTGACAAAGCGCAATATGAATATAAAGTGCTTATTGACCAGCTCACTACCATGCCTGAAAAAGATACTCGACTTCTTGACCAGCTGCGTGCTGAGAATCGTGCCGTGACTTCAGCTTGGCAATTTTCTTTCAGTGGAGAGTCCGGAAGCAGTAGCCCGTTTCAGGGGCTATTTGATGACCCTGATAGTGAGGGGTTTTATCAAGTGAGTGCGAGCTATGGTTTTGAAAGCCTTCCTTCGCTAGCCGGGCAAGTGAGTGTATTGAGCTCTGGATCTTGGGATTCTACTGGAGTTGATTTGGGACTGAAATTGAGGCCTCTGCAACGGTTTGACATGACATTTTCTTCCGGTGTTCGCCATTATTTAGGCGAAGATTCCTATTCTAGCACTTACATAAGAGTGAATGGGGATGTATTTTCGGGCTTAGGTTGGGGCAAAACTTGGCGAGGGGTTCCACAAGTAAGCTGGTCAAACAGTTTGTACTTTGATGCGTTTTATCAGTTTTACGATCAAAGATCATTGTTGTACATCAGAGGTGAATCTGGGCCTGTATGGGGAGTAAGTCAGAATTACCACCAACGTTTACGTTTGTATGGATTACTACAAGCGAGCGCTGACATTGTCGATGAACAAAGCGATAACCAAGTGAAAACCGGTGCCGGTGTGGGTTGGTTAGCTTCTTTTAATAAAGATAAATATACGGGGTATTCTAATGAGACAGAAATTTCATTGGAGTGGCAAAAATACCTCAGCGATAGTGAAAAAAATGCAGTTATTTTACGATTTAACCTCTCATACTAAGGGTATCGTTCATCATTTTTTCCTATCGATTTATTTAAATGAAAGTTTCGGTGTTCATTATCTGTTCTAATTGTAAGATATAAGCCATTGTAGGGTTCACATTTTTAATATACAAAAATAATAATTAAGTCTAATATATTTGTGATGGTTATTAAATTTTCTGGTTTAATTCACTAATATTAACTGCATGTCAAAGTAAACCTAAGAATTATTTTTCTTACCTGAATTTATAAAAACTTTAAAAGTATGATTTTAAAAGGCTTTTTAATTTTAATTTTGGGTGGAAAAAGTCTTACAAAAATAACAGTGTTATGCGGGTTGTTTGACAGTTTAAGAATGATATACATTTCAAGTGTGTTAACTTCATGTAAACATTTTGTTTAATTAAAGATTTGATTACCTAATCATTTTCATTCTAATAAAGTGTTTAGGTAGTTGTACTAAATCTTAATTCTAAACTCATTCTTAAGTTTTGTTTGTATAGCGCTACTTATTTTTTACAAGATGCGGATATCACATTTGGTGCTCATTTAACAACCGATAGGTTGTCTCGTTAATACCACTCATGCGAGCAAATGATTTGCCGACTCTTGTAGTGCTTTGTCATTAGAACAATGTACTACGTCCAATATATTAAGTGTGGGTTGTCTATTTGACTTTCACTTTTCACTAGAACAAAAAATATGAAAAAAATATTATTATCTTCTATTCTCGCTGCTTCTTTTTCTACGGGAGCAACAGACGCAACATTTACTCAATACGATCATCATCAGACTATGCGTGACAAAGTGAGCCTGTGGGTTGATTGGGACGCACAAGAGCATGCATTAAGCGCGGTTGAAGCACTTAATGTTGCAAAAAGAAAGCATGGCACCGAATATATGTCTAGCTTGTTTATGACTCGTTTAAGAGAGGTCGCCAATCAATCGTTTAATACCGATGGACTTTCGAGTCTAGAAGTTGGGATCATCAGTGAAGCAGCAACCCTGTTTGTTATGTCCCAAGCTCCGGATATGCCGCACCACGAGCTATTTCCGTCTGAATATATGTTGCAAATGTTCTTAGCAAACTTGGCGACTGAACTTGAAGTACTCTACCCAATGGCTGAAGACGAAGCCATGTATCTGCAAAGATATTATGAACATGATCCACTTGGGTTGTCACTGTTCTCAATCGCTTTAAACATAAGTTTAGAGCGTTATGGAGAAGCCGATCTCGTCAGAAGGTTAGCCGATAAAACCAATAGTCGATACTCTGACTCTCTTCGTCAATTTTTGATCGCTAACTTTTCAGCAGGAGGTCAATTTAGAGAGAGATTAGAGTTGGTGTTACTCGAAGAATTAAAGCAGTTTTCGGCAAATTGGAAGCCATCATACGATGAGTTTTCTCAGCCACTAAACGGGTTTCACCCATATGCACGAGTTGGTGCTATGATGCAAAGCACGCTTTTGAGCCGATGGTCATCCTTACGACAAGATGAACGTCAAACATTAACAGATTGGCATGCGCAGGTCTCTAAATTGCCTAGCCATAAATATGGCTACTCCATGGTTGGAGAGGCAGTGGTGAACCACTTCCGTCAGCATAAGCAGCAAGAGCATCATAGTCGCTGGAACTTTCCGACCTTCGCTGCTATCACTTTAGTCACACTCGTTGCTCCCGAATTATTGGGTGAACTTGCACTCGGTGAAGCTGCCCAAGCCTTACTTTTCTCCCGAACTATGTTTACCGGCGCAAGAGTAGCTGACGCTGTTTACACTGACGAGTTTGTTGAACTCGCGGCGCAACAAACAGTAAGACCTGGTGCTGTATTGCCGCAAAGCCAAGCCTTGTCTATCAGTAAAGTAAGTAGCCCAGCGTCAATAGGCTCGGAAGTGGAGCCAGGTCTTCATCACTACCTTGGAACAGATGCCATCGAGGGCACTGACTATGTGGCAAATGTTCAAGGTAGTTGGCAAAGGGTCAGGCGTTTTCCTTTCACTGATGATTATGCTTTATTCGGTGGAATGGGTTCGCTAGGTATACATAAAGTGGCTCGTACAGGCGCTGCAGCTTGGTTGTTACACCAAACTGCTAATAGTCTTAACAACTGGGTATCGTCCGGAGATTTTAGGCACGTACTGCTTCTTGGTAAAGGACAACCAGAATCACTATTTCGACATTATGGTGAGAATGTGAAGAGTCGTTATGGTATCCCTTCAAGAAACATGGCCAGTGATGGTGATCTTGTATCCCATCTGCTAAATGGCATGTTTCCTCAGGCTAGCTCAAGTCAACTATCCTCATTGACGTTTAATCATCGTTTGGATGTGGTTGCTCATGGTAATCCTTACGGTCCCATTTGCAGTAATCAAAGTGGATTGGAGGCATCACTTTCACCAACTGAGCTTGCAAAGAAATTGTTTGATCTCGGTTTACGAGAAGTTGGGGTTTTAAAGGTTCAGTCTTGCAATGTGGGAGGGGGGTTCTATTTAACTAAGCTTGAACAAGCGTTGAAAAAAACAGGTATAAATGTTGGCTTTCTCGCTGCGCCTAAAGGCTATTTGGTTCAGTTACCAAGATTACCCAGAGCGGTATTTTCACCTTTCCCAAATTTCAGGTCAGATCGTTATGAGGTAATTTCAACTGGCCTGCACCAAGGCTTTCCTGGTACTCGCTACCACTAAATAACGTTGCAATCGATACAGGAATATCAAAGTGTTTTACTCACAACATGGGTAGAACACTTTCTCTATATTCCTAAGTGGCTGGTTTATGTTATCCAAGAACTCTTAATTTTTAGAATATTATTAGCATGCCGAAATTGTGATTAAGATGTGGTTTATTGCCTTGTCTTTCTGTATATATAACAGCACAATCGGCAAAAAATGTTTCGGGAGATAAGATGGAACTTGAAGATATCCGTCGTGAGTACAGTAAGGGCGGTTTGCGAAGAAAAGATTTAAAGCAAAACCCTATCGATCAGTTTAATTTTTGGTTACAGCAAGCCATTGATGCGGGTTTAATGGATCCCACAGCCATGACGGTAGCGACGGTTGATGAGCAGGGTCAACCATTTCAGCGTATTGTCTTACTAAAACATGTCGATGACGAGGGATTTGTTTTTTACACTAATTTAGGCAGTCGTAAGGCTCAGCAAATAGAAGGTAATTCTAGGGTAAGCTTACATTTCCCATGGCATACGCTAGAGCGTCAAGTGCATGTCACTGGCTGTGCGGAGAAACTGAGTGTGAAAGAAAATATTAAATACTTTTCTTCAAGACCGAAGGAAAGTCAGCTAGCGGCCATTGCCAGTAAACAAAGTAGCCGCATATCAACCCGAGGAGTGCTCGAAGGCAAGTTCCTTGAGCTCAAGCAGAAGTTTGCCAATGGCGAAATACCAGTACCGAGTTTTTGGGGTGGTTTTAGGGTAAAGGTCGAATCTATTGAGTTTTGGCAAGGAGGCGATCACCGTCTTCACGACAGGTTTTTATTCTCTAAACAAGAAAAAGCTTGGCAGATAGATAGACTTGCTCCTTAGTATTTTATTAAAAAACGCCGCTAAATGCGGCGTTTTTTAATTCTAGATAAGTCCGTAGGTTAGTTTATTTCACGTAATACCCGAAAGCCTACATAATTTGCCGCAGATGAGTCAGATAGAGAAAGCTGCTCATGAGCGGCGGCCATTTCTGGAGAGAAGTTCCAAGCCCCACCTTTAAGAATACCGCGAGCGTCATTGGTCCATTGCCAAACGTTTCCGACGGTGTCGTATATACCCAGCTTATTGGGCTTGAAAGCCATGACTGGAGAAGTACTTTTGTTTGACCATGGTGTGCCTCCCCAACCTGTATTAGCCTGACTTGGAGCAAAATGATCGCCCCACCAATAATTGGATTCAGATCCTGCTCTCGCCGCTACTTCCCATTCATCTTCACTTGGCAGCCTGTAGCTATGATTGGTTTTCCTACTTAGCCATTGCGCGTAAGCTTGTGCGTCGTTCTTACTTACGCAAACCACTGGAGAGTTAGCCGCTTGTTTGAAACCTGGGTTGCGCCAATATCCTTTTGAAATTGGCGTGACTTCGCCTTTTACGATAGCGGTACAGGTATTTTTCAGCTCAGCATCGGTTTGATAATTCGTTGAGTTAACAAAGGTTTCAAATTGCTTCACAGTGATAGGAGTGGTACCAAACCCGAAAGGTTGTTTGATTTTCAACTGCTTGGAGCCATGTTCACCAAGCATATACTGACCAGGCAGAATGGTAGAGACTTCTGGACCTTGATGACCCGAACCAAGAGAATCGGCAAACTTATCTCCTTCACGCAGCGGGTTTTCCGTTTCAACTAACACGGCGCGAAGGTTGTGATCTCTTTTAATGGACAATTCTTTGTTGAAGTTTTGGTAACCCTCTTTCCTAATTGAAATAGAGTGTTGTCCTACAGGTAACATAATTTCTACAGGGGTGCTGCCATAGTTAACCCCATCGATTGTGACTTTATCATCGTATAAGTTTGAGCGAACGTTCAAGGTCACCCAAGCGATTTCTTGGTTGGTGACAGAGCTACCCTTGTCATCAGCACTATCGGGTTCGAAACAGTATTTTTTATTGATGCCAAGTAGTGTACATGCGGCGCTCTGTGTTGGCCTAGCTTGCATTTCGACATCCATTAGGCTTCGATAGCGTATACCGTCATAAAAACCCGACTCTTTAGCTTTAGAGCGCAATACGTGAATATTAAAAGGGATTTTGTGAGCGTTGGGTTCAATTTCTTTTGACTCGCTAGTGTTAGCGATGAGCTCAGATTGAAACTGTTTTACTGCTTTTTGTAAAGCAAGATCTCGAGTTTGGCGGTCACATTCTGCAATGGTCATATTCGCCTGACAGCGATTAGTGAAACTTACAGATAGAGAATGGGCTTCTGTCAGCTCACTTTGCAGGCGTTCAGCTCGGGCGTGCAATTTGTTTTGTTCCAAAGAGTCAATACCCTGGGAAATCGCCTCTAATTCATTGCTGGTTAAACTGAGTTGATGTTCAAGTTCTTGCAGTATCTGTTCTTCAAACAAACGCTGTTGCTGATTTTGTTTAACGGTCGACCAAGCGTCCTGATAGGCTTTCTGACTTGCAGCAAGGTCCACGGTTGGGTCGTCAATCATACGGGCATAATTCGCCTCAAGCTGTGCTTTGGCTTGCTTAAATTTGTCATCCAGAGCTTTAGTCGATTTGGTCAGCTGATCGACAGACTGTTTCTGGCTGTCAAATTGCGCTTGTTTGTCATCACGGCGCTCTGTTGCCGATTTTAGTTCTTCATGTTTGTCGAATAGCTTCTGATCGATTTTTACGATAGGGTCGCGCGCTTCCTCAGCTGCAATACCAGCAGAGACAAAGTAAGGTGACAAAGCAAGAAGGAAGGTTGGTAAACCAGTTCGCATTATTATTTCTACAATTGTTTTTAATCTTATGGAGTTATTCTAAACGAAAACGCCACTTTTTCGTAAGTTATTCCCTTATAACTTACGACAAAATGGCGTTTTTGGTCAATGTTGTACTGCTTCCTTCTACTCAAAAAGAGAAGCGCGTTAAATATCTGAATTTGGGCGTAACTTGACCCAGACAGTATCATTGCCATCAATAGCAATCATACGGTTATATGTCTGGTAACCATCTTTAGAGACAGTAAACTGATGTTTTCCTTTAGGTAAAACCACTTCTATTGGGGTACTACCGTAATTGACGCCATTGATTGTTACTCGGTCTTCGTACTGATCCGAGCGAATCGTAATGTTTGCCCAGCTTTGTTGTGTGGTTGTTTTTTCTTTTTTGGCAACACTGGCACTATTGAGACAATAACGTGAGGATACATTGAGTAGCTTACAGGCAGCTGAGGCTTCTGGCCGAGCCTGAAGCTGGGCTTGCATTTCAGTGTAATAACTATTGCTGCCTTCAAAGCCTGAACGGATAATTTGGCTCTCTTGAACAAAGACATTCAGCTGGACGCCTTTAATGTTCTGCTTAGCGATATTGGCTTCGGTCAAGCTGTCGAGAAGTTTTGTCTTAAACGTATTAACTGCACGTTGTTTAGTGAGGTATTTACCTTGATTAGTACATTCACCTAGAGTCATGGTAGCCGAGCAGGTTGTTTTGAATGCGGTGTTCAAAACATCACTTTCTCGCAGCTCTGCATCAAGACGTTTGACGCGCGCCTCAACTTTCTGTTCTTTGAGATAAGACAATTCAGAGTTAATCCTAGAACGCTTTTGCTTGATCTGGGATAAGCGCATCTCTTGCTCAGTAATACTTTGTTCTTGTTCAAGTATCTGTGTTTGATTCTTCTTTACCGAAGCCCAAGCCTCTTGGTACTCTTGTTGAAAAGAAAGTAAGTCAACGTCTGGATCATCTAAAAGGCGGCTATACTGTTTGTCCAGCGCTGATTTGGCGCGATTCCGTTTAGCGTTCAGCTCATTCTCTTCACGTTGAAACTTACTTAGCTCTGCCCTAAGGGTTTGCAACCGTGATGATTCAGCCTCGAATTCAGAACCAAGCTCCTGTAACTCACTTTGTTTGTTTTCCAATTTACTATCGATAGTTGCGACAGGATCGGCAGAGTCCACCATTTCCGCAAAAATCGAAGTTGATGCCCATAGTGGGCTTAGCGCAATTAAAAGCGCTGGGATGCGACGTATTATCATATTTCCCTGCAACAATTAACGTTTATTGACCAACGTAAAAATCCAAAAAAAGACAAACTCATGACAGTCCTTGTGTTCCTGCCTCTTCCAAGTTTACTTCAACCCTGCATCTTTCTCTTGTAAAAAGATTAACCAGCTTCATGCAGATTACCCTAATTTAACGTATATAAAACTTGGATGCTATCTATCATTTTGAGTTGATTGGGGAAATATGCAAGTGAAGAATGGGTATCTGCAAAAAGAAAGTTGCTAGAAGTGACATAAACCGTAATTTATGTGCACTTGATCATTCTTCCGAAGCTAGTTACGCATCGCTTTGCGGCGGTCTTTTCTGATTGTAGTTGGTCCCAAATGGATCGATAAATTTCGAATTAAGTCGATTTTGTTATAACATGCCATGCTAATGCAATCTGAGGTCAAAACTGTCTCATGAGCTGTTTCAAATCTCGGCCTATTGTTGGCGAACTAAATAAACCTGTGTCTCCCAAACCAGCGGAGCTTGTTACCTTACCCTCACACATGGACTGCCATGATCATAGCTATACCCAAATTGTGATTGGGTTAAAAGGGCAAGCTGAGTTTGAGGTTAGCGGCTTTGGGAACATGGTTGGTCCAGGACAAGGCTGTGTGGTGACCTCTGGTTCAGGTCATGCTTTTGGTGGGGTTGTCGAGCAGTCGGATATTTTAGTGCTTAATATGCCATTTCCAAGCGCTGAAGACCCACTGATGTTGCAAAAACTCAATGAGCTTAATCGAGGTGAAACCTACTTTCAGCTCGATAGCCAAATTCAAAAGCTCATCTATATGTTGGTGAATGAAATGCAATCAAGGCCAGAGGATCTTCTCCTTAGCCGAGCTTGTAGTGACACTCTGATCGCCTTATTGCAAAGGCATATGTCAAAATTCTCAACACCTTACAAAGAGTCTCGTTTCGACCTTGACGCCATTGATCGTTATATCGAACAGCACTTAAGCCAGAAAATCTCAGTGGCTCAACTAGCAGGTAGTGTTTTTTTAGGTGAGAGTCAGTTTCATAGCTTGTTCAAGGCGCAAATTGGCATAACACCTCATCAGTACGTGTTAGGTAAACGAGTTGACATGGCAAAGTCTTTGATTAAAAGAGGCAACTTGACCTTAGGTCAGGTGGCCGACTTAACGGGTTTTTCTAGTCAAAGCACATTCAGCCATACCTTTTTTCGTTTGCAAGGCGTATCTCCATCCCAATACAAGAAACAATTTAGTTAAAATAAACAACAACAGACGTATATTATTTTGTCTATTTAGATGTGATTCTGTTTTCGTTTTGTTAATAGGCGGAGTTTTCAGCAAAAAACTCGGAGTTTTTGACAAGTAATCCTCTCCCGCTCAAAATACACTGCAAACCATTGTAATAACTCTGATGAATTTATCAGGCTTGAGATTGAGGAAAACGCATGTTTACTGCAACTGATGTGTTGAATGCCGAGTTTGTTGAGCAGCCGCTAAATAAACTTTGGTCGCTGATCTCGCCACTTTACATGGTGGACGAATCCCTATGGCTTGAACAACTGTTGCCGCTCGCGACTCCGACAGCGGACGAAAAAGCACAGATGTCGACCAAAACGACAGAGCTCATTGAAGCTATCCGTGCAGATAAAAAATCGATTCAAATGATCGATGCTTTGCTGCTGGAATACAGTTTGGATACCCAAGAAGGCATATTACTTATGTGTCTTGCCGAAGCTTTAATGCGCATTCCTGATGCAGCGACAGCGGATGCTTTAATCCGTGACAAACTTAGTGTCGCAGATTGGAAGTCTCATTTAAAAAGTTCAGATTCCGTTTTTGTCAATGCGTCGACATGGGGCCTTATGTTGACAGGCAAAGTTGTTGGTTTGTCTGAATCTGAAGCGCGCAGTCCAGTGTCGGCAGTGAATCGTCTTGTTAATAAAATGTCTGAGCCTGTTATTCGTAAAGCCATGCACCAAGCGATGAAGGTGATGGGGCATCAGTTTGTTCTTGGTCGCTCTATCGCTGAAGCGCAAAAAAATGGCCGTAGCATGCGTGATAAAGGGTTCACCTACTCTTATGACATGTTAGGTGAGGCAGCACTGACCACAGCGGATGCGGATAAATATTTTAATGATTACTTGATGGCAATCGAAGCGGTAGGTCGTGATAGATACGGCATAGAGACAAGCCCAGCTCCGTCCGTTTCGATTAAACTGTCTGCTTTACATCCCCGCTATGAAGTGGCCAATGAAGAGCGAGTGCTGACTGAACTTGCCGATACACTCATGCAATTGCTGCGTAAGGCTGTTGAATTGGATGTGGCCATTACGATTGATGCTGAAGAAGCAGATCGCTTGGAACTCTCGCTAAAGCTGTTTGAAAAAGTATATAGAAGTGATGTTGTGAAAGGCTGGGGTAAGTTTGGTCTTGTGATTCAAGCCTATTCTAAACGTGCTCTTCCTGTACTGGTCTGGATCAACGGTTTAGCCCGAGAGCAGGGCGATCTTATTCCACTGCGTCTTGTTAAGGGAGCATATTGGGATAGTGAGATCAAATGGTCGCAACAAGCGGGTTACGATAACTATCCGGTCTATACGCGCAAAGAAGCCACAGATGTTGCCTATTTAGCTTGTGCTCGTTTTTTATTGTCTGACAATGTACGAGGCAATATCTTCCCGCAGTTTGCCAGCCATAACGCTCAAACAGTTACTTCTATCGCTGTGATGGCAGAGCATAAAAACTACGAGTTCCAGCGTTTGCATGGGATGGGTGACTCTCTTTATCACCATGTTATGGAAACACACCAACAGCCAGTGCGCATATACGCACCTGTGGGTAGCCATAAGGATTTATTGCCCTACTTGGTTCGTCGTCTGCTTGAGAATGGGGCGAACAGCTCATTTGTCCATCGTCTAGTAGATGCGCGTTGTCCTGTTGAAACTCTTATTCAGCATCCTGTCGATATGTTGGGGGCATTTGAGACACTGAATAATATCAATATACCATTGCCGCTAAAGATATTCTCAGAGCGTTCAAACTCTTACGGTGTAAATATTGATATTGAATCCGAGGCCAAGCCTTTTGAACAGCAAGTAGAGAGCTTTCTAGACAAACAATGGTTAGCTGGCCCGATAATTAACGGTCACGTATTCACTGAAAGCATGATCAAGGATGATGTCACCGTTGAGAAAGTGACAGCACCTTATGACAGGCGCATTGAAGTTGGTCAGGTGGCTTTCTCTAACCTTGATCATGTTTCTGCGGCAATCGAAGGCGCACAAGATGCCTTTGACGATTGGCAAGTGACGGCGACAGCTCAAAGAGCACAAACGTTAGAAAAGTTAGCAGATTTGCTTGAAACACACCTTGCTGAGTTGGTCGCTTTGTGTCATCAAGAAGCTGGTAAAACAATACATGACAGTATTGATGAAGTGCGTGAAGCGGTTGATTTCTGTCGTTACTACGCCAAACAAATAGATAACTTGGGCCAAGTTGAGATTCAAGGCTTCGATGCCAAGACGCGTAAAGTCGTGCGTGACGGACGCGGTGTCTTTGTGTGTATTAGCCCTTGGAACTTCCCGCTGGCGATATTCTTGGGTCAAATTACAGCAGCACTGGTTGCAGGCAATACGGTAGTAGCAAAACCTGCTGAGCAAACCAGCTTGATTGCAGCTCGTGCTGTCGAACTTATGATTGAAGCAGGCTTTCCTAACGGCACTATCCAGCTGTTACCGGGGCGCGGAGCTGATATTGGGGCAGCATTGACTTCTCACCTTGCGATTGCTGGTGTTGCCTTTACAGGCTCAACCTTAACGGCTCAGCGCATCAATCGCACACTTGCAGAGCGTGATACTGCGCCAGTACCATTTATTGCTGAAACGGGTGGCCAAAACGCCATGATCGTTGACAGTACAGCGCTTCCTGAGCAAGTGGTGCGTGATGTGATTCGTTCAGCGTTTGCTTCTGCTGGACAGCGTTGTAGTGCACTTAGGGTGTTGTATGTTCAGGAAGACATTGCAGATAGAATCATTGCATTGATTCAAGGGGCGATGCAAGAGTTAAAAGTAGGCTTACCTTTCGAACATTCAACCGATGTTGGACCTGTGATTGACGCCAACGCCAAGAATAAACTGCTCAAGCACATCGAGCGTATGACGGCGACTCAGCAAAAAGTCGCTGGACTGGAGCTTAATGAATTGCACCAACATGGTGATTTCGTTGCACCGTGCGCGTTTGAAATTGATGATATTGCTTGTCTTGATGAAGAGCAGTTCGGACCAATTTTGCATATTGTCCGTTTTAAAGCGAGTCAACTACACCAAGTGGTTGAGCGAATTAATGGCACTGGTTTTGGCCTCACGATGGGAATTCACAGCCGCAATGAGACCACGTATCGCTGGATTGAAAAGCATGCTCGAGTGGGGAACTGTTACATCAACCGTGATCAGGTTGGTGCCGTCGTTGGCGTTCAACCGTTTGGTGGTCAAGGTCTGTCAGGTACAGGTCCTAAAGCCGGAGGACCACACTATTTATTCCGATTCACTCAGACATCATTTTCTTAATCGGTAAGCAAGGAGAAAAATTATGGTTCATCAAGTTACTCGTTTTTCCGATGCTTATGCAGCATGGGAAAATTGGAATCTCACCAGCTTTGAGATAAGAAGTGAGTATGTACTTGGGTTTAAGCAAGCATTGCAGAGTGTTGAGCCTGCTTTGGCTGCCGTTATTGACTACCATTACCAACATTCAGCGCAGTTGTTGTCCAAAACCCGTGAAATGCCTGGTCCAACGGGTGAGACGAATGAGTTATATACCGCTGGCCGAGGTGTTGCTCTGATCATTCAGGATCATGTATCTCAATCAGCGCAGCAGGCAGCGATTGCTCAACTTACTTGTGCGCTTCTTGCTGGTAATAGTGTTATTGTGTGCAGTGATGATATTGATTTGATCAAAGCCCTAGAAACGACAGCAAAAAGTGCGTCTTTACTAATAAATCTATTACAATTCGCCTCTCTTGACGCTTACCATCAGTTACTTGAATCTGATGTGAGAAGCGTTGGGTACATAGGCAATCAAGAAGTTGAGCGAAATATCAACCGCCAATTAGCGAAACGCACAGGTGCTATTGTAGGCCTAGTTTCAGAAACGGATGTTGAGTTGATTCCAGTCGCTCACGATCCACATTTATCGCTGCGCTTTATCACAGAGCGTACGAGAACAATAAATATAACTGCTGTGGGTGGTAACGCAACCTTGTTGGAACTTGGGAGCGAAACCCACTAACCCTTTCTCCGAGAGCCCTCACTCAGTGTGCGTGAGGGCGTTCATGGAAGGCGATTTTTTTATGAGGACAAACACATGGAAAATAGCTTTGCTATTACGACCACGTTTATTGCGTATCTAATTTTGATGATGGCAATAGGCGTCATTGCATACCTACGAACGAAAAACTCAACGGATTACTTTTTAGGCGGTCGCTCTCTTGGCCCTTGGCCAGCAGCACTTTCTGCGGGTGCGTCGGATATGAGTGGTTGGCTTTTGCTCGGTCTACCAGGTTACGCGTATGCCGCTGGTATTGAAGCATTATGGCTCGCTGGTGGTCTGCTTGCGGGTACTTGGCTAAACTGGCTTATCAGTGCTAAAAGACTGCGTACTTACAGCATCACGACAGATGCTTTAACCTTGCCAGAATTCCTTTCTCGTCGTTTTAACGATACATCTAAACTTATTCAAGTTATCTCTGCATTCTTTATCTTGCTATTTTTCCTTTTCTACACCAGCTCAGGCTTAGTGGCTGGCGGAAAACTGTTTGAAACCGTATTCGGGTTGAACTATAGCATCGCCGTTATTATTGGTACTGTATGTGTTGTGTCATATACACTGTTCGGTGGATTTTTGGCGGTATCTTGGACTGACTTAGTCCAAGGTCTTCTGATGTCTGCGGCACTGTTGATTGTGCCTATTGCGGCGATGGAAGGTGGTCTTGGCCAGCTAAGTAGCGATTTGTCGAATATCAACCCTGAGCTGCTTACGCTGTGGAATGATACCAAGGGTGAGCCACTATCAGCTATTGCGATCATCTCTTTGGTTGCATGGGGCTTAGGCTACTTTGGTCAGCCACACATTCTTGCGCGTTTTAAAGCAGCGCGTAGTAATAAGGACCTAACGACAGCACGTCGCATTGCGGTTGTGTGGACAGCACTTTCTATGGTTGGTGCTATGTTAGTCGGTCTAGTTGGTCTAATCTATGTGACTAATTCTGGGGTATCGATAGATGATGGAGAGAAAATTTTCATGTTGTTGGTTAACTCCATCTTCCATCCTGTCGTCGCTGGTGTGCTGTTAGCGGCAATACTTGCAGCAATTATGAGTACAGCTGATTCGCAATTATTGGTGTCTTCTTCAGCATTAGCAGAGGACTTCTATAAGCAACTCATTAAGAAAGATGCAAGTTCAGAAGAGATTGTAATGGTAGGCCGTATTGCGGTAGTAGCAATCTCAATTGTTGCTCTTATTTTAGCTCTAACGCCAGACAGCTCAGTACTAGGTTTAGTGTCTTACGCTTGGGCTGGTTTTGGTGCTGCTTTTGGTCCTGCGCTTATTCTGAGCCTTTACTGGCCGCGCATGAACCGCAATGGTGCACTGGCTGGTATCGTTATTGGCGGCGTGACTATTGTAGTGTGGAAACAATTGTCAGGCGGCTGGTTTGATGTTTACGAAATTGTTCCCGGGATCATCTTATCAACGATTGCTATTGTTGTAGTCAGCTTAATGACCGCAGAGCCAGAAGAATCAGTGAAAGCTCAGCATGAGAAGTTCAAGCAACAACTGGTTGAGTTGGACTAATTAACTATATAAGCCCCGAAACTTCGGGGCTTTTTTCTATCTGGCTATTGATATGAGCACCCTCGCTCCATATTCATTATTGGGTTTGCTCTTGGGCTAGTTTTTTGCTTCCACGTTCTTCTAATACATCCAAAAAGGCTTGGAAGCCTTGTGGGTCGACAAAGGGGTTGTTTTGCTATGATCCTTTTGTACGGCGTGACCCTATTCAATACCATATTGCGTAAAAATAAGCTGACTTATATCTGCGACAACTTGATTAATTTCTGGCAAGGTGGAGAGCGACGAGTTAGCAATAAAAATTCCGATAAATAACGGCTTTCGGTCTGACTTCCATATCATCGCGGTAAGAGCTCTTGAACCGTTAACCCCGCCACCTGATCTGTCAGCTATCAACCACCCTTGAGGTAAAACAGCGCGAGCCAGTGAGTCAGAGAACATATTGTTAGTCATCCAAAACTGTAATTGTGTTTTACTGCTAGTGCTAAGGACATCACCTGTCAGTAATCGTTTGACGGTTTGAGTGATGTCGGTGGGAGTGGTGGTATCGTTTTCTGCTCCTTTTTCAACATAGTTTAATTCTGGTTCATAGCGATCCAAACGCGTTTTCTGATCGCCGATTTCCCTTAAAAACGCCGTTAAGCCACTCGGCCCACCAATTTGCTCAAGGGCTAAGTTAGCGGCGTAGTTATCACTCATCAACATGGCAGCCGCGCAAACGCTTTGCAAAGACATTTTACTACCAACAAAGTTTTCGGTAATCGGATTCCAGTTGACTAACCCAGACTCTGGCACATCAACTTTTTGGTTGAGCGAGAGCTTTTTTTGCTCCACATCATAGAGCACCTTTGCACAAGCTAATGTTTTAAACGAACTCATCATAGGAAATCTTTGGTTTCCGTTATAGCTCCATTGGTTAAGCGATTGAGTGTCGATGACGGCGACACCAACTTGCCCTTTGATTTCTTGCTCTATTTTCGAGAGTGATTGTTCAAGACTGGCTGATACGGAATGGACTGATACTAAGGCTAGTAAGGAGCATAGAATATATTTTTTCATTATTGTCTTTTCACTGTAATAGGAAGGAAGAATACTAAGCTTGTCACTCGAGAGCGACAACACACGAATTCTGAGCTTAGACCCAAGAAATTCTTGGCCTAAAAATGGCGTTTGCCCTTGAGCTGACAAAGCTAAACCCGTTAGAATCTTTGGCCTTTCCATTACCTTAAGACCGTTATGAACTTGAGTCAGCTACCGCTAAACTCGTTACGCGCCTTTTACGTATCAGCCAAGCATCAAAGCTTTACCAGAGCAGCCGATGAGCTGTGTGTGACACAAACGGCAGTGAGTCAGCAAGTTAAAGGACTGGAAAGTCGATTGGGAACCACACTGTTCAATCGAATGCCAAGGGGAATAGCTCTCACAGTCGAGGGCCTGCGACTTTTTCCCGTGGTGGAGAAAGTATTTTCAGAGCTTACGGTTAGCCTAGAAAACCTATGTCTTGGCGTCAGTCGAGAGCCGCTAAATTTGGGGGTTGTAGGGACGTTTGCTCTTCATTGGTTACTGCCAAAGCTTGATAGCTTTTATCGTCAGCACCCTGACATTGAGTTAAGAATTTCAACCAATAACAATGTTGCGAATGCGTTTTCTGAAGGTTTGGACTACATCATACGATTTGGCCGAGGTCATTGGCATGGTAGTGTTGCCAAGCTTTTATTTGATACTCCCTTTACCGTTTTGTGTCATCCATCCATCGCGAGTCAGCTGAGAAAGCCCCAAGATATTCTTAAGTATACCTTGCTTAGGTCATACGATATTCAAGAATGGGATCAATGGCTAGTTAAGGCTGGCGTAAAGACTAAGGTCCATTATTCCAATAGTATTACCTTTGATTCTACCGCCCTTATGGTGGACGCCGCGGCGCAAGGTTTTGGTGTTGCGTTAGCTTCTCCTTTGATGTTTGCAAGCAAACTAAAAGAGAAGACAATTATGCAGCCATTTGATGTATTTCTTCACAAGGGAGGGTATTGGCTCACCCGTTTAGACTCTAAGCCAGAAACATACTCTCAGCTGATGTTTAAATCTTGGCTTGAAGCGCAGATCGAGTACTGTTCGGACATAGTTTCTAGCTGAATCTGTAACTCATTGGGTGAGAAGGGTTTAACTCTAAAAGATCCCATAAATTGCCATATAAATCTTTAAAGACGGCAACTGTACCATAGTCCTGTTGCTGAGGTTGCCTAATAAATTCAATACCTATAGACGTCATTCTTTCATAATCACGCCAAAAGTCATCGGTGTTTAGAAACAAAAATACCCGTCCGCCTGCCTGATTACCAATAAAGCCTCTTTGTTCAGGTTTAGAAGCTTTTGCGAGCAGTAATGTTGTACCGTGTGAGTTCGGCGGAGCGACTACTACCCAGCGTTTGTCCTGCTCGGGCTGATAGGTATCCTCTATCAGTTCAAAATTCAGTTTATTCACGTAAAAGTCGATGGCCTCATCGTAGTCATCAACCACCAATGCAATATGGATAATATTTTGTTTCACTTTCTGCTCTCCATCAAAGCTCTATTGGGTAGTTAGAGTATCAGACAGGTGAATTGTCACCTAGCGAGCTGTGGATTTAAATAATAATTTATCATCATAATTAAAATTGATAATTTTAAATTATCATGGCAGGTTCTTATACTGCTCCTACTGAAACAAAATATTCACTTTATGAGCGATTAGGAGCTTGTTATGAAAATGAATCACCTTGGTATTATGGTTGGCGATATGACGAAAGCGGTGGAGTTTTATACTCAGGCGCTGGGTCTTCGAGTTGTGATGAACAACACCAAAGTTATCGAAGAGCGAGAGTCTGCTATCGGGCGTATGTGCATTGCTGTGTTTGGTGAAGGGTTTGCAGACTTTAATATTGCGCATCTCGTTACAACCGATGGTATTGGTGTGGAGTTATTTGAAATGAAGCAGCGTCAAGAGCGGCATCATGTTGATTTTTCTCGCCTAGGTATTTTTCACTTTTGTTTGCAAACCGATGATTTTGAAGGAGTGATGGCAAAGGTAGAATCTCTTGGTGGTAAAGTTCGTATGGATGTGATGCGATATCATCCTGAAGATGATACTAAGCCAGCAAAAATGGTTTACCTAGAAGACCCTTTTGGTAACTTATTTGAGCTTTATTCTCACTCTTATGAAGAAACTTATGCGTCGGATTATGAGTAACTCAATCAATAGATTGAGAGGTTTGCTCGGCGCAAAAATAAATTAATTGACGACAACAAAGCTGGCCATGGCATGTTATTTACTGGTATTTAATGTTTTCTCGATGACTGAGATGACTTGGTGATAGCGTTTGCCAAGCGAAGTATTGAGTTTGCTAACCAGATAAACGGGCTCCAAAACGTCTTTTTTTGTTTCGAGCACTTTGAGTTTATCTTTGCCGTAGAATAGGTCTACGCACCAGCTAGGTACGACAGTAAAGCCAATGCCTCTTGTGATAGGCTCTAAAATCTGGTGTATTTGATTGATATAGCTTTGGATTTTTATGTCTTCGAGATCGAGTTGACTGAGTTGGCTATGCTCGCACTGTGCAATAAAGGTTTGGAAATAATGCGCGAAATCAGGGTGTCGAATAACACCTAAATCCTTGAGTAGACAGTTCAACGATGAATCTATCTTTGTACATGCGGGCATGACCAGCGCAAGATGCTCTGCGCCGATCTTTTGGCTAGAAAAATACTTAGGCTCAGGCTTTTTTGTCACTAGGCCAATGTCGATAGTGCCTTGCTTTACTTGCTCAAAAATGCGCTCGTTTGGCGTGGCTTCTAGTTCAATCGATAAACCTAGATGGCGCGCTTGCAAGTCCAGTAAAGGAGAATAGAGCAGCCAAGCCAATGTGCCTGAGCAGCCGATACTGCACCGTCCTTTAAAAGCTTCATCTTGACCCAAGTTTTGTAAAAGTTTCGCTTCATTGGCGAAGTAATCAAGTGCGTAGTGGTAAACTTTTTTCCCATACAGAGTTAGCTCAAACTGCTTATTAAAGCGCTTTATTAGCGGATATCCGCAGGCGTTTTCCAGTTTGTTGATATGCTGAGTGACACCGGGCTGAGTCATATGAAGCGTTTCAGCCGTTCTGGTAAAATGACCCACTTCAATCAGGGTTTTAAAGGTGTTTAGCCAAACGGGGTTAAGCATAGATAGAAACCAAAAATTATCAACAAATTCGATTTTGATAAGCTCTCATTATACAGACTAATTTGTACCTCATACGAGCAAAATGTCAAACCCAAAGCCAAAACACTTCTTAGTTTGTACTCTAAATAAAACTTCCGCGTTGTTTTATTGAAAAACCATGCAACATTACAGGTTTCACTGAAAAATTTCTTATATTGAGACCTAAATATCATTTTCTTCTCTGTCACAATATTGAAACAAAGTTTGACATCTAATGTTTAGCGTATAAATGGTTAATCTAAATAGGTATATATCATTGCAGATGCATATCTAGCCATTTCGATACATGCTATGTTGGATGTGTCAATAATCTATATGTAAAATCATTAGCTAAATTTGTGTTTTTATATTTAAAATCAATGATTTGCTTTCTTGGTCTTTTTGTTTTTACGGAATGTAAACATGATGGCCTTGTATTTTTATTAACGATTATAACTACTTGAGATTTGAAAATACGTATTTATTTGTTTAGAGTACAAAGTGTTTGTGCGCTTGTGCACCTAGCAAAGGATAAATCATATGACTCCCATACTGGAAGTTAAGGGACTCTACAAAGTATTTGGAGATAATACTGAACGCGCATTCACCATGTTGAATGACGGTTTGGATAAGGAGCAAGTCTTTGAAAGAACGGGGCTCACGATTGGAGTAAATGATGTATCTCTGTCAATTAATCAAGGTGAGATCTTTGTAATTATGGGGCTTTCTGGCTCTGGCAAGTCTACCTTGGTCCGTTTACTAAACCGTCTGATTGAGCCGACGAAAGGAAGTGTGTATTTCAAAGGTAATGACATTTCACATATCTCTGAACAAGCGCTCAGAGCCGTGCGCCGAAAAAATATCTCCATGGTTTTTCAAAGCTTTGCGCTTATGCCTCATATGACAACCCTTGAAAACGCGGCATTTGGTTTAGAGCTTGCTGGTGTCGGACTTGATGCGAGAAAGAAACTCGCATTCGAGGCATTAGAAAGGGTTGGCTTGGAAGCCTATTGTGAGTCATTTCCTGATGAACTGTCCGGAGGTATGAAACAGCGTGTGGGATTAGCACGTGCATTAGCCTGTGACCCGGATATTTTGCTGATGGATGAAGCCTTTTCTGCCCTTGATCCATTAATAAGATCTGAAATGCAAGATGAGCTGATACGTCTGCAAAATGATGATAAACGCACCGTCGTCTTCATTTCTCATGATCTTGATGAAGCGATGCGGATTGGCGATCGTATCGCTATTATGCAGGATGGAGGGGTTGTTCAGGTTGGAACACCAGATGAAATTCTGCAAAAACCCGCGAATGATTATGTAGCCGCGTTTTTTAGAGGTGTTAATTTAGCCTCTGCGCTAACCGCCAGAGATATTGCTAAAAAAGCACCCGCAGCGGTGTTTAAAAAATCAGAACATGATGGCCCAGCCTCAGCCTTGCAATTACTCGTTGATAGTGACAGAGAGTTTGGAATTATTGTTGATAAGGGAAATCACTATTCTGGTATTGTTTCACTAGATTCACTTCAATTGGCAAACAAGGAAAATCGCTCTCTGGCGAGTGCCGAACTTGATGATTCAGTCACCCTTAAACCAGAACAACCCATAAATAGTATTCTGGGATCCGTTGCTGGCGTTCCTTACGCAGTCCCTGTTGTTGACGATAGCGGTAATTACTATGGCGTGATCAGTAAGTCTCGATTACTGCAAGTTTTAGACAAGGAGTAGAACTATGTCATCCACACAGAACACCACGGATCCATGGGGTGCAAGTCAACCTGAAAATTCTAATGAATGGTTAAATACCGACGTTGTTGAAGCGAAAAGTTTTGATCTATTGAATCCTTTCGAAGATTCTTTTTTACCCCTTGATAGTTGGGTTGAGTCAGGTTTGGACTGGCTCGTAGCCCATGGCAGACCAATATTTCAAGCTATTCGTCTGCCCATCGACTTTATTTTAACTTCATTCGAAGCTGCACTTGTTTCTACACCTGCGCCGATAATGTTATTAATTTTGTCATTGCTTGCTTGGCAGTTTTCTAATCTTCGGTTCGGGGTTATGACTTTCTTGTCACTGGTGTTTATCGGTTTGATCGGTGTTTGGTCTCAGTCGATGACAACGTTAGCCCTAGTTATGACCTCTGTGTTTTTCTGTTTATTGATAGGTTTGCCTATTGGTATCTGGCTTGCAAGGAGTGATACTGCAGCTAAATGCGTAAGGCCGATATTGGATGCTATGCAAACGACACCAGCGTTTGTTTACCTTGTTCCTATTGTCATGCTATTCGGCATTGGCAATGTCCCCGGAGTTGTTGTGACGATCATTTTTGCCCTTCCTCCTGTGATTAGATTAACCATTTTGGGCATACAACAAGTGCCAGAAGAGCTCATTGAAGCAGGGCATTCATTTGGTGCGAGCAAGAAGCAGATGTTATATCGCATCCAATTACCTCTCGCTCTGCCGACCATTATGGCTGGAGTAAACCAGACGTTAATGCTCTCACTCTCCATGGTAGTGATTGCTTCAATGATTGCTGTTGGTGGTTTGGGGCAAATGGTATTGAGAGGGATTGGACGATTAGATATGGGAATTGCGGCTGTTGGTGGTTTAGGTATTGTAATACTTGCGATTTTATTAGACCGAATAACGCAAGAGTTAGGAAACAATGCGGGAGATACAAAAACCCGCTGGTACCAATCTGGCCCAATTTCTATTGTCTTACGCTTTGTTAAACAAACGAAAACTACCAGAGCATCTCTAGAGGAGAACTACAAATGAATCTTTCATGGAAGAAGTTACTGAAAGTAAGTGCTTTATTTACATTGTTACTTCCTGTTTATGTATCGGCGGATAGCCTTCCTGGTGAGGGAGTGACAGTCCAGCCCTTGCAATCTACGGTGGCCGAAGAAACCTTCCAGACTTTAATTGTGAATCGTGCTCTTGAAGAGCTTGGGTACCAAGTCAAAGAAACTAAGGAAGTGGATTATAACGTTGGTTATACTTCTATCGCTAAGGGCGATGCTACGTTTCTTGCTGTTGGTTGGTTTCCACTTCATGCGGATAAATACACAATGGCAGGTGGCGACGAAAAGTTTTATCGACAAGGTAACTACATCAGTGGTGCCGCACAGGGGTATTTGATCGATAAAAATACGGCAGAAAAATACGGCATTACTAATATTGGCCAATTAAAGGATCCTAAATTAGCGAGCCTTTTTGATGCTAACGGTGATGGTAAAGCTGATCTAACTGGTTGTAATCCTGGTTGGGGTTGTGAAATGGTTATTGAAAAGCAGATCACTGCATTCGGGCTGAAAGATACGGTTACTCACAACCAAGGTAACTATGCGGCGATTATTGCCGACACTATATCCCGCTATAAAAAAGGCGATCCTGTTTTGTATTACACCTGGACTCCATACTGGGTGAGTGGCGTTCTTGTACCAAGAAAAGATGTTGTTTGGCTTGAAGTCCCGTTTTCTGCGTTGCCCGGTGAGCGTGAAAATGTTGATACCACGTTGCCGAATGGTAAAAACTATGGGTTTGAAATGAACTCGATGCGTATTGTGGCCAATAAGGCCTTCACAGATAAGAATCCTGCAGCCGCTAAGCTTTTTGAAATCATTAAGTTAGATATTAATGATGTCAGTGCTCAAAACATGATGATGAGTCAAGGGAAAAATAGTTCAGCCGATATTGAATCGCATGTTAATGGTTGGATAAAGGCCAATCGCTCACAATTTGATGCATGGATTTCAGAGGCCAAAAAAGCAGCGTTGTAATTCATAATAGAGTTGACTGCTTGGTGTGGACCATTTAGCTGGGGGCTCCAAGTAGTCTAGCTTTGGGTAGCCCATAACTCTGTTTATGGAACGCGATGTGAATAGCTTATTTCATCAAAACATTTAGTGCCGCGTGTAACAATAATCGTCAATTTTCATAGGCTAGGTATAGTTATATAGATTATTATCTTTGCCATGATCTTTTACCTAAAGGCAGTAAATGAGCTTAGATAGAATCGATCGAGAGATCTTGCGTATCTTAAACCTCAAGGGGCGACTTCCTGTAGTGGAGCTGGCTAAGTCAGTCAATTTGACGACCTCTCCTTGCTCAGACCGTGTAAAACGCCTAGAAAAAGAAGGCTATATAAAAGGCTATCACGCAGAGCTGAATCCAGAGAAACTCGGGTTAGACGTTCAGGTATTTATTCATATTCGTCTTGATCAAACGAGCTTTTCGATTTTTGATAAATTTGCCAAAGCGGTTGAGGACATGCCAGAAATAGAGGAATGTTACTCTCTGTCTGGTGATTTCGATACCATGATTAAAGTTCGTGTCAAAGATATGAAAGCGTATCAGGATTTTATGTCGAGCAAGCTTGGCTCTCTACCTGGCGTGATTCAAACTCGTAGCGAAGTGGTAATTGAAGAGCATAAAACCAGCTTCGGCATCAACGCCGATTTGATCATGACGTTATAACAAGGGAAGTCTCGCTTCCCTTTTTAATGCTTGATATTAGGCAATAAACGAAGACGCGATGCCAATCAGGCCGCCAAACACACCGCCCCAAATCACAAGCCACCCAAGGTGCTGCTTAATCATTTTCTGCACGATTTCTTTAACCAATTTTGGCGTTAATTCATTAAGTCTTTGATCAATGATATTTTCAATGTTGGCTTGAATTTCTTCCATCATTGCGGGCGATTCTAATTGATCTTTGAGCGCTTCTTTTACGGCATCACTTTGGCTGATCTCAACCACTGCTTGCTGCATTTTTTCGACAAATGGTGCTTTTAGTGGCTGAAGTGCTTCAGTGCCGCCGAACATGGCCAAGGCACCGCCAAACGAAGAGTTGGCAATTACGCTAACTAAAGAATCAAAGGTTGGGTTAAAGTCGACTTTCTCCAGAATCGGCTCTAACTTTAGGCTTTTACCTCCCGACATTTCTTTATTAAGAAAACGGTCGATGTTTTGCTCGGTAAAAAACTGCTCCATCATAAGGGTTTTGATTGCGGCTTTAAATACCTCGAATCTTGCTGGAATAACGCCTGAGCCATAAAGACCTGGGACTTTCTCAAATAACATGTGGATGGCTAGCCAGTTGGTAATAGCGCCGGAGAAAGCGAATAATCCTGCATAGTAAGCAATCGAATTGCCTGTTTGGTAGCCGCCCGCTAACAAAGCCAGTGCGAGTAGATTAGTCAGTAAGCTTTTGTTCATCTTCTATAAAACAATGATTGAGTGTCAATGCTGCGAGTATATACCGAGTCGCTGCTTAGATTGAATATGGATATGGCGTAAAGTTTTACATCTTTTATCAGCGGAGGTACTTATTCGTAAAGGCTGTGGCTTTTGTTTCAAATATCAGAATTAACTTTATGTTGTAAAAGTCTCAGTTTAGGTCTTTAGGGTGAGTGTGTTAGTGTATTACCAATACAAAAGTGAATAGATGATTATTCGATAGCAGAAGAGTCATTGGAGTAATAAACAGCACGCATGAAAATCACGACCCTTGTGGATAATTCACGTTTGGACAGCAGGAAAGATCTGGCTGTTGAACGAGGTTTATCGCTTCATATCGAAACGGCCAGTACTCAACTCTTATTTGATGCGGGCAATGGCCGAACATTTTGTGACAATGCTCTTTTACTGGATATTAATATTGCCGAGGTAGACTTGGCGGTGTTATCTCATCGACATCATGACCACTGCAACGGTATTGCTCATTTCATGAATATCAATCACAAAGCCAAAGTGTATATGAGAGAGTGCGAGGATAAAGACTACTACTTTCAGGCATATGGCTTTAAGACTAACGTCGGCCTGAATAAAACGATATTGGAGCGCAATGCCCATAGGATGGAGTTGATTAAAAATACTACCGAGATAGCTCCCAATGTTCATCTCATTACACAAATTGAGAGAAAATATCCCCAACCTGCCGGAAATCAGTATCTTTATACGCATTCAAAGCAAGGCATTGAGCGCGATACCTTTGATCACGAACTGATCCTTGTTATTGAGCAAGTGGATGGACTGGTTGTCTTCACGGGGTGCGCCCATAGTGGTGTGCTCAATATGATTGAAACAGTAGTGAATTTATTTCCGAAGCAGAAAATTAAAGCGGTTGTGGGTGGCTTTCATCTCGTAGGCTTACCGGTATTCAATAGTATCGGGGGCACTAAACATGATATCGAAGCGGTAGCAAAAGCTCTAGCTGAATATCCTATTGTTCGGTTTTATACAGGCCACTGCACTGGTATGAAAGCTTATACAATTTTGAAACGCGTGTTAGGTGATCGTTTAGAGGATATTCCAACTGGTCGCTGTGTGCATCTTTAGCGAGTAATTCATTATTTAAATGGGAAACTTATACTTAAATTAGTCACAGTTTTAAACACAGCGTAAAGCATTTCATTGATACCTAGACCCACAAGTATATTATTCAACTCGCTCTATAACGCGGGGTAGTAAAATCATATTACTTAAATATAATCAACCGCTTATAAGTTTTTTAGTAATTTTTGTCGTCAATTTGTGAGGTTGAAAATGAATGAATTAGCTGTAGAAAAACACGATCACTTAACGAAAAGAAAGCGCTATAGAACAGAAATTTCTCGTGTATACCCTCTTGATATGAGAGGAAGTTTTCATGAGTTAGAGAGTTGTTTTCTTGGCATTAGCCTAAGCAATCATCACTTCACCCCATTAAAGCTCGAAGCTGTCTTAAAGTGGGTATCTAAGAGATTTGACTCTTGCAGCTTGTTGGTCGGGGATAGTGTTCATCGCTTAAATCTTGCTCGTCACTCCTCTGGCTCAGAACAAGAGTGTTTAGAGCGAGCTTTGGTTATGGGTAGAGAATATATTGAACAGGCAGAGGAAATCATTAGCAGGCTGAATTTGCCAACCAGCTTTCAGTTTGTTCGATGTTCAGAAGTCCAACAAGCGGATTTATATAAAGACTATTACCAGTGCTTAAAAGAACTCTACAATACAGATTTGGACTATAGAAACTCGGTCATTTCATCGGCGATTCAATTTCAGAAAATTGCACCTAAATCGCTTGAACAAGCAGAAGAATGCCCGCAGATACAAAGTTCTATTCAGTACTTTTTAGAGGAGTTTGCGATATTTGCATGCTTATATGATCAGAATTTACCCGTTATGCTATACCCTGGTGCATTTACTATTCTTGATGAAGTTGTGCGTGGGCTACACCCAGAAGCCCCTTCAGCTCTGCGTGACTTAGTAATAGTGTCTTTAAGATTCAAAGGCATTAGCTCAATGGTATCGTTAGAAGCTCGGGTCTAGCATTTAAACGCTTTAGTCAAATTATTCATTCATTTGCTTATTTGCTTTGAATGTTTGTTTTATACGCTCCATCGTAGGTTTGATTGGTTATCTTGTGTGTATCTAAATAATGATACTCATAAGGATAACTATAGTGCCCAACGAACCCCAAATACTCTCGCCCCATCTAATTTTGGGGGCGTCTTATTCTTCTGATTCAACTCCACTGGTATTTTCAGGTATAGGTCTTTCTTCTGTTGAGGAAGGCCGTGATGATAATGAGGTGGCGCAAGATCTCGAATCACTGTCTTTATCTATCTGTTCAAACGGCGAAAGTAAAAATGATGTTCTACAAGCTACTCAACGAGCACGCCGAGATACCAGCGAATTATCAGGCCGTATCATGGGGCTTTCTGAGCAAGAGTTTTCGGCAGCAATTCATGCGCCTGAGCTGAAGTTTGCAACCTCTCTTCATATCGAAAAATACGGAATGCAAGAGGGAGAGTTTAGGGACAATTTTTATCGAAATGAGCTGGCCCTAAATCGATATTATCAAAGAGTTGAGCAGGTTATTGGTTTTGAAGTTTCTCGAATGGAAAATGAAAAGACATTTTCAAGTAGTGGCGAGTATTTGTGTCAACTCTATGCCATATTAGCTGCGCTTTGTTCCAGCGATCAAGAGTGCGAGGGTGATGAGCTCTGGCAACTGAAAAAAGTAAGTACAGTTGTTGCGGATAAGCTGATTGAACTCACTGACTCTCAGGATTTAATTGCGAGTATCCAACTGTCTCGCCCTAGCTTGACAAGTGATCTGATTCTACCCGCTAAAGATGCCTTTACATCGATCAACCAAACTGTCTTCAAATCAGCAATAGAGACGGATAGAGCAACACTGCGCAAGCAGTATGGGGATCAAGTGAGAGAATTGAAACGTAGACTTTCTCGCCAATTAAAGAAAATTAACAAGCTGAAAGCCAAACGCAGTGAAAAAGGCAGCCTGTCGACACAGGAACGAGCACGGCTAGAGAGATTGAGAGAAATGAAACGGTCGGTAAGCCGGCAGCTAAGAGAGAAACAAAAACACAAGACTCTCGCTTCCGTGTACATCAAGGCAACGCTTCGAATCCAAAGAGTCGTAAAGGAAAATGGATTTAGAAATACTTTTCGACGCCTTGCGGTTGAAGAGAGAAAAGTGGAACGCGGAGTGTCACCTAATATAGGAATGAATACACTTCGTGTTCGCCAATATGCGTTGTATGAGTACTTTAAATGGATAGAGTCTAACCTCACACCACCTGTGGGAGTGTCTCAACGAGAGTTTGAGCAATTAACTAAGATTCGTCTTTTACCATTTAGCCGTGGTCTTGATGAAAGCCAGCTTGAATCACAAGTGTTGGCTTGGCTAAAGTCGGATGAAGGGGCTAAACGCATCTCAACTTCTATTGGCAAGGTTACAAGGGAGTATGCAGGTCGCCTCTACATTACAGACAATAAGGTATATCAAGACTACCTTCTATATGATGTTATCCAGGTAGATGATTTGCCTAATAAAGTGGAGCGCTTGATTCAAGTCGAGGTAAAGCGTCTAGGTAACAATCAAACGTTTCCCGGAGTTGCTGACTTTTTATGCCAAGTTAACATCATGCTATCAGCTTTGTGTAATAACAATACGGGTATTAATGCTGAACTTTATGAGGGATTAATTCAGGCCAAAACACGGGTAATGATTAGAATTTTTGAGTTGTCAGTATCCGGAATTAGTGATTTTCCAATACCTCTATCAGTGGATGGAATGGCAAACATCCAGAAAAAGTTAGATGAGTTAACAGTAGAGTGTCCTCCTTCTCTGTGGCCGAATGAAACAGAGCTTATTGGCTATGTGGAGCAAGATTATCACGATCTAGTTTCTTGCCTAAGACTGTTAAACTCATCAGAAACCATAGATCAGATAAAAGAGTACAAAACCACTAATAATTATAAAGATATTGTCTTTACTAGTGAGCTTGCTGAGACTCTATCTAGCCAAGATGAAGAGATTCGCATTCTTGAACTACTTATCTATCACCTATTGATAAATGAAGGCTTAACGCATTTTAGTTTAGAAAAAATGTTTGATGGGTTTTATACAGATAGAGAAAGTCATAATCCTTTTAGAGATCTGGTAAATCAGCCGAAACCAGAAGCACATAGAACATTTTCAGACTTTATAAAATATAGCCAGTCGACCAGCAGAGAAGAGTACAATAATCAGTTCTATGACTACCAAGAAAATGGCAGTAGTGAATTTGATGCGAGCCAAATATCAGCATTAGTATTAGCAAATAACGGTTTGAGCATTGAAGAAATAGTAGAACCGCCAAAGACGGTGAAGTCATTCGTTATTATGGGACGATCATTAGGTGAATATGGTGATGGTCGAGGGGGGACAATTCGACCAGAGTCCAATCCTTGTCAATACATCCCGGGAAGATGCCTTGTGATGCAGTTGTCTTCCGGAAGATATCTTTTATTCTCGAATTTTTTTGGTGAGCCTAAATCGAAAGTGGTAGAAGAAGAGGAGTTATCTCGATTTATGGGTTCGATAGAAAAATCGGGATTATCATCGTTTGAAAAGGCATGGTTAATGCCAGAAGAGGCACCAAGGCACTTCAAAAGATACACGGGGCTGTTTTGTGATTGGGCGGCAAAAAACTTCATTTCTCTGCTTTATGATGGCGATACCAATCCATTTAAGCATGCAGTACCTCCTTTTTATACACTGGTAAAAGATACACATGCTAAGCCAATAGAAATAGGTTTGAGCGCGCCAGATACATTGCCATGCGGTATAAAAGAAGCGCTCGATACATTAGCGATTGATTTTCAGGCAGCCTTTGATGATACCCACGGATTTCACAAATTTATCAAGGCGATAGTGCCTTTTTATGAAACCATTTATAACAGAACGACAGACAGAAGATACACGGCTGACAGCGGAACGATTTTACTCGATCTATTGTCCATCATGCCGTTGTTTGGTGCCGCAGGTAAAGTTGGCCAATTGACCGCCACACTTAGTAAGCAAGGTATGCGAGCACTTGTATCTGGAATGGCAAAAGGCTTAACCGGTGCACGCTTACTTAGATATGTGGCTCGAGGAATGAGCGCTAAAGTATTGGCGAGCTCTCAGAAAAGTGCGGTTATTATGGCCGCTGCTTTGTATGAAGCTTTGGTCCCTCTTCCTTTACCGACAAGGCCAGCAATTGCAAAAGTGTCAGCATTCTTTAAATTTAAGACTGGTGGAAAAACGGGCTGGGTTAACGGCAAGTTTGGTTACTTTTTAGGTAATCCCAATCCGCCGAGGCTGCCTGATGAGATTATGCCTCCAGTAGGAGGTGCGCCTGTACCGCCTCCTCCACCTGTTGGGGGGTTACCTGTGCCGCCACCAGTACCTCGGCCACCTTCAATACCGAACCGACTGCCTCCATTATCGAGTCAAGGATTACCGACAAAAACAAGATTTAGCTTAGCAAAAACCTTTAATAAACCTGATGAAAATGACGCATGGTTTGCAGAAATGTATGCAAAAGGTGATAGAAACTGGACACGATTGACAGATAGTATTCTACAAAAGAGGTCCGCAAAAAGCACAACGGGTACCTTCGAAACCAACTACAAAAACTTCGTTAAAGTAGGCCAGAAATCAGAACCGCCGGTGAATGTGAAAGAATTTATTGATGGAGAGACCGAACACTTCAAAATAGGCGCTAAGCAGACACCCGAAGGAGAATTACCAAAAGCTGCTTATGATTTGTATGTATCAAAAGATGGGAAATCAATCACAACGTCATCATCTTATAAAAGTGATGATTATAGTAAGACACTTACTTATGCTGACATTATGTATAACGCGTACTTAGCAGCCAAAGTTGATCCTAAGAACTTAACAATGTCGATTCAAGCGAGCATCGAAAATAGTGGTACACAGCAGGTGATTGACGCTATCGGAGGTAGGGTCGCGCGTGCGAACGGAATAAGAGTAACGCTTGAAAGTAATCCAGAGGCATTTAAAACGCTTTTAGCGACAGATAATGTAAAAGCAACCGTGTTTATGTTGACTGACTATGGGGAAAGCTTTGGGTATAAAACAATAAAAAGTATTGATTTTAAAGGCTCAGCTTATTTGGTCATTAATATTGAATAGCCAAATAGGCTACGTTTAGGTAAAGTTCAACAAGTATCATCGGCCGCAAAATAGCGGCCTTTACACTGTAAACTTAGGGGTTATTTCAGACGGAGCGCGAGCGCTGTGGCTATATTTCGTGCTGTTATTTCAATGTTTGATTTTGCTTCTTTTAACGCGCTGGAAAGGTCAGTCGCACCAAGCACTACACTATAAACCGCATCGATACCGTGCTTATGCACCACATGACAGTCCTTAGACACGCTTCCCGCAATACCAATAACGGGTAGGTGAAACTGTTTAGCAATCCTAGCTACGCCAATTGGTGTTTTACCATAAATGGTTTGGCTGTCGATACGCCCTTCACCTGTGATCACCAGAGTGGCGTCTTTGACTTCTTGTTCAAGCTTTACAAAGTCCGTCACAATATTGATTCCAGCACGCAACTTTGCATTCAATAGACCAAGCAGCGCCGCACCTAGCCCGCCTGCTGCGCCAGCTCCCGCTTGGTTGATCACTTCTCTGCCAGTCGTTTGACTGATCACATCAGCGAAGTGGGCAAGGTTTGTATCAAGTTGCTCCACCATTTCAGGTGTGGCGCCCTTTTGTGGGCCAAAAACATGGGATGCGCCTTTGGGGCCGCATAGGGGATTGTCAACATCACAGGCAACCTCCAGTGTTACATCTGCTAAACGCTTGTCCAAGCCAGATAGATCGATTCTTGCTAGCTCAGATAGAGCACCACCCCCATATCCTAAGTCTGCGCCTGATTTATCATAGAAACGAGCGCCGAGTGCTTGTGCCATGCCCATGCCACCATCATTGGTTGCACTGCCACCAATACCAAGAATGATGTGTGTGACACCTAAATCTAACGCTTGCCTAATCAGATCGCCAGTGCCAAATGTAGTGGTAAGCATAGGGTTACGTTCGGCCGGAGCCACGAGGTGAAGGCCAGATGCTGCAGCCATTTCAATCACAGCGGTAGAGCCATCACCTAATAATCCATAGAAACCTTTAACAGTCTCGCCCAATGGACCTGTAACCTTAGCGGTTAAAATACTTCCATTCGTTGCATCTACTAGTGATTGAACTGTGCCTTCACCTCCATCAGCCATCGGTAGCTTAATATACTCCGCATTGGGCATTACCTTTTTAAAGCCCTGTTCAATTGCTGTAGCAACTTCCATTGCGGTTAAGCTTTCTTTGTAAGAATCAGGTGCGATGACAATTTTCATTTTCTATCCTCAAACTAAGGTTAATTTGCATCTAAGCAGTACTGGGGTTTTAAACAAACCAACCAAACACACCAAACATCATTGTTGAAACAAAGGCAATCATCAGGCCGACGACAGACTCGTAGGGAATGAGCTTTAGGCGTTCTTTAATATCCATATGAAGTGCGCCGCCAGTGGCATGGAAAAAACTGCCGTGAGGCATATGATCAAGTACAGTGGCACCTGAATGAATCATAGCCGCCCCAGCCAAAGCGGGTACACCTAGATGTAAAATGGTGTCACTAAATACAGAGGAAGCTACAGCTGTGCCAGCCGTGGTGGAGGCGGTTGCTAATGACATCATCGCACCTGAAATTGGAGCAAGTAGAAACGAAGGTAAACCTGAAGCCGTGAGCACTTCAATCAAACCATCTTTTAACCCTGAGTGAGCGATAACGCCAGCTAAGGTGCCTGTGCCAAGCAGCATTACCGCGACAGGTGCCATTCGGCTAAGCCCTGAAACGGCGAAATGGTTGGTATCGGCAAAGCGTCCCATGACAAGCGCGCCAAGCAGTCCGCCTAGAGGCAAGGCAATGAGTGGATCAATATTAATATTCGCAATAGGGCGTAGTGATAAAAGGACGATAGCGACCAAAGGGGCTACAATGGCAAGCTTGAAACTGGGGATGCGAGAGTGGTCGATATCGATGACTTCTGTGGCTTCGACTTTTGAGCCTTTATGGATTAATTTTTTTGCCATCAGATAGGCTAATATCAGGCCAAACAGGCCAGGAATAATACCTGCTGCCATTACTGATGTAAGGGGTACGTCAAAGGCATCTGCTGCTGCAATGGCATTGGGATTAGGAGACATGATATTACCTGCTTTTCCACCACCCACCATGGCCAATAGGATAGCGGTTTTTGATAGAGCGGCGCGGCGAGCGATGGCAAGTGCAATAGGCGATACAGTAATAACCGCTACATCGACAAACACACCCACAGCAGTGAGAATCATGGTCGCTATGGCCAAAGCCAGTAAAGCGCGTGTTTCACCGACTTTTTTGACTATGGTCTCTGCAATTGAGGTTGCTGCGCCTGATTCTATCAGTACGCCTGCAAGTACCCCAGCTGCTAGTATGCGCAGTACTGCCGTAACAATGCCCTGCGCGCCGCCAATCATCAAGCCGACAGTCTCTGTGAGAGAGACCCCACCGACAACACCGCCGATCAGGGCGCCGATGATCATTCCATACGCGGGCGGGACTTTCTTCAGTATAAGGGTAATAGCGACAACCAAAGCGGTTAATGCGCCAAGAGTGGTGACTTCTATCATTTTATTTTTATTCTCGCTTATTGATGAAACTGAACGCAGACTAAGCGATGAGTGGTAAGAAATCTTTAGGCAAAATGACAATATCGGTACTTGTAAACAAGATATTTTTGTAATTCTGCACAATAAATATGGTTAGCTTATATGCACCTTAAAGCTAAATAAAGTTGAATTTTCTCATCTATATTATTGATTTTAAGTCTAGTTATGTGTTCTATCTTATCTAGTCTGTATCTTAATGTGTTGCGGTGGATATGGAGTTCTGCACAAGTTTGAGTAAGATCGCAATTTTGTGCAAAAAATACGGTCAAAGTTTTTATCAAGGTGCCTCTAGCATCTTCTTGTTTTAATAGATGGATAGGTTGGCTGACTTGTGCTTTACGCCATTCATCTTGCATCAAACCATCAATAAGCACCGATAGTTTATGATCTTGATAAAAAAGGATCGCTTGTTTGCTACTACTACAAGATAAGGTAGCCTTCGCTGTTTCGTAAGAGCGAGACAGACCAACCAAACCGGGAAAATAGTCCCCTATGGCAATTTGAATTGAAAAGTCGGTCTCTTGACTGATTCGTTTGAGCAGGCGTTTGACTCGCTTGTTCTCTTCTATTTTGCTCCATGATTGGTTGACGACAGTGATGGGTTTAAGTACCACAACTTCATTTTGCGAAACTGACACAATACCGACTATGTTATCTCGTTCAGGGTATTCCAGTAGATGGACCAGCTTTTGTAGCTGCTCTAGTGTTAGAGGTTGCCCTTGTTTTGGTATCACCTTGATAGCTGCAGCTACCCTTGGTTGAGACAGATCTAGGTCTAATCGTTCAGCTATGGATAGCAATTGTGTTTCATTTAATGTCGAGCCTTGAATAAGCTGCAATAGAAGTTCTTCTCGATGACGCTTGTTCCACTGAATCTGAGCCATTAAATCTGCTTGCTCGACAATCAACTCAGCGGTCATTTTGACCATTTCTCCTAAGCGGCGCACCTCGTCAGGGTTGCCTGAAATACCGACCACACCAATGACCTTGTCTTGATGTAAAATGGGTAAATTAATGCCTTGTTTTACCCCCATTAAGGTCTTAGCAGTCCCATCACTGATTTCGACAATACGATTATCATGGATTGCCAATAGAGCACCGTCATGGAGTTTGTTCAATCGGCTTGGATCGCTCGACCCAATGATGTGTCCATGTTCATCCATGACGTTAACGGGGTACTGAATGATTTTGGTCGCACGCTCAACAATTTGTTTTGCGATTAAAGAATTTAACTGCATGTTAAAAGAGTCTTTGGCTCTGGTTGATTAATAGAGCTAACATAGCATAACGACCATTAGGATTAATACGACTATGGGTATGGTAAGAAGAGGCAGTGATCCATAATATTTAAAGCTCGTTAATCTAGCCCATACTTTCCCTTCAATTTTTCAACAAATGAAGCATTCTTTTTCAAGAATTCATCAAACTCTTTGACGATTTCTGTATGTTTCACCGTCGATAGAAAGTAATCACCATTGATGTGTGGGAGAGAGGGGTCAAAAGCTATCATTTCATCATCGATCCCAAGTGATCTCATGGTATAGCTGGCGACTGCAACATTAAAATATACACCTTCAACATCGTCCCTATTGAGGAAAATACTGATGAGAGTTTTAATGTTATTGAACTCTTTGACCTTGATTGCTCCTTGGTTCACCTCATTAATGACCGCATAAGGAGTAAAGCCTCTTACTATGCCTAAAGTTTTGAGTTTGGTTTGACCAAGTTTGCCGGCGGAAACCATGATGCCATCGATATAGCTCAATGCAGATTGACTGTATGTTATATCGGTGCCTTGTTTAAAATCGCTTGCCCAGTTTGGGTTGTCAGGAAATTTTAAATCTATTTCATCTTCAACAAGTTCATGAAAAAGACGAACAATGGGTAGCGGCCGATATGTGATGGTGTGATTATATTTTGCTGCAAAATGGTCAAGCAGCTCCCTTGCATAGCCAGCATACTCACCAGACTTAATCGAGGAGATAGGGTGATAATCAATATTTTCCACACCTATTATTAGATTCTTTCCATACGATACTTGACTGAATATCAAAATGAATACGCTGATTATTGATGCCTTCATTGCATAGCCTGTATTATTGCCATCGACAAAATTATCTTCTAGTTAACAGTTTAGGTGATATAGCACCCGTGTGTTTTAAGCTTAGCTCGGCAATGGACTGTGCATCGCTATGACTTTCTCTATGGTTTTTAGCACTTCACTGATCTTGTCATTGTCGAGAGCATCTCTATGCGGAGACGTAAATGCTTCTATATCATTGTCGAAATACTCACCATATGCTTGGGCGAATTCGTCAGAGATAGCCGCTTTGACTAAGATATCCGCACCTTGGCTAATGTCACCACCTGCTACACCATAAGCATCTTTGACCATTTTGCTGCCAAGAAACGATTTTGGATTCACCGCGACGATTAATGGCCCTGAAGTCCTACAGTCTGTACCAACTTTTCTTGACCACATGGTCAGGGCGAGCTTGCTTTGTGCGTAAGCTTCACCATCACTAAGCGGCAGTTTTCCCTCTAGAGCAAGCAAGTTTACAGGTGTTTGTGCGGCAGACGAGAGGTTTATAACGCGACTAGATGGGGTCATTACAGGCTGAAGCCGATGAGTTATGAGGTAAGGAGCGATAGTATTGACCATAAATCGCACATCCAAGCCTTTGTCGGTTATCGTCTGTGAAGTGGAGAAAATACCAGCGTTATTAATGATAACATCCAACTTATCGTAGGTTTGATTTATGGTATTTATCATCTTATAAATGGCCTCAAAGGAGGATAAGTCAGCAACCAATGAATCTATTTTACCTTTACCGATGCTTTTTAACGTGCTTTGCACCGCTGTAACCTTCGATGGATTACGTCCATGGATTATTACATGATGGCCCTGTGTAACCAACTTTTTGGCTGTTTCTAAACCTATCCCATCCGTAGCGCCGGTAACCAATATAATATTTTGCATAACTATTTTATTACGTATTAACCTAGATTTAGCCAATTATAGATCTTGGTGAAAATAGATCATTCGTGTCGTTGAGTTTTTGAGAACGATAGGGCTCATTATAAATGTGAATTAACGAAACATGTACAACTGGGCTTTTTATGCCTATAGAGATTAGAGGGATGATTGATAAGGCTTGGTATGAAACCCATTTTATTCACGCTTTTTATTGCTTTGTTTGCTACTTCTGTAAATGGCAAGCTGATCATTAACACTGAAGAGTACGCACCTCTCAGTTATACAGAGAATGGAGTTTTGAAGGGGATTGCTACTGAGCAGGTTGAAGCAATATTCAGTCTTGCAGACATAGATTATGAAATCCGAGTCTTTCCTTGGGCTAGGTCGTACAACAAAGCGTTAACTGAAGCCAACACCTGTGTATTCACAACATCACACACGCCTGAAAGAAGTAACCTTTTTAAGTGGGTTGAACCTCTGTCTTTAAATATGTCAGTTCTGGTGAAATCGAAACAAAGCAGCGTGAGCGTTCGCACTATTGATGAGGCAATGAAATATCGAATTGGGATTCAAAATGAGGATGTGGCAGGTGCTTATCTGAAAGATAAAGGTTTTATTAGTCTAGATAGTGCGGCCAACGTAGATCAATCGATTCTTAAGCTGCTTGCCGGAAGAGTTGATATGGTGGCTTTAGCTGAGTCCCGTTATCTGGCAATGGTTGATCAGGGTCAACCGATAGAGAAAGTGATTGATATTTTTGCACTTAAGATGGGTCTTGCCTGTAATCGACAAGTGGAGGACGCAACGATAGAGAAACTCCAAAAGGCTTTGGATAAACTTATCCAAGAAGGGATGCAGGACAAAATAAACACCAAATACAAAAATTCCTGACATCTATTGGCATCTAATGTTTTAATCTGCATTTAAAGCCACAATCAAGGAAACGATAGATGTCAGGTATTACGGATCTAGACCAACTGCTTTCTTCAATGCAACCTAAGCTGAGCTATGGTGAGTTTGTCTTTTGCACTGTAGAAGGTGATCTTCAAAACTATACTGAGCTTAAACCCCTCGCAAGTTTTATCGAAGCTGAAGGCTTAACGCTAGTGCTTGAAAAAGACATAGCCGAAAAGTCGGGTATAGACTTTGAAGGTGTTTATCGCCAAATAACATTAACAGTGCATTCGAGCTTAGAAGCGGTTGGCCTGACCGCGGCAGTTTCGACCAAGTTAGCCTCAAAAGGCATCAGCGCAAATGTTATCGCTGCCTATTATCACGACCACATTTTTGTTCCAGCAAGTAAAGCAAATGCTGCCCTTGCGGCATTGATGGAATTTAGTCAGTAGCTGGCTTTAAGCTTTACCGCAGTTCCAAACACCATAAGTTCTGATGCTCCGTCAGTAATCGCACTGGTTGTAAATCGAATCCCGACCACAGCATCTGCATTGAGCTTAGCGGCGTCTTGAACGAGACGCTCAATAGCGATTTCACGCGCTTCAGTTAACATTTCGGTGTAGCCTTTCAGCTCACCACCGACAATGCCTTTAAGTCCGGCCATAATGTCTCGTCCAACGTGTTTGGATTGGACAATATTGCCATTTACAATGCCTAGCACGGTTTCAATCTTTCTGCCCGGAATCGTTTCTGTAGTTGTGTAGATCATCATCCATCTCCTAGAATACCCAAACAAGATACTTTGGTCGCACAAGTTAACAACTTCAATTATTTTTGAAGTTATTTTTCGAAAATGCCTGTTTATATCACTCAATGTTTGATCATTTGGATATAGATCATGCCGCAAGTGATGCCCTAATTTTTTCCTCGTAGAGGTCGAGCATTTCATAGCGTTTGCGATACATTTTTCGCTTTGTCCGGTTTAGATCGTCTAAATCTCGGCGAATACTCTCTATCGGCAGTTTAAATTGATAGGGGCTTTGTTTGATGCCACTCATTTCGCGACAGAATGCGTCATAGTCAAACACCATTTTTTTGCGTTGTCTTCTACTTCTGTAATCAGACGCATTATAGACATGACCTTTGTTGGTGACACAATAGGCGTTCGACAAACCAAAGTGGCGAGCAAACATTATGGTCAGTTCAACAATAAGAGCTTTAGGGCGCATTCCGTGTTGAGCTTTTGTTAACGATTTAATAATATCAGAGCGATCTTCAATGGAGCCTCTGGCACCTTGAATACAGCCGATAAATAAGTCGCCACTCTCAGTGACACAAAACGTGGTGAAATAAATGCTTTGCAGCGCTTTATCGGTAATGGATAAACCCAGAGAGCCTTCTCGCCATTCGCCTGAGCAAAGTCGCACATCATACTCTTCGCCATTGTTTCCTTGAATCGAAAAAAGCTTATACCCCTGCTCGGAATAAGCGTGCTTGCTTTTTTCTCCCAACTGCTTAGACATAAAATTGAGGTGGGCAGAAAGGTTTTTTAAACGAGTTGCCTTATTCCAGTTGAGACACACATAAGGATGCGTGGGTTGATCGTACATCTTGGGCCTGAGGTCAAAAAGGTCTCGAATATGTTGATCTTCCTGCATAGATTGAACGGCTCTCGCTGCGCTTGGCGCAATCATATAGCGAAAGCAGAATCTGCAGTGGTTCCGATACACAGTGAACTTATTTTGTGTACCATTTATTTTTTTGGAAATCTTGTATAACGTTTTAAGCTTCACGGTAACCTCAAAGTGAAAACGAAGTTTTCCCGAGGAATATAATGATAGAAATAACAATTTCTGTATGGGTTTGTCAGAGGCTTACGACAAAGTTATACATAGGCGATAAGTTTGCTTTGTGTCACTAATATGCCCGCGAATGCATTTTGATAATCTATTTGAATGTTATGAACTATAAAACTTGTTTCAAATTATAATGTTATGATATAACATTTCAATCGATGGTAATTTTTGAACAGTATTAAAAATGAAAAAGGCAATATATCAGTGCATTCTGCTCATTACTCTCTTGTTAGGCCTTAACCTACCAGCCTTGGCCAAAATCGAGGTTGAAGATGTGCTGGGTCGGCATATCACTTTGGAAGCGCCTGCTGAGCGCATATTCTTAGGCTTTTACTTCGAAGACTATCTGGCTATTGCAGGTCCAGATGCATACAAGAAAGTGGCTATTTTTCCTCGTCATTCTTGGAAAGACTATCGTCAGTCACAGTGGCAAACGTATCGTGACATCATTCCTGAAATTGAAACCATTACTGATTCTGGATCCATTTACACTGGAACCTTTGATTTCGAGTCGCTCCTCACTACGAAACCAGATGTCGCCTTGCTGGCAGCATGGCAATACGATGCCTTGGGTGACAAGGTCGCTTTGCTTGAAAAAAGCGGAATTAAAGTCGTTGTCGTTGATTTTAATGCACAAACTTTAGAGCGACATTTAAAAAGTGCGAGAGTGATAGGCAAAGTCATGGGAACTGAAGGGCGGGCAGAAGCCATTGCTCAAGACTATGAACAAACCGTTAATGATGTGCAAAGACGAGTGGCTAAGTATCTGAGTCAACATCCACAAAGACGAGTTTATGTGGAAATTGGTACAGGTGGAGCTGCGGAGTATGGTAAGTCTTATGCGAATGCGATGTGGGGAAACTTGCTTAATGTAGCAGGGGCCAACAACATTGCTAATGGTAAAATTGATGGTTCTGCACACCTGACCCCCGAATATGTGCTCAGCCAAGACCCTGAAGTTATCTTCATTTCCGGTGCGCACTGGGCCAAACATAATGGCAGTGCTTTGCTAGGTTTTGGCACCAAAGCAGAAGATGCGCAAGCCACCTATCATCCGTATCTTGAGAGAGCTGGCTGGGAGCACATCACCGCCGTCAAGCAAGGTCATGTATATGGTATGTATCACTCTGGTACTCGGACTATTTATGACCATATATTTCTTGAATTTCTCGCTAAATCTATCTATCCAGAGGCGTTTAAGGACGTGGATCCTATGGCACATCACCGAGCTTTTTTTGAGCAATACATGCCGCAAAAACTCTCTGGAACATTCATGATCAAGGTGGATAGTTAAGTCATGCTAGGAAATGTGCAATCCAGTGCTCATTCTCATGAGATGAATTTAAATCAGGGCGGGGTTTACAGAAAAATCCAGCAAAGGCGATACCGCGCTTTGTTGATTACTTTTATCGCGCTTTGTATTTCTATTTTTTTGGATATTTGTACGGGAGCCTCATGGATAAGCTTAGACAGTGTGGCTGATGCCTTACTTGGCGGCCCACAAGGGAATACGCTGTCGACAACTATAGTGTGGCATTTGCGGCTTCCCGTCACGCTTACCTGTTTAGTGGTAGGTGCTTCGCTGGGGCTGGCGGGAGGTTTAATGCAAACCTTGCTCGCCAATCCGCTGGCAAGCCCCTACACCTTGGGGATTTCTGCTGCTGCTGGCTTTGGTGCCGCTACGGCCTTGCTCACTGGATTTTCTCTCTTTGGTCTTGCTTGGCTTGGAGTGCCTATCGCTGCTTTTATTGCATCAGCAATCGCAAGCCTAGCGATTTATTTTATCGGCCGCTCCCAGAATATGGACGCTAAAATCCTCATTCTAGCTGGGATTGTGGTGCTGTTTTTCTTTCAGGCTTTGCAGTCTTTAGTCCAATACCTAGCATCACCAGAAGTTCTTCAACAAATCGTGTTCTGGCTATTTGGGAGTTTGTTGAAAGCCTCTTGGTTATCGTTTGCAGTGGCTGGTGTGATCCTCATTATTGGTCTGCTGTTTTCTCTTCCCAGAGTATGGGCGTTGACGGCCTTATCTTCAGGAGAGGAACGCGCACAGGCGCTTGGTGTTAATACCCGAAAGCTCAGACTAGAAATGTTTTTACTCTGCTCGCTACTCACTGCTGGCGCTGTGTCTTTTGTTGGTACGATTGGTTTTGTTGGTTTGGTTGCTCCGCATCTTGCTCGCCTTTTAGTCGGTGAAGACCAGCGCCTTTATTTGCCTTTGTCGACATTAATGGGTGCCTTATTGCTTTGTGTATCTTCCTTGGTCGGTAAAGTGATTATTCCTGGCACAATTATTCCAATAGGTATTATCACCTCTTTAGTTGGAGTGCCGTTTCTTCTTTATTTGTTACTTAACCGTCGGGGTGGGCTATGAAGCATCTGTCACTCAAAGATGTTGCGGTTGACATAGGTGGAAAATCAATATTGACACCGATAAACGCGACATTCAAATCTGGTGAGTTCTCAGCCATTATTGGCCCCAATGGCGCAGGGAAAACCACGTTATTAAAGACGATGATGGGATTAATGCCCAGTCAAGGGAGTTTGGGTGCATTTTTAGACGATGGTCAAAGCATTCCACGCAATCGATATGCTTATTTGTGCCAGCTCAATAAGTCTTCGAGCCAACTTACTGTGATTGAAGTGGTGTTGCTGGGCTTGGTTCATTCGTTAACTTGGCGCATTACTCCAGAGCAGGAACAGACCGCTGAATCTATTTTGAGAGAGCTTGGGTTGCTTCATCTTGCCACTCGTACCTTTTCTCATTTAAGCGGTGGTCAGCAGCAATTAGTCTCAATGGCTCAGGCATTAGTTGGTCGTCCATCCGTTTTACTTTTAGACGAGCCGACCAGTGCGTTGGACCTAAAACATCAGGTGCAAGTGCTGGCGCTGGCAAAAGATTACACGCTTGAACATCAATGCATCACCATAGCGGTATTACATGATCTTTCTATGGCTGCACGCTATTGCGACCATTTACTGTTGCTTGATCAAGGTAAAATTCAAAAAGCAGGCTCACCAAGCGATGTACTTGATGAACAGCTGCTTAGCCGAGTGTATCAAGTTGATGTGAATGTTGGTCAGTGTAATAAAGGGCATCTCCACGTAACGCCATATTGCCTTTAGTTCAACAATATAAGAAGAAAATACACAAGGACTACTTATGCCGATGACGCATCGCCATTATGAATTGTTAGTGGCTATCTCGACATTTGAATCTCAGATAGAAAAACTGACCCAATACAGCGTAGAGAGCTGTGACTGCTTTGCATTACTACAAAAAAAGCTTGATGAGCTTTGCGCTTGGATCATGACAGAATCCATACAAGACTTAAGTGATGAGCTTAAACATCATCCTGAACACGATAGACAACTGAAACGCTTGCGTGAAACCTCGATTCGGGCCCTATGTGTGCTAGAAAAGCACCAGTCTAAGTGCGCTAAGTCTCATCAGTTGGATATCACCGATTACTTAAACCAGCTGTCCAACACTGTACACATCGAGCTCGATAGCGCCAGTGTAGCACCTGACTCTAGAGTTTTGTTTATCGGTTCAGGGTCATACCCTTTGTCTGCCTTTACCATAGCAAAGCTGACTGGCGCCGCTGTACACGGCGTTGATATTGATGAGCATGCAGTGAGTATGGCTAACGATCTTGATCATGATGCACTGCCAACCAGCTTTGGCTGTCAGGACCTGCTCACTGAGTTTAATGACTTTAAGCCGACTCATATATTGGTGGCTTCGTTAGTCGAGCATAAATGGGAGATATTGAACCGCCTGAAGCCCTTTCTAACTCCTTCTCATCGTGTGTTGGTACGCTTTGGTAATGGAATTAAGTCTGCATTTAACTATCCCTTTAACCCAGAACTGATGGAAGGTTGGGAAACGCGTCGTCTCGAGAACTTAACGGCCATTTACGATACTGTCATAATGGAGAGAGCCTAATATGACTCATCAAATAGGGCGACTATTAATTGTTGGAGCAGGCCCTGCGGCTATCCAAACCGCGACATTACTTCGACCACACTGCTCACATCTTGGTATGGTCAGCCGTCGATCCACCCATTGGCAGGCTCGTGCTGACAGGTTAACCCATGGGGACTCTGTTCAAGTTGATGCAGCGAAAGAAAACTTGTCTTACTTGGCAAAGTCAGCCTGTATTGACTCTGTATACCAAGATCTGGATCTTGTTGACGGTGATTGGGAGTGCATCGTTATTGCGACTCCCGCGTATGCTTTAGTTTCGGTGTTAAATGGGTTACCCATAGAAAGTCTGACACGAGTGAAGGAAGTCGTCCTGCTTTCATCCTGGTTTGGTGGTCATCAAATCACCCAAGGTTTCTTTGCGCAGCAAGGGATAGCACCCAACGTAGTGGTCTTTTCTAATTACTTTGCAGCAACGAAATTTGAACCCAAAGAACACACGCTGCGAGTGATCACAAAAGCAGTCAAAAAACGTGTTTATGCCCACGTTAGCCATGACGAGCATGGTATATTCTCACTGTTTAAAGAGACGTTATGTTTAGTTGATACTCAAATTCAGATACTGAAATGTGGATTCAGTGTTGAGGGGCGTAATATTACGCTTTACGTTCATTCTGCATTGTTTATTAACCCCTTCTCACTTGATCATATTTTTGCTGAGACGGGGGATAAGAAGTATATGTACAAATTATTCCCTGAAGGGCCGATCACGCCATTTGCAATGCAAACCATGGTGTCCTTATGGCGAGATGTGTCTGTTCTGATTGAAAAACTCGGTGGCGAATCATTTAACTTATTACAGTTTTTAAACGATGATAACTATCCCGTTCATGAACAAAGTTTATCTCGCCATCAAATTGATACCTTTACGGATTGCACGCCAATTGAACAAGAATACCGCCTTTATGTTCGTTATAGCGCGATCTTAATTGATCCTTTCTCTACGCCAGATAAGGATGGACGGTATTTTGATTTCTCGGCGGTACCTTTTGCCAAAGGTGATCTTGAAAAAGCCTACTGGCCCAGAATTCCAAGTGAAGACTTACAAGCATTGTATTGGCTGCAATCCCTGTCGAGTTATTGCGGCATTGATTGTACTTCGATTAATCAAGTGCTGGGTGTTTTTGAGCAATGGTTACTTGAGCGAGGGCTAGAAAACCCATTTAACCAATCCAATCAAGACCAAGCGAGTCATGGTCTCGCATGGCTGCCTTCTGATCTAGGAGTGAATCATGAATAAAGGTGTGGCGCTTGCCATTTTCTCAGCTTTCGTTTTTAGCGTGATGAACGCGTTAATCAAGGCGGCTAGTTTAACAATCCCCAGTGCAGAAATTGTTTTTTTCCGCAGTGCTATTGGCAGTGTATTAGTGCTCGGTTTAATGTGGCAGGCTAAGGTGACTTTCTCGAGCACAGGTGTACCACTTTTGGTGCTAAGAGGTTTATTTGGGGCTTTCTATCTTCTGGCTTTTGTCTATACGATCGCCCATATTCCATTGGCTGATGCAGCCATTTTGGCGTACCTGTCGCCCTTTTTTGTGATTGTCTTATCGCATCTTGTATTAGGGGAGCGTTTACCCGCTAAAGCGAAATTCTTGCTTCCCGTAGTGCTTGCAGGGGTTGGGTTAGTTACTAACCCATTTGATTATCAGTCGTTTAATATTTATGCCCTTGCTGGCGTCGCCAGTGCTTTGTTTGCCGCAGGTGCGTCGATCACAATTCGTCACCTAAGCAAGCGACACCACACCTATGAGATTGTATTTTATTTCTTGATGACCGCTATGTTGGTGTCTGGTTATCTGATGAAAGATGATTTTGTCATGCCTCAGGGAGTGACTTGGCTCTACCTTATCGCTATTGGAGTTGTATCGCTTATCGGACAAATCTTTTTGACCAAGGCGTTTACTCATGAGAATGCTGCGGTAGTTGCTGGTACACGTTACATAGGGTTGGTATTTAATGTGTTGTGGGGCGTTATCTTTTGGCAGGAAATCCCAAGTTGGATGACAGTCTTGGGGGGATGCATGATCGTCGTCGCCTGTATTGCTTTGTCTTGGAAAAAGACTAAGGAGCCGAGTAACACGCCCGCAGATGCGGCTGATAAACCACTTCGTACCAGCTAATGAACATAGAGTAATACCTTGTCAAACAGGGTAAGAATGGGTTGTAGAAAAAGGAGTTGATATGTATATGAGTTTCACCGCTAGGATGAAAAAGTGGACCAAGGTTTTTGGATGGTTATCCATGCATTCAAGGCGAAGGTTCTACAAGCGTTTTATGCTAGGGAGCTTAGCGAGCTTATCGGTATTGAGTACCTCTCTGCCTCTTCAGGCTCATCCTCATTCTTGGGTTAATATGAAAACTCATATCGAAGGTGAAAATGGTGTGGTCAGCGGCCTTAAAATGGAGTGGACGTTTGATTCAATGACGTCAGCCTATTTGCTTGATGGCGAAGATATGTCGCCTGAGAATGTGCAAAGCACTTTAGATAAGCTGGCCAAAACCGTGGTAAAGAATATGCTAAGCCAACACTACTTTACCTACTTTTATGATGGCGAAGAGCCAATCAAATATCACCCGGCCACGGATCAAAAATTTGAGCGCGATAAATCTAAGTTAAAACTCAGTTTCGCGCTACCACTGGCTAAGCCTCAACCGATAACCAGAGATACGCTGCGCTTGCTGGTCTTTGATTCCAGTTATTATGTTGATATGGCTTGGCGTTCTAAATCCGATGTTGTTCTTTCTAAAGGGCTGGCGCAGCAATGCCAATTTGATCTGGTTGAACCTCATCCTACTTCTCAGCAAATGATGTATGCCATGTCGTTACCTGAAGATGCTGACCCAGATAATACCCTTGGTCAGCTATTTACCCAGATGGTCAAAATGCAATGTGCGGTTGTGGCTAGCTAATAGATCTATTGTCTCTTTTCATTTCTCAAGGCGTGACTATTTACGTTAAAAATAATAAGGTTTAGTACGATGAAACTAAGTCGAATCATAAAAACAAGTTGGTTAATTGCGGTTATTTCTTTAATGGTGCTCATTATCGGCGCTTATCAGGTGTGGCTTATTTGGCCTTCTTTAGTCTTGTCGGCCATTGAATGGCAAAGAGAAGTTAATGCTGAGCTGGCAGATTTACTTTATAGCGCGCAAAGCGAGCCATTGGTGTCAGGTGGGTATTTGGTCGGGTTCAGTTTTCTTTATGGAATGCTTCATTCGCTTGGGCCTGGTCATGGTAAGGTGATCGTTTCTACCTATTTAGCCACGCATCCTGCGAAAGTAAGAGCGAGTCTGATGCTGACCATTATTTCAGCCATATGCCAAGCCTTGGTGGCTATCTTATTGGTGAGCGTCTTAATTTGGGGCTTTAATGCGTCAATGCGAGTGGTGAATGAAAAGGCCGCTACCTTTGTCGCGCTTAGCTTTGTTTTGGTTGTGGTGCTTGGCCTTCTGATTTGTTGGAAAGCGAGCAAGCAGATTTACCGAGCTATTCGAGTGCCTAAGCTGAAGGTGAAAACCTTGACGCCAATCACCGCCTCACCAATGATGTCGATGAATGCTTCTAGTTCGTTATTGATGCCCCAGAGTGCTGTGCATACAGCAGAGCACTCACACGATGAATGTGGCTGCGGACATCAGCACGTGGCAGGCGCTGCTGAAATTAATCAGGCATCGACCTTAAGAGAATACGTTGGGATTGTTGCAAGCATAGGGATTAGACCATGTACCGGTGCTATCATGGCGCTGTTGTTTGCCAATATGGTAGGCACCTATTGGTTGGGTGTGATGAGTGCACTTGCCATGGCTGGTGGAACTGCCCTGACAACCTCAATTATTGCCATCTTAACCTTGACCAGTAAGAAAATAGTTAAACGTTACCTTGCTGCAACCAGCAGTGACAAGACGGCGCCATGGCAGCTTGCTGGTTATTATGTGCAGCTTTTTGGAGGCTTACTGCTAATCGCCATCGGCTTATTATTAGTCAGCAGCCAAGATACAGGTATGTCACAGGTGTTCTAAAAAGCGAAGCATTAAAGCATTAAAGCAATAAAGAACCAAATCTACCTTGAATTATCGCCCCCAATTGGGGGCGATTGTCGTTAAGGGTCAAATAACCTGCTCTATCAGAAAGTAATGACACCTTGGTATGTTTTTATGTGATGATAGAATGAATAACATGACATATTTACTTGAATTTTTAGCGGTCAATGGTAGGTTTTTCCAAAGTCTGGCATGACGAAAAGTCAGGCTGACTGTTATTAAGAATGTTAATTTTCAAGGAGAGAAATTGGACGAGTTACTAAAGTATGTTTCCCTTATTACTCTGTGTGGAGCGTCAATTTCGTTTGTAATCGGTTTGGTTAAGTGGATCGATCAGCGTAATCGAGAGCAGCAGCAAAAGCACTATGAAGCATTTCATCAAATGGTACTATTAGCCTCTGGAGTTGATGGAAGTGGTCAGGAAATAAAAATGGTCCAGCAAGTTGCAGCTATATATCAACTTCAAAGCTATAAAGATTTTTCTTTTGCGTCTGTACCCGTTTTAGAACTTATGTTGTTTGAATATGGAAATCAAAGCGACCCACGCTCAGACCATATGATAAAAGCAATTAAGTCCACCATTCATGCGTTGAAACAACACAAATAAGGTGTTCAAGTGGGAGCATGTGTTTGATGCTACGGGTAGCTCTTATGAAAAATCATGTGATGTAGCAAATAAAAGAGCCTCTAAGACGCTCTGATAACCGAACATAACAGCCTGCTTACGAACTATTTCCAACGTAATAAGATGTACCTTGCCATACATCTTGCACTTCTTTTTTCATCGCCTTCACATTAGTTGTGCAGCGAATTGCTCTAAAGCAATGGTAATTTCACCTTCTGTCAGTGCACCAAAGCCAAATCGTATGTGTGCTGGTGATATTGCTTCTGCATTGGTAAACAGTTTGCTGCCTGATAAAACGGGTAAGTTTGATAAAAGATCCTCAGTCTTATTATCACCAAAGGCTGTCAGTAGCCTTGAAATATCAACCCAAAGTGCCAACCCACCTTGCGGTAGGTGAAACGACACCTTATCGCTGAAAATGCGCTGCAATTCACTTGCGGCATGATCTCGACGAGCTTGGTATATTTTACGAACTTTACGAATGTGTTTTTTGACATCGCCTGATTGCATCAGGTCCGCGACTGCGAGCTCAGTTACTGTATTGCCCTGTCTATCAATCAGAGTCACCTCCTCAGCAACACGATTAATAAATGTTGGACTCGACACCAAGTATCCAAGCCTTAACCCAGGGGCGAACACTTTAGATAAAGAGCCGATATGAATAACGTTTTCACTATTTGGAAGAGAGGCTAGCGGTGAAATAGGGCGACTATCATAGTGAAACTCGTGATCATAATCGTCTTCCAATACCGTAAACCCATGGCGTTTGGATAGCTGCAAGAGTTTAAGGCGCCTATCCATGGATAAACTGACGGTTGTTGGATATTGGTGATGTGGCGTTGTATAAACGCCTACCACTTGATAAGACGATAAAATCTTTTCCAAGTCTTCAATGTCCAGACCTTGCTCATCTTGCCGACAGCGAATGATGTTAAATCCATTTGATTCAAATGCAGCCACTGCCGGTGAGTAAGAAAGACATTCAACCACCATGACACCTTTTTCAGGGTCCATAACCTTTGATGAGAGATAAATTGCCATTTGGCTGCCACGGACAACGCAAATCTGGTCTGTGGTGACATTCATAAACCTGTCCATATTGAGCATACGTTGGAGAGACTGACGCAAAGCATCCGTGCCCCTAGGATCACCATAACCCAAATAAGACTGTCTGCTCGTTTGTACTATTGCTCGGCGAAAAGCACGTGACAGTAGTTCATATGGAATCAATCTGGTATCAGGTACTCCGTCATTGATAGAGCGGGTCTCTATCACATTATGGGGTAAACGCAGCTTCGACTCGAACGAGTTTTCAGTGGAACAAGTTTTTTGTGCATGACTTACTAACTCTTGGTTTTCACACGACAAAGACAGCTCGGGCAGTATATCTGCCACATAGGTTCCACGACGTGGTTTGGAAACCAGCCATCCTTGAGACTCCAGCTCCTCATAGACTTGCTGAACCGTTTTACGGTTGATTTGCAACTGAAGCGCTAAGGTTCTAGATCCTGGCATCATGTGACCAGAAGCCAAACGCCCAGAGCAAATGTCTTCTGCGATCTGATTGCTCAAGCTTGTGTGAATGGACTCCCCGCTTTTGCGTGAAAGCCGAAATTTAGTTTGCCAAGGACGTAACAAATACACCTCCACCTGGACCAGTAAGGAAATGAAATCTGGCTGTTATTTGGGGTCCAGAAAGCCAATATTATGAGAGTCAAGTTTAGGAGACGCAATAGCCTTGGGAGGTAAGATAATGAAAACTGAAACATTCAGTAAAGAGACTCTAATGGAAATGGCCAAGAGCAGCATGAATGCCACTATTCCTGATCTCAATTTAACCGATCGGCAGAAGCTTGCATTAACTTGCCGGATTTTATTTACTAAGGGGCATGATTCAGGGTTAGCCGGGCAAATCACCTGTCGTTCAGATAAACCAGACACCTTCATTACCCAGAGGTTTGGTTTAGGATTTGATGAAATCACCGCCGATAATCTTCTTGAAGTAGACCAAGATCTGGAACCTCTAGATCAGCAAGGTATGGCCAATCCAGCTAATCGCTTTCATACATGGGTATACAAAGAACACCCCGAAGTGAATTGCATCATTCATACTCACCCGACCTATGTTGCTGCTCTCTCCATGCTTAGAGTTCCGTTAACCATATCTCATATGGATACCTGTGGCTTGTACAATGATTGTGCCTTCCTTGGTGATTGGCCTGGTGTTCCTGTCGGTAATGAAGAAGGTGTCCTTATTTCGAACGCGCTGGGAAACAACCGAGCCATTTTGCTCTCTCATCATGGCCAGTTGGTGACCGGAAAAACCATTGAAGAAGCGTGTAACCTCGCCATTTTGATTGAACGAGCAGCAAAGCTGCAATTGCTCGCGATGGCAGCTGGACAGATCCAACCAATTCCCCCAGCACTCGCCAATGAAGCTCATGATTGGGTATCGACGGATAAACGAAACAAAGTGAATTTTGCTTACTACGTAAGGCAAGTACTGAAAACCCATCCCGACTGCATATAAGGACAATAACGTGAAACTATCTGGTATTATTTCTTATCCAATTACCCCATTCAGCGCCGATGAACGTAGCATCAATTTTGATGTACTTGGTGAAACGCTGGAGCTTCTTCTTCAAAATGGCAGCGACGCTATCGCGCCACTGGGTAGCACTGGAGAAAGTGCTTATTTAAGCTTAGAAGAATGGCGACAAGTTGCTGACTTTACGGTGAAATCTGTCGCAGGCCGAGTGCCAGTAATTGTAGGTATTTCTGAATTAACCACCCTACAGGCGATCAGCAAAGCAAGATATGCGCAGTCTATCGGCGCTGATGCTGTGATGATCATTCCTGTTTCATACTGGAAGTTGACGGAAAAAGAAATTTTCAATTATTACAAAGAGATATCTGACTCTATCAGTCTTCCTATTATGGTATACAATAATCCGGCAACCAGCGGCATTGATATATCCCCTGAATTGCTGGTTCAGATGTTTAATGAAATAGACAATGTCACCATGGTGAAAGAGAGCAGCGGAGATATTCAGCGGATGCACAAGTTGTATGCCCTGAGCTATGGCAAGCTACCTTTCTTTAATGGTAGTAACCCTCTGGCCCTTGAAGCCCTTTGTGCAGGTGCATCTGGCTGGTGTACCGCAGCCCCCAACCTGATTGGTAAAAAGCCCAAAGCACTTTACCAAAGTGTTGCTGCAGGTCAGCTTGATGAGGCAAGAGAGATATTTTATCAGCAGCTTCCCATGTTGAACTTTATTGTCTCCGGTGGAATACCTAAAGCCATAAAAGCAGGATTGGTGCTAAGAGGCATTGCTGCTGGCTTGCCCCGCCGCCCTTTGAGAGGAGCTACGGTCGAAGAAATCACCTTGTTGCAATCTCTTCTGGATAGCCAAAGTCAGGGTGTTGAAGAGGCTTTAATCTCATCTAATCAGACGATTTAGGGCAGGGTACCCACTGTAAACCTCCAAAGTTAAGCTCATCTAGTCTTACTAGACTGGACCAAATGAGCTTAATTTGTAATCAATAGATAGGGTTAAGTGTTGACCTTATAGTTGAGGTCTTGTACTTCGTCGACCTTACCTAAACCAACATTAAAAATTCCGCCAATCTACTTAAATTCACCTGAAAATCAATGGCGACGACTGGTGTCCAGTTTGTCGCCATTATTTTACTTGATTAATAGAATTTACAGCCCATGATTAAGCGATTTTTGCGTCTGCTGCCTCTTCGCCGATAAAACCACCGGTTTGATGCGCCCAGAGCTGAGCGTAAATGCCTTCATTTTGGATTAGCTCACTGTGTGTGCCTTGTTCGACGACTTGTCCTTGATCGAGAACGATTAGGCGATCCATGGCAGCAATGGTGGATAACCTATGCGCGATCGCGATAACGGTTTTACCTTGCATCAACTCATTTAGGCTTTCTTGAATCGCTGCTTCTACTTCTGAATCGAGCGCTGATGTGGCCTCATCGAGGATAAGAATAGGAGCATCTTTGAGTAATACTCGGGAAATCGCAATACGTTGCCTTTGTCCGCCCGACAGTTTGACTCCGCGCTCTCCAACCTGAGCGTCGTAACCATTGTTGCTAAATGGGTCGTTAAGCGTTTCTATAAACTCATGGGCGTGAGCTTGCTTGGTGGCTTTGAGCAGATCCTCTTCCGTCGCATCTGGATTACCATACAGAATGTTGTCACGAATTGAGCGATGAAGCAGAGAGGTGTCTTGAGTCACCATACCTATGTTACTGCGCAGTGAATCTTGGGTAACATCAGAGATTATTTGATCGTCGATTTTAATACAGCCACTCTCTACATCGTGAAAGCGCAGCAGCAAGTTAACTAAGGTCGACTTACCGGCACCTGAGCGGCCAACTAGCCCAACTTTTTCGCCCGGTTTTATCTTGAGGTTGAGATCGCTGATCACGCCTTTGTTTTCATCTCCATAATGAAAACTAACGTTATCGAATTCAATCGATCCTTGATTGACCTCTAGTGGCTTAGCTTGCTCTTTATCTTTGATATCAATGGGTTTAGAGAGTGTTTTCATCCCGTCAACTACAGTACCCATGTTTTCAAACAAAGCACCGACTTCCCACATGATCCACATCGACATGCCGTTAATACGTAGCGCCAGCGCAATAGCAATCGCGATGGCTCCAATGCTGATTGAGCTATCCATCCAAAGTACAATTGAAAGGGAGGCAACAGAAAAGACCAACAAATAGTTAGATATTTCTACCGCGACATCAAATCCTGTTACTAATCTCATTTGACGATACACAGTATCGAGGAATCCTTGCATGCCTTTTTCTGCGTATTCGGTTTCGCGTTTACTGTGAGAGAAGAGTTTAACGGTTGCAATATTGGTGTAGCTGTCAACAATGCGACCTGTCATGGTTGAGCGCGCATCGGCTTGCTCTGAGGCTACGCCTTTGAGTTTAGGTACAAAATGGATTTGGATACCGATATAACATGCCAGCCAGACCAACATTGGGATCATCAAACGCCAATCGGCCTGAGCTAACAAGACAACGATCGCGGTAAAGTAAACCGAGACATAAACGAACACATTCATTGACTTCATGACGGTCTCACGAACGGCAAGCGATGTTTGCATTACTTTGGTTGCAACGCGTCCGGCAAAATCATCCTGATAGAAGTTGAGACTTTGCTTGAGCAGGTAACGGTGAGCAAGCCAGCGAATCGACATTGGGTAATTGCCGAGCAGAGTTTGATGAATAACAAGAGAATAAGCGGTCACTAAAATAGGCATGATAATGAGTATGAGGCCGCCATATAGCATGAGCTCAGTTTTATTGTCTTGCCAAAACGTATCAGGGCTGCTGTGCGTTAACCAATCAACCAAGCTACCCATGGCGCCAAAAAGGGAGACTTCTGCAATGGCGATGATCATAGCCATTAGAGACATGATGATCAGCGGGCGCTCAAAGCCTCGGGTATAATAGCGGCAAAATGCCCAAATCCCATAGGGTGGCTGCGTAGGTTCTTCGTTAGGAAAGGGTTTTGTGAAGCCTTCGAATTTTTTAAACATAACTAGCCTTCAAATACACGACGTTGAAAAGCCATCGATACCAATAGCGTATTGTATCAATGGTATACTGTTACTATTTGAAATGTAACCACCGAACAACTTTTTGTTATCGGAATGTTTGCATAATATCCATCAGAAAATCTTTAGCTCCGCACTTTTCAGTAAACTTTATGGTATTTGATGAAATTTTCAGGAATATTTCTGGTTCTATAACATAAAGTGGAGTAATTTCAGTGATTGTTATTTTAACAATATGTCTACAATTCTCCCAAGTGAGTGAGAAACAATGAGTCTATTGCAATGTTAAAACAACAACCAAAACAACAAAAAGCCGTTTCTACAGTGCAAAACGCCAATTGTGTGGTAATGGTTCCGCCTAAAGAGTTTGCATTCAATGCCGAAACTGCACTTGATAATGAGTTCCAGCATCAAGTCAGTCAAACAACAGAACAAGTACGTGAACTGGCTATGCAAGAGTTTCGCGTAATGGCCGATCAGCTTCGCGGTGCTGGCGTCCAGGTGATTGAATTTGACTATCCGTTAGGACAAATAGAAACGCCTGACGCGGTATTCCCAAACAACTGGTTTAGCACGACCTCTGACGGCGCTATGTACACTTTTCCTATGGCGTGTAAAAACCGCCAGCAAGAAGTGAGACCGGACGCTTTATGTACCGCTCTAGAAAATTCTGGTCGTAAAGTGAAGTCTCAGGACTCTTTAGTGGGCTATCTAGCTCAGGATGCCCATTTAGAGAGCACGGGCGTAATGGTTATTGATCATCTCAACAAAACCATTTATGCGGCGCTCTCACAGCGCTGCGATCGTGAAGTGTTAGAAGATTACGCTGAGCGTATTGGCTATGAGCGAGTCGTCTCTTTCCAAACTGCACTTCCATCAGGAAAGCCGATTTATCACACCAATGTAATGATGGCTATTGGTGAGCACTTCTGCGTGATTTGCGATGAAGTGATTCCTGAGTTTGAACGTCGATTTGTGATCAAATCACTGGCCAAAGATAAGCAAGTCATTTCAATCAGCCTTGAGCAGATGAATCAATTTTGCGGCAATATTTTAGAATTGGAAACCGATTCTGGCGATAAAGTCATTGCCATGTCTCAGTCCGCTTATGATGCTTTTTCGCCTGCGCAGTGTGCTCAATTGTCTAGCCACGCTAAATTGATGCCATTTAATGTGCAGACAATAGAATCTATTGGTGGTGGTAGTGTGCGTTGCATGTTGGGTGAGGTTTTTCTTCCCAAGTGCTGATCCACTCTAATACATAATATCTCATGGCTTGGAGAGGCATTGCGCCTCTCTAGTGTTTTGTTTCTTTACATGGTTTGGCTTGGCTTTTATTCTCTTGATATAAATTCGATCAGAAACCGTATTTTCCATGCTTAAAAGCAGTGAAATCCCTACGATTAAATCCCTTCGCTCTTTTGTCTCTGTTGCTCATCATCAGAGCTTTTCTAAAGCGGCTAAAGAGCTTTATGTCACTCAAGGTGCGGTCAGCAAACAAATTACCTTGTTGGAAAATATGTTGGGTCAAGCGCTATTTGAAAGGCAGATTAACGGTATTGTGTTGACGCCTGCTGGAAAACAATACCTACCAAAAATAATGCAAGCGTTAGAGATTATCCAACATGCGTCGGCGAGCTTGATTCAAAGCGATACCACTCAAGAACAATTAACCATTGATGTGCCTCCATCGTTTGCCAGCTTATGGTTAATTGATAAGGTTGAAGAATTTCGTCAAATCGCACCTGAGCTACAAGTGAAGATCCGAACGCGAGAAGATACTGAGCTCAAACTCGCTGGTGAAGCGGATATTGTGCTGCGTTGTTTGCCGTTATCTAAGCACTATGAGCACAGCGAACTGATAAGGCACGAAACCTTGCTGTTGGTTGGTGATGTAAAGACCACTTGTACTGACGTCGAGTCTGTATTGTCCGAGCATTCTCTGATCCCTCAAACCACTCGCCCACAGCTTTGGGAACTATTCAAAAGCCAATATCAATGCTTGGATGTGTCCAATTATTGTCAGGTAGGTTTTGAACACTTCTATTTATCACTTGAAGCAGTTAAAAGAGGTCGGGGGCTGGCGTTAATTCCAGATTTTATGCTGACTAAAGAGTTGGAAAAGGGAGAGTTGGTGAACCCGCTTGGTCTATCGATGAAAAGTGGCTATGGGTACTATATGAGTGTGCCTAGCTACCGACTGGCATCGAGAAAAGTTCAATTATTTCATCAATGGCTAGTCGAGCAGCTGGCTTAAAAATCCTAAGATAGGTTTATTGAATAAGTCCCGCTTCTTTATAGTATTTAAGAGCGCCAGGGTGAAGCGGGGCGGTTAAGCCGCTTTTTACCATTTCTTCTTTTTTAAGGTGAGCAAAGGCTGGGTGCAGTTTTTTGAAGTTATTAAAATTTTCAAACACTGACTTCACGATGTGATAAATCACCTCTTCTGATACAGCAGTCGATGAGACAAACGTGGCACCTACGCCGAAAGTGTTTACATCATCCGGGTTACCTTTGTAGGTATTTCCTTTCACAACTGCTGAGCGGTAATAACTTGCTTCGGAAAGCAATTGCTTCACTACAGGACCTTCAACGCCAATGATCCTGCTTTCGCATCCTGTGGTCGCTTCTTGAATAGCGGCACTAGGGTGACCTACTACGTAGATCATCGCATCGATTTTGTCATCGCATAAAGCTTTGGATAATTCGGACGCTTTAAGTTCAGCAGCAAGCTTAAAATCATCTCTAACCCAGCCGTACCTCTCCATTAGCACATCCATAGTGCCACGTTGACCTGAACCAGGGCTACCAATGTTGACTCGCTTTCCTTTTAAGTCTTCAAAGGTTTTAATTCCTGAGTCTTTGCGTGCCACCACGGTAAAGGGTTCGGGATGGACAGAAAAAACCGAGCGAAGTTCTTTAAATGGCCCAGCATCTGCAAACTTACTAGTACCGTTATAGCTATGATATTGCCAGTCAGACTGGACAACGCCCAAATCAAGTTCTCCCGCACGTATGGTATTGACATTATAGATAGAGCCTCCGGTAGAGATTACTGAACATCGAATACCATGGATCGCTTTGGTTTTATTGACGAGTCTGCAAATGGCACCACCAGTAGGATAATACACACCCGTTACACCACCTGTACCAATAGTGACATAGTTATCTTTTGCTAATACAGAAAAAGGGCTGGTGAAAAGAATGAGGGTAACAAGTGCTGAGAAGATGCCTTTAAGTGATGCCATAGTCATTCCTTTTGTCGCATGGTCGGCTACTAATCTAAAGTCTAGCCATTTGTTAGCGCTCGTCGAAAACTATATGCATCATGATAGTTAATATTCAATAAATTGTCCGATTCTTTGAGGTGTCTCACTTGCTGAGCATTATTCGCTGCTGGTTTACCGTCTGGAGCAAGGTGATTATTTTCAAAGCCTACCCGAACGTCTAGACCTTGTTTTAATGCATGGGTTAAACACTGATGTTCATGTTTGCCAAAGGCGCAAACTGCAACACGAATGTCACATTGATGAAGGGCAGAAATGTGCAAATCGTCCAACTCTTTAGGGCTTGGGTTTCCCTGAGTTTGATATCGTCCCAGTACAATTAAGGCGTGTTGGTTTTGGCTTGGTAAAACATCGTCATTGAGCAGTTGTAGGTACCTTGATATATCGGGTTGATCATAGAGGATAATTTGGCTGATAATGCCTTGCTCTGCTACCCAGTGGAAAAAAGCTCGACAGTCATTTAGGCCTGCATTCTCAGAAACTAACTCACGCAATGCGAATGAAGCGGCCTCTGGCTTAACCGCTTTTATTAGGTATTTTTGTTGCTCAGGCGAGTATAGGCCAATCGCTTCAGTGGTTAGCTGGATTATTATAGAGTCGCCCACGGCGTGTTTGACATGCTCATAGAGGCGTTTATTGAGTGTGACATCAAGGCTATGGTGCCCGTTGTCGTCACGACAATGGAGATGAACCATAGCAGCTCCAGCGTCTCGGCACGCGATCACTTCTCTAATGATTTCTGTTTCTGTCAGTGGAATATTCGGGTGATCCTGTTTTGTTTTGCGAGCGCCATTGGGCGCGACAATAATGGCGCGATGAGTGTGTTTATCATTATTTAAAGACATTAGGCCCACCCTTTTGACACTTCATCGATTGTCGTTTTTAACTTGCTTACTAATTCTTCGATATGCCCATCTTGAAGGATAAATGGAGGCGCGAGTAAAATGTGGTGTCCATTTTTGCCATCAATCGTGCCAGACATCGGATAGCACATTAAACCATTTTGCATCGCATGCGCTTTTATCTGGTTATGAGCTTGGGTGCTATTGGGAAGAGGAACTTTGGTTGTTTTGTCTTTGACCAACTCAATACCCAGAAACAATCCTTTACCACGTATGTCTCCTATGTTGGGCAAAGGACCTAGTTGTTCCACAAGTGCTCGCTTTAGTTTACCTCCGAAGTGATTGACGGCATCGATCAATTGTTCGTCTATGATGGTGTCAATGGTTGCCAGTGCGCATGCACAGGCGGTTGGGTGCGCCATGTAAGTATGGCCGTGTTGGAAAAAACCGCTGCCACTAGCCATTGAGTGATAGACCTTATCATTGGCTATTGTTGCACCAATAGGTTGGTAACCTGCGCCTAATCCTTTTGCGATACAGACTAAATCTGGCTCAATGCCCTCAAGTTCAAAGGCGAATAGACTTCCGCTTCGACCAATGCCGCACATGACTTCATCCAAAATGAGCAAAACATCATGAGTGTCACAAATCTCGCGTATACGTTTAAAATATCCTTTCGTTGCGGGTACAGCTCCTGATGTCGCGCCAACGACAGGCTCGGCAATAAATGCCATCACGTTTTCGGCTCCGAGTTCAAGGATCTTTTCTTCGAGCTGATTGGCTGCGCGTATCGAGTAATCATCTTCTGTTTCATCATTATTTTGGTATCGATATGCGTAGCATGGGTCAATGTGATGAGCGCTAGAGAGCAGAGGTTTAAATGGCTCACGTCGCCACTGATTGCCCCCAACGCTCAGTGCCCCTAGCGTATTTCCATGATAGCTTTGTCTGCGGGCAATAAACTCGGTTTTGTTCGGTTTTCCTTGTTCAACGAAATGCTGCCGAGCCATCTTTAAAGCGGCTTCTACGGCTTCGGAGCCTCCGCTGACAAAATAGGCTCGATTAAATTGCTTGGGCATTAGTGAGCAAAGTCTGGTGGCCAGTTTCTCACTTGGCTCATTAGTGAAAAAGCCAGTGTGAGCATAGGCAATCTGATTGACTTGTTTGATAATCGCCTGCTTAATCGCAGCGTGATTGTGGCCAAGGTTTGATACTGCTGCGCCGCCACAAGCATCAAGGTAAGATTTCCCATTCTTGTCGAAAAGATACATACCTTCGCCGTGACTTATCGTCGGCAAAATCTGATGGCAATGTCGATGAAATACGTTGGACATGTCAGGACTCCGAAAGATTCGATACTTTAATCCTGTCCAACAATGAGCCGTTACGCAACTGACAAAAAGTTGAGCATTATGAGTTCTTGGAATAGTTGCAGATAAAATTGAAGCAGCCAAACGGCTGCCTCTGGAATACTCACGAGTGGTTTAAAAGTGATTATTCGCTTTCTGAATGAGTAGCAAACTTCTCTAACGCTAGAACTAATACTATGGCGCTGAGCATGAGTATTACTGCAATGGTTAGTTGCGCAGGCTGCGATGTAATCGCTTCAAAGTCAAAAGGAGAAAGATTACGTTCAAGTAATGGTACTTGTTCTCCGCTAGAGTTTGTTCTCCAACTGAGCGTTTCTTTCCAAGGCCATATCTTAGGCAATGTCCCCAACATTAAACCCGTTAAGAAAGTCAGAGTAAGATCACGCACATGCTTGAGTAACCAAGTTAGAACATGTGACAGACTCAGTAGGCCGATAACACAGCCACAGGCGAAGAGTGCTAAAGGTGTTATATCTATGGATTTGACGGCGCCCAATATAGGAGCGTACATCCCAATAAGAAGGAGGATAAAGCTTCCAGATATTCCCGGTAGTATCATGGCGCTGATCGCAATAGCCCCTGCGAGCACGATGTTTGCGCTGGTTGGGTCAAGCTGTAGTGGCTGAAGTATGGTGATGCTGTAGGCGAAAATGACACCGAGTAAAAGTGCGATCATACGGCTCAGACTTCTTTTTTCTATCTGTTTGAGCATATGAAATACAGAAACCAGAATCAGGCCGAAAAAGAATGACCATAAGGGGATCGGATGTGTCTCCAGCAGCCAAGAAATCAGTTTAGCAAGTGTTGCGATGCTAGTGAGGATACCAGAAAAGAGTGCGATTAGAAAAAGACCGTTAATGTGTTCGAAAGCGGCTTTTATCCCGTCTTGTTTTATTACGCTGATGAGTTGTGGGTTAATACGTCTAATGCTTTCCAATAATGTGTCGTATATCCCTGTTATGAAAGCTATGGTTCCACCAGAGACTCCTGGGACCACATCAGCAGCCCCCATTGCTAATCCTTTTAAAAACGTTGATAGGTATTTCATTGTTTAGAGCAAGTTAGTTTTGATTTCAAGATTATAACGACAATGGGAATTAAACAGTACCAAATTATACCTAAAGCATAAATTGATAAGACACTGGTTTACTATCAATTTGCACCGAATTTGCAATATGCAATTCGCAACTTGCAATTAAGAGACGTTTAATTGCTTAAATTCTGAACCAATATATCGTTTTTAGGACTTTAAATGTTGGCATATAAAATGCATAATACTTATTGACCCTTATTAAGCCGAGGGTCACCTAGCCAACTGACGTTGTTAGTGAATAATATTGTTCACAAAATATAGATGCCAATCGCGATTGTTGCGGTTGGCTTTTTTTTACTTTTTCTTTTCTGTCAGTTTACACCGCGAAAAGAGACAAATTTATAACCACTCCTCGACAAGTATCTCCAGTTACATCCATAATGGCGGTTTTGTTTTTAGATTAAATCGTCAATCATACGGTTTCTGAATATCACTACTTACATGGATAGATTTCAGGCTTGGCTTTCTAAACTACGACTTTGTGGTTTAATCTGAATATTAACCGCCAAATGAAGAGAAACGCCATTACGTTGCCTAGTTAGGGAAGAGGGGTAACAGACAATAAAGAGGTTTTATGAATCAAGTCATTTCTGTTGGGCCACTAGAATCCTTTCTAATCGCTATATGTGTCTTATTTCTGGGTCATTTTATCAACTCAAAGCTTCCTATCTTGACCAGGTTTAATATTCCTGAACCTATTGTCGGTGGACTTGTGGTGGCATTTGTCATCACAATGATGCACTTTGAGGGTATAGACCTAGAGTTTTCATTGCCATTACAAAACACTTTTATGCTGATGTTCTTCAGTACTGTAGGGCTTGCGGCAAACTATACGCAGCTGATAAAAGGCGGCGCTAAGGTGTTTATTTTCCTCACGGTCGCGTCAGTCTACATTATCATTCAAAATGCTGTTGGTGTCTCTTTGGCAACGGTGCTTGGTCTTGATCCTCTGATGGGCCTAATCGCAGGTTCAATCACCTTATCTGGTGGTCACGGTACTGGTGCTGCATGGTCACAAACGTTTACAGAGACATATGGGTTAAGTAATACACTGGAAATCGCCATGGCATCGGCAACCTTTGGTTTGATCGTTGGAGGTATTATAGGTAGCCCAGTTGCGCAAAAGTTGATTAACAAGAATGGGTTTGAATCCGATTATGGCAAAGGGGGCAATACCCATGAAAAGTTTCCAGAGCTTGTGACTTATAACGAGTATGAAGAGGATAAAGTCACTTCAAAAAAGGTGATTGAGATCCTGTTTGTTTTGCTGATTTGTGTGACTGGTGCTAAGTATCTTGAGCAGTGGGTGACGAGCTTGGAAGTCAGTTGGCTTATGATCCCTGATTTTGTTTATGCCTTGTTTATCGGTGTGTTTATTACTAATGTAATGGAAATCACCAAAGTACATCGAGTGGATGCGGAAACAGTTGATATTCTCGGTACTGTATCGCTTTCATTATTCCTTGCGATGGCTCTCATGAGTTTGAAGCTGTGGAACATATTCGATCTCGCGATTCCATTTCTTGTCATATTATCTGTTCAGTCAGTAGTCCTAGGCCTTTTTGCCTACTTTGTGACCTTTAAGGTCATGGGCTCTAATTACGATGCGGCCGTTATGTCAGGTGGTCATTGTGGATTTGGCTTAGGTGCGACTCCTACGGCTGTGATGAATATGGGATCGCTGGTCAATAAATACGGTCCTTCACCTCAAGCCTTTATGGTTGTCCCTATCGTCGGCGCTTTCTTTATTGATATTGTTAATCTGATCATTCTTCAGGGCTATATCTCTTTTATACGCTAATTTAAGCGATAATAGGCCCTAGCTACTGAGCACTCAGTAGCTAGGGCTTATTATATAGGGTTAGTGGTCTAAGTAGAGATAGTTTTGCCAGCTTTTCATTCTTATTAGAACTTTGCGCATAATGGATACATGAGTGAACTGATTTGAATACACTGCAACTTCGACAGCGGTTCCCATAGGGAGATGATAACTGGATAAATCATCGGTAATCTCAAGCGTAACAAAAACACGTCCATTGGTACGCAGCGCTTCAGTACCCAATAGAGAGCCACGAGCTTGAAATTGGCTTTCGCCGATAGCGGGCAATACATCAACAACTCGTCCCTTAAAAACCTTGCCGGGAATTGCCCTAAAGAGAAACTCTGCTTCATAGCCCGGTTGTAGACGCTGAAGCGAGTTTTGCCTGAATGCCGCCGCATACAGAGTTTCTTCTGTGTGTACAAATGTCATTACAGGAGCAAGAGGTAAAGGTACCGCCATCACACCAGGACGAAGAGCGAGTTGAGTGGCGAAGCCATCGGTGGGTGCTTTCACGACGGTTTGTTCTAAATCGAACTCCGCTTGGCGCAATTCTGCTAGTGACTGAGCGACTCTAGTGTTCTCACCGCCTATTTCAGAATTGAGAGCAATTTTTGCTTGGCTCACTCGTGCTTGAGATACGTCGACCGCGGCCTCCGAGGCCTTATAGGCTTGACGACGGCTGTCCAGGTCTTGCTCAGTAAACGCGCCTTTGTCATAGCCACGTTGGTAACGAGAAAATTCTCGCTGTGCTTTATCTCTATCTGCGATGGACTGAGTCAATGCCGCTTGAGCTTCGAGTAAATCAGATTGAAGGCTAAGTGCGCTTTGGCTGGCTTCTTTTATTTTTGCCTTTAATCTATCAACTTCTGCTTCGAAAGGGGTGGGATCGATAACAAACAGTACATCCCCTTTTTTTAAAGGCTCATTGGCTTCTACAGGAACATCAATAACTCTCCCTCGCACCCCAGATACAATTGGCGTTGTAGAAAATACCTGATTTCCTATTTGGGTAAATGGATGGTTGTAGTTCATTAGTAAGATTAAAGTTCCAACCAGAGTGACACCGCCAAGGACAGCGGTTGGGACAGTCCATTTATTTAGCGGGATATTAAAAATTTTAAAAATAGCAATACATAAAGCGGCATAGGTCAGAATAAGGAGTAAATCCATTATTGTTTCTCCTCGTTGTTGTCTGTGCTCGCAACGGATGATTGCTCAACTGGGGAGGTCATAGTATCAATTTGTTGCTGTAAGCGATTGAGCTGTTCATTGAGGAGATCCATCCTGTGATGTATATCGTGTTGTTCTTCTTCCAGCTTTTGGAAACCCCAACCTCGTTCTTTGCGCCATAAGGTTGCCCAAATCCAAAGAAATGGCCAAATAGCATGCAGGGTAAATAAGCTCACCCAGCCTGCGTAATGTATGGCGTCTTGATGAGGATGTTGCCTTTCCTTAGCGATTTCGTAGGGTATATCGTGAATGACTATGATGCCGTAGAATATCACTAGCGCGACAAAGATCAGTAGACCTAGTGCGAAGTAATCCAAAAACATAAACGTGCTCCCTTTTTAATGACGTGCTGCCACTATTAATTATGATTTAAACGGATATTTTTGTATGAATAATGAATGTGTGATTTTTAGGTTTACTTTCCCTTTTTTGAAAATTGAGAGGCTTGCTATTCCACGAAGACGGCATAATGGCCATCCACAAAGGACATTTGTAGCCATAAGCGTTTAGTCTAAAACGTTAAGAATAGTTAAGGGTAGTAAATAAGTACTAGGTTGGATTAGCAAGGGTATTTTTCTGATTTTCTATGGCTTGTTTGAACAACTTGTCGCAGTTTGTAACACGTATCGTTTTAGAAGTTGAGATTTGATACTAAAGACTGCTCGCCACGCAGTCTCCGCTTAGATTTGAGAAAAGGATGCCAGTTCATCTTGAGGAGTGAGTTCTATGACAGTAGTTCTCTTAGTGTTAATGGCGATTGAGTCAGATTAAGGTTTTGTGCTGCCGTCATTCCATCTTTACCTTGGTAACATAAGTTATGCCACGCTCTGAATATATCCAGCAAGGGTAGCAGCCCGCCAGGTCTTAGCTTACGCCTAGGCTCGTCAATGAAATCCTCAAATAAGGTTTGAAACCTGTTTTGATAGAAAACAGTTTGGCGGATACTGGCTTTTTTTAGCCAGTCTTGTGGAGCACTATTGTCTCCAGCGAGATAACAGATACCTTTGGACGTCCCATTGTCATTTGCAATCGCCCAGCGGTCACGCCACCACCCCATATGTAAAATATCAATCTTATCTACGTCGTTATTATTGTCCCAGTTACTGTCCTCTTCGACGTAGAGGAGGTCAATACTTTGATTTTGAATTCTAGGTAAACCTATGCTCAAAGCTGCGGACCTCAAAACAGGGTCTTGAGGTAAATAAAGTGTGACTCGTCGCTCATTATTACATTGTGAAAAGACATGTAGGAAATGTGCGTATGATGTGTAGGGCGGCCTTATGAGAGCACCTTTAGTCGGGTAATGAAAATGGCTGAGATTGCCCAAAGGGTCTTCGACATTACTACGCGCGAGTATCGCTTGATATTTATGATCAATTCTCTCTTTTAATACTGAAGCGTTCGAGAACGACGGGGTATATTCCTCCAATGAATAGTCTCGGAAAATAAGACGAGAATTGGGTTGGTAGGGATCATGATCAGCTTTGCCTTGTGGGTCTTCATCGCTCGAGTAATTCACATGTTGGCAGAGGATATAACCCGTTTTCGCATCCCCAGTGACAAACCAAAGTACCCCATTATTACTTTTGGGCTGTAATGGTCGGTAGGAAGAAGCCAGTTCGTATTGCGTAGCGTGATTGACCCATCGCGCATCGAACATTGCCAATTTACGTCGACATCGACTGGCAATATGATCTAGGTGATCGTAGAAAGTCTTAGGGTTAATCTCCAACTTACGGCATATTTCGCGTACGGAGTATCCGGTAAATAGCAGCCCCAATAGAGTCTCTTGGAAAACCAGCTTATTATTTGTGCCAGACCATTTGTCCACAAAGGTTGATTGGCATAATTTGCAGCGATAACGTTGGCGGTCGCCACTGTAGCCAAACGCATGATACACGTGTTTGTTGGTGTGTACGGAAAGGCCAAAGTTTTCGCAACGGCTATTCCGGCAAGCAGGTAAGCCGTCACTGTGAAGAAGTCTTAAACGTTGAAGTTCGTTTAAGACTTCTTGATTGTTAAGTAAGGGGGGGAAAGCGCCACATTCCCGACAAACCATCGTAGGTCGTTTCGGGTTTGCATGTTGCACCATGTACCTATGCGCATCACTTTGACCAAAATTTTTACACGCCAATGTTTTACAAAAGTTGAGTTGTAACCCTTCCGCTTCCTTCGGCAGTTTACCAGATTTCACTATCTCCCCCTCGGGATTATCAGGGCTACCAAAGCAGCCCTTGGTAGCAAAATATGGTTAATTAAATATTGATGGCGGTTTCCAGAGCGACTTTCATCATGTCGTTGAAAGAGTCTTGGCGCTCTTCTGAACTGAGCTTTTCACCACGAGTAATATGGTCAGAGACGGTCAAAATGGTGAGTGCTTTTGCTCCGTGGTCGGCAGCTACACCATAAATGCCAGCCGCTTCCATATCAACTCCCAAGATGCCAAGTTTTTCCATTTTTTCAAAAATATCAGACTCTGGAGTATAAAAAAGGTCAGAAGAGAAAACGTTACCAACTTTGACAGACACATTCTGTGCTCTAGCTTGTTTAACCGCCTCTTCTAACAGACCAAAATCGGCAATCGCAGCAAAATCATGATCATTGAATCGTATACGGTTTACCTTGGAGTCGGTTGATGCGCCCATACCAATTACGATATCCATCAGATTGACATCATCTCTTACGGCGCCACAGCTACCAATACGGATAATGTTCTTCACACCATACTCAGCAATAAGTTCATGTACATAGATGCTGCATGATGGGATCCCCATACCGTGGCCCATAACCGAAATACGATGTCCTTTATAGGAACCTGTATAACCAAACATGTTGCGTACATCACAAACTTGTTTGGCATCCTCAAGGAAATTATCTGCAATATATTTTGCACGCAATGGATCGCCTGGCATCAAAACGGTTTCTGCGAAATCATCTGGTTGGGCATTAATATGTGGGGTTGCCATAGTTGTTACTCCGAATGATTAATGATTCTAACTACTGATCACTAATTGTGTTGATTTAGAAAAATCGGTAGCCAGATACTAGCCAGATGTGAGGCTTATCCATGAGATGTAAATCACAAAAGTTAGTCTTGTTGTTATTGTTAATTGCATTGATAACTTTTTGTGTTGAAAGAGTTAAAGCAATCGTTTTGCAAGAAAAGACAGCATTTTATCTGAACCAAACCCTCCGCATTTACGTATTAAAAACTACTTATACAAAATTAAATCTTGTACAAATAAATAAATTTATGCTACTTCTTATACAAGATATTTTTTTGTATACCCTTGGTGAGGAATCAGAAGATGATAAACACAATCAAAGTAGGTATCAGTTCATGTGTATTAGGAGAAAATGTTCGTTTCGACTCCGGACATAAGATCAGTAAGTTTGTGACTAAAGAACTAGCGCCGTATTTCGAATTCGTCTCTGTTTGCCCTGAGGTAGGTATGGGTATGCCTGTTCCGCGACCTACTATTCGCTTGGTTTCAAACGACGAACGTATTGCACTCGTAGAGACAAAAAATCCTGAGAATGAACACACAACCAAAATGCTCGATTACTCTGAACAAAAAGTGGCTGAGCTCAAGACTCAGGACCTGTGCGGCTATATTGTATGTGCGAAATCGCCTACTTGCGGTATGGAGCGAGTCAAGATTTATCGTAAAGGCGGGGCTGAAAATATCGGTGTGGGGTTGTTTACTCAGGAATTAATGAAGCAAATGCCTTGGTTGCCTGTAGAAGAAGATGGACGCTTAAATGATCCCGTTCTCAAAGAGAACTTCATTGCACGCATCTTCGTGCTAAGAGATTTTTATGATTCAATGGGAGATGAGCCTACTGCTGGTAAATTGGTTGCTTTTCATTCTCGTTACAAGCTGACTCTGATGGCACATCATCCTCAATCATACAAAGAACTCGGCCGTCTCGTTGCCAACACCAAAGACCATGATCCACAGACTTTTTACCAGTTGTACCGAGAAGGTCTAATGAAAGCGATCGCTAACAGAGCGAGCCGTAAAAACAACACCAACGTACTAATGCATTTACAGGGTTACTTCAAGCGTTCGTTAAATAAACAGCAAAAAGCTGAGTTATGTGGAGTGATTGAGGAATATCGTCAGGGCACTTTGCCTCTCTTAGCACCGATAACCTTGATTAAGCATTATTTAACGACTTACCCAGATGAATACTTACTTGAGCAAAAATTTTTCCAACCTCATCCCCAAGAGATGAGGCTGAGATACGGATTGTAGAATGAAGAAATACGCGATAAGAGAAATTTCTGAAATGACAGGTGTAAAACCTGTCACCTTAAGGGCTTGGCAAAGAAGGTATAGCTTGATTGAGCCAGAGAGAACGCCTAAAGGTCACAGGCTTTACACCCAAGAACACATTGACTTAATTGATAAAATTCAGAGCTGGCTCAATAAAGGCGTGTCAATTGGTAAGGTCAAAGCCTTGTTAGAAGCGGGGAACAATGACTCTTATGATGCTGATGACAATGTGAGTCAATTGGATGATGTAGAGTTTGTACTGGAAGCTTTGGCAAGTTTAAACAAGGGTAAAGCTGAAACACTGATTAATTCGGTTGTTAAAGAGTACCCGCTAAATGTTGTCGACCAGCAATTTATTCAACCAGTTCAACAAGCCTTTGCCTCGATTCGTCCATCGTTGCGAGCCCTGCAATATGGTCTGTTTTACTCAATAATGGTTAACAAATTAAATGCGATTATTGATTCGGAAAACAAAGCAAGTCGCTCCGGACGCGCATTGCTCGTAAGCACTACCGGCAATACAGACATAGGCTCACGCCTGATGGCACTAACACTGGTTGAGCAGGGGTACAATGTTACTTTGTTAGATGAAGTTGAAGATTTGTCGGGGCTTGCGATTCATCCCGCCATAGAAAGTTTTGCTGTTATCGGTATCTACAGTGCGAAAGCCATCAATGAGCCTCAGCTCACGGCCATAAACCATCTGGAAGAACAATTTTCAGGCAAAGTAGTGGTCTCTGAACTGATACAACAATTGCGGTGCGAAAAATGAAACTAGTTTGGTTAAGGCGAGATTTACGAGTTGATGATAACACCGCATTGTGCGAAGCGCTCAGTCATGGCGAACCAGTGGCTTGCGTTTATCTTGCTACGCCAGAGACATGGGAAAACCATGGCCTAGCGCCCATGCAAGCAGATTTAATCTTTCGCAGGCTCGAGAAGCTTTATGAAGAACTGGCAGAGCTCAATATTCAACTTTTGTATGATGAGGTCGCGCAGTATTCTGACTGCGCCGAGCGAGTAACTGAAGTGGCTACTGGCCTTGGCGCAAATACTGTCTTTGCAAATCGACAATACGAAGTAGATGAGTGTCAACGAGACGACCTTCTTGCGAGTCAGCTGTCGGCAAACGGCATTGGCTTTCGCTTGTGTGACGACAAATGCATTTTCGCTCCCGGCAGTGTCGTCAATAAGCAAGGAAGTTACTTCAAAGTCTTTACTCCGTTCAAGAAAGCTTATCTTACTAAACTCGAAGCACATTCTTTTGAGGTCAAAAAAGCCCATAAAGCGGTCAAGGCTGTTTTACCAGAGGCAAGCCGACATTTATGCTTTCACCCAGCGGTTACCTTCAGTTATCCAAGGCAAGAGAGTAGTGTTTGGGTTGCTGATAGTCAGTCAATTATCGCTCAGCTAAGAGATTTTACCGCTACTCGAAGCGATCTTTATGACCGTCAGCGAGACTTTCCCTCTTTACAAGGGACGAGTAAATTATCGCCCTATCTAGCTATTGGTGCTTTATCAGTTCGCCAATGTATGGCGAGGCTGATATACGGTCAAACTCCACCGCTCAGTTCTGGGCGTGAAGTGTGGCAAAGTGAATTGATCTGGCGAGAGTTCTACCTGCATCTGATTTATTTTGAAGCTAAACTCAGTAAAGGACGCAGCTTTCTTGATTGGGGTGACGGCTTAAAATGGGCCAACAACAGTCAATGGATTGAAGCGTGGAAAACAGGACAAACAGGCTACCCGATAGTAGATGCAGCGATGCGACAATTGAACCAAACAGGATGGATGCATAATCGTCTGAGGATGATAGTAGCAAGTTTCTTGATCAAAGATCTGCACATTGATTGGCGTATTGGTGAGCGCTACTTTATGAAGCGCCTTATTGATGGCGATTACGCGGCCAACAATGGAGGTTGGCAATGGTGTGCGTCGACAGGCTGTGATGGCCAGCCTTACTTCAGAATCTTTAATCCCGTAACGCAGAGCGAACGTTTTGACCCATCAGGCGCTTTTATACGCCAGTGGATACCTGAACTTGTTGGGGTGCCAGACAAGTATATTCACAAGCCTTGGGCGTGGTCAGATGTAAGAAACCTGTCATATCCTGATCCAATAGTTGATCATAAGGTAGAGAGAGAAGTAACCTTAGGCCTCTATAAGGAAGCTAAGGACGTTTAACATGCTGCGCATACTTCTCCCCATTTTATGTTGTTTCAGCTTATCAGTACTTGCCGCCACGTATCAATTGCCGCAAGAGGGAAGCAACATTGTTGGGCGTACGCAGTACCATCAAGTGTCACAGGGCGAAAGCTTGGCCGATATTGCCAAGCGCTATGATGTCGGTTTTTTATCACTCATGGCTGCGAATAAGGGGGTGGACCCGTTCCTTCCCGCTGAAAACTATGTGTTAACCATCCCAACTCGTATCATACTGCCCGATGTGCCAAGAAAAGGCATTGTGATTAATCTCGCAGAACTCCGTTTGTACTACTTTCAACCTGATAAAAATTTGGTCCATATTTTCCCTGTCGGTATCGGCCGTGTTGGCAGGGATACGCCAGAAATGGAAACCAGTATTAGTCAGAAAAAGCGCAACCCTACTTGGAAACCACCAAAATCGATTCGAAAAGAATACCGCGAGAAAGGCATCGAACTACCAACAATTGTACCTGCAGGCCCCGATAATCCACTTGGAGACTACGCAATGCGTTTGGCCTATGGTATCGGAGAGTACCTAATACACGGCACAAATAAAGATTTTGGTATAGGGCTTAGGGTGAGCTCGGGTTGTATTCGTATGGATCCAAAGGACATTGATTGGTTGTTTCCCAAGGTTAACTTAGGCGAAAAGGTAAGAGTAATTAATGAACCGATTAAAGTGGCATTGGAACCAGATAGAAGTGTGTTTGTTGAAGCGCATGAACCACTAACACGCAGTGATGGCAGTAAAAAAGCTCTAGTCTTGCCGGAAGAGCTGCGCTGGTGGTTGGATGAATTTGACCTATCAGATGCGAAGGCTAAAGCCGTGATCCTTGCCCAAAATGGTGTGCCTGTTGAAGTGGTATCGCCTGATTTTATGGATTGAGTATTCGTGAAGTTATAGCATTTTCAGCTTAGAAAACAGAAAGGGCCTGTATTAGCAGGCCCTTTGTAATCGAGTAGCTCACTTTTGGACAACTTCGAGTTACGATTTCTGGTGAATGTCGGGCGTTCGGATAAATTTGGTTAGGGCAAAATGAAAGACCTGACCTCGAGCACCCACTTACTTAGTCCGTCTTAGTTAAAATCACTATAAATTCAGTTACTTTGTTGTCTTTTCAATAACCTTGTGGGACGTTAGAATAGGTGTAAGTAGTTGGATATAGGACTAAAAAATGGCTAAACGCGAATACTGCAAAATACAAGGCTTAAAACCGTCACCTCGCACGATCGATTATATCGAACAAATGAACCACATTACCGATATGTCAACGGTCTTGGAGCGTATCATCAAAGTTCTGCCATTTTTCCAAATCTTTGCAGGACGGGACTCATACAGGGGTGTTGCCATCGCCTCTGCTTCCTATAACGCAACGACATATGATTGGAATTTATACCATGAGTCTGTAATGGCGATTGCGCCTGTTAAACGCGAGCGCTTAGAACAAATAGCGTTGAAGGCATCACTAGATACATCAGGTGAGGAACGCAAATTTTGGGAGTGTGTATATAATGCGCTTTAGACCTCTGCTAATAGTGCTGGCTCTTTGCAGCCTGTCAGTTCAATCTGAAAATCTCGACGCTTGGGCCAATCAGCTTAAACATGAAATGGACTCCAACTACTCCCTTCTCAATCAGCGTGTATCTGAATGCAAGTCAATAAGGAAAGATTTTGATTATTCAAAAGCACTTGATACAGAGTGGTTTACAAAACTAGATAAGTCTGAAAAGCAAACGGTTATCCAATATGGTTTTGCTTATGCGTCACAGCAGTGTTCTTTAAAAGAGCGTCAAACGTATACCAGCTCTTTGGTTAATTACGTTGCCTATTCTGGTGATAAAAAACCATTAAATGAATGGCTAAGTCTTGTTGAGGGAGATAAAGATTTACAGCAGAAAGTCAACGAAATTGGTATTGAAGATACCCAAAAGTTTATCGCCTCCTATTTATCGACTCCATTTGATGCGCTTCAGTTGCTAAAAGCACAGGGATTATTTTAAGACACGTCCAATTCTTATTGGTAGGTCGATAGGAATTGGACAGTATCTTGTTAGACCTGATGCTCTAAAAGGGGTCTGTCATATTAGGAGAAGTATGTTGATTCCTTGCTCGTTTATTATGTATTCCTTAGAGCGGAAACTGCGACAATAATAAATTTCACTAGTGGCAGGCAGGTGCATTACACCCTAACAACAAAAGAATATATGGGTAATTTTGTATGGAAAGCATCGATAAACGCCCAAAAGAATCAAGCAACCTACAACAATAATTATCTCTAGTCCGAGTTGAACTTTTGAATTTTGAGTATGATTTCTTCACCGTACTTTTGACACATGCGACGAACAAAAATGGGTTCAATATGTTTAGCAAAGCCTAACATTCCCTTTAGTTCATTGACCTCCTCATCGCACCTCAATTGCTGCAAGCTAAAACGATGTATCAACGAACTTATTTTTCTTTTACGCTTTCGTCCAAGCGATAATCGCCCATCATTCGTGATCGTGACTCCAGTGATATGCCTATTCACTTTCTTTGAAGCGAACACAGTTTTATCAGTGTTAAACCGTAAGAAAGACATACTCGGCTGCTGCACTAACTCATTCAAGAACTTAGGGAGTTCAAACAAAATATCTGCGGTATTAGTACTAAAAGCTAAGTCATCTGCATAGCGCGTGTAAGTTATACCTTTACGTTCACAATACTCCGTAACTGCAACATCAAAGAAGTACATAACCGCATTTGATATAAATGGAGAGCTTGGCGCACCTATACTCAACTCTAAGGTTGACTCGCTTCTACTTGGCTTCCAAAACAACAATGAACTGAGTACAAATTTGTCCACCTCAGTCAATGCTACATTGTGTTGTTCAAAGGTACTCAATAAAACATCAGGCTTAATTGATGGAAAAAAGTTAGTAAAATCCATCTTCAACAAGTACCTGTTGTAGCGATGCTTATTTGCATTTCTTTTAATACCAGTACCTGCTTCATAAGCCAACGCAGATCCATGTATAGGCAATACGCCTCTAAGCTCGCTTATGCATACTCTTTGTAGAGGCTTAACACTTTTTGACGGTTGAGCTATGAGTCTAGTGCCTCCACCGTTTCTTTTTGGTATTTCATACCGTTTGTAGCGAACAGGAGCTGATACGACAAATCTAGCGCACATATCTTGAGGTATACCTGATAACTCTGAAATCTTATCCAAGATATTCATATCTATGATTGCCCCTTCAGAATTTCGTTAATTTTACCTTGTACAAGTCTACGTTTCTTGGTCGATTGACTCTCACCTTCTTGGTGAAGCATGAACGTCTGCTTTATCTCGACGAACTTAGATGACCTATCAAAAGTTGACGTGTCTTTACATTTGCCAAATGTAAGTTTAGTGAGTGAAGGTTGGGTAGAAAAAAAGTAATCAACGTGGCTATACGTTTTTTGTCCAACCAAGCCAATTTTCATCAATAAATACAACAACGTAGACAATCTACGCTCAGTAACCCCCTCTATCCCTAAATCAGTCATACACTTCATAATTTCCAGCTTTTTGATTGGGGTACATAAAGAAACAATATCATGAATTAGAAAAGCGAGATGACCTGAGTTTCCCTCATCAAACTGACCTGTTTTAGGGCTGCTGTCTAACTTTTCTACAAGATCTCCGACAACTAGGTCGATGTCTTCATATGCTTGTTTACTTGAGTCTGGAAAGGGATAAGCTAGTACAGATTTACTCGAATTTGCTTTGAGTTGAGCTAATGGCCCTAGAGCAATAAAAGAATCCACGCCATCGTAGTGCTCTTCAGGGATGTATACTAATAATTTATCAGATGTGCTCGCATGATTGCAGAACAACCCAAACTCAACCAAGGAGCCTGCGCTTTCAAGGCAGATAACAATCAGTGATGCAACATTTGCAATATCTTCTTCAAATTGTAGTAAGTTCGAATATTGACCTTTTTGAAAATAATCAGCAAAAGACTCAGCAACGACAGTATTCCTCTCAATTTCATCATGATGCTCATCGAGGTAAAGTAAAATTCTCTCTCTAAGGCTAGCTGGATATACAGAGGAACTAGATTCTATTGGGCCACCACAGATGAAAGTTATTCGAGGGGTAAAATGGACTGTAAATTTCCTAAAATCAAGATTCGTAAAGATACTAGAAAGTGCTAGCAAATAAGAATCTTGATTGGAAGGAGTAGAAGGCAACTGGCTGTCCTTTCTCAGTTGTTGTTATTGGACGTAAATTGTTAGTAATCGGAAATAACACAAGGCGAACGAGTCGCCTTGTGTTGCCTTTACCTAAAGGAAGCGCAAGCATCGCTTTGTGCGCTCCTGAGGAACGAAGGATCGTGCAAAGCGATGCTTGCGCAGCCCTAAATATCCTCAATAAACATTTGTCTGGCTGAGCGCCCGACAAGATTGAACAACGAATTCTCGTTTTTCAAATCCACGCGTAAAGGTGTAAGTACTATAACGGATATATGATTCCCCATCAAAGCTCTTTGTTTTAAATGAGCTAGATAATCGCAAAATTTTACTACTAAAAGAGTCCGTCATATCCCCCCCAGAGCAAGGCTCTCTTGCACTGCTCCGTATTGAGGTTTGTACTGCAAGCTAAAGACTAAACATATCCCATGTAGGTTTTCTGTTGCTTAAACACGTTTTGGGGCACTTCTGTGTTACGAAGTGCCAACTGTGAAGGTTCTAGACAAAAAGTGTTCCAGTTACTTCACTAGTTTAGCTTTTAACGGATAATTTTTTGTACGGCAAATTCGCTGAACAGATACTCTCGGACGATTTACTGAATATAAGAAAATGCAGTTTGATCAAGGCCTAGATAAAGCATGCTCTGAACGAAGCTTATCCTTGATTGCAACTAGCGCTACTTGAAGTATGCGAATGTTGATATCAACAGTACCACAGCTAAACAAAGAAATGCGTTCGACAAACCATTGTGCCGCCATGCATTTACCCACTTATGTATTTCTTTGTCGTGAGTTCTGTAATGAGCATTCTTCCAAGCAATACTGAAACTAAGAAAGGCCGCAATAACCAATAGCCAGCCTAATGTTCCTCCAGGAAGAACTACTGAGCGGATCAATGCTCCCAAAATAGCTAGAAATGATATTCCAAAAATGACCAATACCAAGTCTGGAAGTTGCTTTAACTGAAAGTTCTTAAATGGATTCATCACTAATCTTCCCTCTAGCTCATTCGACTAGCAAGTTCATCCAGAAATTTGCTTTGTCCGAAATACCTTCTGTCACCTCTACTAGTTAAAAAGAATTCAGACTTGTAAAAATGAACGTCATATTTAGCTCGTGTTAATGCAACGAAAAAAAGTCGCCTCCTTTCTTGCATCTCTCTATCATCTGGGTAGCACCACTGGTAAGTACTTTGATCCCACTTCAATTTAGGAAAAACACCATTATCTAGGCCTATAGCAATAACAATATCGTATTCACAACCTTTGCATGAATGATAAGTGATCAAATTTAACTTGTTCGACTTCTCTCTGTTATTACCCAACACTGGAAGGCTTACATTCCGCAATATACCTTCACTTGATAGTGCCTGAGTCATTTTTCCTACTTCTTTAAAATCATCTGACATGTGGGAGGGATGGACTGAAAAAGGAAAGCAAATACTGACTAGCTCGGTAACAAACTTATAAGCAGGGCTTTCTTCCACATTGCCTCTTACTGCCCATAGATAGGATACAAAGCCTTGAACTAATGCATCTATGTCATCAATGTCGCTTTTCACGAAACTAATCAATGTCGAGATTAACTCTGATAACAAGATTTTATTTGATGTTACTCTCCAGTCGTAGCTAACCCATGAGGCACAGTCTTCAATAAAGTTTGTAAGTGGGTTCTTTCTGTAAGGAGCATTGTTGTCTGTACGGTTATAAACAATACCTAGCCGTGAGGCTTGAGCTGCAACAAGATCTCCTGTTTTTGCATCGGGGTACAAAATCGCTATGTCACTAAGTGCTCTAGATGACGTTTCAGAAGCTATAGTCAAGGCCTGCGTTAAAGCTTGCTCAATTTGTTGCTCAAGACCATCTGGGCATAGATGACAAGTAATGCTTGCAACTCTATCTCGGTGATGGGCTATTACTCCCTTTGCTTGGCTGACAAACCCATCCGATAAGCTAACGATGTTTTGAGCCGATCTATAGTTAAGTTTCATCTCAACTTTTTCGAAATCATCACGTTCACTTAAATGTTCAAGGAGTTCTGGGTGAGCTCCTGTAAATCCATATATAGACTGGTCTATATCTCCAACAGCGATAATTCGTATGCCATGCTCGGCAAGAGCGATAACCATGTCATGTAAAGGCTTACCTAGATCCTGATACTCATCAATAACGATAACGGGGAATTTGGCTTTTATAATATCTCGAATCCAGCTGTGTTCAAGAATAAGGCATCTACTAATGAGTATTAAGTCATCAAAATCTACTAGACATCTCTCTCTCAAAAGCCCTTCATAGGCCTCTATCAAATTTGCGCAATTGGAATCAGTCGTGCTAAATGTTGGCCTTCTTTCTAGGTGCGTCATTCGATAGCTTGCCATAAAACTTTGGCTGTAATATCGAACTCTTTCTCCAACCAATTCTTTAGCTAAGTTAAAGGCTTCGTTTCTCTGATCTTCGGTAGCTACATTATAAGATGGAGGCAATGTTGAGTCAGTCAAGTGAGCTAATGGAGCAACTATTTGACTCAGACAAAAACTGTGTACGGTACCAATATACAAATTCTCACTAGAAGATAATCCGATTTTTTTAAAACGGTTGTGAAGCTCTTTGCAACACTGTCGACTATAAGTAATACAAGAAACTCTCTCATAATTTGAGATATCTTCATCTATGATTTTGGCAACCTTTAAGACAAGTGTTTTCGTCTTTCCACTACCTGGACCAGCTATAACTGCGCAATTTGCAGTCGAATCGAACACACCTCTTTGACCCAATGTGTTCAGTTCTTCTGCCTCTTCTTTGTATTTACTGGGGATATTATGTGCGTTCATAAATGTACTCGAAAGCAGCAGCTATGTATTCTGGACATTGCCCTTCAGGCAGTCGGTTACTCAAGCGCTTAGCGAATCTTCCTTTACCTATTTCACTGATGTATCGAAGCATAGCGTCCATATCTACAGATGAAGTGTTTTGCCTCCACGAAGTGATTATTGGGCCTACCTGCGGACGAGATCCATGATCCTCCAGTAAAACATCACAAACTATATTTTTCATGTTTTGTGAGCTTACCAATTCAGTTTCCAACGTTTGAGTATTGGTAAAGATTCCATTAACTCGCCCTTGAGCCAAGATTGTTGCTTCAGCACCGTTCAGTGTGTGATTTTGTAAGATGATATCCAGTAGCTTATCTATCCTAGTGACGCCTAATGGCACCTCTAGATCTAGTGGATCGCGATCGGTTATGACTACGAAAGGTGTGCCGATACTCAACAGGAACTTTACGTACGGATCAAAGTTTGTTCCTGCCACTGAGCATATAGATATTCCTTTTTTGTCCAACTCATACCCTAACTTTCTTGCTAGCTCAGGGAACAAAAATTCCTCAGCATCTCCTTCAACTAAAATTACACCACGCGCGAATAGAACCTCCCCCCGTGTGACGGTTAAGTATCTACTCATGTCCTCTATATCTTCAGGGGATAGTGCAGAGTTGACCAAAGAATGTCCTTTTGTTGAGAGCATAACCCCGTCCATTGACTCTTTTAGGAGTATCAGAGAATTAATTGGAGCTGAGCTTGCGATGTGTGGTGAGTGTGTTGTAACGAGTGTGTTTAAATTTGCCTCTGAGTTGTAGAAATACTCAAACAGTAATCTTTGAACATGGGGGTGAAGGTGGGCTTCAGGTTCTTCAATTGCTAAGAAAGTAAACTCTTGTTCACCAATATTCATTGAGTGCTGAAGCTCGAGTAGCTTTAACGTCAAAAATAGTATGTTGGAGCTACCAGTACTAGATTGATTGATTGCCCGAGTTCCTGCATCAACCAATAATTGGAGAGACTTAATTAGTTTATTGATGTCTTGAGGAGCTAGTTTCAACTGAACAGGAGATACGTGTCTGGTTCCAACCATTGTTTGGAGCATAGAGTTGATACTCTGTTCTATTTGTCCTAGGTCTGGAACACCAGAAAGTGCCATTTGCGTTTGTTCAAATCCAGCTAGGATTGAAGCCTTTTGTGTTTCAGTAAGGCTATCACCTACATGTTCTAAAAATGTTCTTAAAGGCGTTCTCTTACTGTTACTCAACTCCCTTTCACAATCGCGAAGTGCATGAAATAGTTCCATTTGTATGCAGCGCCGCAGGGAACGACTTATAGGAATATCTTCAGTATTCCCAAGGTATATATTGTACTCGTAATCATTAAGAGAGCTTATCATCACCCCGCTTTTAGGTTGATAAACATAGGTAATTTTCGCTGTATGGGTTGTTATGTCAATTAAGCCATCAGCCAAAGCGGCTAAGGTCGTTGGTGACTGGTCAATTCCGCTAATTTCTAAGGATATCTTTATGGTACTTCCTAACTTGTCTGCTCCTAACCCATCCCAAAAGTCATCTAAACTTAGGTATCGGTCTAGGTCAGATAAAGAGGGATCTAAAACAAGTCTGAGTGAGAAAAGGAAATTACTCTTGCCAACTTTATTTTCTCCTACAATCACCATGTTTCTATCTGTTTTGATTTCCAATTCACGGAAATTGCGGAAATTTTCAATTCTAACTTTTGAAATATGCACTTTGGGTATCCTAAGCATCCGGGCTGCTAGATCGCCATAGGCTTATTGGATAAAAGTAAATAAACACCATATCCCTAGACTTAGGGCAACCCAGCAATTAGTCAACTAAGCACATAATGATTCATTATAAAAACTGGGGCAAGTACGCTCTTCTGAAGGTGTGATTAGCATTAGCTCTAAATGATTTTGGGGCAAAACCTTGTTAGAACAAAAGCATTGAAAAGTTCTTTAATGTTTACACTAAAAACAAAAGTGGCGACATTTATACTGTCGCCACTTTATCGCCATTCGAACATAAAACGTTACTCTTAACTATTGAAAAATAACGATTTATTTTATACTTCAGACTTATTTAGTATAAGACTGGGCAATGTTGTCGATGCGCTCGTTAGCACGTTCAGCTTCTTCACGAGCTGACATTGACTCAGATTTAAGAGCCTGTACATCCTGGCTTAGCTGGCTAACCTGATTGCTTAGCTCGTCAATTTTAGCTGAAGATGCATCGCTTGGGCCTGAAGCACAACCTGCGAGAAAAAGCACAGAAGAGGCCGCAGCTGCGATCAACATTTTGTTCATAGAAGAACTCCTTGCATGTAAAGTATCAAAAATACGTCCTATACTTTTACTCTCATATAGTGACGGTTACAAAAGTGTAGACTCTATTTTGCCTCTCAAAAAGCAGGAAAAAGTCAAAAAAACCCAAGAATTTAAGCAATTATCGAATTAATTGATACATGTCTCACGGCTAGTGAGTGTAAATGTCAATGTGCTAACTATATTGAGCGTCAAAACCAGAATCACAGGGATAATTTTCTGTGATCTCTATCCACTCCGGCGCTTTCAGGGTATCATGTCGCGTTTTTTAAAATTTCCGTGTTTGGTTTGAGAATAGAACAAGGCGCAGACACACTTATAACTTGGAGAATACTTTGCACTTTAAAGAGTTAGGGCTAGACAACCGCTTATTAAAAAATCTTAAGCACTTTGACTTTAAGCAGGCGACAGACATTCAGCAGCAGGCGATTCCGGTATCGATTGCTGGCAAAGACTTACTGGCTTCCTCGAAAACGGGGTCAGGGAAGACGCTTGCTTTTGTGTTGCCTATGTTGCATAAATCTCTAAAGAACAAAGCATTTTCAGCCAAAGATCCTCGTGGAGTTATCTTAGCTCCGACCCGAGAATTGGCCAAACAAGTCTACGGCGAGCTACGCTCTATGCTGGGTGGTCTGTCTTATGAAGCTACCCTTATCGTTGGTGGTGAGAACTTCAACGATCAGGTGAAAGCCTTGCGTCGCTACCCTAAGTTTATTGTCGCGACACCGGGACGCTTAGCTGACCATCTTGAGCACCGTTCCTTGTACCTTGATGGGCTGGAAACTTTGGTGTTGGATGAAGCTGACCGCATGTTGGATTTGGGCTTTGCACCTGAGCTGCGCCGTATTCACAATGCTGCCAAGCATCGCCGTCGTCAAACGTTGATGTTCTCTGCAACACTCGATCACGCTGAAGTCAATGAAATCGCATTTGAAATGTTGAATGCACCAAAACGAATAGCGATTGGTGTATCGAATGAGCAGCATAAGGATATCACCCAAACATTCTACCTCTGTGATCACCTTGATCATAAAGAAGCGATTTTAGAGCGTATTCTTGATGATGCCCAATATAAGCAGCTGATTATATTCACGGCAACTCGAGTGGATACAGAGCGTCTAACTGAAAAGCTTAATGCGAAAAAACTCAAAGCCATCGCTTTAAGTGGCAACCTAAATCAGACTCAACGCAACACCATTATGAGTCAGTTTGAACGGGCGGTGTTTAAAATTCTAGTAACGACCGATGTTGCTTCTCGTGGTCTCGATATTGCCAATGTAACCCACGTGGTCAATTTTGACATGCCAAAGCATACTGAGGAATACGTACACCGTGTTGGCCGTACAGGTAGAGCTGGTAATAAAGGCGATGCCTTATCTTTAGTTGGCCCTAAGGATTGGGATAGCTTCAAGCGTGTTGAGGCTTATTTGCAACAAGACATTACTTTTTCTGAGTTAGAAGGTTTAAAAGGTAAGTTTAAAGGTATAAAACCAAAGAAAGCGGATTATCGCGGTAAGAAAAAAGTGGTCAAGAAGTCTAAGCCGGCAGCGAAAAAAGCCAACAAGAAGCCAGCACAACGTGATAAAGGTTTCTACCAAAATGTTGCTGTGGGTGATTCAGTGTTTATCCCCAAAAAGAAAGTAGCGCCTAAAGACGATGACTAACTTAGCGCATACTTTATAGCCAGCCCCTTCAATATAAACTTCTAAAAGCCATCGTTTCGGTGGCTTTTGTAGTATTTACAGTTCAAACAATCTTTTTGAAAATCAACAATATAAATGATAAATATTTCTATATTTATCATTAGCTTAGCGTGACTAAAAACTCTCATTTTATGGAAAATTACCCGCTTTTTTATTGGGTGATTTTCATACTACTGTTTGGATAATAACGAGTATTTTTATTGTTAACTCAAACTGCCTAATTATTCCTAGTCTTATAGATTTTTTTGATAGAAATAATGATTTCAAATATTGGTATCAATGTTTTAAACAAGTTCAAACTTTATGAATTTTATGCACTAAAAAGCGCTTTGTTATCACGTTTTATCGTTAAGTGTGTGAATTATTTTTCTTAATTTATTTATAACAAATATGAAACATTATTGGTTTAAATTTTAACCAGAAATTCAAATTGAGGAAGATAACATGAGTTTTAAGCTGTGGAATATTTTGCTCGCTTCGCTTGTCGTTATGCCAGTGATGGCCGATACCGATGTGTATCTAACTAATAACTCTGCCCAGCCATTAACTGTACAAGTCAGCCATGATGGCTCAGATTTACTTGAATACGGTGATGAATGGCAGCAGCACACCGAAACCATAGGCCCTTGGGAAACGAAAGCAGTGCTAAGCTTTAATCGTTGGGAGGGAGTGAAGTCAGGTCAAACATACAGATTTAACACAGTCATCTCGAACCCTTTGGGGGAAAGTGTCGAGCTAAACCAAGTGATGACTGGGCATTGGTATAATTCCTCAATCCAATATGGTTTATCTTCATCTGACGTAGATCTTTTCCTGCAAGATGATAGGGAGCTGCACCGCTTCACTACCACTGCATTCGGTCAGCGCTCCACTGAGCTGAGCTTTAAATCAGCCAATACCGCTCGATATGACGACCTTTATTATACGATTACTCCAGCGAAAGTAGGCGAGACAGTTGAACCGGATGAGAATATTCTCAAGGTCATGACCTATAACATATGGGCACTGCCTGTGATGGCCTCTCATATTGGTGACCGCTACGATATAATCCCCGAGCATGTGTCAGGCTATGATGTTTTGGCTTTGCAGGAAGTGTTTGCTAATGGCCGAGGTGCTTTTCTGCGCGAACTAGCAAAGGAATATCCTTATCACACAGAAATGTTAAATAAAAAAGGGGCCAACATACATGACGGTGGGGTGATTATTGTTAGTCGATATCCGATTGTGAATCAGGCGCAATATGTATTTCCTGACTGTGCTGGAACCGACTGTTTTGCCGATAAAGGTGTTAACTATGCCGAGATCATAAAAGGCGGTAAAGCTTATCATGTGTTTGCGACACACACGGCTTCTTCTGATACGGATAAAGCCAGAGATTATAGACAGCGCCAGTTTAAGCAGATGCGAGCATTGGCTCAGTCACTGGACATACCCAGTCATGAAACTGTGGTGTACAGCGGTGACTTTAATGTCAACAAATTGAAATTCCCAGATGACTACCAGAGCATGATGACCAACCTCAGTGTGCAAGAGCCAGATTACTCTGGATACACAGAATCAACCTTTGATCCGCGTATCAACGACTTTTCTGGTAAAGCACTCTCAGGCGGCGAGCATGTGGAATACTTGGATTATGTCATGGTCAGCGATGAGTACGGACAGAGCAGGCGTAATAACAATCGTGTTGACATCCCTCGTACCACAGACGAAAGGCTTTGGAAGCACTACAACCTTTCCGACCACTTTCCTGTGAGCGCAGTGATTGAGTAATGAACTACCGTGCTATTTTATTTGTGCTCGCTGTCGTGGCGAGCATCTACCTTTGGCCAGAGGAAGAAAGGTTGGTTGACTCTGCCAGTGAAAAACCGTCGCAAGAGGTTGGTAAAGCCCCTCAACGCCTAGTTAAGCCCATAGCAAGTCAAGAGTCTAACATAGAGGGCGCCCCAGTAAAGAACGCGGAAATTGATCGCTCAATAACGCAACTTAACCAAAGCCAAGGACGAGAACTGGTCAATGCGATAGAGCAATTTTGGGCAGATTGTCTCGGTAAAGGAGATTGCTTGTCTCAACTTGCCGCTCTCAAGTCGACACTATCGGTTTCTCGGTATCAATTGCTGGTCAACTATAACCATTTTAACCGTGAGTGGCAGAGTGTTTGGCAAGAGTCTGAGTTGAACCATTTTACGCTGCTTTCAGACAAAGTGACAGACTTTAAGCGGCTAGCGACCTTGGTTTGGGGAGAGCACGCCACATTAATCTTTGCCGATGAATTTGCCCTATACGATTTTAGCCTTGAACAAGATAGCCTATCAGAGTCTTTAGCAGCAGACTTTCTAAACGACTACCAAACTTTATTGATAAAATGGCGAGAAAAAGAGGCGGTGTTAACTCTAGAGGCCGATAGCGAAAAATACGAACAAGGTGTCAGCCTGATCCCCAGTTCCTATCCACCAGATAAAGTGCGAGAGATAAAACATCAGCTCGCGAGGCAATATTTAACTGAGAAAGAGATTGCTTCGATCGCATCGAGAGAGCAGCAAGTCGCCCAGCAAAATGCCCATATTGGTCAATACCAAGATGAGCTTGTCGCTCTAAACCAAATCTTAGAAGCTCAAAGGCAGTCTACCAGTTTGTCAGACAGTGAATGGCAAACTTATGTTGAGCAACAAGTCAGTCAATTTCGTAGAGATTATTTTTCATATCAATAGATTAAAATAAATTTACTACTGTTAAACACCTATTTCATTATGAATACTCATCCATACTTATGAACTTTTGTAAAGTTAGAGTATTTAATCTTCATTCATATCACTAGGAAAAGTCGCTGTAAAGCATGTAATAGGTGCTTTACATTCCGGTGATCTGAGTCACTAAGTTATTCTTTTAATTGATATTACTATCTCTTGCATATTGATTGACTTATTAATTTTAGAATTCCAAGCACTTTAAGGCTGAATTTTGAACAATTTGTTCATTAAGTGATCTTTATCGGAAAAATAGAACAAAAATCGATCGTTTTTGTTCCACTTATTGATGAAGCTGATAGGTTGGACCAGGTAGGGCAACGCTCTATTAGGGATAAAAATTCAAATAAGGATCATTTTTATGAGACCAAGCCTACCTATCAGCTTGATGCTTGCGACAACCATAGTTGGCTTTCCGTTGAACGCACAAACTGTAAACACAACAGATGCACAATCAATCTCAGAAGAAATAGCACAGCAAAAAAAAGCGCTTGCGATGCAAATCAGCGCTCGCTACTTTGATTTAGAAAAATCAATCAAGTCACAAATTACAGAGGAGAATCTGGCCACGGATTTGGACTCTGTGGAAAGCATTCAGCCATACTCAGCGTTTAAACAGCGTATGCAGCAGGCCGATTACCAATACCGTCAAACAAAAGGCATTGCTCAATATACTGATTCAGTGATGGAGCTTAGGATTGCGGATGCATCAATGGTCAAAGACTGGCAGGAAGGAGAAAGTCCACTGTTTGCATTTGAGCCTTCAGGTGATGACTCAAACTGGCAGTATGTAGAAGCTTATGATGTTTACGGCCAAGTGCATGAATTAGATGTTTACCAAATGCCAGATGTTCCAGTCCTCGTTGTTGACAGCAATAGCGCTAAAGAACTTCGTGCTGGTCTAATGGCAATGCGAACCGAGATGAATCGCTTGGGCCAAGATTCTAATTTGATCACCAATGACAGTCCTAAACTACCTTCAAAAACCAAGCAAGGTATTAAGCGTTCGGCACAGCTTAGTGATGTAGAGCCACTTAATACCACTCAGTTAACGAAAATTCGTCTTAGCGACGACGAAGAGCCATGGATTTCAGGTAAGGCGGAAGTCTACGCCATCATTACTGGTGTTGACCCAAGTCGTGTAGAACCTGAAATTGACCTTGTCGATATGCCTTATTTAGATTATGACGGCAAAGATTACTACCCAAGCCAAACCATGATTTTCTGGCCACGGTATCGTTGGGGTGCTGTCGATATGATTCTGATGGAGCAAGACGATGGAACGGACTACAAAGAGCTAGCGAAAATTTTGGTGAAAGCGGCGGAAGATATTTTGAAAATGATTCCAGATCCAGAAATTCAAGGTTATGCCATCATAGCTCAAATCACCAATAGAATTATCGATGTGATTCCAGATGGTGTGCTAACTAACGACGACGATTATCTCGACTCTTATTATACCATTATGCAAAATACCCCTTATGTCGAGCGTCCAGGAGCAGGAGGCAATGTTGTGGCAACCTTCAAACCAGTGACAATCTCTCCGACCGAATAACAGCAATAATCAAAAAAACAGCACATAGGATAATATGTGCTGCTTTTTTATTTTATGCAGCCGTATTACATTCGTATCGAGCAGAATCAGAAGCACATAGCTCTTTTAGCATGACCATCCATTAAGACTTCCTCTCTCTATAACCCTCTAAGCGCAATAATATGAAAAGTAGATTAAATCTTTAGGGTTATGATTAAAGTATTATTGATTGTTTGCATTTTAAATGGCGTTTAATACCCGAGATATCCCGTTAACTAAAAATTAGCGAACGTATTTAAAACCCGATCTGTGTCTAATTTTTAAAATAAATGACTCAAATATTTCTCTATCAGGAAAATGTCAAAATCAAATTCACTACCCATATGGTGAATTTGATCGGTCAATACTTCTTTTTTTAGAATAACAGCTGAAATATCACTGCTCAGTATTGCTCTTATATGGTTATTTTACCTTGTTGTCATTATTCAAACTGAAAATATAATTTTTGAACTTTTGGTCAACGTCAAGTCGGTATGATGCTGAGTTTTAACCCTTTTAAAAAGTCTCTTTTCATAATACTTACTCTACTCCTAATAAGTTCATGTGGCGGTGGCGGTGGTGGTGATTCTGCCCCTCGTTCCAGAACTCAAGGCACGATTACTGGTGTGGTTTTTGATGCACCTGTACTGGGCGCATCAGTAGAAGTCTATGAGTACAAAAATGGCTCTTTGGGGCGCAAGTTAGGTAGTGCGGTAACACCAGCATCTGGCCATTATTCGATTGATATTGAATCAGCCTCTATGCCGCTGTACATAGCTGCAAAAGGCGGAAGTTACAAAGACCCCGTGTCTGAACAAGTTGTGTCTGAAAACATCTATATGGCCAGTGTGACTAATTACACCGAAGGCAGCACCCAGAAGGTTATGGTGACACCATTAACTTATTTGGCTGCAGGATTGACTGAATATAGAATCAAGCAAGGCCAATCTGCAGCTAATGCCGTTTCGAGCGCACTACAAGACATAAAGGCGATATACAGCTTTGATGTCAATACGACACAGCCAATAGATATAACAAAGAAGTCGGTATCGAGTGGTACAAATGGGGATAAGTATGGTGCGATACTGACGGCGTATTCCTCTTTCGCCTATGACCTTTTAAAGCCAGATCCTGATGGTGGGAAAGACACCTATACCTCCATACACCTTGCAGAACTTAGTTATCAAGATATTGTTATTGATGGAAAGCTTGATGGGCAAAAGCAGACAGAGGGCGGTCAAAAAGGCGATTTTTTATTTGGTTCTGTAAAGATTGATTCAGACTTCTACACCCATTCGATTGCCGAGCATATAATGACAGTGGCCAGTGACCCTGATATTAATCGATCATCTGGTTATGACGATTTTGCAGAGTATTTTGCTTCTGGCAATTCTAGCTTCTCTGTATACAAAACGCTGGCCCAAGCTCTAAATATGTCGGGAACTCCGTCGGGAACTATGCCGGACACAGGCCCGATTCCTAAACGAAACCTTGTGAGCTTAGATGATACTCCGCCAACGGTTACTTATGCAAAACCGGAAGTTCTATCTGGCCAAGACACCATTAAATTGGATGTTGAAGACAATATCGGGGTAGCTTCGATCGAAGTGAAGCTTGAATATACAGAAAATAAGCAACTTTTCTCGTTGTCAACACTTGCATGTCCTTTTGGCGAAGGGGATGAAGATACAGTGTGTTGGGTTGATGATAGCAGCTTTACTGTGGGGGCTCGCAAGTCAAGTTTCACCGTGCACCTAAATACTGACGTGCTAGGAGGAGGCAATATCAATGGTGAGTCTGAAGCCAGACTCGTGGTTTATGCAGCCGATACCATTATGTATTCAGCCTCTCCACCTGAGAATCACGAGGTAAGTATTGACTTTGACTGGGACAATACCGCTCCCGTCATTATTTTTGATTCTCCATCTGCAGTACAGGGATGTACAGATGAAGAGAGAGATTGTGTATTTAAGTATACGTTAACCGGGTATGTTAAAGAAAAACCGGAATTATTGGATGGGAAGGGTGTCAAGATTTCCATTTCAAACTCTGAGGTTGATGCCGGATGTAAACCTGACTACGGGACACAGACATGGTGTTATTTTGAGCGAAATTATGACAACCTCATTGTTGGCCAAAGCATTGAATTCACCGTTAAAGCGACAGATTCAAATAAAAATCAGACGGAAGAAAAATATAGGGTATACACGGATAGTGGTCGGCCTGAAATAAAATTGGACTTTCCATCAGATCTTGATAATGGGATTGTTTATGAGTCCAAAAAAAGTGATGGAGAAATAAACGTTAATTTTATTTACAATTCAAATACTTATACAGTAAAGAATATCGAAACAGCAGATGAGTTTCTAATTATTCCCTTTGAATTTGCCAATCAAGGATTGATGGAGGTAAACGAAAATCGAGGAGAAAATGATAAGTTTGACCTTGATGCACTCAAAGTGGATAACCTCAAAGTCCTAGGTGTACCTTTTATCAGTGTTAACCTGTCTGATCCTCAAAAAGATTATAACGGTGAATCTACTTATGGTTTTTCTGCTAAAGACTTAGAGCTAAAGGTAGAGTACTACACAAAGAGGTTAGGTGAGGATAGCTTTGGTGATCCTGTAAAAACAATTATTAGTAATAAGCAATTCATACCCAAGGCTGACACAGATGATGATGCTGATTACATCTCTAGCATGACTTATTATCTCCCTTTTTCATCTGATCTATTCGGAACAGGGCTTCAAAGTATTGGGTCTGATACGATTCAAAAGTTGATTATTACTGCCAAAGATCCGGCGAAAAATACAAGTGGTGTGACAGAGGTTTATTTTAGAACCGCATTTAAAGTACCTGAAATTACCATTGTTTCGCCATTTATTGATGCGAAAGTACAGCTTGAAAGATTGAATGAAAAGGGAAAGTTTAGTGCCGTCAGTAATGCTTTTTGTATTACTAAGCTGGATGATAGTGAGGAGCTAGATTATGCGACATGCCGTCTTTTTGATGAAAAGCCATCTACGAGTTTTTATCATGTATACATGAAAAGTCTCAAGAATGATGATGGCGATGATAGCACTCATTACTACCAATGGAGTGATGACAAAGACAAAGAGAAGTATATATCGCTCGCTGAGAAAGATGGTATTGGTGCTTATTTTAACTCAGAAGCCAAAGTCACTTTATATCTGACAGAACTTTCAAGTTATCACACGGGCTTATTTGAGAGCCAATGGGAAAAACAACAAGACAGAACAGCAAGTAACGCTAAAAGAATACTATCGGATGTCACCAGTGCTTTGGAGAGTCAGGACAAAGCTATGCTTGGTTTTGACCCAGTCGGAACCTCATACGCGACCAACAAAGATTTAGCGCAGGGTATTCCAAACCGGGTGACCAAGAAATATATTCACCGCTTTCTTTTAGAAGGGCTAACCGATATAGCAACCGAACAAGGGACTACCAGTATAGAGTTTGCTAAAGCCTTCCACAAGGATCTCAGCTCCGATGGTAAAGCTGATGGTAAGGGTGCTGAAGGCCCCATCACAATAGGTGAAAGCGAATTCCCCTTAAGCTCGGATACTTACCGCAAAGACTTAGCTGCTGCCTACTATAAGGCCGCCACTGATAATGGTGTTGATTCTGGCTTAGCGCAATCTCAAGCAGAGAAGTTTGCGCACGCCAATCCTAAACTCGGAGAGGACAACATTTTTGATACTGAGGGGGAAAAGTTTGACACCGAGCCGCCTAGTATCAAATTGTATAACCAAGAAGGGTCGGTAGTTTGTGAAACTGGTGATTCTCGCGCTATAGAAAAGGGTCGTAGTGTCGAGGGGGAGTGCATATTTTCAGGTGAGATAGAACTTGAGCTCATCGTGCAAGATGACTTAACTCCTGTTGAGGTGACGGAAAAAAAAGTATCTTGGATAGACGGTCAAAATAAAGAACATGATGCAGAAATCAATTTTTTCCCAACTTCTGGTAACTCAGAGCAAATCAAGTCTTTTGAGCTGAAGATTAATTCCAAATTGGCAGATTACGATGGCGTAAAGAGTTTTAAAATAAAGGTAGCCGCTCAGGATATATACCAGACCTCCAAAGAGAAAACCTTTATCTATCATGTTGATAATCAAAAGCCTGAATTCGATAATGTAGATGCCGCACCTGAGTACCTCGTTGATGGGGAGAGTGCCAATCTCACCCTCACATTTTCAGAGCCAGTCAATAACATTCAAGCGAGACTTGGTGACATCAGCCTCAACTTCAATCGGTCAGAGAAATATCAAAACGAGTGGAAAATAAATGACGTTGGACCTATTGAGCTGCTAGCGCTGAAAGACAGCATCAGTTTAGTAATTGAGAGCTATTCAGATAATGTTAATAACCAGGGTAAAAAAGCAACGGTGTCAATTCCCGTTAAGCCTGTGATTACCATCGATACTGTGACTGAGGATAATTTCGTACATGGGGATGATGTAAGCAAGGTCTACATTACGGGCACAACCAAAGGTTTCAAACAGGCAGCGAATTTAACCGTTGACCTTGTCTCACTTAAGGAAGGTCGTGAAGGTACTGATAAAGTGTCTGGTTTGAAGGTAAATCTTGATGATAAGGGGCAATGGGACACCAAATCGATCAATATGTCTACATGGGAGTATTCTGAATTTACCGTCACTGTCAGCGGAAAGTACGCCGAAGGCGAGCGTAGTGTTGTAGCAACCAAAAAAGCTCTATATGACGACAAGATCAAACCCAAAGTGAGCAGTACCCTAATCTCATATGACGGAGAAGAATTTAAAAATGTCTTGGTTGATGAGAAAAGCGCAAAGGTTACGCTGACATTCAATGAACGCGTGACGATACCTACGGCATCTTTGAATGGGCAGGCTATTTCATTTGAAGAGACCGGTTTTTCTAAAGTGTGGGTAGGTACAACACAGCCGCTAATGCTGCCAAGTGGTAGTGCTACAGCCCCTCTCATAGTTGTTGAAAGAACTTACCAAGATACCCGCCCACAAGGCAATTTTGGTGAAGGATATACTACAGATATCCCATTAAAGCCTGTGATTACTCTCAACGACATGGGTGGTAGCATCAACGCTTCTGATGCGAAGGAGTTTATCGTCTCAGGTACTTCTAAAGGGTTTCAGACCGGAGCAGAGCTGACCGTAACGGTCAAAAATAAACCAACCTCAGACTCAGTAGACCAAAGCAACCTACCTCAATATAGTAAAAAAATCCCAGTCGGCGAGAATGGCCATTGGCAAACTGAAACACACGATATCTCGGATTGGCATCAAGGCACTATCATCATTACGGTGACGGGTGAAAATAGTGCAGGCCAGTCGGCAGAGCCTTTGGAGCAAACGGTGTCTTTTAGGGACAATATTGCTCCTACGGTTGCCAACATCGAAGTGAATGAAGGCAAACCAATTGTGCACAATCAGGAGGGGGTGCTCGTCAAGGTGAGTTTTAGTGAGCGGGTCGAAGAGGTTAGCGCGTTACTGGACGATGGAGGCTATCAAGTGACATCTTTCGATTCAACGGATGGGGGTGTGACTTGGTCAGGTGAGATTCGAGGTCCAGTGGCGCTTGCTCATGGTGAGCTAGCGAAGACGYTTACCGTGACGGCTTACAAAGATTTGTCCGATAACCCTGCTGAGCAACCGAACGCGAACGATACAGCGACAGTGAGTGTGAAGCCATTACTGCAGGTAGACACGGTGATGGTAGATAACGAGATTGATTCAACGGAAGTGAGGAGTGTGTCGGTAAGTGGGAGTAGTCTTGGTTTTACGACAACAGACGAAGACCATATTCAGGTGAAGTTAACCTCTGTGGTTGATAACAGGTTCAGTTGGCAATCCGATGTCGGTATTGGTGTGAATGGCCGTTGGTTCACGACGTCTCACAATATGTCTGATTGGCCTTTGGGTCAGGTTAAGTTGGAAGTRACAGGAAACAATGCCAAGCAGATTTCTGCGTCATCAGTGATTTTGACTGAGATAAAGATTATTGATACTCAAGCGCCTGAGGTTGTCAATATTGAAGTGAATGAGGGCAAGCCAATCGAGCACAATCATGAGGGGGTGCTCGTCAAGGTGAGCTTTAGTGAGCCAGTCAAAGAGGTTAGCGCGTTACTTGAAGGGGTCGATGACCGTTATACTATTGACTTTTCTGGTTCAGAGAGTGATGGCGCGGTATGGAATGGTGTGATTAATGGTCCCATTGTGCTTGCTCATGGTGAGCTAGCGAAGACGTTTACCGTGACGGCTTACAAAGATTTGTCCGATAACCCTGCTGAGCAACCGAACGCGAACGATACAGCGACAGTGAGTGTGAAGCCGTTTCTAACGCTAGATCAAGAGATAGTCGACAATCCTATTGATTCAAATGCGGTCGTCATTCACGGTAGTGCCCTTGGGGTTGCGTCGGGGGCGCTTTTGAAGCTTGAAGTGACACGAGATGAGATCTCAGAATATTCTCTAGATGTACAAGTGGATGACAAAGGTATTTGGACTACAGAGACCCTAGATTGGGGAGATTGGTTGCTAGGTACCTATACCGTTATCGTCTCAGGTCCTAATAATTCTGACTTACCTAGTGAGGTTAAAAACACCATCACCATTGAATAATTAGCAATGAATAAGGCTTGATGGACATGCAAAGTATGTCCATCAAGCCCTAATCCCCATTCTTTGTGACCTTACTTCTCGTTTTAGCACTTTGTAACTATGGAAGTGTAAAACACAACCTCTGTCACGGTTTTTAAATTTTTATTTTATAAACTCCACACCTGGTATTGAGATAGATAAGATCCTTAGGACTTTGTATGAACAAAACATTGATTTCGCTGTTACTCACTGGTGCATTGGCATTCGGTGCGTCAGCACCTGCAATCGCAGATTTAGAGCACGCTGTACAGGCTTCTGCCCAATACACGGATCTGGTCACAAAACGTGAGGTCGTCGATAAGCTGTTAAATGATGCGGTAAGTGCATTTAAGTCACCTGCGCGAGTCTCTCATGCTGGTTTTACGGCAAAAATGCCAAGTAATATGGAAATTGTGACTGACCGTCTTTTGCAAGCACATCAACTTGAACCTTATCGAACGGATCTGTTGATTTCGGCTGCGAATGCGCAGATTTATAACAAGAACGTTGATCGAGCTATCGAATTGTTTGAACAAGCTTTATCTGTCGCACCTGATGATATTGATTTGCACGCCTATCTCGCCGTGTGGCAAAAATTTAACGGTAACCAAGCAGAGTCTCAAAAGCATAGGCAGGCTCTGGCTCAACTCAATGCTGGAAAAGCGCAAGATTTAACCCGCATATTCCAAACCATTGATCGCGTGGTTGCTACTCCGCTAAAAGAGAAAGCAGATAAGGGCGCTCTTGGTGAAAATGGCGCGATTGTCACTCTGGGTTATGCGCTTAACCCTGATGGTTCTATGCACTCTATTTTAATCGAGCGGCTTGAGACAACGTTAAAGCTTGCGCAAGCGAACCCGAAAGCACTGATCGTACTGACAGGAGGCGTGCCGCAAAACCACAAAACGGAAGGCAAACTGATGGCCGATTGGTTAGTAGCCAAAGGAGTGAGCGCGGATCGCATTATTGAAGAGAACTACGCCACGAGTACGGTCGGTAATGCGTTGTTTAGTAGTTATGCTCTTGCAAGACACAAGGTACAACACGCGACAATCATCAGTTCTGCCAGCCATGTTCGTCGTGGGCAGGTACTGTTTGAAATCGCCAGTTGGCAAACGGGTCCTAGCGGCATTACTTTTGATACGCTAGCGTACCCAGACAAACCACTTAAGGAGTTAAAACAAATCAGCAAGGGTGAGCTGCTGGGTGTTTATCGTGATGCGCTGCGTACCTATGGTATGTGGAGCTATCGGTCTTACCCGCTTGAGTCAAGATAAACACTATAGGTGAGCGTAATTAATGACTCACCCTTGTCCGAAGAGACTTGGTTTGAGAACGAGCATTTTTGGACTTTAATCGCTTTTCATTTGCCGCCCTGCTTGGTTTTGTTGGGCGGCGTTTTTTCTGCACTTGGACTGCGCTACGTATTATCTGTGCCAGCCGCTCAAGAGCGTCCTCTTTGTTTTGTTCCTGAGTTCGAAATTGCTGCGCTTTTATTGTGAGAATGCCATGTTTCGAAATTCGAGAATCACTGAGCGCCATCAACCCCTGTTTGTAAATGTCTGGGAGTGACGAGTGAATGATGTCGAACTGCAGATGTATTGCTGAGGAAACCTTGTTCACGTTTTGCCCGCCAGCTCCCTGCGATCGTATTGCGGTGAGCGTAATTTCCCATGCCTGAAGTGTAACTGTATTTGAAATCTTAAGCATAATAGATAGGTGTGTCAGGTTTGCAACCAGAGTGTAAGTCAGAAGTCACTTAGATTCTATCAGTTTTGGTTGCTTGATCGTATTTATTAAAAATCTTGTTTCTTAACACTCGGCAAAAACTGTGCTATCTCACTACACTTTAACGAGCTGAGTTTAGAGAGAAATAAGTATGGTAAAGAAACACATAGATGCATTAACTGGTATCAGAGGCATCGCCGCATTATGGGTTTTATTACATCACTTGGTAACTCAATATCCACTTGAGGGAAAGCTGCCCCACTGGTTGACCAATATTGCTGAGAAGGGTTGGCTTGGTGTCGATTTATTCTTTCTTCTGAGTGGTTTTGTGATTGCTTATGTTCATCATAATGATTTTAGCGATCGGCTATCGTTTTCTTCTTGGCGTCGTTTTATGTGGCTGCGTATTGCGCGCATTTACCCGGTTCACCTTGTCACCACGCTTGCACTGGTGCCAATTTTTTTTATCGCCAGTACTCAATTTAATTATCACTCCCCAGCCGATGCCTTCTCACTACCTAAACTTTTGTTTAGTATGAGCTTAACAAATGGATTTGGTGTTGATAATTCAGTCGGCTGGAATGCTCCTTCATGGTCTGTAAGTAGTGAGTTTTTTGCCTATTTGTGTTTTCCATTTTTGGCGGCATTACTTTTTAGAGCCTCTCTATCTGTGTTGCAATGCTTTGCAATCATGGCAGCTGTATTTATTTTAACGATAAGCTTGGGCTGGGGATTAACCGATAGGCAAAGTTATTTTGCGGGTTGGCAGTTTGTTCTGCTACGAGTATTGAGTGAATTTCTGGTCGGCATGTTGATTTTTAGGCTTTACCAAATTACCAAAGTCCCGACTTTGCTACCAATGGCCGTCGTGGCACTGTTTATCATTGCGTTCATGGCTTTATTTAACACCCATAGCCGTTGGGATTGGGTAATGATTATGGCGTTTGGTTTGCTTTTATTTTCTTTAACCGATAACAGTCATTTTGCTAGTCGTTGGCTATCTGGCTCGGTAGCGGTTTACTTAGGCAAGATTTCATACTCGGTTTATTTATGTCATGGCGTCGTATTTATGGTGCTCAACAGTGCGTTTGGTCGACTTTTGCCTGATTGGTCAGGTGCCGCACTGTCCGTTCCTATTGCGGCGTATATTGGTGTATCGATACTCGCTGCTCATATCACCTACACATTCATTGAGGTGCCCGCACAAGCTTGGCTCAAACAGAGAATTAAAAGAGAATATCGAGCCGATGTAAAAACATAATAACTTAGAAATATTATTTATTTTAATGTGACTATTTGTATGTTTTATTTATTACATTAAATCTTATATTGCTCTATTTGTCTTTAATAATTGATTCTTAATAGATAATAATCACATAAAACTATTCTCACATTTATATATACTAATTAATTCTTGAAACTAATAATATAATAATTGATATTGCTGCTTGAAAAAGGAGCAATCAATGAATAAAAATAACCTACTAGCAATATTATTTCTTTCTGCGCCGTCTGTTGCTGATACACTCTCTATTGTGCCAGATATAAAAAGCGGCTTACCTGCTGTGATGAATGAGCCTGTTTTATACCAAGCGCCTCAGTTTGATTATTTCAATTTGGCGGATGGCTATCTTGAGCAGCGAGCCGAAGCTATTGCTAAGTTGCCAATGGCTTTGTCGGATATCGAGCGGGTCTGTATCCAAACTTCATACAGTGGTATCGATCCTTCTTCTTCAGATCAATCTGGTATTTTGGTTTATACCTATGCCGAAGATAACAGTAGAAATAAGATTCACAATACCACTATTGGTGATAGAGTTAATTTAGAAACAGTTTCAAAGCACTGTATCGATGAATCTAATTGGGTTTATGACAATTGGTTGACCGATAAAAGCATGACGTTTACTCCATATAGCTCATCATCGGCGCTAATAACCGATGTGCGCGTTATTATTGATGGGTCATTATCTTTATCTCAGGTGCCTGCAGAGTTTACTGAGCAATATTATGATTTTATAACCAAAGTAGGCTTTGACCAATCTGCGAATTTTTATCATCCTGATGATATCAGTGGCTTAAAAGATGTTCTGGTATCAGGTCTTGAACATAATGATTCAAGTATCAAGTTTATCAAAAATATGGCATTTGGTAACACTGTGTCCAAGGAAGATATTGTGTTAATGTCAGACCTTGATTTTATGAATCAGTTTCTTTCTATTTTAGGCCAGGTATCAGGTAGTAACAAGGCTAACTTAGAATCTTTTAAAGTCATTAATGTGTTTGATTATAATGATAAGAAATACGTTAATGTTGAAAAACAGGAAAGGCTATTTGGCAAGCTGATTACCAGAAATGAAGTCGTTGTCTTGAAAAAGTATGGTGATTGTTGGCTTCTAGAGCTACCGGAAAATTTAAAAGAAATTTTAGATAACTAATTTTTTAATAAGGTGATGAAGTAAGATTTCATCATCTTTAATTTATTTAAATAAATTGTTAATGTATTTATTTGTATTTGATGTATGTCTTAAGTTATTTTTTGAACTCACCTCTTTTCCTTTATTCTGACTTTGCTTATTAGTTTGATTGTTTTTTGAATATTTGATATTTGTATTGCTTTGCTTGCATTTATTCACAATAATTATATGAAAAAAACAATTATATCGACGCTAGTTTCGTCATTATTTTTCACGTCTTATTTGGCCCATCCAACTAATAGTAATGATATTAACTCATTAGATTCTGACTATTTATTAAGCTTGCCTATAGATCAAACTCAATACCAGAAAGGGTTTGATGAATTTCTTGGTACCATGCGCAAAACTAGAGACAACATTATCGCTAGCTCAACAAACCAACAGCTTATACAAAATATAAAGCAGGGCTTAGCCAGAGATGGCCACTGGACGATAAATACTCGGCAAAACTATATCTTGCTTAAAGAAAGAGTTCTTCGAAGCTTTTACTATGCCTACTCATCAGATAAACCAAAGGTATTACAGCCACTGACACAAGAGGAAAGCGAAAATGTATATCGTGTACTCAGCGATATAAATCGCTCTGCAGATAATTTTAGAATTAATGTCCAAGGTTTTAACGAGAGTTCAATCGCTAACGTAAACCAAAATGATTTTATACGTTACGCTACATCTGCCCGCTTCATCCCAGAGACTTTTTATACTGAGCCTGAAGTTGATACCTTGTTTACTTCAAGGTTAACGCTTAACTTTTCTAAGCAATACTTACCTCAAATCATCGATGCTTTCTCAAAACTATACTCTGGTGACGTTGCTGATGTAGTAAGACAAGCAAAAATTCTCGCACCTGCGAAATTTGGTTCATTAACAGACCAAGCGGTACTTTATCTCAATGGTGCGAGCATCGATAATGCTCAGAGAGTGGTTGCTTTTTTGGCACAACATGTTCCTCAGCAAGCATGGGTCGAGCATACTCCTCTTGGCATGGTGGCTTTGGCTAAAGGTCAAAATTACGCTGAGAGCTCGCGCATCGCTTTCCCAAGTCATGGTGGCTCAAGAGCAGTCGTTGCAACTGACGCTATTCTTGAAAATATTTTCAGCGGCGAATCATTGGGCGTTCTCTTACCTGAAACTCTAAGTAAACATGGCTATGATTCTGCTCGTATCCCTTTACTTGATCCTTCTTTCGAGTACAAATCAAAGCAGGCAGAGTTATCCGAAGCAATTCTTGATTTTACGCGTGATCCGCAGAGCTTTCTTAAAAGCTTTACCTTAGATGCGACGTCATTGATGTCACAACATGCGGCTTTGCAAGGCGAACCCATTATGCATATCGGAACCGATGGGTATCAGTTGAATATTAGTAAAGATGATGGCCTAGCTAGCAACAGGCTTCGAGTGCTTAGTGAACCTTTATTGGATAATATGCCGTCTTTTATTGATGTAAAGAAAACAGCCAAATATGGTGAGATAGTTGTTGCAGCAGCAAATAATGGAGGCACAGCGGTCGTCGTTGACCATGATCCGAGTCACTACAGAATTTACTTCGACAAACGGCCGCATGCTTATGCCTTGTATGACAATGTTGTGGCTCTTCGTGACCTCAGTTCTGGCTATCGTGTTGGAGAAAATATCAAGTTCGATAAAGGCTTAGATGTTACATTCTTTGTTTACAATGATAAAGGTTGGCAAAGCCTGGTACAAAAACAGTCTTTTAATAGCTTTAGCGATCTTGAAGTAAGACGCATTGGGTCGACAACGGCTGTTCCTTTTGCACCTGTTGGCGATAATTTGGAGCAAGCCTTTGTTGAAAATCGCACAGCGATTCAAGCACAATTAATTAGCTTAGCTGATCGCCTCGGCATCTCGACGGCCAATGTTACCGATTTGCCATACAACCCGGCCGAAATAAAGCAAGTAGACACACATTCGAGCCTTAAAATGTGGAATGATTTGAGAACTGCACTGAGCCGAAAAGTATCAGCGCAGCGACAATCTCTGGCGAGAAACCGAATACTTGAGTTGGCCAAATTGAAAATCCCCGGATACCCCAATAAGGCTTCAGTCAAACAAAAGCTCTCTTTATTGCGTGCTAGCCTGCTTGAATTAGATACCAATACGCAAGGCTTAATTGACCTTTCTCGGGATGCAGACCAGATGTGGCTTAATGTTAAGCAAAAACAAGAGCAAGGTACGGCTGGTCTTATTGTTGCTGACGAGAATTTGCGTGCAGGTAACTTTGATAAAACTCAGATTCATCATCAATTTTTAGTCAAAGAAAGGGCCATCCGAAATCTAACAGGTAGCAAGCGAACTGCTTTTGATGACGGTTACGAGAATTACCGTTCGATCGAGCTCCCTGACTTTGATGAGTCAATGTCTTTGAGCCAACGACAACTGCTACTTCTCGGTTCCACTGAAATGGATGCTCGTCAGCAAGGCGCTTTAATACGTTGGATCAATGAGCAAATGAATAAAGAACAGCTCTCTCAAGCGCTTGGACTAACGGCTAAATTTAACGAACAGATGAAGCGCTTAGGTGGAACCGTGGTGACCAGTATTCCTCAAGACTTTGTTTTAACCTTAATGGGCGACGGTAGCGGTCGTTGCTATCCACTCGTTAGGGCAATGTCGGTTGCTATGACCAAAGGGACCGAGTCGGTTCGCCATCTTTCCAACAAGCTTTTTATAGGTGCTGCAGATCCGAGCGCGGTAGAAAGTCAGTTCCTTCTCGATGCGCTTCACAATCTACACGCTAGTCATGAAGCGCGGCAAAGCAGTCAAACTGTGGGGAGTATGGATATTAATGGTATTGCGGCACTCTTAGATAGAAGCCTATCTTCAAAAGGGAGAGCCTCTTTTGCGGTCAATACTAGCGTTCATTCTGTTGGTCTCTCTGCCGTAAATGACATGGGCACCAAACGCTTTTATTTCTATGATCCTAACTTCTCAGTTGTTGAATTTAATTCGCTAAAGTCTCTAAGGAAAGGCCTTGAAGCGCACTTCATAATGAATGGCTGGGCGGATTACTACATGGCTGCAGGAACTCAAGCAAAACCCGAGTTTAATGTGATCAATATAGATACCGATAAAATGGCTCGGGTGAGAGTATTACCAGGCCGGCAAGTTATTGACTTAACAATAGAGTATCCCCTAAGTCCGGTAGGTGATGGTGACTCAATTGTGACTATTAGTGATGATGAGTCTATCGTGACAATTGATGACGATGAATCGAGCGTGTCTACGTCTGAATCTATCATGACCATTGATGACGATGAGTCAATCATGGTATTGGAAAGTTCTGAACAGCAGATAGAGCAAGATTTATCATTGCGCATGAGCTTAACAAAGGTAGCCGCATATGATCACGCGCGAAAGTTATCTAGCGCAATCAGTAAAGCACGCACTTTGTATAGTATCCCTGATGACTGGTTACCGGTTATTGGCAGTATTACCCAGCCAAAGGAAGGTTTTTCTGCCATCACTTTTATGTCACCCGATCAAACTGAAGAAAGTCGAGTTCAGCTACGAGGATTGGAATTAATTAAGGTAAGCGAGTATCTGCGCGAGCAGTTCTCAAAGATCAATACGCGTTTCGATCTTAGAACAGGTAGACCTGTCCAGTCTCTTGGATTTGAAGATGTGCAAGGGTTTGACGGCTTAAACGCAGGTTTTGCCGTACAGTCGGTCATCACTTGGTTTCAAAATGAACAGCGAAATCAGGTGGCTGATCAAAGCAGAGATTCCTTGCAGCGAGCGTTACAAATCCATAGTTATGTGATGGCAGGACAGATAGCTCATGGTTTACTCAACGATGCCAGTCATATGGTTGAGCTATTTCGAGTGGCAGCTGCCACCGATACTGAGCTGGTTAATGTGACCATGAATAGTATTTCAGGGATCGCCAATCAAGGCATCGGCCTTGCTTTTGGCGTGGTTAACGTCGGCTTAAGCTCTTATGAGCTTGCTCATGCTAAAAATGCTCAGCAAAAAGCAATTTTTGGTACTCAACTAGGATTTAATGCAGTCGGAACCGCTCTGGGAGGGGCGGCATTAGGTGCTGGTATTGCTGGCTCATCCACTGCGGCTATAGTACTTGGAGAAGCCGGAGCGATTGTCGGTGGACTTGCAGTCGGCTTTACCGCTTTGGCTGAAGCATTTGGTAATATTGCTCAAGATGCCCAGCAGGTCGGACACTATTTCTATCAAGTAGACCAAGCTTATCAAAATGGTGGATATCGCTACGATGCCGACAATGACATTCTTGTTCCTTTGCCGGGTGCCGTAGTAGACCGAATAGATTTATCTCGTGGGGAGATAGAACTGGGTAGCCAAGCGCTTTATTCCTCCAAACATGGTAAAACGGGTTCTGGTTGGTTGAACTATTTCTTCTGGGCTGGTGATTTACCTAAAGCGTTAAGAGATAAGAGTAAGGCTTTACCTATCAGAGAACGTTTGGGCTACGCGGCTAACTACCCTATCAACTCAAACAGTTCAAAGATTTTGTTACCAGCTACAGGTTTTTCATACATTGATTATGATTATGAAATTCTTCCAGGTTCCACAACCAGACATGATCAAGGCTTTGATGTATTGAGATCGTTAGAAACTCAACTTGATTTTGACTTCGACTTTTATGTCTTTCCGTCTGAATATGTTATTCGACACATGAAAGAGGAGTTTGTTGACCATACAGTCGAGGTCAACCTTGGTTCTGATGATCGAATTGTATTTGCTCCCAAATTAGCAAAATTTGGCCATCGTAAATTGCATTATCGCCTCAGTGCACAGGGAGGAAACCAAGAGCTAGTAGTTCAGCCGCAGGGACGTTATACATTGGTCGAAGAGCCCGGAGAAAGAGTCGATTGGATAATCGATGCTCGAGAGATAAAAGGTGCGGATATTCGACTCGAGGCTAACAAGCTTGTGATTGGCTCAGTGAGTTTTGACCTTGTCGCGCTACAGAACTCTACCTTGACTATTTATATTGATAATGGCGAAGTGTGGCAAGTCATAGACGATAGTTTGTCTTTGTTGCAGCTTGATGTAGATAAAGAAAATACCGCGGATGGGGTCCGTCATCATTTAGAGCAAATGGCTGCGCAGCATCAATTGCTCGGCGATTATGTCGTGGTTGAGAATTATCAAGAAGATCAGCAGTTATTCGGGCGAGCATATTATGATGTCAAACAAGACCGAATGATAGCGACTAAGAATGTATCGGCCGAGCTTTCGTATTCTGCTCAGCTCTTGACTGATTCTGGGGAAAGCGCTCTAGTTTTCAACGCTCACTATGGTCAGCTTTGGAAGACGGATATTGCTACTGGCAAGATGACCGAGTTTTACTCACTCCATCAGCCTAGTGAACAAGCGATATCGGCGGAATTTAACGCTTGGACTGAAGCAGAATCGGTATTGGTAGCAGCGACTTATCATATGCCAGACCAGTCTAAAATTAAGTATCTGTACCGTTTAACTTCATCAGGGCTGAAGTTAAACGATATCCATGGAGATGGTCAGCTATACCAATCATTAAGGGATTCGCTAAGTCAAGGTCATCGGCAGTTAATAGACTCATCTATGCGCTCTATGCCGCCACTGTTTATCGGCTTAGATCAAGGTAAACAAGTGCCTGCAGAACTATCAGACATTGTTGAGGTAGGTAAAGTGTCTCAAACACCTGTTTGGAGCATTTTATCGAAAGAACAAATTGTTAATGTTGGTTTAAGCCGCGCTGCGGAAGACTTAAAACTCTTGTTGGTCAATAAAGACACCTACTATTTCTACACTCAAGGCCAGCAAAGTATAGTAATACTCAATGAAACTGGGCTTACCAAGCTTTCTCTTTCTCAGGAAGATAAAGTGAGTGCTCATGATGGCGTCTATGTTGTCAAACCAAATGGAGAAATACATGTTGTCACCGACAAAGGCACGTTGAATATCGTTGCGTTTAATCGCCAATGGTTGGAAGAACATAGTCAAACCTGGCAAGATAAACTTGGCGCTAGGCTTAAAGGTATAGCGCACCAAGTCATGATTTTTGGTTTAACCGATTATGATAGTAAGCCTTTGAAAGCATGGTATTTGCCTTCGACAGAGCAGTTTATTCTTCTGTCAAAGCAGTGGCAGGATACCGCGTTAAAACTCGTTGGTGCAAGAGACAAGGAATCGGTTTGGCTGTTTGACCCTGCTACTGGCAAAGCTTATACACAGCAGACACTGAATAAGGAGCAGATGTATAACTTTACACCAGATTTTCGTTTTATCACTGATGGCTTGATCACTACGCCTGAAGAGATGGAGTTGACGCGGGAAGCTCTTGCAAACTTCTATGTCAGTCATGATGGTTACCGTGTTACAACCCTCTCTGGTTTAGAGTTTGAGATTAGCGCAAATACTTCTGTGAATCTTACTAAGATAACACAGAAATGGTTATATAATGGTCAAAATGATCTTGAGTCAATCTTAGATACCTACCCAACTAGGCCTTTGATTCAATTAGGTGATGAGGGACGATGGCTAGTTGCTCAAACAGGCCAGCAGATTCAATTGGCTCACCAAGGTGAGGCGATTTGGATAGGTTCCACTGACGATGTTGAGCCGAAACAGGTATTTTTTATCCCTGAAAATGGCGAGTTGGTTCGCTCCGATAGAGAGAGTGGAAGCGTTTCTCTAGGATTTTATGACGATGTGTTTAGGAATCAACATGTTTGGACTTTGGTACTTAAACCTACCCAATCAGGGATGACACAGGTTGTTAAATTGGCTGACGTCGATACCTTAGTACTGGCAACATCTGGACGCAGCAATAGCTATGCATTAAGCGATACTGTGGGTCAGTATAAGACGGTCATTATTCAAGATTCTGGTTACTTAACAGCGATTGATTTGTCTGATTTTGCTTATAGCCAAGTTGTGGCTCAACATGAGCAAGATAGGCTTAAGCTGGTTATTGATGGCAAAACACTGATTATGATGGATAGTGTGCTTAACTCATCAAAAAATAAGCTCTCCTTGAGGTTTTCAGGCGATAGCCAGCCAAGGAGAATTCTCTCAGTTCTTAATAAGCTTGATGCCTATTGTCTAGATGGTGTGAATAAGTTAAGTGATTTGCTGAACTAATATTTATTGCCAATGGCCCCTTTGATTAGGGGCTATTAGGATCTAGTGTACTAAATCCTGTTGAATATATTTATGATTTCACATATTTAGAAGTTTCCGTTTGTTAGTAATTGTATTTGATCAACTAACAAGGCATTAAAACATTGATATTGTTGATGTAAGGGAATACATATGCCGCTGTCTTATGATGATACTCAAAGACTTAGAGATTTATACAAAGTCTGTGTGGAGAGCCAGCATCAAATGCTTGGTTATCCTGTTGCGACAGATTACGACTATCGGGATTTATGGTCTTTTTTTCAGTTTTCCATAAATAACGTAGGTGACTGGGCAGAGCCTTCTAATTACCCGATGAATACCTTTGAGTTCGAGCAAGATGTGGTCGAATATTTTTGTCGCTTGTACCACACCACTTTGGATGAGGCGTGGGGTTACGTGACCAATGGTGGTACCGAAGGGAATATGTACGGTTGTTATCTTGCCAGAGAGAGATTTCCATCGGGAATGGTGTATTTTTCACAGGAAACTCATTACTCAGTGATGAAGATCGTTCGTTTTTTGAATATTGACTATCGGGTCGTGGCGTCAGACTCTCGGGGCGAAATGGATTACGATGCGCTGGAGTGTTTACTTAAAGAAAATATTGATAAATCACCAATCATATTTGCCAACATAGGCACCACTATGTTGGGTGCCATTGATGACTTACAGCAAATTCAGCGTCGTTTGGAAAAAGTGGGCTTTGACCGCGAACAATACTACATCCATGCGGATGCTGCATGTCATGGCATGATAGTTCCGTACGTTGATAACCCTCCTATGTTTTCATTTAAACATGGCATTGATTCTATCTCAGTGTCAGGTCATAAAATGTTGGGCTCACCTGTTCCTTGCGGTATGGTCTTAGCGTTAAAGAAACATACTGATAAAGTGAGTCACCAGATAGAATATATTGCTGCGCCAGATAAAACCTTATCAGGCTCAAGAAGTGGTTTAACGCCTTTGTTTCTATGGAAGTTTATTCGTAGCACTAGTGAGCAGAGCAAAAAACAGCGAGTAGCGGATTGTTTGCAGCTGGCTCAAGAGGTGGTTATCAAGTTGAATCAACATGGGATTTCAGCGTGGCGCCATGACAACTCACCAATTGTAGTGTTCCCTAAACCCTCGGAGGAGTTGTGGCGCAAGCACCATTTAGCGGTGGCCAAAAATACAGCGCATATCATCATTGCAGGTCAAGCCACAGCCAACCCTAATCGATTACATCAAGTGTTGGATGAACTGATCAAAGAGCATAGATCTTTAATGACAGAGAAGTGCGTTGGAGAACCGGTCATGGCCTAGAGACTATACGGTGAGTTGGTTTGGTAGAAAAACTTACTCCCAAGAGTAAGTTTTTCTTTTGTTGGGCTTACGCTTTTTTTCCATGTGGGTGATGCAAAGGTAATCTTCTCGAAAGCTACTGTCTTCTCGCATGAGTTTGGGGATAAATAAGCGAACTTTAGTTCCGGCAACAACAATGGTTTTAGTCCCCATCACCGCAATATCTCCACGATACAATTTCACACCTTTTACCGTTTTGTTCGAGTCGGTTGAGCTTATAGGGTAACCAAATATCGTAAAGGCTTTATCATTTAAGGTGACGGTTTCGTTGAAGGTAATTTCAACATACTCTTCTTCAGATTGAATAATATTTTCTAGCTCTCGTACTTTTTTCTCTACAGAGGTTGAAAACACCCACTGATTGAGAATCGGTTCCCACTTGCCGCCTAGTTTGAGACACTTTTTGTAGATGAAATGATTTTTTCGCCCACTACTTAGCATGCAAATATCGATGTTATCTTGCTCGCCTACGGGTAAGGTAAGTTTGAAAATCGCTTCGTTTGAATAGTATTTATACTTATTCGAGACCTCTTCGACATGCAGTGTTATTTCTCCAAGCGGTAGCTCACGGCTATAGTCATCGATAATGATTTTACAATGAGACTTGCCTATCGAGGCGAGAAAAAAATCTTTTTCTTTCTTTAAAATATTAAACGTTCTCATTGCCGCCGTTGGTTTCCCTTAGAATTTGCTCCATTAAAGCTTGCTGTTCGCGATCAATCTTATTTTTGTTGATAGCCTGTAGTGGTTGGTTACTTTCTTGATTTGTATTCCAACTCTGTTCGGTTTGAGAGGACTCACCATGGCGAAGTTTATCTATGCGCGAGAGAATATGACCCACATTCCCAGTCGGTTTGAGGCCTTGAGTCATTCGACGTTGTATTTCAAGGTCGGTTTGTGTGGGTTCAACTTTTAGAACATTTTGTTCTACATTTTTTTCCTTTTGATCCAATGTAAGATCAAGATTATTCTGCACTTCTTGATAAGCGTTTATGTAGAGTAGCTTAAATTCTTCAGCGAGATTTTTTTCAGATAGCGACCTTAGATAGCTCGTTTTACGGTTAAAAATGTACTTTTCTACTCGTGTAACAGGCTCTCTTTTGATCAAGATTCTATGTCTCGCCTCTAAAACCTCAGTATTGAGTGGTAAGTCTTTTAGCATGGAAAGTAAGGCAAGAGCAGGGGGCCACTCTTTACCAGCAAGTAATCGCTCACGTAAATGATGAACGATTCTCTCTACATCTTCTGTAGACAGTTGTGAAGCAAAGGCAGCAAATTCATCATCAGGCTCAGAGCCATACATATGAGTAAACTGGGTGGAGAAGTTTTCCTGCATTTTGCCGAAAAACGCCATAATATGTTTGCGCTGTTCTACCGTATACGGGCGCAGAACATCCTTAAGGCCTTGATTAAACTCTCCGGTTACCTGTGTCGACAATGAGCTGACAGGAGTTGCAGGGCTCGAAGGGAGCTTGGTTGAGCTGGTTTTTTTGATGGTAGTGTTATAAGCCTTAGCGGGCTTATTATGACCTTGTTTCTGCCAATCAGAAGCGATTTCATTGATGTTTTTCATTGCTTACCTAATCGTCAAAGTCGAAGTTGAAATTTGCCATCTTTTTCTTGAAGGCCTGATTGGGAGACATTTTGCTTGTATTGGGTTTGCTTTTGAACCCTTTATTTTGCCCATAGCTTTTTTCTGAGTGTAAATGAGCATGCAGGCGGCTGTTAATATCGTCTTGGTTCATTAACGGTTGGCCTAAAGCCTTAAGTTTATCAACGAAACTTGCCCATACGCTAGTTTGATTAGCAAAACCAGACCTAAACATGATCACTTCTGCCCAAGCTTCAATAACCTTGGGCGACAGATCCATTATGTTAATGGTTTTTGTGCCAGAATCTGAACCTTGTAATGGTTTAACTTGTGTTTTGTGGAATTGAGGGACTTTGGCAATCGGCTCTGATGTCGCGTATACGGGAATCGAATGTTGGCTACCGACATTGATTTTGCATTTGATGCTACCTTGTTTGCGAGTCTGGGCTTTGCTGAGTGAGATAATGGCTTGTTCAAGCGCTAATTTTCCAAGTACGTGATCAATACTGGATTCCGATCCATTCGTCATGGCTTGCAGTTCATCCATGGTAGTAATGACGGCACCACTGCGATCAGATAGCTCTGCTAGGGCGAGCAGAACAAGCTTTTCCTCCATGGTAACGCAGGAATGAGACCAAGCTCGTTCGATAAACTTTGAAGACATATGCACAATCCAGATACTACAGGCTAATAACCAAATTATACGATTTGCTATGGCGAACACCAACATTTGATTGCGATATTGATGATTATCTGCAGAGCAAGGTGAACCTTTGGCTAACTGGTACTCACTGTTTGAGCGTTGATTAGTTATTATAACTTCACATTTTTTGAACAAGTAGGTAGACAATGCAAGGTTAACTTTCTTACTAGTGGATATAAACTCTAGTAATTACAAAGGAGGGACTTTGTTATGAATTATCGAAGAGAGATTGTGAAAGTTATCGGCTCACGGCCAACTTCAGATGGAGATGGAGTAAAAATCAGTCGTGTTACTGGATTTGATAACCCACACTTTTCCCCATTCTTAATGCTAGATGAGCTTAAATCTGATAACCGTAATGACTATATTGGTGGTTTTCCACCTCACCCCCATCGTGGAATTGAAACCTTAACTTATATGATTAAAGGTCACTTCCAGCATAAAGATCATATGGGCAACACAGGTGAGCTGCGTGCTGGGGGAGCCCAGTGGATGGCATCTGGCAAAGGAGTGATTCATAGTGAAATGCCCATTATGGAAGAAGGCGATCTTCATGGTTTTCAAATTTGGATCAATCAACCAGCGGCAGATAAGGTAAAACCAGCACAATATAGAGATTTTCAGTCCAACACGATTACAGAATATGCTAGTAACGAACTGGGGCTTGTTCGAGTGCTCGCTGGTCAAGTCTCGGTAAACGATATTGCACTCAGTGGACCTCTGAACGAGACGGGTGTGCCTTTGTCTGTTACTGACTGGCAATCGAAGCCAAATCAAAGCTTAAAGATGACGACAACAGATACGTCCAATTTCGTTTTGTATGTTTATCGAGGTCAGATAAATGTGCATAATCAAGCCGTTCAGCAGGGTGAATTAGCGATATTGTCCCAAGGTCAGCTCATAGAATTATCTGCACAAACTGCGAGTGGCGTGCTAGTACTTCAAGGCGAGCCCATTGATGAACCCATAGTTCATTATGGTCCCTTTGTTATGAACAGTATGCAAGAAATCGAACAAGCCATCTCGGATTACAACAGTGGCGAGTTTGAAACCTATTGAGTGGCCTAGCTAAGTGGGTCGGTTTGACCTAGTCTTTGTATATTGGCACTGCTGTTTGGTGCTTAAAACGCAAAAAGAGAATAATCCACTGTCATTCACTTTTTGTTTTGCCATGTGTGAAGACACATGGTTTTTTTTGCTTGGTTACTCAGTCTTAGCTAGATACTTTACTCAGAGGTCACTTTGTGTTGGGCTGCTCAGCCTTGGCCTGTGATTGGCGTTTGGCGAGAAAGCGCTTGGCTGTACTCTCAAGTCGTTCAAGATGGTGTGCTTGGGAAGCATGAATATAGTGATAAACATTTTCTCTAGACACGATTGGGCTAGATATTTCTATTTCTGGGTAGGAGTTTTTGATTAACTGATAGCTAGGTAGCGGTGCAAGCCATAGATCCGCTCTTCCTTTTGTTAACATCAGTGCTGCCTGTTCCTCTGAATGAATCAGATGCAGTTTCTTATACTGTTTTAAAGCATCAACATAGCGAGCCCCGTGAAGAGCGACGACCGTTTCATCTTTAGCATCCTTTAAATTACTAATGTATCTATCACCTCTAGAAAGAAAGTAAACATCAAATGAACCTAGCGGGACATCGATTTTTATAATATTGGGATTTTTATCAAGCCCAGAAACTCTTAGGCCTAGTGCGTCGTATTGTCCCGAAACAACAGATTGAATAGCGCGCTCGTTGGGGAGATAGACGAATTTGAAATCGATATTAGCTTCCTTATAAATTCCGGAAATGGGCACTTCAACACCAAGCTTATAGTTTGGATTTCTAGCCAACGCTTTGTGGCCTTCACCAATCGCTATTTTAATAATATCTCCGCTTCCACTGGCAATATCAACCCACACTATTGGTATAAGCGCGCACAGTGCTTTAGACAAGAGTGGCGTTAATTTATGTACTGTCATTAAACAAACCTTCATCGGGTAGCTCGTTACAGTGTAGTTTTGATTTTGGCTGCTATTTGACCAAATTCATAAGTTTTCAGCATAATTTCAGCTTATGTCAGAGCGTGTTTTTTTATGTGCTCTCCTCTCTAAGAACATGAAAATAAGAAAGAAAAAACAAATTTTTTTATTTCACAATGATTCATTGGCTCTGTATTGAAACGCTACATAGCATATGTGCAAGGTTTAACTACTACCTGTTAAAAGGTTGTTTGAGAGGAAATACAATGCCGGATCTAATGATTGAGCAGATTCAACCGTCTGTATTGGAAGATACCTTCAATAATATTGGTGAAGGTTTTCAGGAGATTCTGGATAATCTTGACAAAATTAATGCTAATCAAGACGCGATTACTGTGCAAGATACGTTTGCATTGCAACAGTCAGTATTTCATTACAGTCTCTATCAGGAAACCGTAACAAAGATTGCATCTAAGTCAGCGAATGCAATAAATGAAGTGATGAAGGCTCAGTGATGAAGAAGTTTTACTTATTTCTATTGCTTGTTTTAGTGGGATGCGGTGATCAAGGTGCTAGCCAGGTTGCCAGTTTTGAATCGGCTGATGTTGCCAACAAAGTAATAGTTTTATTAGCGCAGCATCAAGTACCCGCTACTTTATCCACTGAAAAAGAAAATTATCATATTCACGTAGAAAAGTCTGATGAGGCAAAAGCGAGGGAGTTATTGACTCAGTTTAACTTCTACTTTCAACGTGAAGATCTGAACGATTTATTGGAATCTAAGTTTGCCAGTTTAAGCAAACTAGAAACGGTAAAAAGCAACTTGCTCGAAAGTCGAGAAATTTATAACAAACTCAGTGTTATACCTAATGTCTTACGAGCTAGCGTTGTCGTCACTGGTGAGAAGAGTAAGCGTATCTCAGTGTTAATCATGAGTTTGAATGAGTTTGATAGTACCAAAAAAGGTAATATCGAACGTTTTCTGAAAGGATTAGCCGCTGAATCTGACACATTGACAGTAAGTTACTTTGTTCAATTGGCTGGCAATGAAAACGCATAACAAACGACACCAAAAGCTACTTCATCACTGCTTAACCAAGCGTAAGCTAAGCCAAGATGCTTTTTTGGTCTTGACCTCTCTTACCGATGAAGAAGTCTGCTTGTGGCTGTCGAGTAGTGTGGGGCAAGTCAGAAAAATTGTAAGCACTCTGGGCTATTTAGTCGAGTACCAGCTTCATCGCAGTACTAGAAACAATAGTAGGGCTATTTTTGAGTTAAGAGCACAGTTGGAAAAGAGGCTGTGTCTTTGGTCCGATGCTGCAGGTCTTCAAAGCATTCCTGAAAATATGAACAGCTCGCAACTTGGGTTGTTGATGTTAGCGCAATATAACAAAAGACTTGCTACCTTGTGGTCTATTCGCTTGGGTCTAGATATCCCTTCCACGCCATTGATGACGTCGAGTCCATACCGATTATCTAATGTGGTTCATCAAGTATTGGCGCCAATACTCGTCAAATCTGATGCAATTTAATTGCAGTAATTTAAGGTGAAAGAATATGAAAAACCAAGCAATTAATTTTGGTAAGCCAGGAGATGAGTTCTTCTCTCTACTTGATGGTGATGAAATTTTAAAGGAAATCGCTCAGCAACGTGATTCCAACAAAATCACAACGACTCACTTAAAATCCATCTTTGATCTTGGGGTTGAGTTTTATAATCAGTTTCAGTTTAAAGAAGCAGAAATCGTGTTTGTCGCCTATTCATCCTTGAATCCATACGATCACAGAGGTCCTGGGTGTTTGGCGGCGATATACCTCGAGAAGGGGCTGTTTCAAAAGGCTTTGGATATGTTAAATCTTGTAAAAAACTATCCAACAAATGATCTCAATGAAACCATGCTCAATATTTCGCTGTGTCATTACAAACTCAAGGATCACATGCAAGCTGCGGTTCATTGGCTGATTGTTAAGCCTGAGAGCTTAAGTGAATTTTATATCAAACGTTACGAATTTTTAAAGCAGCAATTAGCACCTCATTTGTCTTAAGTAGTGAATGAGTTTAGGAGCAAAAAAGATGATTAATACTATCAATGGGCTGATACTGCGCGATGTTTCGAGTGATTATGAAACGATTGAAAAGTTAGCATAAATGGGCATGACGTCGCCGGGGACATGCCGCTCATACAAGAGAGTAGACAGTATGCCGGTTTGGCTGCTTATTCCCGGCCTAATACATGAAGGGAAAACGTAATGAGTACATTCATGAACACCGTCTCAGCAACGACATATGTCGTTCCTGTAGACGAGAGTACCAGCGAACAGCGTGGTACGGCTGAAAAAGCGGCAGCTGAACAAGCTTCGCCGAGTCAGCCACTTCCAGGTAGTTCAATATCACTTAGTGCTCTGTGGCGTTTGCTAGAAGACTGCAATAAAGAAGTTGCAGAAGCGCTTTCACAAACAGGTGCAGCAAACTCTGAAGCTAAGAAGTCACTTATTGATATACAAAGAGACTCGACAGTCGCTTCAATCAGAAAGCAATCAGAAGAACTACAAGAGCAACAGAAGGCCAATAAGAAACGTGGCATATTTGCCAAAATTGGTATGGCACTTGGTGTACTTGCGGCTGTGGTTTCGGCTGTGGTTACTTTTGGTGCCACTGCAGCAGCAGTAGCGGTTGCAGTTGTTGCGGTAACTTTGGCGGTTCTACCCGCTGTCGTTGACAAGGTGTTGGAAAAGTGTGGCGTTCCTGAAGAGAAACGTAGCAAGATAAGGATGGGACTAGAGATTGGTTGTGCTATTGCCGGACTATTGATTGCTTTCAATCCTGCTAAATTACTGAGTGGGCTTGGTACAGCAGCTAGTAAGGTATTACCTAAAGCAGTAACAAAGGCAGCAACTGAAGCAGCAGAATTTGCTGCTAAAGCGGCAAGCTCTGCAGCGAAAGCAGCAACTACCGCAGCAAGTAAAGCCGCTTCGACCGCAGCAGCTAAGGCCTCAAGTGTGATAAGTAAGCTAGAGTCTTTCAGCAGTAAAATGTCTGAAATGCTAACTATGTTGAAGTCATTCTCGAAAAACCCTTTGATTTCTAAAGCTAAGAACATGCTGGATGATGTACTTGAAAAAATCCAAGATCTCGCTAAGTCAGAAAAAATGGCGACCCGTGGAGCTCGTCTTGCTCAAGCGACAGAAGTAACATCTACCGCATCTGATATTGTCGGTGCAGGATTTGGCATTAAGTCATCTAAAATTGCCGCTGATATGGAAAAGGCACAGGCAGAGCAAGATGCACTGCAAACGGCTATTCAGCAAATTTTGCTTATGCTGTCTCAAGCTATGAGAGCAGTTACTCATGCGTTTGAAACCCTGTTTGATCTTAATAAAGCTCATCGTGATTTTAACGACAAAATGATTTCAATCCATATGTAAGGTTAAGAGTGATTTTATGACTATTGAAACTAATTTCGCATTATCGGCATCAAGTGCTGAGGGCGCATCCAGTGTAGTATCAACTCAGGTGTCACCAGAAGCGGCAAAAGCTGCTACTTTGAAAATGGCCCCTCTGCTGAGCATGCTCACTGACGGTAAAGTGACTCAAGTATCTGATTCTTTGAATGAGGCACTTGTTGCTCTATCTCAGAACCCGAGTAAAGAGAACCAGAATCTCGTTAACAGTATTGTTAAAGAATACGTGCCAGCATCGGTTAGTATTGAAAAGATGGCCGATATTTCTGCATCTTACGGCAAGTTGATGACCGATGTGTTGCTATCCAAGCTGCCCGGCTTCAAAAGCTTTGAACCAGTCACTGGCGAAGTAACTTATACCAACTCTAATGGTAGTTCTTCGACTGTATCAATTTCAGATCTTCTTGCAATGTTACTTGCGATCATTGAACAAGAAGGAAGAACACGTAACAGTGTTATGGCAAGCAATATTGATGTTGGTGTAGCCAATATGGACAATGCGAAAGTGCTTGCAGAAAAGATCTGTGATGACGCTATGCTGAAGCTAGGTATCGCTATTGGAATCATAGCGACCACTATGGTGTTCTCTACAGCTTTAATGGTGGATACTGCTAAGCCAAAAGTTATGAAAGACAAGCACTTAGCTAACACTTCTGGCGAGTACACATCAGTCAAACAGATGAAAGAAACACCAGAAGGCCGCAAGCTGTTTGATGAAAATTCAGCAGCATTGCAGCATGCTAAAATAGCTAAGAATAATTTCTTGCAACAAGCTAATCAGGCGACTGGCCAAGCGGGTAATCAGGGCACAGAAATGATGGCTGCTCAAGATAAGCAAGAGCAAGATGAAATCAAAGCTGGTAACGATTTGCAAATGAAACTTGCAGAGCAATTACCGGAGTTTATTAAAAGCTTAGGTGATTCTCTACGCAAATTGCTTGAGGTTCTCGAAGCTGTAGCTAAAGCAAGCTTGGCTACAAACCGTTAAGGAGCAGAGCGGGTTCGCCCGCTCTTTTTTAGACTATGCGTAGTGTTTCATTTTCAATGCCACAAAGAACTGAACGGGTTCATGACGTAACGCCGACCAAGCAAACTCGTGAAGAGAGTCAGACCAAGCGGGTCAGAGATGTCAAACAAGCAGAAAAAAGAACCAAAAAGAATCCTCGCTTGTTTCGTATTCGCCGTAAGCCGATGACCCCTCAACACCAGAGGCAGTTTGCGAAAATGCTGAATAGTTATCAGCTGCGGGCGCTGCGTGATTGGCATGGTTTTACTGAAGCTCTACCTGGTAAAAAGCAACTTAATGATGCACAGCTTTTCATATTGCAAGCGGCCAACCATTGTCAGCACCTTTACCCTGCCTCCTTAAGGAAGAAAATGAAGCAGTATCTTGAGTCACTAGGTGAACTCGGTGAAGGAATGGAAGCGGATAGTGAAGCATTGCAACAACTTGTCGCTTATGAGCACTACCTTGAAGGTTTACTATCAATGTTGGTGCTTTGTCGAAAGTACGATAAACGTGAGCGTAAGTATAAAAAACGCCTATCAAATACGTCAGAAGATTCTAATGAAGGGGAAAACGATGAGCAGCCATACTCGTATCGCCCACTGTGATTTAAGAGATCGACCTCTTGATCCCTATGAGATGATCAAGAATAAATCACAACGCTTAAGTTGGAACCAAATGTCGGATGCTGATGTATATATAGATAAGAAAGCTGTGATTGCTTGGTTTGAGCGTTTACGTGACTATTCGGAAGAGACTGTAAAATCGATTGTTATTGATGGAATAATTGAAAGTGAATTCCACAACATTACCTTTATCTTGCGCTTGGTTCAAGATGATGACTTTGAAGCGATGACTTCCAAAGAAACCTACCAACTAATTTATGACTTTGTCTGTGAAATCCCCCAAGGTATAAGAGACTGGGTTGATGAAAAAGACTATCTCATGAGCCGAGATGTGCTCGCATTGCTGTCTCGAAATCGGTGAATATTATGAAGTATGATGCGGTAAACCTTATCCCTCGTTGCACCATATCAAACAAAGTAGCAAAGAAAGTTAATTTTATTGCTGGGACGAGATTTGATAACCATTCAATTAAAATGGATTTTCACCGTTTAGAGTTAAACTCAGTGCAAAAACAAGATTTGATAGAAATCAATCTGGTTCATATGGGCATTGAAGCAAAAGGTTATTTGCAGGTTGTCGAAATTGAGCGTTTACTGGGCTTAGAGATTAAGCATCTTGATAAAGAATACGTTGCGTATCTAATTACCCAGAGTTTGGCCCCTCATGGCGTACATTATGTTGGCTTTATTGATCAAAAAGAGGGTCGAGATCTACCTCTGAGTATTACCACCGTTTTTGAATGTGAGGGTTTAGCGACTACTCTGTATCTTGATGTTGAGTCCATCCATATTGATACTGACTGTCTTGAGGCTAAGCCTCAAGCTTTGTCTGGTAATTTAAAGCTTACCGTAAGCTGGACACCCTTTGAAACCGCATTAACCACTCAAGAATTATCGGCTTTATCAACCGATGATGTGGTTTTAGTTTACCCGAAATAATATGCAGCCAGAGCTAGATAAAGTCGAAAGCTTTCTGCTTAAGATAGAGCAGAATGAAGAAACCGTATTTAGTCAACATCCCGACTATGTGCTTTATCCGGTTGTGCCTTTTTTTCAGCTTGTTCATTTACACAATATTGAACAAGTGATTGAAAACTTGCTCCGATTTGAGTCCACATTAGGGGGCTTTCTTATTCGTGTTGATGGTTACATTACACTGGCATGCCCTGAATCGAGAGTTTTAGAAGACGATCTTCGACGCTTGACGATACAACTATTAGAAGTAATGAGGTTCTAAAAATGAAAACTCCATCTCTGCATAGAAGCACGAGTATGCCTGAAATCTCACTCCGCACAGAGACTGATGGCACTAAACCTGGCGCGCTTCGACGTACACAGTCCATGCTAGTGGCAAGCCAAGCGGATGGTAGGAGTCTAAGCAACCCTCTTATTGATAGTATGTCTGCCAGTAACAGCCTCTTGGATAGTGAGTCTACTGAAATCGACACGGAAGGTAAAAAGGCGAGCACAACGGACAAGAAGAATCAGTCTAAGCATAAAGAGGTGGAGCGCACGACTAGCGGTAGATTTAGCCATAAGAAAAAAGCAAAAATTCATGCTTTGGGTGGAGGCATTTTACTGGTTGTTGGTCTCGGTGTTGGCGTCTTCTTTCCACCAGGAGGTGCTCTTATTGCATTTGGAGGCAATACTTTGCTTTCTTGTATGCATGGTGGCCGGACTTTTCAGATACCTCTAAAAAAAGAGGAACAGCCTAAAGAACCACCAAAAGAAAGCCCCAAAGAGCCCGAAGAAGCGAAAGAACCTGAAGAAAATACTCGGCCGTCTCAACCATTGAATCCGGAAAGTATTCCTGAGGACGAACCTACACCTGAAGATAGTTCCGATGGTCTTCCCGTTAAATCTGGGGATAAGATCATTATTAACGGTGTTCCCTACCGTGTTGGTGACATTATCGAGGTTAAGCCAGCTGAACCTAAAGAGGGCTCGACAGATCAAGAGATGCCTGAGCCAGTGAATGTTAACTCAACTGGTGGCAATACCTATATCACGAATAATTACAACTATGGTGATACAATTAACCATGGTGATACCATCAATCATGGTGATACCATTACAAATAATTATTATGGTGACATACCAGAGCAGGTTTCAAGTGCGGAAAAGCACCTATCCGATAAAGAGTTTTCAATTTTACGTTACTCACTGGAAGAAATAGGGAAAAAGACTAGCCGAGAGGTAGTAGATACACCGTCAAATAGTGAGATAAATCATTCACATAGAGCTAATACGAATCCGGGTGCTAACACCGACAACGATGCTCAAACGCCGAGTAACACTCAAGAAGGCAACAAACGAGACAAAAGCGCTGATGCATCGACCAATAAGGGTCCAGTACGCTTGACTGCGGGGGYCGTGAGTGGGTCTAACTATGAACCGGGTCCGAGGCACAATGTGGTCCCATCGGACTCGAAGCCAGCCTCAACCTTATTTGATCAGGTTTCTTCTAGTCAGGGTACACAAGGTCATCAGGAGCCTCAACAATCCAAGRCTACAACGGATAGTAAGCCATCCATTGCAGCTGATAGTGCAGATGATGGTGGTTTTATCGATGCGTCGACCTTGGTGGTAGAGGGTGAGGATGTTAGAAAGGCGGAGCGAATATCACGTCAACCTGATGCATCGACCAATAAGGGTCCAGTACGCTTGACTGCGGGGGGCGTGAGTGGGTCTAACTATGAACCAGGTCCGAGGCACAATGTGGTCCCATCGGACTCGAAGCCAGCCTCTACCTTATTTGATCAGGTTTCTTCTAGTCAGGGTACACAAGGTCATCAGGAGCCTCAACAATCCAAGRCTACAACGGATAGTAAGCCATCCATTGCAGCTGATAGTGCAGATGATGRTGGTTTTATCGATGCGTCGACCTTGGTGGTAGAGGGTGAGGATGTTAGAAAGGCGGAGCGAATATCACGTCAACCTGATGCATCGACCAATAAGGGTCCAGTACGCTTGACTGCGGGGGCCGTGAGTGGGTCTAACTATGAACCGGGTCCGAGGCACAATGTGGTCCCATCGGACTCGAAGCCAGCCTCAACCTTATTTGATCAGGTTTCTTCTAGTCAGGGTACACAAGGTCA
>NZ_QLYY01000034.1 GCF_003350295.1 Vibrio tetraodonis
GGGCATATCCTGACGCGAGAGGCCCGAAGGTCCCCCTCTTTGAGCCGAAGCTATTATGCGGTATTAGCCATCGTTTCCAATGGTTATCCCCCACATCAGGGCAATTTCCCAGGCATTACTCACCCGTCCGCCGCTCGACGCCGTTATCGTCACCCGAAGGGTCAGATAGCTCGTTTCCGCTCGACTTGCATGTGTTAGGCCTGCCGCCAGCGTTCAATCTGAGCCATGATCAAACTCTTCAATTAAAGTTTTGTGCATCTAAGATGCGGCTCAATGAATACTGATAACATTACTATGTAATGTTGAATTGACTGTGCCGGTATTACTACCGATTGGTCACTCAGTTCATTGATAAATCTTTTTGGATTATCATCAACGAGTGCCCACACAGATTGATAGGTTTAGTTTGTTAAAGAGCGTTGCTTTGAACTGCTTATCTCTCAAAGCGGAGGTGAATTCTAGCGATATAATTTAAAGAGTCAAACACTTTTTAAAATTAATTTTAACGGCTATTTTCAACCTCATTAACAGGCTTCAGACCTATGCCTTAACCCCTGTTAGTAGGAACGCATTATAGAGAGCTAACGTGACTATGCAAGTGTTTATTTCAATAAAAATAGACATTAAAATATTTTCGGTTGATTCCTAGACAAATCACCTAGCGCTATGCTCACTATATAAACGCATAAGCATCTGCAAACATGTGTTCACTCTTAGCTCCTTTACTCTGGGTAAACTGCTCTCGGGCAGCTCCTGCCATTTCAAAGCGGCCAGCAATATAGATGTCATAATCATCTAGTAACTCAAAGTCTTCATCTATGGCAGCCAAAACATTACCTGTTTTCCCTTGCCAACTAGAGTCAGCTTGTTCTACAACTGGTATAAAATGAATGTTGCTGTGGTTAGATGCGATATCGTTAAGCTCTTCTATTGCGTATAGTTGGCATTCATCACGTGCTCCCCAATAGAGGTAAATATCCTTAGAGTTATTTTGCGCAATACAGTGATCCAAAATAGAACGTACGTAACTAAAACCTGTTCCACCAGCGATTAAAAGTAGTGGTCGGTCACTGTCTTCTCTTATCCATGCATCACCATGAGGCACCTCAATGCTCACCTTAGAACCGTCATCCAAAGATTTTTGCATTATATCCACTACTTCTATGGCGTAGGCATTATGTTCAGCTGCACCAATATGAAGTTCAAGCTCACCGTGGTGACGGCAAGGGCTACTTGCTATTGAAAATGGTCGTTTGTCTTTTTCACCCATCACCACGGTTAAATATTGCCCAGCTTTAAAAACCACAGGAGTTTCAGGGTGCAAAAGAATGCGATAAGTATTACTTGCTAGGGGCTCAATAGATTTCACTATACATTGGATAGTCATGGTATTCCTCTGGTCTACTTGCCGACGTAGACTCTGTGTTATGTAGCGCCTCTCTCCAACAGTGAAGCGCCACTTTTATTAGTTATAATGTCTTAACTCAGTAATTTGATATAATGCCACTTTAGTACTCGAGTAACGTCTCATATACCGAGCTTACTCCACTTAGCATCAACCTGCTCAACTAGATTAGGGTCTTTCTTAATCGGGGTCCCCCACTCTCGTGTCACTTCACCAGAGAGCTTTTTGGTTGCATCCAACCCTAGCTTTGCGCCCTGCCCACCTTTTTCTTGGGCTACAGTTGAATCACGTAAAGGGTCCATTCTAGTCGTGATGGCCCAAATTATATCATTCCAATCATGAACATTAACATCATCATCACAAAGAATGACAAATCTAGCATCAAGGCTTTGTTGTGAAAATTCCCATATGCTTTTTAGTAACGACTGGGATTGTCCCGCATGTGCTTTCAGCATCGAAATAATTACAAAAGCGCTTGTTCCAGAACTTGGCATTGAAATATCGATTATTTCCGGAAAAGCTTCACGTAGTTTTTCTAGTGTATCCTCCACAGTGACTTCGCTTGGCGCCGATAACATATCTTGACGATTAATCTTTTCTGCGTCCCATTTAATAGTGGCATCCAAACCCATTTTAGAGCCAAGCCCAGCAATAGGAGAAGCAAAGTCTAACGAGTCAATCGGAGTGTTTTCTATCAATAACGTATCAGCCGCAGGATCCATGTTCTCACACATTGCACTAACAACATCATTCCAACAACGAGCATTAACACTTTCATCGCAAACAAGGACAAATTTCGTATACATAAACTGACGTAAAAAAGACCATACGCCCATCATTACTCGTTTAGCATGTCCTGGATACTGCTTTTTGATTGTCACTACAGCCATTCGATAAGAGCAGCCTTCAGGTGGTAAGTAGAAATCAACTATTTCTGGGAATTGTTTTTGTAATATAGGCACAAAAACTTCATTAAGTGCGACACCAAGGACTGCAGGCTCATCGGGCGGGCGGCCAGTATAAGTACTATGATATATAGGATCTTTACGCATAGTCACGTGAGTAACTGTAAAGACATGATGCCTTTCTTTTTCGTTGTAGTAGCCTGTATGGTCTCCGTAAGGTCCCTCATCAGCGTACTCATTTGGATCGATGTAGCCTTCGAGCACGATTTCAGCACTTGCTGGCACCTCGAGATCATTACTAATAGACCTCACTACCTCAGTTTTGCTCCCTCGCAACAACCCCGCAAATGCGTATTCTGACAGGGTATCTGGTACAGGTGTAACCGCACCAAGAATAGTGGCGGGATCTGCACCGAAAGCAACAGAAACAGGAAAAGGTTCACCTGGCTTAGCTTCCATCCAATCTTTCAGATCAAGAGCTCCACCACGATGGGCAAGCCAACGCATGATCACTTTGTTCTTACAGAGTTTTTGTTGACGATAAATACCAAGATTTTGACGCTTTTTAAGTGGTCCTCGGGTGATAGTTAGCCCCCAAGTCAACAAAGGTGCGACATCGTCAGGCCAGCAACTCATTACTGGAATTTTATCAAGATCAACTTCATCAGCTTGCCAAATGATCTGCTGACATGCTGCATTACGTAGCCTTTTAACTGGCATATTGAGTACCTGCCTAAATACAGGAAGCTTTTGCAATGCATCTTTAAAACCTTTAGGTGGCTCTGGCTCTTTGAGATAAGACAGCAATTTGCCTACATTACGTAGGTCCATCACATCGTTTTGTCCCATACCTATTGCCACTCTCTCTGCGGTACCAAACAGGTTGGTAAGCACGGGTATATCGTAACCAATTGGGTTCTCGAATAACAATGCAGGGCCACCTGCGCGTAGAACACGATCGCTTATTTCTGTCATCTCATAATGTGGATCAACAGGTTCAGAAATGCGTTTTAGTTTACCTTCCCGTTCAAGGTGAACAATAAAATCGCGTAAGTCCCTAAAAATCATAGATCTGCTGTGAGTTGATTAGTCTGGGGGCAGTATAACAAAAAGAGAGATATCTCCATCCCCCTTTTTAATAAGGTTAATACTATTGTGACAAAGCATTCATAATAGCGTGGCTTCGCACCTGAGGATTATCGTTGGCAAGTTCTTCCAGCCATGGGGAGTAACCTTGATTGGCAAGCTCAGTCGCAACCATAGAGGCTTCATCATGCAAAGTCATTCGGTCAATCAGAAACGCTTTAACCTCTTCTTTCATTGGCTTAATACGCGCTAACTCCTTAATTGCTTGCTCTTTAAGACTAGGGTTATATGAGGCATTCATGATTTGCACTATGGAAAATCCATCCCCGACTTCAGCTAATCGGCTCAATTCCGACTGACTATGGAAATCTGCCCGCATTAACCAAAGTAGTTTGTAGATTTCAGAGTCATTGCTGGCTTGCGCCAGTCGGGCCATAATTTTTGACGAGGGTAACCAGCTTGTAACGGCTTCATCGGTTAATTGAGATGCTAGATTATCAATAGCTTTCGAGGATAAATTATCAAGTTCACGCAAAAATAGAGCTTCTTTCGCTTGAAGCTGATATTCATTACCTGATAACCAGAGCTTAAGATCCAGCTCTCCACGCTCAGCGTTGAGAACAAAGTCTAAGGCCAGTGTATCTTGCTTCCAGCGTTTAAGTATGCGACTAGCGATTGCAGGGTAATTAAAAGCGGGAACAGAAAACTCATACCCCTCCCCTCTTTCCATAACCTGATAAGTGGGAGCCATAGATTTCTGCTGTTCAACAAACAGCGCCATTGAAGGCGTTAAGGGAATATTTTGCGCTTCTATCTCCCGCAACAAAAGATACCTAGCAACTTCCTGTTGCGGGAGTGCCATTCTTTCCAACGCAAAGCTCAATGAGTCTGTCTTACCTTGAATTGCAGATTGCAGCAAATCAGCCACCTTTCTGTTGATTTGTTGGCTATCAATCAGAAGATGAACTTGATTAGGCTGCATTTCGGTTGCCAATGCAGTTGGAGCTCCGATGAATAAAGATGCACACAGGAGAACCGACGACAACATTCCTTGTTGCATGTTAACCTCCTTTTAACATTCTTACTCATTGTGCGGCTTATCAAACGAGAATGCAAACAAAAACGCCACCGACAATGTCGATGGCGTAATGATTCACAAATTCTTATTGACGCCGCATTGCATCGAAAAATTCATCATTAGTTTTGGTCATGGCAAGCTTATCAATCAGGAATTCCATTGCGTCGATCTCTCCCATAGGGTGAACAATTTTACGCAAAATCCACATTTTCTGTAGCTCGTCCGTTTTAGTCAAAAGCTCTTCACGACGAGTACCACTGCGGTTGAAGTCAATAGCAGGGAAAACTCGCTTCTCCGCAATCTTACGATTTAGGTGCAGTTCCATATTACCTGTACCTTTAAATTCCTCGTAGATCACTTCATCCATCTTAGAGCCTGTATCTACAAGCGCAGTCGCGATAATAGTTAAACTACCACCCTCTTCAACATTACGGGCAGCACCAAAGAAGCGTTTAGGACGGTGCAATGCGTTGGCATCAACACCACCAGTCAGCACCTTACCTGATGAAGGAACAACAGTGTTGTAGGCTCTTGCTAGGCGAGTAATAGAATCAAGCAAGATAACCACATCTTTCTTGTGTTCAACTAAACGTTTCGCCTTTTCAATCACCATTTCTGCAACTTGAACATGACGTGAAGCAGGTTCATCAAAGGTAGAAGCGACTACTTCCCCTTTAACCAAACGCTGCATCTCAGTTACTTCTTCCGGACGTTCGTCAATAAGAAGTACCATTAGCTCACACTCAGGGTGATTATAAGCAATGCTCTGTGCAATATTTTGCAACAGCATTGTTTTACCCGCTTTTGGTGGAGCAACAATCAAGCCACGCTGACCCTTACCAATCGGTGAAGCAAGGTCTAAAACTCGTGCGGTAATATCTTCTGTCGAACCATTGCCTCGCTCCATCACCATACGCTCATTGGCGTGTAATGGGGTTAAGTTTTCAAACAGAATCTTATTACGTGCGTTGTCTGGCTTGTCATCATTAACCGTATTGACTTTTAACAACGCAAAGTATCGTTCACCGTCCTTTGGTGGGCGAATCTTGCCAGCAATTGAGTCACCGGTACGTAGGTTAAAACGACGGATCTGACTCGGAGAAACATAAATGTCATCAGGACCGGCTAGGTATGAACTATCTGCGCTACGCAAAAAACCAAAGCCGTCTTGAAGTATTTCCAGAACTCCGTCGCCAAATATATCTTCACCGCTTTTTGCGTGTGCTTTTAAAATGGCGAAGATGATATCTTGTTTTCTCAAACGAGCTAGGTTTTCAAGGCCTAAGCTTTCGCCCAGCTTGACAAGATCAGACACTGGTCTGTTCTTCAGTTCTGTTAGATTCATGGTGGTGGATGCTTGTTTAGTCAAAATAGGATCTGTTATTTAGTTAAGATGAATTCGGTCACAGGATCGACCAAGAAGAGAAACTAGTTTATTTAACGTGCGATAATCTAGCACTAAATACTAGCCTAGTCTAGATTTTGTTGATATTCAAAACCGCGCATCGATGAAAATGCACGGTTTTATCGCAGGAACAACTTATAGGTTCGCGTCTAAAAACTCTTTCAGTTGAGTTTTAGACAAAGCGCCTACTTTAGTTGCTGCTACACCACCATCCTTAAATAGTAATAAGGTCGGAATACCTCGGATACCAAATTTGGGTGGAGTACCTGCATTTTGGTCGATATTTAATTTACCGATAGTGAGTTTACCTTCGTACTCGTCTGCGATTTCGTCCAAAATAGGGGCGATCATTTTACAAGGACCACACCATTCTGCCCAAAAATCAACAAGAACTGGGCCTGCAGCATTGATTACATCGTTCTCAAAACCGTCATCAGTTAGCTGCAAAATCTTATCACTCATCTTACACTCCAATGTGTTTTTTCGGACTGGTTGGATGATAACCAGTATTTAGATGCCCTATTGGAATGTATTTACCTTCGTATTGCAAGCTTAAGCTGATATTCTATAGCTATGAAAAAGACGCATATCACAGAGCAAAAGTTCGCCGATTTGGGTTTACACCCCCAAGTTATTGAAGGTTTGAATAAAAAAGGGTTCGAATTTTGTACCCCGATTCAAGCTTTGGCGTTGCCGGTACTGCTCACCGGCCAAGACATTGCAGGACAGGCTCAAACTGGAACAGGGAAAACCCTGGCTTTCCTGACTGCTACTTTTAACCACCTTCTCAACACACCCGAGCATGAAGGTAGAAAGGCTACACAGCCTAGAGCCATTATAATGGCTCCGACTCGTGAACTTGCCATCCAGATATATAATGATGCCAAGCCATTAATTGAAACCACGGGCATCAAAGCCGCACTGGCTTACGGTGGCGAAAGTTATGAAAAACAGCTGGCAAAATTAGAGCAAGGTGTTGACGTTCTTATCGGCACCACAGGTCGAATTATCGATTTTTACAAGCAGCGCGTATTTAACCTTAAAAGCATACAAGCCGTCGTCCTTGATGAAGCCGATCGAATGTTTGATCTGGGCTTTATTAAAGATATACGCTTCCTTTTCCGCGGTATGCCAGAACCCAAACAGCGCCTAAACATGTTGTTCTCTGCCACCTTGTCTTACAGAGTTCAAGAGCTGGCTTTCGAGCATATGTATAACCCAGAACACCTTGCTGCTGAGCCAGAGCAAAAAACAGGTCACCGCATCCAAGAAGAACTCTTCTATCCGTCAAACGAAGATAAGATGACCCTTCTACAAACTTTGATCGAAGAAGAATGGCCTGAGCGAGCGATAGTATTTGCTAACACTAAGCACAAATGCGAATCGATCTGGGGACACCTTGCAGCCGATCAACACAGAGTTGGGCTTCTCACTGGAGATGTGCCTCAGAAAAAACGTGAAAAAATCCTTGAGCAATTTACTCGTGGAGAAGTCGATTTGCTCGTCGCAACGGATGTCGCCGCTAGAGGACTGCACATCCCACAAGTCACTCACGTATTCAATTATGACCTACCTGACGACTGTGAAGATTACGTTCACCGCATAGGCCGCACAGGAAGAGCTGGTGCAAGTGGTCATTCTATTAGCTTCGCTTGCGAAGAATACGCCATTAATCTTCCCGCGATTGAAGAGTATATAGAGCATACCATTCCAGTCTCTGAATACGATGCACAGGCGTTAATTCAAGATCTGCCTGCTCCATTACGCATGCGTTCTAATCGACCACAGCAACGTCGCACTAACACTGGTGGTTCACGCTCGAATAACCGCCGTTCAAATAACCGCTCTCGTCAGCGTCAAAGTAAAGATTCATAAGGCCGTTTATGAGACAAGAAGTGTCATCCCCACTTTATGCTGCCATTGACCTAGGGTCTAACAGTTTTCATATGCTGATTGTTCGTCATATTGATGGCAGCATACAAACCATGGCGAAAATAAAACGTAAAGTACGTCTAGCTGCAGGATTAGACTCAAACAATCGTTTGAGCCAAGAGGCTATGCAGAGGGGGTGGGACTGTCTGAGTCTCTTTGCTGAGCGCCTGCAAGACATTGATAAGCAAAATATTCGCATTGTCGGTACGGCAACACTGAGAACTGCGACCAATGCAGATATCTTCCTTAGTCAGGCGAAACAAATACTAGGCTATAAGATAGAAGTCATTGATGGCAAGGAAGAAGCCGCGACTATCTACAAAGGTGTCGCGCATACTTCAGGTGGCTGCGGGCGCCGCTTAGTAGTTGATATTGGCGGGGCAAGTACAGAGCTCATCATCGGCCAGGGGTTTGACGCTCAAGTGCTCAATAGTTTAAAAATGGGCTGTGTCACTTGGCTAGAAAATCACTTCAAAGACCGACAGCTTTCTGCTGAAAACTTCGAAAGTGCTATAGCCGCAGCCAAAAAAACCCTACACCCCGTACTAAGCCAGTACACAAGCATAGGTTGGGATGTGTGTGTCGGTGCTTCAGGCACAGTGCAAGCCTTGCAGGAAATAATGCTGGCACAAGGTATGGATGAGGTCATCACCCACGCTAAGCTTAAGCGACTACAAAAGCAGGCCATGCTCACCGATCACTTGGAAGAGCTTGAAATTGAAGGTTTAACCCTAGAGCGCGCCCTTGTGTTCCCAAGTGGCCTTTCTATTTTAATTGCAATTTTTGAGCTGCTAAACATAGATTCGATGACACTGTCTGGCGGAGCACTGCGCGAAGGGCTGGTATACGAAATGGTTGACGAGCTTAAGCAAGACAACATTCAAGCTCGCACCATAGCCAGTGTGCAAAGTCGCTACCAATTGGATAAAGCGTACGGCGAACAAGTCGCTAACTTGGCTAGTAAGTTGCTCCATCAATGTGAAGACAAATGGATACCGGAAGCGCAAGGCAATGCAATCTTAGAAGCAGCCGCTAAGTTACATGAAATCGGTCTAACCATTGATTTCAAAAAAGGCGGGGATCATAGCGCCTATCTATTACAACATCTAGATCTGCCAGGCTATACACGCGCTCAAAAGCAGCTTTTGAGTGAGGTAGTACGTCGTTACCGCGAAAACCTAACTCCTCTGCCAGCGCAGCATGCCATGTCAGCTAGCAGCGCCGCACGAGTGCTTCGTTTACTTCGTTTAGCAGTGATACTTTCACACAGGCGCAACCCTGATTTAGAACCAAAAATAAAACTGATATCGGATAAAGACGAGCTGACACTCATCATGTCTTCTCGCTGGCTTGAGGCAAGTCCTCTCATCGCGGCGGAACTAGATATAGAAGCCAACCGACAAAGTGATCTTGGCTGGCCACTCCTAATTACAACCGATTAAAAAAACCAAAAAGCCCAGCATAGATAGCTTAATGCCGTTCGGATAAGTATTAACACTTATATCTAAATGGATATTTGGCCCGAACAAAGAGGACTGAACGTGGAAACGTTCGGTCCTTTCTTTTATCTGGCAAAATGAAATGGCTGATGCTCTCTCGCATTTGTTTGAGCCTGACAGGTAAAGTGCCATCGGGGCTGAGCGCTAGCCAGCGCAACTGGGCATCTATCAAATTTATTGCTGCTGTGAAGCTAACCCGAGTTGGGCTTACATTGGCATCTTCGGCAATATGAATCATTTCTAAACGTACTAAATTATAGGCAAGCAAA
>NZ_QLYY01000035.1 GCF_003350295.1 Vibrio tetraodonis
GGCTCGGTCATGTAGAAAAACCACACTCCCGTCGACCCATTTCTCAGCGCCTAGCCTGAAGGCCAAAATCCACGTCGCAATATTTGGTGTTGTTGTTTAAACAACCAAAGTTGTCTGCAATTATTTAAACATGATGCAGACTCGATTTTGCCGGACTCAAATATAAACAACACACTAAGGTGTTGTTTCCAAGAACACTTGAATGTGTTTATTGGTGTTTATCTTTCGATAAACATTGAGAACTTTACAAACAATCCTATTCACAAGGAATCAAGATTGTTTTGTCAGCTTTCCAAATTATTAAAGAGCTATGTTTTCCCAAAGGGAAGTACATTATCTAAAGATTCTCGGCGTCGTTTATCTAACCACATACGCTTACTGAAGTGGTTTGGATAAAACAACCAAAGATACTTAGAGAATGGTGGGCGATACCGGGCTCGAACCAGTGACCCCCTGCTTGTAAGGCAGGTGCTCTCCCAACTGAGCTAATCGCCCATATCATCAAGAATGGTGGAGCTAAGCAGGATCGAACTGCTGACCTCCTGCGTGCAAGGCAGGCGCTCTCCCAGCTGAGCTATAGCCCCGTATCTTGAGAAAATGGTGGGTCGTGCAGGATTCGAACCTGCGACCAATTGATTAAAAGTCAACTGCTCTACCAACTGAGCTAACGACCCAATGGTATCCCGTAGGGGAGTCGAACCCCTGTTACCGCCGTGAAAGGGCGGTGTCCTAGGCCTCTAGACGAACGGGACACTAAGTCGAAGATATTGGGATATCTTCTTTCTCTTAAACTACATAAACCATCAATCTGTGTGAACACTCATCGCGACTTAATTTGTTTTCACTTTAAAAAGCAAAAGCAAACCATCCATCGTATAAGGAGGTGATCCAGCGCCAGGTTCCCCTAGCGCTACCTTGTTACGACTTCACCCCAGTCATGAACCACAAAGTGGTGAGCGTCCCCCCGAAGGTTAAACTACCCACTTCTTTTGCAGCCCACTCCCATGGTGTGACGGGCGGTGTGTACAAGGCCCGGGAACGTATTCACCGTGGCATTCTGATCCACGATTACTAGCGATTCCGACTTCATGGAGTCGAGTTGCAGACTCCAATCCGGACTACGACGCACTTT